>NZ_JAQGJV010000003.1 GCF_028290435.1 Devosia sp. | reverse complement strand
TTTGGGGACCGATACGCTGCCGCCCGTCCGATGGATCACTCCATCAGTTCGGCGAGCTGCTCCAGGGCGGCGTTCCAGGCTTCGATCGAGAAAATGCGTGATTCTGGATCGGCATGGGCCAAACCGCGCTCGATGATGGTGACGCTGGTGCGTCCGTTGGCGACTTCCTTGAACAGGATATCGAGCACGAAGATAAGCTCTTCGCCGGTCTCTTCGTCCTTATGCACCCAGCTCATCACCAGACGCTGGTTTTCCACGAAGGTCAGGAACTCGCCGGAAACGATGTGCTCGCCGGGGTCCTCGTCATCGCCCTCGGTGACGAACTTGTACTCGCCGCCCTCGAACGGATCGACCTCGGCATAATCGGCCTGCCACTGCTCAATCAGCGCCGGATCGGTCCAGGCGGCAAACACGTCTTCGATATCGGCGTCGATGGTCCGCGTCAGCGTGATCTGGCTTTCGCCATCGGTGTCTACACCATTGCCATTGCTCATGCCGGCTCTACCTTCAGAAAATGCGGGCCTGTCGCTCTCGGGCGGCAGGATGGCCAAAGCCAGGATTGCGGGGAGGGGGATGGTGTGGCGAGCCTTGCTCCAACCAGAAGGACGAATGGCTCCGCGGGTAGGATTCGAACCTACGACCAATCGGTTAACAGCCGATTGCTCTACCACTGAGCTACCGCGGATCACATTCGTGCGCCGTCTTGCGACAGCGAGGTCCATGTAGCGAACTTGATTTGCTTTGCCAAGCCCTGATTGCAGGCGGGGCTGTGGGAATTGTCCTTTATGCGTCCGGCAGGGTGCGCGCACGCCGCCCAAGCCGCACCAGATCGGCCAGGGTGTTGAGGTTTTCGAATGGGTTGAACGCCGACAGCGCCTGCCAATCCTGCGCCAGGGCGTCGATTTCCCCAAGCAGGGCCTTGAGGCTTTTGGGCGCTGTTCCGGCGCGAACGCGAGCGGGCAGGGTGGCGATGGCCGATAGCCGCCAAAGCGCGTGAGGCGGGTAAAATTCGTCGCCCCACTTCGCATAGACGGCGGCATGCGATTCGAGTGCTGCGGTCAGGACCGCGACGAAGTCGGTAGGAAGGAACGGGGTGTCGACGGCGCTGGAGACGATTAGCCCGTCGGTAATGCCGTGCTCCTCCAGCCAGTCCACCGCGGCCGCGAGGCCTGCCAGTGGACCGCCCAGAGTGTTGTTGAGATCGGGCACGCCGATGGTATTCGCGGGCAGCGCCAGCGATCCATGCCCTGTCGCGACGAGTAGAGGGGGCGCTATTGTGCCCAAGGCCGAAGCCACGCGGTCGATCAGCCGGCGCCCAGCAATTTTGAGTTCGGCCTTGCGCACACCACCCAGGCGTTGCCCCTCGCCACCGGCGATGATGACCGCATGGGGCGGGGTCATTTGCCCATGGCCTCGATGGGTTTTTTGACCCCGTAGCGCAGGATGAGCATCAGGGCGATACCGCCCACCAAACCCCAGAACGGCGCACCGACGCCCAGAATCAGAATGCCGGATGCCGTGGTGACAAAGGTCAGGATCGCCGGCAGCCGGGCTTCCTCCTGCACCAGGGCGCCGGTCAGCGCTGCGGCGAGGCTCGAGAGCAGCGCCAGGCCCGCCACCGCCTGGATCAGGATGGGCGGCGCTGCGGCGATGAAGGCGGCGGCTAGATTAGCGCCGGGCGCCAGCAGCAGGTAGATCACGCCCGCCGAAATCGGCGCGGGCCAGCGCTTGGTGCGATCGGGATGGGCCTCGGGGCCGGCGCAGATGGCCGCGGTAATCGCCGCCAGGTTGATGCTGTGGCCACCGAATAGCGCGGTAACGGCGCTGCCGATGCCGGTCATGATGAACAGCGGCGCGGGCTTGAGCACGAAGCCGTTGGCCTGCATCACCGCCAGGCCCGGCAGGTTCTGCGACGCCATGGTGACGATGAACATGGGCAACCCGATCCGCACGATGGCATCGAGCGTGAACACCGGCATGACCGGCATTATGCTGGGCCAACTGCCATCCAGCGCGCCGGGCGCCAGATGCGTCGAGAAGGCCAGAGCGATCCCCGTCACCGCCACGGCGATCGGCACGGCATAGCGCCGCGCGAAACGCAGGCCGATGGCCCAGGCGATCAAGACCGGTAGCGCCAGCATCGGCACCTCGCCCACCGCCTTGATGGGGGCCAGGCACAGGGTCAGCAACATGCCGGCCAGCATGGCATTGGCGATGGGCGCGGGGATGGCCGCGACCAGCCGTGCGAACGGCTTGATCAGCCCGGCCAGTACGATCAGCGCCGCCGCGAACAGGAATGCGCCCGCCACCGCTGGGTAGCCGCCGGCAGGCTCACCCACTGTCAGAAGGAAGGCCGCGCCGGGGGTGGTCCAGGCAAAACTCACCGGCACCCTGGTGCGCCAGCTCACCACGATATTGAGCAGGCCGATGGCGATGCACACCGAAAACAGCCCGGAGCCTGCCTGGTGGGGCGAAGCGCCCGCCGCGGTCAGCGCCGCCAATACCAGCGTGAAGGTGCTGGCATAGCCCACCACCGCCGCCAGTGCGCCCGCCATGATGGGCTGGGCAAAGTCCTTGCGGGCCATGGGCTGGCCTCTTGTTATGTGTTCGCTCACGTCTCGCGCCTCATTTTGGGTCGAGGCAACCTATGCAAACGCCTGCAATCGGTGAAGCGGAAATGCTCGCCGGCAGGCTCTTTGTCATGCGCCGAACGGCAACCGCTGTGCCGGATCTGCGTTCCTTCCCCACAACACTCACCCGGAGGTCAAAATGGCTGACGTTACCGACGAGAAAATTCGCGAACTCGCTTACCAGCTTTGGGAACGCGACGGCTCCCCGCAGGGCAAGGATGACGAGTACTGGCATGCAGCCAAAGAACTGCTCGCCGACGAAGGCGAGGTGAACCCCAGCGATGACGAATCCATCGTGCCTCCGCTGGTGCCTCTTCCGGGCGCGGGCCTCCGGTAATTTGGACCTGATGGACCGGCGCCCTTGAGGCGCCGGTCAAGCTTTGAGACGGTCGAGAAAAGCTCAGACCGGCTCCGACGCCTTCTCCCGCGTCACCCACTTGCCGTTGAGCCATTCGCGCACAGTGATTGAAATCCGGTCCGGAACGATCTCGATGATGTTGTAGGCATTGGCCTCGCCGCGCAGGCGCGTCGAGATGGTCGAAGAGGCCTGTGCGATCAGGATCGGCGCGACCGCGGACTTCCGCAAACCGGTGGGTTCGCCCTCCTTGGTCGTTCCCTTGGCCTCGTGCTTGCGCACGTAGGACAGGTGGAAATGGCCCGATAGCACCAACCGCACGCCCAAGCCCGCAAAGGTCTCCAGCGCTTCGTCGGCGCGCTTTACCCGCTTGGTTTTCTGCACCATCGGCTCGGTGGGAAACAGCAGCGGGTGATGGGCGACGATCACCCTTATGGCATCAGGTGATGCTTGCGCAAACCGTTGTTCGAGATGCTCGAGCTGGTCGCGCGAAATCGTGCCGTGGCCCCAGTTCCATTCAAGGCGAGCGCGCCTTGCGGTCCGCATGCCGACAAACACGACCCCATCCATTTCCAGCATGGGCTCGAGGTCCTTGGCGATGTATTTCCGGTACAGTCCATAGGGGTTGAGGAACCGGCGCAGAATATTGACGGCGGGCACGTCGTGGTTGCCCGGCACTGCAAACACCGGCGCCTCAAGCGTATCGAGGAACGCTCGCGCCTGGATGAATTCTTCCTTGGTGCCCACCTGGGTGAAATCGCCGCTGGCCACGATGAGGTCGGGCTTTTGCCCGGCGATATCGGCCGCAAGACCCGCTGCCGCCTCGGGATCGTGGTGGCCGAAATGCAGGTCAGATACATGAATGAGCTTCATGGCGTAGCACCGGTCAGCTCTGGCGCTGCCGGCGTGCCGACTTCCACCGGCGTCAACACTGACAGCGCCAATGGCCTGATGCGGAAGTCCAGCGGGGTATGCATCGTCTCGACCTCGCCGTCGAACATAACCTTGAGCAGCGCTTTATGACTGCGAATGGTTGCCTTCGTGATGCTTTCCACTCGAAGCGCCTCGTCGTCGCGCCAACGGCCCAGCAGCATACCGCCGGTCAGGCGCACGAGATCGGCGAAGGTGAAGTGCTTGAGCACATAGAGCGTCAAGGTCCCCCGGTCTAGGTTTTCGCGGTGGAAGAATTGGCCAAAGCCTTCGTTATAGGCATTGCTGGCCACGGCGATCGCCTGCACTCGCTCAGCTTTAGCGTCACTCATGTCAGTGTCGATCACCACTGCAAGGCGGCGAGTTCGGGCGATACGCCGCAAGAAATACCGCAATAGGCCCAACTTGGCCGCCATCGTCTGGTTGCTGCGAATACGCTCGCGCCCAGCCGCTACGGCCGGGATCAAACCGATCACGACCTTATGCAGGAATACCCGGCCATTGACCTCGCCGACATCGATGCTTTGCGGTGTTGCGGTCACAAGGCTCTTTACCGCCATTGCGAGATCGAGCGGCACCTTGAGATCCTTGGCCAAGGCATTGACGGTGCCGAGGGGCAGGATAGCGAGGCTCTTGGGACTATCGACCAAAGCGGCGGCGAGTGCCGTAATCGTGCCATCGCCACCGGCAGCCACGACGATGTCGGCTCCGCTCGAAACGGCGCGCGCCACGCGGTCGGCCATGGGTTGGCTGGCATCCGCATCGATTTCCGCCTGCAGACTGTTCGCCTCAAACATTGCCTGCAACCCGGCCTTGGTAACGCCGGTTGCGTTGGCCGTGCCCGCGTTCGCGTTCAGCACGACATGGTAGCGGTGCTCGCCCATGACTTATTCCTGGTTGTCTTGTCACGGACAACGGCGCGGATGGCGGTTTGGTTCAGCGGGGATGTCGGCCGAATAAATTGTGTATGTGCGATGGCATTGTGGCCGGTCGCCACTAAAAATGTGGGGCATCTCTTCCTATGTTCTGTCCCGTCTAATTATTGAACAAGGAACGATGCACATGTTCGCCTCCAGGGGCTTTCGACTGGCCAGCCTGTTTGCAATGCTGGTGATGGCTCTCTCGATGGTATCGGTCGACCAGGCCGAAGCCCGGCGTGGCGGCAGCTTCGGCAGCCGCGGCACGCGCACCTTCCAGACCGCGCCCGCAACGCCCACTTCGCCCAACGTCACCGCGCCCGTACAGCGCAGCATGACGCCCGGCCAGACCAACGCGGCGCCGCGTCCTGGTGCGCAGACGGCGCAGCCGCGCTCGATGTTCGGCGGCTTCGGTGGCTCATTGCTGAGCGGCATCATGCTCGGTGGCCTGTTCGGCCTTTTCCTCGGACACGGTTTTGGCGGCATGGCCGGGCTTTTCGGCCTGCTGGTGCAAGGCGTGCTGATCTTCTTTGTCATTCGCTTCGTGATGGGGATGCTGTCGCGCAACTCGCGGCAGCCTGCCGCCGCCGGCGCGGGGATGAACTACTCGAGTGGTTCTGGTGGCGGTTCGGGCCCTTCGCCGCTTGGCGGGCTTGGCGGCCAGCGCGGCAGTGGGCCTGCGCGGGCACCGCGTGGCAATCCCGATGAACTTGGCGTCAAGCCAGGCGATCTCGACCGCTTCGAGGACATGCTGCGCGAGGTCCAGTTTGCCTTCGGGCGCGAGGATTATTCGGCGCTGCGTCAACTGACGACGCCGGAGATGATGTCGTATCTCTCCGAGGAACTGGGCGAGAATGCTTCGCGCGGCCTCAAGAACGACGTGTCCGAGGTCAAGTTGCTCAAGGGCGACGTGGCCGAGAGCTGGCGCGAAGGCAACCAGGATTACGCGACCGCGGCGATGCACTATACGTCCATCGACGTTACCCGCGATCGCGAGAGCGGACGCGTCGTGGAGGGTGATGCTGAAGTCGCCACCGAAACCACGGAACTGTGGACCTTCGTGCGGACCCGCGGCAGCGAGTGGAAACTGTCGGCCATCCAGCAGGCCTAGCGATCATCGTCGGCGGCTCCGGAGCTCGGAGCCGCCGATTGCTTATGTCAGATGCTCGCCTGCACCGCGTGTAGAGCGGCATACAGGCTGCCGGCCGCCATCAGCACATCATGTGTGCCTTGCTCGGCGATGCCGTCCTCAGTCAGCATTAGAATGCGATCCGCGTTGCGCACCGTCGACAGGCGATGCGCGATGACGATGGTGGTGCGCCCACTGGTGAGCTGGAGCAAAGCCTGCTGCACGGCACGTTCGCTCTCGTTGTCCAGGGCGCTGGTGGCTTCATCGAAGATCAGGATCGCCGGGTCCTTGAGGAAGGCGCGGGCGATGGTCAGCCGTTGTTTTTGCCCGCCCGACAATTTCACCCCGCGCTGCCCGATATCGGTGTCGTAGCCGCGGGGCAGGGCGGCGATGAAGTCATGCGCGTTGGCCGCCATGGCTGCTGCCACGATCTCGTCGTCGCTGGCATTGGGACGCCCATAGCGCAGATTATCCGCCACCGTGCCGCTGAACAGATAAACGTCCTGCTGTACCACGCCGACATTGCGCCGCAGCGAGGCCAGGCTGACATCGCGCACATCTACGCCGTCGATCTGGATTGAGCCGCCCGTGACTTCGTAAAAGCGCGGGATCAGCGCGCAGAGCGTGCTCTTGCCGACGCCCGAAGGGCCGACGAGAGCGACAAATTCCCCCGGCTCGATCTCCAGCGAGAGATTGCTGAGAACGTGCGCGCCGTCCTCATTGTAGCGGAAGCTGACGTCGCGGAAGCTGACGGCGCCGCTTGCGCGAGAAAGATCGACTGCGCCAGGGCGATCCTCGATATCCGGCGCCACGTCGAGCAGTTCCATCGCACGGACGAAGCCGGTATAACCCTCCTGCCAGAGGCGCACGAAATTGGCGAGACGCTCCACCGGATCGACCAGTACGGCAACGCAGAGCAGGAAGGTCAGCATGTCCGCCACGCTGAGGTCTGCCGTCAGCACCCGAATGGCGCCGACGACGATCACCAGGACAGTCACCAGTTGGGCGAAGGTCGCCGTCCCGACGGAGAACCACGCCTCGCTGCGATAGCCGTCCTTGCGGCTTTCGAGAAACAGCCCATTGGCTTGGTCGAACCGGCTGGCCTCAAGCCGCTCATTGGCGAACGATTGGACCACTCTGATGCCCGCCAGCGAATCCTCGACCCGTTCATTGACCGCCGCGATCCGCTCCTTGCTGGCCTGGAGAGCAATATTCATGCGCCGGTTGAAATGCAGCGCGTAGAGCACCGCGAACGGTGTCAGCGCCGCGATGAGCCCGGTCAGCACCGGATCGATGAACGACAGGATCAGCAGCGCCCCGAAGAACTTGAGCGCCGCAATGGCGAGGTCCTCCGGGCCGTGATGATAAAGCTCGCCCAACCACAGGGAATCATTGGTGATACGGCTCATCAATTGCCCGACGCGCTGGTTGTCGTAGAAGGCGAAGGACAGCTTCTGGCAGTGCTCGAATAGTTGCCTGCGGACCTCGCTCTCGATCTTGGCGCCCATGACGTGGCCCTGGTAATCGACGAAGAACACCGCCAGCACCTGCAGCGCCAGCATGGTGAGCATCACCCCGCCCATCAGGTAAATCTGCCCGATGGCCTCGGGCACCTGCGGCAATTGCAGCAAGCTCTTGGTGACGTAATTGGCGCAAAGCGGCAGTGCCAGCGCCGTCGCGGCAACCAGCAAGGCGCAGGCCAGATCGGCCGCGAGCAGCGGCAGGTGTGGCCTATAATAGGAGAGAAATTTGCGCGCATGCGCGAACCGCGCGGCGGAGTCTCGCCGTTCGGAAGCTGCGTCTTGCGCCGACTCGTCGGCGGGTGAGGAAAGTTTGTCTAGGAAGCGGCTAGGGCCTGCATTTGCGCGCGACCTCGCCCAAGGGAACTGGAATTGCATAAAGCGTCATGTCCTGTTGATGAACGGCTCCTTTCTGATTGGACACGAAGGTTTTCATCTTGCTCTCCCGGTGCGGATACTGCCGCCATTATGCCAAAGTGATCGGAACATCACAACCCAGCGGTTGCAGCGCCGCTCAATTGCATTAAATTGTCTTGGCGGAGGTGGCTTGGATGACGGACCGAGTTCAGATCAAAGGCGCGACGAAGGGCTACAAACGCGGCACCGTCTTCGAGATCGAGGGCAATGGCTTTTGGGAGCAGACAAGTGGTCTCTACGTCTACCTCGCGCAGTTCAGGCCGGTGGGCGAACTTGACGTAAACGGATCGAGCGGAAGCCTGAAGCTCGGGGGAATGGCTGACTGGGTAGAGGTCAAGAAGGTGCCGAGGCCGGCGGACTAAGTTGGCCTCGATCGACGTGCTGATCCCGACTCCCTGGAAGGGGGATAGGGACGGTAGTCGTCAGAGGTGCGCGGCCCAGTGCATTTCTGGAACAATTGCTATGCGATGACCCTTTTGCTGCATGCCCTTGGCCTTGATGATCTTTAGCCCGTAGGGCGAATGCAGCCAGGACTCGGTCGCATAATGGCCCACTACCAGCACGTCTGTATTCTTGGTCAGCGAGCCGGCCTCCGCGCCGCGCTGGGCGACGGCTGTTTCACACACATCGCGCGTGCCGTGGTTGAAGGTGCCAGTGAAGCAATAACGCCTGCCGTCAAACATTAGGGTCGGCAGCGGATCTGCAAATGGGATCGCCGTGGATAACATCGGCTCTCCCATTTCCATCGCAGGGGAGCCGAAATCTTGCAGGATACCGAGTAGTTCAGCGCGTTCCTCATCAGTAAAAACGCCGTCACTTAGCAACGTCTGGATTTGTCGATAAAGCCCATCGACGATTGGGTCTTGAGTAATCTCACGGTTGGCCACTAACCAACGGACCAAATAGTCCAGTTCTGAATTAGCCAGAGTGCCGTCGGCAGCAATTCCCTTTGCCAAGCCGACCAGTTCGTCGATCTGCCGCACTTTGAGGCGCGGCCCATTCAATCTGTTGAACTTGGCATCATTCGACATCGCGGCCCCCGGTGTGTAGCTGATCGATCATCAGAGCAATGAGGAAGGTAGCGCCTTTATAGCCGGGGCTCTTGGCGGACGATCTGCCCGGATAGTGAGCCGGCGCTTGTTCGAGGAGCGCTTTGCCCTTCGGCTATCGTGCGCAAGTGGCGCTCGACCAAGGCGAAGAATGCCAATGATCCACAAACTACGGCGGCTGCGACCAGGCCCACGCCGCCGCCAACGATCAGTCCAAGTGGTTTCGCCATGAAGAACAGTGGCGCATTCCACCCTGCCAATGCGCAAACCCCGATGAGCAGCACGGCAATAAAGGCGTTCAAAAACGCCAGAGTGTCGAAAATCAATCGGTTCATGTGATGTCCCCTATGTAACGGTGCCCGAGATTTCTCGGCAACCCCAGAGGGTAACCTGCAAAAGCAAAGCGTCCGCCCCTGTGGTAGGGTGGCTGCGCGGCCCGCCACTCCGCGTGCCGTGGATTCGCCGAGGGACACGAGAAATCGTCGGAAAAGCGTAGAGTGCTTTGGTACAGAATAGCACGCGATCGGCGACACAGCGACCAGTCGGGCGGTATTCAAATAGCTGAACTTGTTGTGAAGTTGTCTGGAGGCCTCGTCCGGAATTGAACCGGAGTACGCGGATTTGCAATCCGCTGCGTCACCACTCCGCCACGAGGCCTCTAGGGCGGGCTATGTACGGCGCTCAAGGGGTTTATGCAAGATGTCGGAATGCCAATCGGCGATTTTCTGATGAGCGATGATCTGCCGGCGCTCGGCCCGCATCCGTGCACGGCGGCCGGGCCATCCGCAACTGTGATCGGGGCATGCCCAAAGTGGTATTGGTGGCCGCCGTTTTTGCGCTCATAGCTGCGGTAACAATGAGGACCGCGATGCCATCGACCAATGATGCTGATCCCGTGCTGATCGATTCGGCGCTGTTGCGGCAAAATTGGTCATACCGGCATTTTATCTCGTCGCGGGTGCTGTCGTCGCTGGCGCTGAATGGCGTCACCGTGGCGGTCGGCTGGCTGATTTATGACCAAACCAACAGCGCTTTCGCGCTGGGCCTCGTGGGCCTGGTGCAGTTCCTGCCGGTGCTGCTGCTGACCTTCGTGGTGGGGCAGGTGGCCGATCGCTACGATCGCCGGCGGATCGGGCTGATCTGCCAATTGATCGAAGCCGTCACCGTTGCCAGCATGGCGCTGGGCGTGTGGCAGGGCTGGCTGGGCACGACCGGCATTTACATCGGCATGGCGGTGCTGGGCTGCGCCATCGCCTTCGAGCGGCCAACCATGGCGGCGTTGCTGCCTGGCATCGTGCCGGCCAGCATGTTGCAACGGGCCATCGCCACGTCGACCTCGTTCATGCAGGCCGCCATCGTTGTGGGGCCCGCCTTGGGCGGTCTGCTCTATGGCGTCGGCGCGGTCATACCATTTGGCGTCTCGGCTCTGTTCTTCGCGGGCGCGGCCTTCAATGTCATCCGCATCCACCGGCCGGCGGCGGTGCAGGACCGGGAACCGGTGACGCTGCAATCGGTCTTTGCGGGCGTGGGCTTTATAAAGAGCCGGCCGATTATCCTGGGCACCTTGTCACTGGACCTGTTCGCCGTCCTGCTGGGCGGCATTACCTCGCTGCTGCCGATCTTTGCGCGCGATATTTTACATGCGGGGCCCTGGGCGTTGGGCTTCCTGCGCGCGGCGCCGGCCATCGGGGCGTTTTCGATGTCGATCTGGCTGGCGCGGCATCGGCTCGAACGCAATGTCGGGCAGACCATGTTGATCGCCGTGGCGGTGTTCGGCGTCGCCACCATCATTTTCGCGCTCTCGACCAATATCATCCTGTCGGTGGCGTTGCTGGTAGTGCTGGGGGCTTCCGACACGGTCAGCGTGGTCATCCGCAGCTCCCTGGTGCAGTTGCTGACGCCCGATGCGATGCGCGGCCGTGTCAATGCGGTCAATTCGCTGTTCATCGGCGCCTCCAACCAACTCGGCGAATTCGAGTCCGGCATGGTCGCGGGCCTGCTGGGCCCGGTCGACGCCGGCATTTTCGGTGGCGTGGGTACCATCCTGATCGTGCTGGCATGGGCTCGCATGTTCCCCGCTTTGCGCAAGGTGCAGACACTGTCGGGGTGAGATGGATCAAGGTGTTACGGCAAAATCCGGAATCAAGTTCTGATCCTATCTATCTTGCGCGTGGCCGATATGGTTCAATCGCACAGCCTTTTTGTCGCGCCCTTGTAACACCAGCTTGCAAGCGCACGACGCGGGGGATATTCACAACCGGCATATGAACTAGGCAGGGGGCTGCGCCGCAATGGTTGACTACGAACTCGCGCGTAAACTGATGGTCGACAATCAACTGCGCACCCATCACGTGACGGAGCGCCGGATTTTGGCGGTCATGGGCCGGGTGCCGCGCGAACTGTTCGTGCCCGAGGCGCGCAAGTCCATTGCCTATATCGATGATACCCAGCCGCTTGGCACCGGTTCGCGCTTCATGGCGCCGCCGTCGCTGCTGGCCAAGTTGGTGCAACTGGCCGAGGTTCAGGCCGGAGACGACGTGCTCGATATCGGGGCCGGCACCGGCTATTCGGTCGCGGTTCTGGCCGGCCTTGGCGCCAACGTGCTGGGGCTGGAAGAAGACCTGGCTTTGGTCTCCGTGGCCAATGCAAATCTCGCTTCGCTGGGTGTCGCCAATGGGCGTGTGACCAGCGGCTCGATCGCCGACGCAAGCGGTGTTTTCGACGTGATCGTGCTGCAGGGCGCGGTTGAAACCGTGCCGCAGGCCCTGTTTGCGCGGCTCAAGGACGGTGGCCGGCTGGTGGCCATGATTCGTCACGGTGCTGTTGCGGTGGCTAATGTTTATGTGAAGGCCGGCACTGCGGTAACCGCCCGTGCGGAGTTCAATGCCAGCCTGCCGCCGCTGAGTTCGACGCGGCCGGCGGAACAATTCGTTTTTTAACTATCGTGGCGGATGATACTGTTGCGTCTTAGGCACGGCAGCCAATTATCTCGCGGTTGAAATTTTGCTAAGGACTGCCAGGGCTGGCCGGAAGGCCCAACTCGCGGCATAAGAGTATGGAACTGGAGAGTTGGTCATGTACCCAATGCGTGTTTTAATGGCGGGGGCCATGGCCGTCGCTTTGGGAGCGCTGCCCGTCGCGGCGCAAGCGGAAACCTTGGCTCAGGCGCTGGCCAGCGCTTACACCAACAACCCCAATATCGAATCGGCGTTGCTCAGCGTGAAGTCCGCTGCCGAGGATATCGCCCTGCGCGAAGCCGGCAAGCGCCCCACGATCGGCGCCAACATCACCGGCGACTATAGCTGGTCGGTCGCCAATGGCGGTTTTCAAAGCGATACCGGCCTGACCGGCGGCCTCAGCTATAACCAGACCCTGTTCGACAATTTCAAGACCGAAGCCCAGATCGAGCAGGCGCGTGCGCTGTCCGATTTGAGCGGCCAGGCGCTGCGCAATGCCGAGCAGAACGTGCTGCTCTCGGTGGCCCAGGCCTATATGAATGTCATCCGCGATACACAGCTTGTCGCGTCGCGCCAGGAAAGCATCACCTTTTACGACGCGCAGTTGAAGTCGGCCAATGACCGTCTCGACGTGGGCGAGGGCACCAAGATCGATGTGGCCCAGGCCACCGCACGCCAGGCCCAGGCCGTCGCCTCCTACCGTGCCGCGGTTGCCAGCCTGCAGACCAGCCAGGCGAGCTACCAGCGCTGGGTCGGCCACAAGGCGTCCAACCTGACTTCCAATGTCGGTTTCGCCTCCATGATTCCCACCAGCATCGACAGCGCTATTGCCAGCGCCGAGGAGCGCCACCCGGCGATCCTGAGCGCCAAGGCCGCCATTCGCGCAGGCCAAGCGGGCACCGATGGTGCCCAGGCCGCGTTCGGCCCGACCCTGGACCTGATCGGCTCGCTCTGCGGTATCGGTTGCTTTGGCAATACCGGCCAGCAAGGTGTTGCGGGCTCGGTGAAGCTGTCGCTGACCATTCCGATCTATGCCGGCGGCGCGCTTGGCGCCAGCGTGCGCAAGGCCAATATCGAGCAGATCAAGAGCGAAGTCGACGCCATGGCGACCTATGACGAGGTCCGCGAGGCTGTCATCACCTCCTGGTCGACACTGCAGAATGCCTCTGCCCAGATTACCTCGGCAGAAGCCAGCGTCGCGTCGGTGCAGCAGGTGCTCAATGGCGTGATCCAGGAACGTGATCTCGGCCAGCGCACCACTCTCGACGTGCTCGACTCGCAGGCCGAACTGACCACCTCCAAGGAGGCTCTGATCCAGGCCAGCTCCAGCCGGGTCATCGCCATGTTCACCCTGATCGCCGCCACTGGGCGCCTCTCGGCCGCGGAGCTCAAGCTGCCCGTCTCGCTCAAATCGGGCGACAACTACACTTCCACCGTCGAAGACGTGTGGCAGGAATTGCGCACCGTCGCCGACTAGCTTTGCTGGCTGACAAGATTTGCAATCCACAATTGGTGGCCGGACATTGTCCGGCCACAAGTTTTAGTGGAAGACCCTACAGTTCTGAACGATCACGATTCCTTAATCTTCCCGCCCGGTCTAAGGTGGTTGGGACGAATCAGGTGGCCACGTTGCGGATGGCCGCCAGCACGATGTCTGCAGTGAGTAAGAGGCACCGATGAATAAGCCTGCCCCCAAAGAGCCGTCGATGGATGAAATTCTGTCGTCTATCCGGCAGATTATTGCTGACGACGATGCGACCGTGCCACGCCGGCCCTCTGCCCAGGCAGCGCCGCCGCCGATGCAGGCAACTCCGGCCCGGCCGGCCTTGGCGCCGGCCCCCGCTGCCAATCGCGATCTCAACGACATGCTCGAAGATATCGAGCCGCTAGCGCTGTCGTCCTCCCAGATTCTTGAAGACCAGGACGACGATGATCCGATGGCAGGCTTGAGCTTCAACCCGATCGCCGCGGTCGAAGAGGAAGAGCCGATCGCCTTTGCGCCGCGCGCCTTCGTTCCGCCCGAACTGGTCGAGGCCGAGGACATCACCTTCGATATCGCCGAGCCGGAAGCCGAACCCGAGCCGGAAACCTCATTTGCGGCTTTCCTGGCTCCCGAGCCCGAGGCGACTTTCGAGCCTGAGGCCGAGGAACCCGCGTTCACCGCGCCGCCCGCCGCTGCCTTCCGGCCGCAGCCTTCGGTTGCGCAGGCCGCACCAATGCCCGATCCGACCCTGAGCTCCGATATGGCCGAACAATTGATTGAACCTGCGACCCAGTCGGCCGTCCGCTCCTCGATCACCAAGCTGAACCGCATGGGCTTGGGCAATTCCGGCGCCACGATCGAGTCGCTGATGCGCGACATGCTGCGCCCCATGCTCAAGGAATGGCTGGACGAAAACCTGCCATCGGTCGTCGAGCGCATGGTGGAAAAGGAAATCGCTCGCGTCTCCCGCGGCGATTGAAGCCTTCCTATATATAGAGCTGATGACGCGTCGCTGTTGACCCTGCGGCGCGCATTTGCTTGAAGTCTGCCCAACCCTTTGAACCGGCCCGCCGCGTCACCAGACTTGGCGGGTTGTTGCCGTTGTGAGTGACGTGATGATCGAAAAAAGCTACGAGCCCGCCGCCGTCGAGACCCGTATCTATGCCGACTGGCTGAAGGCCAATGCCTTTGCCGCCGGGGCAGGGGCCGCCGAAGGCGCCGAGACCTTCACCATCGTCATCCCGCCGCCCAACGTTACCGGCTCGCTGCATATCGGGCACGCGTTGAACAATACCATTCAAGACATCCTGGTGCGGTTCAACCGCATGCTGAAGAAGGACGTGCTGTGGCAGCCGGGCATGGACCATGCGGGCATCGCTACCCAGATGATGGTCGAGCGCCAGTTGATGGAGCGCCAGCTTCCCGGCCGCCGCGAAATGGGCCGCGAAAAGTTCCTGGAACGCGTCTGGGAGTGGAAGGCCGAAAGCGGCGGCACCATTTTCAACCAGCTGCAGCGCCTCGGCGCCTCGGCCGATTTCAGCCGTGAACGCTTCACCATGGGTGAAAATGGCGCGCCGGACGACCAGATGGTCCGCGCCGTCACCAAGGTGTTCGTCGAGCTGCACAAGCGCGGCCTGATCTATCGCGCCAAGCGGCTGGTCAACTGGCATCCGGGGCTGGAAACCGCCATTTCCGACCTCGAAGTTGAGAACATCGAGATCAAGGGCCACATGTGGCATCTGCGCTATCCTCTGGCGGATGGCGTGACCTACCAATTCCCCATCGCCCATGACGAGGACGGCAAGCCCACCGAATGGGAGACGCGCGACTATATCATTGTCGCCACCACGCGCCCCGAGACCATGCTGGGCGACAGCGGCATTGCGGTGCATCCCGAGGACGAGCGCTATGCGAGCCTGGTCGGCAAATTCGTCGACCTCCCGCTGGTGGGCCGACGCATTCCCATCGTGGCTGACGAATACGCAGACCCAACGCTGGGCACCGGCGCGGTCAAAATCACCCCGGCGCATGACTTCAACGATTTCGAGGTCGGTGTTCGCAACAATCTCGAGCAGATCAACGTCTTCACCACGAACGGCTCGATCGTTCTGGACGAGTTCATCCCGGCCGCCTATCGCGGCATGGATCGCTTCGTCGCGCGCAAGGCGATTGTGGCCGACCTGACGGCGCTGGCGGAAGAAAATCCGACCCGTGGCCTCGATCACATCGAGGACAAGAAGATCATGGTGCCCCATGACGAGAAGTCCAAGCTCGTCGTCATCGAGCCCTTCTTGACCGACCAGTGGTGGGTCAAGGCCGATGTGCTGGCCCAGCCTGCCATGGCGTCCGTCCGCGAAGGCCGCACCAAGTTCGTGCCGCAACAGTACGAAAACACCTATTTCGCCTGGCTGGAAAACATCAAGCCCTGGTGCATTTCACGCCAGCTTTGGTGGGGTCATCGCATCCCCGTCTGGTACGGACGAAAGAAGTCAGAAGATGGCTCGCTCTGGCGAACAGCAGCGTTTGAACTGAAAGACTTTGTCGCGATAGACGAGGCCGAAGCGATCCAACAGGCCAAGGACTACTACGGCGCTGAGGTTGCTGTCGTTGAGCAGCCCGCGGCATTCGATAAGAGTGATCCCTCGAAGTTTGATGTTCGATCAGAGAGTGGGCCGTTTGAGATTTGGCGCGATCCCGACGTGCTCGATACTTGGTTCTCGTCTGCGCTCTGGCCGTTCTCGACCCTGGGCTGGCCCGACGAGACGGCGGAACTGCGTCGCTATTATCCCACCGATGTGCTCGTCACCGGCTTCGACATCATCTTCTTCTGGGTCGCCCGCATGATGATGATGGGGCTGGAATTCCTCGAGGAAGAGCCGTTCCACACCGTCTACATGCACGCCCTGGTCCGCGACGAAAAGGGCCAGAAGATGAGCAAGACCAAGGGCAATGTCATCGATCCGCTGGAGCTGATCGATCAGTATGGCGCCGATGCCACGCGCTTCACGCTGGCCGCCATGGCCGCGCAGGGCCGCGACATCAAGCTGGCGACCAGCCGCGTCGAGGGCTATCGCAACTTCGTCACCAAGCTGTGGAATGCCGCGCGCTTCCTCGAAATGAACGAGTGCTTCCGCGTCGAGGGCTTTGATCCCAAGGCGACCACGCTGCCGCTCAACCGCTGGATCATCGGCGCCACCGCGCGCGGCGCTGCCGCGGTCACCAAGGGCATCGAGGATTTCAAGTTCAACGAAGCCGCCAATGCTGCCTATGACTTCGTCTGGGGCACGTTCTGCGACTGGTATGTCGAATTCGCCAAACCCGTGTTTATGGGTGAGAACGAGGCCGCCAAGGCCGAAACCCGCGCCACTGCCGCGTGGGCGCTCGATCAGATCCTGGCCATCCTGCACCCCTTCATGCCCTTCGTCACCGAAGAGCTGTGGGCCGAAACTGGCAAGACCGGCCCGGCGCGCGAGAACCTGCTGATCCTGGGCCAATGGCCCGACCTCGCGGGCCTTGAAGACGCCGATGCCGATGCCGAACTGTCATGGCTGATCGACGTGATCTCCAATGCGCGCTCGGTGCGCAGCGAAATGAACGTGCCCGCCAGCGCCAAGCTATCTCTGGTCGTGGTTGGCGCGTCGGAAACGACGCTGGCTCGCCTCGTCGCCGGCACCTCGCTGATCACCCGCCTGGCGCGGCTGGAGGATATCACCCCGCAGGCGACGGCCCCGGCCAACTCGGCCCAGTTCGTCGTCGGCGAAGCCACCTGGGCGCTGCCGCTGGCCGATTTCATCGATCTCGCCGTCGAAAAGGCCCGCCTCTCCAAGGAGGTCGACAAGCTCAACGCCGAGGTCTCTCAGATCGACAAGAAGCTCGGTAACGAGCAGTTTGTCGCCAAGGCGCCCGAAGAAGTGATCGAGGAGCAGAAAGCCCGTCGTCAAGCGGCCGTAGAACGGCGCGATCATATCCTCGAAGCCCTCAAGCGTTTGAGCTAACACCACCATGGACGACATCCCGCGCGAGCCACCGGCCGACCCGGCAGTAGCCGGCACCATCGGCGCGGCCATGCTGCTGATCTTTGATGGCAAGGGGGGTGTCGTGCGCCAGGTGCCATCGGCGGACAAGCCGGTGGTGCCCGCACGGGGTTTCATTGTGGTCAGCGGCAAATCCAAGGAGCCGGCCTTCAAAGTCTGGCTCAAGGGCGAACTCGGCCCGTTCAATGCCGATCTGCTGACCGTGCCCAGCACCCGCTCGCGCTGCATCGTGCTCGATGATCGCGCCATGGTGGTGATGCGCGTCGCCCGTCCAGGCGCCGAGCCCGACGACATCGGCCGCCAATTGATGACGCTGTGGATCGAAAAGGGCAGGGTGATCATCTCCTCGGAGCTGAACATCCCCGAATTTCTCGGGATCACCCACTGGGAGCAATCTCATCACGCGCCGGTATCACCCGCTGACCTGGTGGCCCGGCTCGGTCTGCGCGCCGCCGATCGGCTCGAACCGCTGATCGAAATGCTGGGCGACAAGCTGGACGATATCGAGGAAACGCTGATCGTTCAGCATTCTTCCCAGGCGCAAAATCGGCTCTCGCACCTGCGGCGTACGCTGATCAGCTTCCGCCGCCTGGTCTGGCCGCAACGTGACATGCTCAATACGCTCGAAATCGAGGACCTCAGCTTCTTCACCACGCGCGACCGGCTGCGCCTGCGCGAGGCCTCGGCGCGGGCGGCGCGCATCGGGGATGAGCTGCAGGCCATGTCCGAACGCGCCGTGCTGGTGCACGAACAGATCATCGATGCCCGCGCCGAGCAGATGAACAAGACCATGCTGATCCTCGCCGCCGTCACCGTGGTGTTCATGCCGTTGACGCTGCTGACTGGCGTGCTCGGCATGAACGTCGCGGGCATTCCGTTCTCGGACAATTCCCACTCGTTCTGGAGCGTCTGCGTCGGCCTGCTGCTGATCTCGCTCGGTATCGTGTGGTGGATGCGCGGCAAGCGCTGGCTGTAGATTTTAGAAATCGACCTCGGTTTGAACGGATTTCGTTCATCCTCCATTCAACTTCTGTGACGATTCCGCAACAGCCCTTGCGATTCCATTTTCACACGCCTGTCGTCAATCATTTGGCGATGTTTCCCGCCACAATCTGACCCTAAACCAGAATGACAACGCGATTGGCGGGTGGCATCTGGGGACTGGTTCGACAGCGGGCCATCCTCACTGCAGTTCACGCCCATCCAGACGAGATGGCCGCTTTTCTTGATCGTTATTTGCGATTGAACGACAAGGGGTTGAATGGGAATGCTGATAAACGGAATGACCGTGTATTGAGGCACTGGCAAACGGGCTTTGGCCGCTTCGTCGGACGCGATCGCGAGCCGGTGAAGTGGTCGGCTCAAATGCGGTCACAAACGCAGTTTACTAATGTCTTAACGCGAACCCGCTCTGCCATTCCGGCCGAGGGTTCGGCAAAAATGACGAGCGATATACGCGCCCAGCGGGGCGCGATGCGCAGCGAACGGAAGCCGCGCAGGCTCGATGGAAAGTTCGCCGGCCTTTGGGCTGGCAAAAGGAGTATGATGCGGGTCATTAGGGACCAATCCCTGATTTCCGCTACGGCGGCGCTGATCATGATGACCATGTCGGTCACAATGGCACCCGCTTATGCGCAGACAGCGGCCGACGCCGCCCTCGGCATGGCTAACATGCTTGACGGGGCAGGCGGCGGTGTATCGCGCGACGACCTGCTCGGCGCGCTCGAGGATGCGGCTGATGCCGGCCAGCCCATGGCCATGTGGCAGCTCGGCACCATGTATGAAAACGGCGAGGGCGTGGAAAAAGACCAGGCCAAGGCCTTCGGCTATTTCTCCCAGATCGCCAATCAGCACGCCGACGCGGCGCCTAAAGGCATCGAGGCCGACATCGTCGCTCAGTCGTTCGTCAAGGTCGGCGAATATTATCGCGATGGCCTGCCGGGAGCCGGCATCCAGGCCGACGCCAACCGCTCGCACGCGCTGCTATTGCACGCCGCGTCTTATTTTGGCGACGCCGATGCGCAATACCGTGTCGGTGAGCTGTATATGGAAGAAGGCGGCCTCGGCATCAATCCGCTGCAGAGCGCCCGGTGGTTCTCGCTTGCCGCTCGTAAGGGCCATGCTTTGGCTCAGGCCAAGCTCGGTGATCTATTGTTTAACGGCATTCAGGGCCTGGCACCGCAGCCGGTCGAGGGACTGATGTGGCTGACGCTGGCGCACAAGCGTGTCGCGGGCACTGCCGACGCCGATTGGGTCGATGAACTGCTCAACCGCGCCATGTCGGTGGCGACAGCCGATCAGCGCAGCGATGCGGTGAAGATGGCTGATACACTCGGGACGCAGTTCGGCGGGTTGTAAAGCATCGGAGTAAGGGGGATGCCATGCTTCCAGTCTTTATTCCGGCCACGGACGATATTCCGGGCGTTCTGGTGTCATGTTGGGGTGATGGTCCCCAGGCCTTCCTCACGCCTGATGGCAAATTGCTAAAACTCGTATGGAATGACGAAAGTATCACCTATCACCTGCCGGAGACCGTGGTGGCCGTGAAGTTTGACGACCTCAGCGCGGCGTTTCATGCTGCCTACGGCCGGCCGATGGAAGACGACAGCGCGTCCTAAAAGCTAAACTGGCCCTCGACCGGCACGTGATCGCTCGGCTTGTCCCAGCCGCGCACGTCCTTGTGCACAGTCACACCATCCAGCCGGTCGGCCGCCTGGGGCGACAGCATCAGGTGGTCGATGCGGATGCCGGCATTGCGGCGCCAGGCACCGGCCTGGAAATCCCAGAACGTGTAGACCGGCCCCGCTGTTATCGCCCGCAGGGCATCGGTCAGGCCCAGATTGCTCAGGGTGCGGAAACGTTCCAGGCTTTCGGGGCGGTAGAGGGCGTCGCCCCACCAGGCTTCCGGGTCATGCGCGTCGATCGGCGCGGGGATCAGGTTGAAGTCACCGAGCAGGATGAAGGGCTCCTCCAGTGCCAGACGGCCTTCGGTGAACGCCGTCAGCCGCTCCATCCAGCGAAGTTTGTAGGGGAATTTCTCGGTATCCACCGGATTGCCGTTGGGCAGGTAGATGTTGCAGACGCGGATCGCGCCGGTTTCGACCGAGAACACGCCCTCGATCAGCCGCGCCTGCTCATCTGCATCATCGCCAGGTAGCCCGCGCGTCACCTCGTCGAACTTCACTAGCGACAGGATGGCGACGCCGTTCCAGCTCTTTTGCCCGTGGGTTTCGACATTGTAGCCCAGCGCCTCGATTTCGGCGCGCGGGAAGCCCTCGTCGACGGTCTTGATCTCCTGCAGGCAAACGATGTCCGGCTTTTCCTCGGCCAGCCATTTCACCAGCAATTCCAGCCGCGCCTTGATGCCGTTGATATTCCAGGTGGCGATGCGCATACGCTTGATTCCTCTACTTGCCTCAAACCCTAGCCATCGCCGCGCGGACCGTAAACCGGTCAGGCATAAACCGCCCGCAGGATGTCGTCACGGAAGGGGCCGTTGCAGCCTTCGAAGGTGGTGTTGGTGCAGGTCACGATCGTCATGCGATTGAGCGGGTCGACCACCCAGTTATGGCCCCAGACGCCGCCCCAGTCGACTGTGCCCTTGGGCGCCGGGTTGCCGGCAGCCTGGGGATCGTCCAGCACGGCGCCGATGAAACCGAAACGTTTCCCGGCATCGTGTGCCCGCCGTGGCAGCTCGCCTATCTGATTGGCCAAAGCCATTGTCACCGTCGCAGGATCCAGCAGGCCCGGCCGGCCGTTATAAACCTCGAGCAGCTTCATCACGTCGTCAGCCGTCCCCGCCATCCCGGAGCCGCCATTCTGCGGCGCGGCAGGATTGAGCATGCGGCTGGGCGAGAAGGTGCCGACCACAGTCCCCTCATCGTTGCGCATGATATGGGGCTCACCCATGCGAACTGGTGGATTGCCGTCGGCATAGGCGGCCGTCAACCTTGCCGGATCGATGACGTAGAAATGCGCGTCGGTCATGCCCAGCGGTTCGGTGACGTAAGCCGCAAGCGCGTCCTCGACATCGGAGCCGTTGATCGCCGCTAATACGCCGCCGAGGACGTCGATGCTGGTACCATAAGTCCATCCGGTTCCCGGCGCGAAAGCCAGCTTCACCTTCGCAATATTGGTCAGCGTCTGTTTCAGCGAATTGACAACGCCCGACGTGCCTGAAGTCGCGTCTGGCGGGAGCAGGTCATAGGCCAGGCCCGACGTGTGGCTCAGGAGGTGCCGGATGCGAATATCCGCAAGGCTGCCGTCCGGATTGGCAGGCGTGAACCACGGAAGATAGCGCGTCACGCGGTCGTTCAGCCCGATCAGGCCAAGATCGACCAGCCGCAGCACCGTCGTCGCCACGATCGGCTTGGTCACCGAGGCCAGGCGGAAAATCGAATCGCGCGCCATCGGCGCAGCGGCCTCGCGATCGGCAAAGCCGGCCGCCCGGGCGTAGATTTCCTTGCCGTCCTTGTTGATGAGGATCACGCATCCGACTACGCGGCCTACCAAAGCCGCGTCGATTGCCGCGTCTACACGTTTCACCAAGCCCATTTTCGCTCCCCGCTTTTGCGGCGAGACGCTATGGCCTGATGGTCACGGTTTCAATGCCTAAACGGCAAAACTCGTGCCGCATCCGCAGGATGCGACCGCATTCGGATTCTTGATCTGAAATGACTGGCCGATCAGGTCGTCGGAAAAATCGATTTCCGAGCCACCCATGAATTCCAGGCTCATCGCATCGATCAGCACCGTGGCGCCGTTCTTGGCCAACACGGTGTCGTCATTGGCAGGCGTTTCCTGCACCAGATTGTATTCGTACTGGAAACCCGAACAACCGCCGCCAGCGACGGAGATGCGCAACACCGTGCCTTCGGGCTCCTTGGCGAGAATGCGGGCCACGCGCTTGGCGGCGCGATCGGTCAATACGACATTGGGGAGTGCAAGTGCAGCTTCGGTCATCTGGATGTCCACGCCGTTTGGTAATGACAGAACGGTCAGGCTAAAATAGTAACTCTTGCGCGGAATGGAAAGGGCCTTCATCGCATATGGACGATAGAGCTTCTTACGCGAGCAATCCCGAACAATCGCGCGGCCGCCTTTACAGCACCGGACCGAGCCCGACCCGCTCCGAATTCCAGCGCGACCGCGACCGCATCATCCATTCCACCGCATTCCGCAGGCTGCAGCACAAGACCCAGGTCTTCCTGCAGCATGAGGGTCGCCACTATCGCAATCGGCTGACCCACACGCTTGAAGTCAGCCAGATGGCCCGCTCCATCGCCCGTGCCCTGCATCTGGACGAGGACCTTGCCGAAGCCGTCGCCCTGTCACACGACCTCGGACATACCCCGTTCGGCCATGCCGGCGAGCGCGTGCTGCATGACAAGATGGCCGCGTTCGGCGGCTTCGATCACAATATCCAGGCCATCCGCGTCGTTACACGGCTGGAAAATCGCTACGCCGAGCATGATGGCCTCAATCTCACCTGGGAAACGCTCGAAGGCATTCTCAAGCACAATGGTCCGCTGCTGACGCCCGACGGCGCGCCCTTCGGCAAATACGCCCAGGAAGGCCTGCCCGCCGGCCTGGACGACATCCCGGCCAGCGCCGACCTCTTGTTGTCCACCCATGCCTCGCTCGAAGCCCAGACCGCCGCTATCGCCGACGATATCGCCTACAACGCCCACGATATCGACGATGCTCTGCGCGCCGGGCTCATCGTCCTCGATGATCTGGCCGATGTGCCTTGGGCAGGCCCCATCGTGCGCGAGGTCGTGACGCTTTATCCCGACGTCGCCCCCAAGCGGCAGGCGCACGAAATCCAGCGGCGGCTGATCACCCGCTCCATCGAGGACGTCATCAGCACCACTCGCGCCAATATTGCTGCCAGTGGCGTGGTCACCCCCGACGACGTTCGCCATGCAGGCCGGACGCTGGTGTCATTTTCTCCGGAAACAACAATAGCCGAACGGGGCCTCAAGCAGTTCCTGTTCGACCGCGTCTATCGCCACCCTTCGGTGATGGTTCCGGTGCGCGAGGGCGAGGCAATCGTCGGGGCGCTGTTCGATCGCTACATCGCCACCCGCGACCTGCCGGGCCGCTGGGGTATCGCTGCGCAAG
Organism: Devosia sp.; assembly: GCF_028290435.1. GTDB lineage: Bacteria > Pseudomonadota > Alphaproteobacteria > Rhizobiales > Devosiaceae > Devosia. Next base: position 94,581 of record NZ_JAQGJV010000003.1, on the reverse strand, counting down.
TCGAATCGTCACCCGACGCACTGGCCCGCGTGGCTGCTGACTTCATCGCCGGCATGACCGACCCCTACGCCTTGGACGAATATGCCCGCCTGTTTGACGCTCGTCCGGAATTCCGTTAACCCGGCCAGACTTACACAGTCAGGTTTATCATGGACGTTTTCGCTCTTTTTGCCTCGCGGGTCGCTAATGCGCTCCAGGTTCTCTACCCCGAAGTCGGCGCCGAGTTGTTGGCCCGCATCGTGGTCGAGCCGCCGCGCGATGCCGCCCATGGCGATCTGAGTACCAATGCCGCCATGGTCGTGGCCAAGCCACTGGGCAAGAACCCGCGCGAAGTGGCCACGGCTCTGGTCGAGCATTTCAAGCACGACGCCGATGTGACCTCGGTCGAAGTCGCCGGTCCCGGCTTCATCAATTTCCGCCTGGCCGACGCCATCTGGCACCAGGTGCTGCGCTCCATCGCGGCCCAGGGCGCCGACTACGGGCGCTCCAATTTGGGCGGCGGCGAAGCCGTGAACATCGAATATGTTTCGGCCAACCCAACAGGCCCCATGCATGTCGGCCACACCCGCGGCGCCGTGTTCGGCGACACGCTAGCCTCGCTCATGGCCTATTCGGGCTATGAGGTGACGCGCGAATATTACATCAACGATGCCGGCAGCCAGATCGACACGCTCGCCCGCTCGACATTCCTGCGTTATCGGGAAGCCTTGGGCGAGACCATTGAAATCCCGTCCGGCTTCTATCCCGGCGATTACCTAGTGCCCGTCGGGCAGGCGCTGAAGGCCGAATTTGGCACCAAGCTGCTGGCCATGCCCGAGCCTGAGGCCACCGCTATCGTCAAGGACCGCGTCCTTGTGGCCATGCTGGAGCTGATCAAGTCCGATCTGGCTCTGCTCAATATCCATCACGATGTGTTCTTCTCGGAACGGCAGCTGCACGGGCAGGGGGGCGATATCGACCTCACGCTCGAATGGCTGCGCTCCAAGGACATGGTCTATCAGGGCCACCTGGACCGCCCCAAGGGCGGCGACACCGATGGCGACTATGAGGACCGAGAGCAGACCCTCTTCCGCGCCACCAATTTCGGCGATGACGTCGACCGGGCGCTGATCAAGTCGGACGGCTCATACACTTACTTTGCCGCCGACATCGCCTATCACCGCAACAAATTCATCCGCGGCTTCAAGCACATGATCAACGTGCTTGGCGCCGATCACTCGGGCTACGTCAAGCGGTTGCAGGCAGCGGTCAAGGCCGTCTCGCTCGATGCCGCCGACATGGATGTGCGCATCTGCCAGCTCGTGCGGCTGATGAAGAACGGCGAGCCGTTCAAGATGTCCAAGCGCTCCGGCGACCTCGTCACCCTGGCCGACGTGGTCGAGGAAGTCGGCGCCGACGCGACTCGCTTCATGCTGATGTTCCGGCGGAACGATGCGTCGATGGACTTCGACTTTGCTTTGGTAAAGGAGCAGACCCGCGACAATCCGGTGTTCTACGTCCAGTACGCCCACGCTCGGACCTTCTCGATCTTCCGCAATGCCGGTAAAGAGCTGCCAGCGCTAGATTTTTCGGCGGAGGCGCTCAAGGTTGCCGAGATCGAACGCATCGTCACCAGCGCCGAACTGGACCTGGTCCGGGTGCTCGCTGCATGGCCGCGAACCGTCACCGCAGCCGCTATTGCGCATGAGCCCCATCGTATTGCATTCTATGTACATGATCTGGCCGCCGCGTTTCATGGATTCTGGGCCAAGGGCAAGGACGATGTGCAGTTACGCTTTGTTAACGTTGAAGATCCAAAGCTGACTTTGGCACGACTGGCCCTGGTCAACGCCGTCCGTCAGGTCATCGTCAATGGCCTGACAATATTAGGCGTGTCTGCGCCCGATGAGCTTTCATAATTCGGGCGCAATAGTGTGATGATTGGCGAAAAATGCCCGGAATGGGCGCCGTTTCAGCAACTTTAGAGGGTGCTGCTAACATGACGACAGGCAAACCGCAGCAGATGTCCAACGAATCGAATTCTTCGGACGATCTGATCGCCGAGCTGTCCAAGCTGATGGCCCAGGATGCTCACGGGAACCGCCAGGACGTTAAGCCGCCGCAGAATGCCACGCCTGCTCCCGATTTTTCCGCGCGCCCGACGCCGGTTACTGCCCCTTCGCCCGAAGGCCAGGTGACCCCATTCGCCGTGCGCATTCCCGGCACCGCGCCGTCGCCAGCAGCCGAGCCCGCTCCCGCGGGCCTGACCCCACGCTTCGATTTCAGCCGCGGCGCCGAGCCGGTGGCTACGATTCCGCGCCAAGAACCGTCCTTCGCTCCCGCACCGGTCGCGGCGACGCCCCCGCAGCCCGTGCCGGCGCCGGAAGCGGCCAGCGCGGACGAGCCCGCACCATTCCATTTCGATTTTAATTTCGACGAGCCGTCGCAGCAGTCCACCCCGCAGTCGCAGGCCTCGGCTGAATCTGCCCCGGCGCCGGCGGCGGGACTTCTCGCCGCCGATGAGCACGATGCTATCGCCGATCTGATCGCCGCCGAGCTACGCGGCGACATGGCTGCGGCCGCCGCGCCCGCGCCCGCTGCCGAACCTGCTCCGGTCCAACCTGCGCCCGCGCAGAATGTGGCTGCAGCGCCCGAGCCGGTAAAGGCCCCGGAACCCGCAAAGGCCAGCGAGCCACCCAAGGTTGCGTCGTGGGCGCCGACGGCGGTCACGCCCAATCTGACGGATCGCCCGGTCCAGTCCCGTCCCGCACTGCGGCCCGTCAATCTGACGCCGCTGCACAAGGCCGAAAATGCTGCCAGCGACACATTCCGTATTCCGCCGGTGTTCGGCTTGGGCACGACGCCGCCCGCTGCCAACGTCGCTCCTCCTGTGGCGCCGGCTCCATTAGCTGCTGCGCCAACGCCTGAGCCAGTGGCTCCCAAGCCGCGCGCCGAGCATGGCTACCTGTCGCCGGTGCCGGTCGAACCGACCATGGCCCCGCCCGCCAATGACCTCGAATCCGGTCGCGATCCGATCGACGAAATCGAAAGCCTGATTGGCCGCGCCGTCCGTGTCGAACTCGACAACGACCGCGATCAGCAGCCACAGCCCCGTCCGCCTGCCGCGCCCGCCTTGCGTAGCCTCGCGACGCCCACGATGCCTCAACAGCCCGTGCCCCACGCGGTATCGAGCGCCGACGAGACCATTCTGGCCGCCGCGGCCGCGACCGGCGCCGAAATCGGCTGGGTCAACCACGAAGACGATCGGTCCGCAGTGGCCATGGAGGAGCCGCAGCGCCGCCGGGATCGGGCGCCGCGTCGCTCCGGCATGCTTCGGGCCTTCGCTGGCCCATTGGTCGCCGTCGCACTGCTGCTGGCCGCCGGCTTCGGCCTCTATTCCGTGCTCGGCCTCGGCGGCACCGATGGTCCCGCGCCGGTTCTCGTGGCCGATACCGCGCCGATCAAGCAGGTCCCTGAAGCCAAGGGTCCCGTCGAGCAGTTACAGCAGTCCATCGTATTCAACGAAATGGACGGCGTCGTCCCCGGCGCCGAGGAACAATTGGTGTCGCGCGACCAGGCCGACGTCAATGAAGTCACCGCCATTCCGCCGACCGCCGCTGTCACCGACGAAGGCCTGGCCAACCGCAAGGTCCGTACCGTGACCGTCCGCCCCGACGGCTCGATCGTCAGCGGCGAAGACAGCGTCGCGGGCGCCGCCATCCTGCCCGTCGATCGTCCCAATGTGCCGGCCGTTCCGGGCGCCGGAACCGCCAGTCCGTCGCTGCTCGCCAGCGCCAATGCCACTGAACCAACACCCGCTCCGGTGGCTGCCCCCGCGCCTGTTGCAGCCGCGCCGGTGACGCCGCTGGTGCCCGGCACTGAAATCGCCGTAGTCGATCCCGCTGGCGCCCCTGTCGCCGGCAAAACCGCTCCGGTTCCCTATGCTCGCCCTGCCTCGGTTGGCGATGCGCCGGCCACGGGTCCGGTGACCGCCGTCGTGGACGCACCGCAGGCGAGCCTGCCAACGCCGGCTCCGGCGCAAAATCTGGCCGCTCCCAGCGCCAATACCCAGCAGGCGGCAGCCGCTCCGGCCCAGCCGACCAGCAACGCCGCCGCCTACGCGCAACTCTCCTCGCAGCGCTCGCCCGAGGTTGCCCAGCAGGTGGCCAACGACCTGTCGGCGCGTTATGCGTCGCTGCTTAACGGTGCAAAGCTTGAAATCACGCGCGCCGATCTGGGCGAACGTGGCACCTATTACCGGGTTCGCGTTCCCGCCGCCTCGCAGGCCAGCGCAGCGCAGTTCTGCGCCAGCGTCGTTGCCAGCGGCGGCGATTGCCTCGCCATGTAATTTGCCTTGGGGCAAGGGCATTTGCCCGCCCCACTACGCTTGACGCCTCTGGTCCCAGCGGCCAAGCTTCGCACGGTAGTTAACCTGCGGCCCCTTTCCCCATGACGAGTGCTCCGACCGATTGGTTCGATGCTCCCGCGCCTCCGGCTGCGGACGACGTCATGTATGTCGATGTCGACGGCTACGAAGGTCCGCTCGACCTGCTGCTCGATCTGGCCCGCCGCCAGAAGGTCGATCTGGCCGCCATTTCCATTCTGGCTTTAGCCGAGCAGTATCTCGCCTTCATCGAGACCGTGCGCGAGCAGCGCATCGAGGTCGCCGCCGATTATCTGGTGATGGCTGCCTGGCTGGCCTATCTCAAATCGCGCCTGATGGTGCCCCAGGCGCCCAACGACGACGAACCCTCCGGCGAAATGCTGGCCGCCATGCTGCAATTCCGCCTCAAGCGGCTCGAAGCCATGCGCCGCGCCGCCAACCAGTTGATGAATCGCCCGCGCCTCGATGTCCAGGTCTTTGTCCGCGGCGCGCCCGAGCCGATCGAGATCGCGCGCAATAATATTTGGGAAGCCAGCCTGTTCGACCTGCTCAAGGCCTACGCCACCAATCGCGAGCGCGGCATCTCGACTGATTATTCCCCCTTCGTACGCACCGTGTGGTCGTTGCAGGATGCCCGCGATATTCTCCAGCGCCTGATCGGCGACAGCTTCGATTGGGTGCCGATGGATAGTTACCTCGCCGAATACCTCACCACACCGGGGGAACGCGCCACAGTGCGTGCATCCAGCTTCGCCTCCAGCCTCGAACTGGTGCGCCAGGGCAAGATCGACCTGCGCCAGACCGAGGTGTTTGGTCCGCTCTTCATGCGCCGCAGCAAGAGTGACCCGCGGTGAACGACGATCATGACGACCACGCCGAGGTGGCCGAGCGCAACCTGCGCATTCTCGAAGCGCTGCTGTTCGCTTCAGCCGAACCGCTGGCGCCGGCCGATATGAAAATTTATCTGGGGCAGGGCGCCAATGCCGAGATGCTTTTGGCCGAACTCGCCCGCCGCTATGCGCCCCGTGGCGTCAATCTGGTGCGCCGTGGCGACAAATGGGCGTTCCGCACCGCCGACGATCTGGGCTTTTTGCTGCGCCGCGAAAGCCATGAGACCCGTCCGTTGTCGCGCGCGGCGCTCGAGACGCTGTCGATCATCGCCTATCACCAGCCCGCCACAAGGGCCGAGATAACCGAAGTGCGCGGTGTTGATACCGGTAAGGGGACGCTCGATCTGCTGATGGAGGCCGGCTGGGTGCGCATGCGCGGCCGCCGCCGCACCCCGGGCCGCCCGGTGACCTATGGCACCACCGATGCCTTTCTCGATCATTTCGGGCTGGAGAGCCTCGGCGATCTGCCAGGCCTTGAGGAACTCAAGGGCGCGGGCCTGCTGTCGGGGCGCTTGCCCTCCACGCTGCAAATCCCGCTGCCCTTCGACGGCGCTCTGCGTGAGGACGAGGATCCGCTCGATCCGGACGACCTTGACGGCGGCCCCGATTTGGAGGACGACGCTGGCAATTAAGCGGATTGCCAACACGTTCTTGTGTTAGGGCGCGATTAAACCTATTTCTCATCCTACCTATCGATGTATCGCGTTCTGAAGAAGTTCAAGGGAGCCTGAAAAATGCACGCGCCAGGAATTTGGGGCATACTGATCGTCGCCGTCGTCGTCATCCTGCTGTTCGGTCGCGGCAAGATTTCCGGCGTCATGGGTGAAGTCGCCACCGGCATCAAGGCCTTCCAGAAGGGCATGAAAGACGACGAGAAGCCGGCGGAACGCGTCACCACGACGACCGCCGATATCGATGCTCGCGAAGTCGATCGCAGCAAGGACGCCTAAGCGCGCCCATGTTCGTAGCGGCCGGTTTCCGGCCGCTGGGTCATCAAGGAATAAGAACATATGCTCGGCTTAGGCTGGACAGAGATGCTGGTTATCGGCGTCGCGGCGTTGATTTTCATCGGTCCGAAGGACTTGCCTGTCGTCATGAAGCGCCTGGGCCAGCTCACCGGCCAGATCCGCCGCATGGGCAACGAGTTCCAGCGCGAGATCAACAAGACCACCGGGCTCGATGAAGTGCGCAACCTGCGCAACGCCATCACCCAGCCCCTCAAGCAGACAACCGACCAGATCCGCAAGGATTTCAACGCCATGACGGCGACGGGCGAGGTCAAGCCCAGCGGCCTGATCAAGCCCGCCGATCCCAAGGTTGAAAGCGTGGTCGACGAGATCCGCGCCCAGGCCGGCATGACGCCGCCAGCACCCGTTCCTGCGCCGACTCCGGTCAAGGCGGCTATCACGCCGAAAGCCCCGGCCGTCAAAAAGGCTGTGGCCAAGAAGGCTCCGGTCAAGGCCAAGGCCGCGCCGACCAGCAAGGTCATCACTAGCGACCTCAAGATTCTCGACGCCGTGCCGGCGCCAGCCGAGTCGCAGCCGATCGACATGAAGCCAGTGGCCAAGAAGCGTACCCCCAAGGTCGCGTCCGGCAATACCGTTCCGGTCCTGCCCACCGAGCCTGCCGATTCGCCGGCCGCCCCGACCCCACGGGCCCGCGCCCCGCGCAAGCCCAAGACACCCACCGCGAAAGCCGGAACCGAATAAACCATGGCCGACGCAAAACTGCTCGAAGACAAGTCCAAGGAACCCGTCGATGAACTCGCCGGCAGTGAAGCGCCGCTGCTCGAGCATCTGATCGAGCTGCGCAAGCGGCTGATCTATTCGGCAATCGCGCTGGTCATCCTGATGATCGGCTGCTTCATTTTTGCCGGCCAGCTCTATGATTTGCTGCTGCAGCCCTATCTCAGGGTGCTGCCCGGCACCAAACTCATCACCACGGCGCCGCAGGAACAGTTCTTCACCTATCTCAACGTGGCGATGTTCTCTGCCATCTTCCTCGGCTTCCCCATCGTCGCCAGCCAGATTTACATGTTCGTGGCCCCCGGCCTCTATAAGCACGAGCGCCACGCCTTCATTCCGTATCTGGTCGCCACGCCGGTACTGTTCTTCCTCGGTGGGTGCTTGGTTTATTTCGCCGTTCTGCCGATGGCGCTGCATTTCTTCGCCAGCATGCAGACCGACCACATCGAGATGATGACCAGCGCGTCGGAATATCTCGGCTTCGCCATGACGCTGATTCTGGCCTTCGGCGTCTGTTTCCAATTGCCGGTCGTCTTGACCCTGCTGGCTCAGATCGACCTGATCGACGTCAAGATGCTGAACCATGGCCGCCGCTACGCCGTGGTCGGCATCCTGATCTTCGCGGCTTTCATTACGCCGCCCGATCCGATCTCCCAGATCGGCCTGGCCGTACCGATGTACCTACTCTACGAAATCTCGATTATCTCCGTGCGGCTGGTGGAACGCCGCCGGGCGCGGGATGAGGCGGCACGGGCTGCTGCGGACGAAGCTGCGTCGGAATAGTATCCAAAACGCGCCACATACGCGATGTCACCCCGGCGCAGGCCGGGGCCCATCCCGAGATCGTAGTACTCTGCATCATTTCAGGCTGGGTTCCGGCCTTCGCCGGAATGACACCGCGAGTGGGGCTACGTCGCGGTTAAAACCATTGCAGCTTCCACCGCGCATCCTTAGACATGCATCCAACATCGTCGTCGGCCCACCGGGCCCAAGCTAGAGGCGGGGCCGTGTCCCCGGCTGAACATGTTCGATATCAAATGGATCCGCGCCAACACCGAAGCCTTCGATGCGGCTCTGTCCCGCCGCAAGGGCATCGTCACGCGCTCGGCTGATTTGTTGGCCATCGATGACCGCCGCCGTGACATCATTGTTCGCCTCAACGAAGCCCAGGAGAAGCGCAACGCCCTCTCCAAGCAGATCGGCCAGGCCAAGGCACAGAAGGACGAGGCCAAGGCCGGCGAACTGATGGCCGAAGTCGCCCGCCTCAAGGACACAATTCCGGCCGGCGAAGCCGAGGAACGCGCCGTCGAACTCGAACTGCGCAACGCCCTGTCGGTCCTGCCCAACATTGCCTTCGATGATGTGCCCGATGGCACCGACGAAGCCGGCAATGTCGAATATTTCGGCCGCAACGGCTCGCCCGAAACCGCCGCCAAACTCCGCGCGCCACGCCCCAGCTTCGCCTTTGCCCCTAAGGAGCATTACGAAGTCGGCGTTGCCGCCAATGGCAATATGGATTTCGAAATCGCGGCCAAACTCTCCGGCAGCCGCTTTGTCGTGCTGAAAGGGCAGGTGGCCCGCCTCGAACGCGCGCTGGGTCAGTTCATGCTCGATTTGCACACCAATGAGCACGGCTACCTCGAAGTCCAACCGCCGCTGCTGGTGAAGGATGACGCACTGTTTGGCACCAATCAGTTGCCCAAGTTCGAGGATGATCTTTTCTTCGCACCGCATGGTGATGGCCGCCTTGCGCTTATCCCCACCGCAGAAGTGCCGCTGACCAATATGGTCCGCGAATCCATCCTGAGCGAAGAAGAGCTGCCGTTGCGCCTTACCGCCTTGACGCCATGCTTCCGCTCCGAAGCCGGCTCGGCCGGGCGCGATACGCGCGGCATGCTGCGCCAGCATCAGTTCAACAAGGTCGAGATGGTGTCGATCACCACGCCCGAAACCTCGGTGGACGAACACGAGCGCATGCTGACCTGCGCCGAAACCGTGCTGCAAAAGCTGGGCCTGCATTACCGCGTCATGAACCTGTGCACCGGCGATCTCGGCTTTGGCGCCAAGAAAACCTATGACCTGGAAGTCTGGCTGCCCGGCCAGGACACCTATCGCGAAATTTCCTCGGTCTCGGTCTGCGGCGATTTCCAGGCCCGCCGCATGGACGCGCGCTATCGTCCCACTGGCGAAAAGGTGTCGCCGCGTTTTGTCCACACCCTCAACGGCTCCGGCACGGCCGTCGGCCGCTGCCTGATCGCGGTGCTGGAAAATTACCAGCAGGAAGATGGCTCGGTACTCGTGCCGGAGGTGCTGCGGCCCTATATGGGCGGCCTCACCTCGATCGGCGGCCGCTAATGGCCTTGCGCATCCTCATCACCAATGACGACGGCGTGGATGCGCCCGGCATCGCCGTGCTCCAGGCTATCGCCGCCCAGATCAGCGACGATGTCTGGACCGTGGCGCCCGATAGCAACCAGAGCGGGGCAGGGCACCGCTTCACCCTGCGCCGCGAACTGGCAATTGACCAACGCGCCGACCGCGTCTTCGCCATCACCGGCGGCTCGCCCGCCGATTGCGTCGTTGCCGGCATGACCCACATCCTGGGCGACAAGCGCGCCGACGTGGTCCTCTCCGGCGTCAATGCCGGCCAGAACCTGGGCGATATCATCCACGCTTCGGGGACAGCCGGCGGTGCTCGTGAAGGGGCTTTGCAGGGTGCAATCGCCATCGCCTTGAGCCAGTCCATCGATTTCGAGGAAGGCCACGAAATCCTCTGGGAGAATGCCGCGATCCACGGCGCCGCTACCGTCCGCGCCATCCTGGCCGCCCATGCGGGCGACGACATCTATTACAACGTTAATTTCCCTGCCTGCCCGCCCGACGAGGTGACCGGCATCAGCGTGGTGCCGCACCAGCGCTTCTCCCGCTCGCCGTTTGGGTATTATGCGAGCCACAACGCGGGCAAATTCTTCGTCGCCATCCCCGAAACGCCCCTGCCGCTGACCCGCGAACATGATTTCGAGGTCATGCGCAAGGATAACGCAATCACCGTGACGCCGCTGCTGCTGCAGCAGACGGATATGGGTGTGGTGGAGCGGCTACGGGGCAAGCTGCGGCTGACCTAGGGTTCGAGTTTGCGGCACACCCCCTCCCAGCCTCCCCCATCAAGGGGGAGGTGTCTGCCGGTGGGTGTGACTCAATCGAGTTCAACGAGTGGAGAGAAACCTCCCCCTTGATGGGGGAGGTAGGAGGGGGTGCTGGCTGGCCGCGATCTATCGGTTCGTCGCCCTCCGCTCCTTAACCTTACCCAATCCCGAATCCACCCTCGCCAATTTCACGCAAATCGCATCGGCTTTAAACTCGTCTTTACCTTACCGGCCTAGTCTCTGACTTGTGTTGAGTACCTGCGTACGAGTAAACTGATGAGTATCCGCGTATCCCGTCGGGCGCTGAAAAGCGCCGCAGCGATTGCAGGCATCATGGTTGGGGCGGTTGCCCTGTCAGGATGCGCCTCTGTCGGTGGCCGTGCGTTCGGTGACAGCACCGTCACCGGTTCCGCCGGCCAGTCCAGCCCCTCCAATCTCAATCAGCCCATGCCCGGCTCGCTCGGCGCGCCGAACATGCAGGTGGCTGATAGCCAGTTCCTGCCACCAGCCAATGTGGGCGGGTTCGCCCCGCCGCAGCAGAATTGGTCGCAGCAGCAGTCTTACAACCAGCCCATGGGCGGCATGACTTCGCCCATTTCGAACGGGGGCGGCATGCAGTCCGTATCCTCGCAAGACCTTCCAGTCCTCGGTTCAAACTCCTCAATGGGAAATCAGCAAGCCATGCAACCTCAGCAGAACCTTGCCCCGGTTGCAGCTATGCCAATGCCCGCTGCCCTGGGTGCACCAGCCGCAATGCCAGCTCCACAGCTCGCCGCAGCATCGGGCAATGCCTATACCCACCAGATCGCTAGCGGGGAGTCCCTCTACACCATCGCCCGCCGCTACGACGTGACCACCCAGGCGATCGTGCAGGCCAATGGCCTTGGCTCGCCCGACAAGATCGTCGTCGGCCAGCGCGTCATCATTCCGGGCCGTGCCGACCTCCTGGCCACCAAGGGCCCGCAGGCCGCGCCAGTCCAGCTCGCCTCGGCGGCTCCGGTTCTCGGCAGCCAGCCAATGCCCCTGGGCACAAGGCCGGCCGCCCAGCCTGCTCCGCTGCAGGCGACGCTTCCGGCTAGCCCCGCCGTCGTCGCGCCGGTCCAGCAGGCGGCTCCCGCAGTGGTTCAGCAGGCCAGCGTCCAGCAGCCCGTGTCGGAGCCGGTCATGTCCGGAAGCGACAAGTTCCGCTGGCCCGCCAGCGGCCGCATCATCACCGATTTCGCCAGCTCCAAGGGCACCGGCATCAATATCGAAGTGCCCGAAGGCTCGCCGGTCAAGGCTGCTGAAAACGGTACCGTGATCTATGTCGGCTCCGGCGTCGAAGGCTATGGCAACCTGATCCTGCTGCGCCACCCCAACGGGTTCGTCTCGGCCTATGCCCACCTCAAGTCGATGTCGGTAGCCAAGGGCGACACCGTCAATCGCGGCGACGGCATCGGCACTGCCGGCATGACCGGCTCGGTCTCGAAGCCGCAGCTCCACTTTGAGCTGCGCAAGGGCGCCACCCCGGTCGACCCGGTTCCGCTGCTCGCCAGCTAAACAGTTACGAGGCCACTCGTAATGAAAATCCCCGCGCAAGCGGGGATTTTTGTTTTCACCTCTCCCTTGGGGGAGAGGTCGGCGCGTAGCGACGGGTGAGGGGGCCTTTACTTGGTGAGGTGTGTGGGGAAGGCCCCCTCACCCGACCCAAGAGGGTCGACCTCTCCGCCAAAGGGAGAGGTGAAGAAAGCTAAGCACTCTTCCCCATCTCGCCCGCCAGCGTGCGCACTAACTGGATCGCCACGCGGCCCGAGCGGGCCCCACGTGTCGCCGCCCATTCGATTGCACGGGCCTTAAGCGTGTCGTCGTCGATATCCAGCCCATAATGATCCGCGTAGGTGCGCACCATGACGAGGAACGTCGGCTGGTCGCAGTTGTGGAAACCCAGCCACAGCCCGAACCGGTCGCTGAGTGAAACCTTCTCCTCGACGGCCTCACCGGGATTGATCGCCGTCGAGCGCTCGTTCTCGATCATGTCGCGCGGCATCAGGTGGCGGCGGTTGCTGGTGGCATAGAACAGCACATTGTCCGGCCGCCCCTCGAGCCCGCCATCGAGGATGGTCTTGAGCGACTTGTAGCTGGTCTCGCCATTGTCGAAGCTCAGGTCGTCGCAAAATACGATGAACCGCGCGTCCTGCTTGCCGATAATCCGCATCAGCGCCGGCAGCGTTTCGAGGTCTTCCCGGGCGATTTCGATCAGCACCAGCCGCTCGAAACCCTCGCGCTCGCCGATGTCGGCGTGGATTGCCTTGACCAGCGAACTTTTGCCCATGCCCCGCGCGCCCCACAGCAGCGCATTGTTGGCGCCGTGGCCCCGCGCGAACTGCTCGGTATTGCGCAAGAGGATGTCCTGCACCGCGTCGATTCCCTTGAGCATGGCCAGCGGCACGCGGCTCACGCGGGGCACCGCCATCAATTGTCCGGCACCCGCATCCCAGTGATAGGCGTTCGCCTCGCCAAGCCCGCGTGCGCCGGCCTCCGGGGCAGGGCGCATTGCCGCCAGCGCCTCTGAAATTTCGGCCAGTGTGCCGGCAATTTGCGCCAGATAGTCTTTGCTCTTCACGTCGGTCGTTCCACTTCAATCCGCGTCATTATGTGTCCCCGGAATGCCTTTGCAATCGCTGGGGTGCAAATGTATAGTCCGCGCGATTTTGACCGGGGCGCAAGTGCACATTGCCCCAAATGCGTCCAGTCCACGCGCGCAAGCGTTGTCGGGTCCTGTCGCGTCCCTCCCAAGCAAAAACAATGAAAAAGGAGCTCGCCTCATGTTCGTTACCCAAGCTTATGCTCAAGCCGCTACCGGCGCCGCCGCTGCCCCCACCGGCGGCATGACCGACATTCTCGTCCAGCTGGCGCCCATCCTGCTGCTGGTCGTTATTTTCTACATGCTGATCTTCCGCCCGCAGCAGAAGCGCGTAAAGGCCCAGCAGGCCATGCTCGGCGCGATCCGCCGCGGCGATACCGTCGTCACCACTGGTGGCATCGTCGGCAAGGTCACCAAGGCTGTCGATGGCGAAGACCTCGAAGTCGAGATCGCCACGGGCGTCAAGGTCAAGCTGGTGCGCGGCATGATCTCGGACGTTCGCTCCAAGGCCGAGCCGGTCAACGACAACAAACCCGCTTAATCAGCGGCGGCTAATGCCGGGGCCAATGGCTCCGGCTTTTTCTGTCTTCAGGACACCCCCAGATGCATTTCTCGCCGATCCGCACCGCCATCATCGCCATCGTCGCCATAGTCGGGCTGCTGCTCGCTATTCCGAGCTTTCTGAGCAAGGACCAACTGGCCGCATGGCCGGGTTTCCTGCCACATCAGACGGTGGTGCTGGGTCTCGATCTGCAGGGCGGCTCGCATCTGCTGCTCCAGGTCAACAAGCAGGGCATCATCACCGAGCGTGTCGGCGAATTGCGCCGCGACGCCCGCACCGTGCTGGCCAACGATAACGGCATCGGCAACCTGATCACGCTTAACGCTGCCGGCAACGGCATCGAAGTCGAGCTGACCGACCCGACCCAGAAAGCCGCAGCAGTCGCCGCCCTGGCCACGCTGCAGAATACCGTCTCCAATTCGATGTTCGCCGTTGGCGGCGTCAGCGAGTTGGAATTCGGCGAAACCCCCGATGGCAAGCTGACCGCCAGCCTGACCGATCAGGGCGTGGCCGAGCGCATGTCTTCGCTGGTCGCCCAGTCGATGGAAGTGATCCGCAAGCGCGTCGACGAACTGGGCACGACCGAGCCCCAGATTCAGCGTCAGGGCACCGACCGCGTGCTGGTCCAGGTTCCCGGCTTCGAGGACTCCACCCGCCTCAAGGACATCATTTCGCGCACTGCGCGCCTCACCTTCCACATGGTCTATCCGGGCCTGACAGCAGATCAGGCCGACGCCCAGGGCCTTCCCGTCGGCACCTATATTCTGCCCAGCAATGACGGCGGCCGCGAACTGCTCTATGAAGATGTCGCCATCGGCGGCGAATCCCTTGTCGATAGCCAGCCCAGCTTCGATAGCCAGCGCGGCATTCCCGTCGTCAGCTTCAAGTTCGATACCCGTGGCGCCGTTACCTTCGGCCAGATCACCTCGGCCAATATCGGCAAGCGTTTTGCCATCGTGCTCGACGATCAGGTCATCACCGCGCCGGTCATCCAGTCGGCGATCACTCAGGGCACGGGCCAGATCAGCGGCAGCTTCACCACCCAGTCGGCCAACGATCTCGCCGTGCTGCTGCGCGCCGGCGCTTTGCCCGCCTCGCTCGACATCGTCGAAGAACGCTCGGTGGACGCCAGCCTTGGTGCCGACTCGATCAAGTCCGGCATGATCGCCGGTATCGTCGCCGCCGTTGGCGTGCTGAGCTTCATGATCATCGCCTATGGCCTGTTCGGCGTGTTCGCCAATGTCTCCTTGGTCCTCAATATCGTGCTGATCTTCGGCGCCCTGTCGGCGCTGGGGGCGACGCTGACCTTGCCCGGCATCGCCGGTATCGTGCTCACCATCGGTATGGCGGTCGATGCCAACGTGCTGATTTATGAGCATATCCGCGAAGAACAACGCGCCGGCCGCTCGCCGCTGCAATCGATCAATTCGGGCTTCAGCCGCGCCTGGACCACGATCATCGATTCCCACCTGACCCAGCTGATCGCCGCCACGGTGCTCTATTTCATGGGCTCGGGTCCGGTGCAGGGCTTTGCCGTCACCCTGGCGCTGGGCATTCTGACCTCGCTGTTCACCTCCTACACCGTCACCCTGTGGCTGGTCGGCATCTGGTTCCGCGCCCGCCGTCCCAAGACGTTGAAAATCCAGCATTTCCGCTTCATCCCGGATGGCACCAAGATTCCGTTCATGAAGATCTCGCGCTATGTGATCATCTTCTCGATCGTGATGAGCATCCTCTCCATCGGTTCGGCCTACTTCAAGGGCTTCAACCTGGGCATCGACTTCATCGGCGGCACCGCCATTGAAATCCAGCATGTCGGCGGCCCCGCCGATGCCGGCCAGGTGCGCGAACTGCTCGACGGTCTTGGCCTGGGCGAAGTGCAGGTGCAGGGTTTCGGCACCCCCACCGACGTTCTCGTTCGTGTCCAGGCGCAGGAGGGCGGCCAGGACGCCGACCAGGTCGCCGTCACTAAGGTGCGCGAAGCCCTGGCTACGCAGAGCTATGAAATCCGTCGCACCGAGGCCGTCAGCGGCACCGTGTCTGGCGAACTGGCTTACAAAGGCATCATCGCCGTCATCGTCGCCCTGGTGGCGATCCTGATCTACATCTGGGTCCGCTTCGAGTGGCAGTTCGCCTTGGCGGCCGTCACCACCACCACGCACGATATCATCATGACCATCGGGCTGTTCTCGATTACCGGATTGGAGTTCAATCTGACCTCCATCGCGGCCGTCTTGACCCTTGTGGGTCTCAGTTTGAACGAAACCGTCGTCATTTCCGACCGTGTTCGCGAGAACCTGCGAAAATACAAGAAGATGCCACTACCCGAGCTGATCGATTTGTCGATCAACCAGACCATCGTGCGCACTTCGCTGACCTCGTTCACCGTGTTCCTGGCGCTGGTGCCCCTGGTGCTGTTCGGTGGCGAAGTCATTCGCAGCTTCACCATCGCCATGACCTTCGGCATGCTCGTCGGAATGTATTCCTCGATCATCGTCAACGGCCCGATCCTGATCAATTTCGGTCTCAAGGCCCGCGCCGACATCCCCGAGGACAAGAACAAGCTCAAGAACTCCGAAGGCGCCCAGGTCTAGGGCAGGGGATTCTAACCCCGACTATTCTCACGAGGCAGGGATGGGCCCCGGTCCATCCCAACCACCGAGCCCCCTTCTCCCTCGTGGGAGAAGGTGCCCGAAGGGCGGATGAGGGGGCCCTGGCGCTCACCGCAACCAAAGGCCAATCATGACCGACACCGGCCACTATCCCCAGCAAGTCATGATCGACGCCTACGGCAATCACGGCTTCCGCTTCGCCGACATGTCGCATCGGGGCTCGCTGCTGTGTCTGCCCACCGGCATGTTTTCCTGGGATGTGACCACGGCCGCCGAGATCAGCCTGGACTCCCTCGCACCCGTCCTCGCCGTCGCCGACCAGATCGATGTGCTGTTTATCGGCCTGGGCAAGGACATCGCAGCCATCGATCCGGCGATCCGCATCGCCTTTCGCGAGCGCAGCGTCATCATCGAAGCCATCGCCACCGGTGGCGCCTTGCGCACCTATAATGTGCTGATGGCCGAACACCGCGCCGTCGCCGCCGCCCTCATCGCCGTCGACACGGCGCGTTGATGGCCAAAGAGTCTTTCACCCACGCCGCCGAAGCTCTGCGCGCCAGCGACCATGACCGCTTCCTTTCGACCCTGATTCTCTCGGGTCCTCGCCGTGACGGCATTGTGGCTCTCTACGCTTTCAACGCCGACGTCGCCTCGATCCGCGACCGCGTCTCCGATCCGGCCCCGGGCGAAATCCGCCTGCAATGGTGGAACGACGCGCTGGAAGGGCAGGGCCATGGCGCCATTCGCCAAAACCCCGTCGCCGACGCGCTGCTCGACACGATCGCGGCTTACAACATCCCCATCGGCACGCTGCAACGCCTGCTCGGCGCCCGCCGCTTCGATCTCTACGACGACCCGATGCCCGACCTGCCCACCTTCGAGGGCTATGCCGGCGAAACCGCCTCGACCCTCTACCAGCTCGCTGCGATGATCCTCAACAATGGCGAATTGATCGAAGCCGGCGACGCCGCGGGCCATCTCGGCGTCGCGCACGCCCTGATCGGCCATCTGCGCGCCTTCGGTTACACCGCGTCCCAGGGCCGCATCATGCTCCCCTGGTCGATCTTCGTCGCCAACGGCGTGCAGGAACGTGAGATTTTCTCGGGTACCCAGAGCGAAGCACTGCACGAAGCGCTGGCGCAGGTAACCGAGCTCGCCGGCGATCACCTAGCCAAAGCCGAAATCGCCATTGCAGCCGTACCGGGTGCGCTCCGCCCGGCCTTCGCCCAAATAGCCGTATTGAAGGCCCAACTCACCCTGCTGGCCCGCCGCACCAACCCTTTCGAGCCCGCCACCGACGATGCCGACTGGCGCAAGCTGAGCCGTCTGGGCTGGTGGATGTTCCGGAACCGCTAAAGCCCCGCGCCGAGCGCGACGAATTCTCCCGTAAGGCGTCCGGCCTCGCGGCCCTCGAACTCCAGCACTGATCCAATCGAAATCCGCGCACGCCCCTTGCGGCTGAGCATTTTCACGAACAAGTCCCAGTTCGCGCCCGCTTCGAAATACGACCGCGCCGTGAACGTCCCGGAGATCGGCGCCAGATAGTCCATCGTGTTCCGCTGGATCACCACGCGGCTCTCCAGCCCCGCCGCCGTCAGCCGCAAATGCAGCAGCGACCAACACGCCAATATCGCCACTGCCGATGCGCTGCCGCCGAATGCCGTTTCCCGATGATTGATATTCGGCCCCAGCGGCGCACTTAGCACCACCGCGTCATCGCCAATGGAGACCACACCCACATCCATCGCCTTTGACAGCGGAATGTGGTCATGCAGGTAGGCCTGAAGTTCGGACGCTGTCATAAAGTCCCCCTCATCCGGCGCTACGCGCCACCTTCTCCCCGACGGGAAGAAGAATAGGAAGCACCATGCTCCCAGAATTCCTCTCCCCATCGCGGAGAGGGTGGCCGAGCGAAGCGGAGGACGGGTGAGGGCGTCTTCCTTCACAGCGCCGTCAATAGGCTCAGGCCCAGTCCCCGATATCCACCAGCGCCCGGCCGGTGATCGCGCGGCGCTTGGCGATGACCTTGTCATTGCCCTTCCACTTGACGCCTTCGGGCTTGACTACTTTGACTTCCGGAAACAGTCCGAAATTGACGTTCATCGGCTGGAAGCTGCGCGCACCCGAATAGGCCTCGCCCTCGATATGCCCACCCGTAATGTGGCCAATCAGCGCGCCCAGCGCTGTCGTCACCGGCGGCGTTGCCATCACTTCGCCGCGCGCTTCCGCCGCCGCCAACCGTCCGGCGACCAGCCCGATGCTGGCACTTTCGACGTAGCCTTCGACGCCGGTGACCTGGCCGGCAAAGCGAATGCGCGGATCGGCCTTGAGCTTTAAATCCGGCCCCAACACCTTGGGCGAATTGAGGAACGTATTGCGATGCAGCCCGCCCAGCCGCGCGAATTGCGCATTCTGCAGGCCGGGGATCATGCGGAAAATCTCCGCCTGGATGCCGTAACGCATCTTGGTCTGGAACCCGACCATGTTCCACAGCGTGCCCAGCGCATTGTCCTGCCGCAGCTGCACGATGGCATAGGCCTTGACAGTCGGATTGCGCGGATTGGTCAGCCCCACCGGCTTCATTGGTCCGTGCCGCAGCGTCTCGCGTCCGCGCTCGGCCATCACCTCGATGGGCAGGCAACCGTCAAAATACGGCACCTTCTCCCAGTCCTTAAACTCGTGCAGGTCGGCCCCCAGCAGCGCATCGACGAAAGCGCCATACTGCTCCTGATCCATCGGGCAGTTGAGATAATCCGCCCCATTCCCCGACGGCCCGACCTTGTCGTAGCGCGACTGGGCCCAGACAATGTCCATATCGATGCTGTCTTTGTGCACGATCGGCGCGATTGCGTCGAAAAACGCCAGGGCGTCCTCGCCAGTCAGCGACTGGATGCCGGCGGCCAAAGCCGGCGAGGTCAGCGGTCCCGTGGCGATGATCACATTGTCCCACTCGGCCGGCGGCAGTCCTTCGACTTCGGCCCGGTCGATGGTGATATTGGCATGTCCCTCGATCGCGGCGGTCACGGCAGCGGAAAACGCGTCGCGGTCCACGGCAAGCGCGCCGCCGGCGGGCAGGGCGTTAGCATCGGCCATCCGCATGATCAGCGAGCCGCAGCGCCGCATTTCCTCATGCAGAAGCCCGACCGCGTTCTGGTCCTTGTCGTCGGAGCGAAAACTGTTGGAGCACACAAGCTCCGCCAATCCATCGGTCTGGTGCGCGTCTGTGCCGCGGACGGGACGCATCTCGTGCAGCACGACCTTTACCCCGGCCTCCGCCGCTTGCCACGCCGCTTCCGATCCGGCGAGCCCGCCGCCGATGATATGAATGATGTCTGATTTTGCCATGGCTGGCAGATACCAAGCTGGCCGGGAGAGTGCAACTGGCGATGAGTTGTGCTTATGATTCAGGCGGTTGGGCAAAGTGCCGCGAAATACTGCACAAAGAAAAACGCCCGCATCTTAGAAAGAAGCGGACGTTCGGGTTAGTTCAAAGTCTAGTCTAGCGCGGGCAGTCTTACAGCGAAGAAGCATGGTCGCGGGCGATACGATTGATATCGGTGCGCGAAATGCCCAGGTCGTTGAGCTGGCGATTGTCGAGAGCGGCGAGTTCACGAACGGTCTGCTGATAAGCGGCCCACTTTTTGAAAGTCTTGCGAATGTCCATTTGAAGTCTCCTTGCGTTTACGAGGATATATCTAGTGGGGTTCGGTCAAGATGAGCAGTGGGCCATTTATCAATGAAGCTATGCGGCCTACGCGGGTCTTTAACCAAGGGCATTCATCCGGCGTTAAGCTTGGCGGAATGGCAACGGCCGCCGGAGGGAGGTCCGGCGGCCGCGCAAACTCACAATTGATTGAGATCAGCGGTCGAACAGACCGCGCGTCATCTTCTGGAAGTCAGGGGCGCAAAGCCCCAGCAGATCGACATCTCGCGGCGAGGGAACGTCCATTTCCCGCAGCGCTTGCTTGATGTCGACCAGGCGCTTGGAACGCCAGACGGCACGAACAAACATCAACAGATTCCCTAGGCTTGGTTACGACTTTAGCAGCATGAGCCGATTTTCGCCGCCGCGCCATGCCGTAAACGTCAATCACGGCATGCGTCGATCGCATGGCATTTTCACAATTCTGTCGCGAAATAGCCCGTATGGCGTATTGGTCAAGAATCCAGCATGCTGGATTTCTTGTTTCACCACTGAACTATTCAGCCGCCTTGTTGGCAAATTGCTGCCGCCGCGACATCACATCCTTCAAGAACATTCCGGTATGCGAGCGGGTATTCTCCGCAATAGTCTCGGGCGTCCCGACGCCGACAATCTCGCCGCCGCCATCGCCACCCTCGGGGCCGAGATCGATGACCCAGTCCGCAGTCTTGATGACCTCCAGGTTGTGCTCGATGACGATGACGGTGTTGCCGCCATCCACCAACTCGTGCAGCACCTCGAGCAGCTTGGCCACGTCATGGAAATGCAGCCCGGTCGTCGGTTCGTCCAGCATGTAGAGCGTTCGCCCGGTCGCCCGCTTGCTGAGCTCCTTGGAGAGCTTGACGCGCTGCGCCTCGCCGCCCGACAGGGTGGTGGCGGGCTGGCCGACCTTGACATAGCCCAGGCCCACCCGTTGCAGCGTGGCGAACTTTTCGCGGATGGTCGGTACGGCCGAGAAGAAGTCGACGCCCTCATCGATGGTCATGTCGAGCACGTCGGAGATCGACTTGCCCTTGAACTGCACTTCCAGCGTTTCGCGATTGTAGCGCTTGCCCTTGCAGACGTCGCAGGTGACGTAAACGTCGGGGAGGAAGTGCATCTCGATCTTGAGCACCCCATCGCCTTCGCACTTCTCGCAGCGTCCGCCTTTGACGTTGAACGAGAACCGCCCCGGCCCATAGCCGCGCTGCTTGGATTCGGGCAGACCGGCAAACCATTCGCGCAGCGGCGTGAAGGCGCCGGTATAGGTGGCGGGGTTGGAGCGCGGGGTGCGCCCGATCGGGCTCTGGTCGATATCGATGACTTTATCCAAGAATTCGAGGCCGGTCAGCGACTCATGCGGCGCCGGCATGACGCGGGCGCCGTTCAGGCGACGCGCGATGGCGGTGTACATGGTGTCGATCATCAGCGTCGACTTGCCGCCACCGGACACGCCGGTGATGGCGACGAACATGCCCAGCGGCACATCGACGGAAACGTTCTTGAGATTATTGCCGGTCGCGCCCTTGAGGCTGAGCGCCTTGCCCTTCTTGGCCTTGCGTCGCTCGGCCGGAATGGGAATGCCCATGCGGCCGGATAGATACTGGCCGGTCAGGCTATCGGGACTCTTGAGGATATCCTCCGGCGTGCCTTCGGCGACGATATGGCCGCCATGCACACCGGCACCGGGGCCGATATCGACCACGTAGTCGGCGGTCATGATCGCGTCTTCATCATGCTCGACCACGATCACCGTATTGCCGATATCGCGCAGCCGCCGCAGCGTATCGAGCAGGCGGGCATTGTCGCGCTGATGCAGGCCGATGGAGGGTTCGTCGAGCACGTAGAGCACGCCGGTGAGGCCCGAGCCGATCTGGCTGGCGAGGCGAATGCGCTGGCTTTCGCCACCCGACAGCGAGCCGGAATTGCGCGCCAGCGTCAGGTAGTCCAGCCCCACATCGTTGAGGAAGTTCAGGCGCTCGCGGATCTCCTTGAAGATGCGCTCGCCGATCTGCCGCTGGTTGTCGTTGAGCTTGGCATTGAGCGTCTCGAACCAGTCCGAGGTCGCCCGGATCGACTTCTCGGTTACCTGGCCGATATGCAGGCCGTCGATCTTGACCGCCAGCGTTTCCGGCTTCAGCCGATACCCGCCGCAGGCCACGCAAGGCGCCTGCGACATGTACTTTTCGATCTCTTCGCGCATGCCGGCGCTTTCGGTCTCTTTGTAGCGCCGGTCCAGATTGCCAATCACGCCCTCGAAGGGCTTGGACGTCTTGTACTGCCGCAGGCCATCGTCATAGACGAAATTGACCGCTTCCTTGCCGGTGCCATAGAGCACGGCGTGCTGAACCTCGAACGGCAGCTCGTTCCAGGCGGTGCCGGTCGAGGCACCAAAATGCTTGACCACCGCATCGAGCGTTTGCAGGTAATAGGGCGCCGAGGTTTTGGACCACGGCAGGATGGCCCCGTCGCGCAGCGACAGGCTGGCATCTGGGACGATCTGGTTCGGATCGATCTTCTGCTCGGTGCCCAAGCCGTCGCAGACCGGGCAGGCGCCGAACGGATTGTTGAACGAGAACAGGCGTGGCTCGATTTCGGCAATAGTGAAGCCGCTCACGGGGCAGGCGAACTTTTCCGAGAACGTGACCTGGCGCTGCGTGCCGTCCTCGGCCTTTTCATCGGCGAACTCGATCAGCGCAATGCCATCGGCCAGCTTCAGCGCGGTCTCGAAGCTTTCAGCCAGGCGGCCGGAAATATCGGGACCGACGACGATGCGGTCGACCACCACCTCGAGATCATGCTTGAGCTTCTTGTCGAGGGCAGGGGCTTCCTCGATCTCGTAATATTCCCCATCGATCTTGACGCGCTGAAAACCCTTGCGCATCAGATCGGCCAGTTCCTTTTTGTACTCGCCCTTGCGGCCGCGCACCATCGGCGCCAGCAGGAACAGGCGCGTGCCCTCGGGCAGTTCCATGACCTTATCGATCATCTGCGACACGGTCTGGCTCTCGATAGGCAGGCCGGTGGCGGGTGAATAGGGAATGCCGACGCGAGCAAACATCAGGCGCAGATAGTCATAGATTTCGGTGACGGTGCCTACCGTCGAGCGCGGATTGCGCGAGGTGGTTTTCTGCTCGATGGAAATCGCGGGCGACAGCCCCTCGATATGCTCGACATCAGGCTTCTGCATCATTTCGAGGAACTGCCGCGCATAGGCGGACAGGCTCTCGACATAGCGGCGCTGGCCCTCGGCATAGATGGTGTCGAACGCCAGCGACGACTTGCCGGACCCGCTCAGCCCCGTCATCACGATCAGGCTGTCGCGCGGCAAGCGCACGTCGATGCCTTTGAGATTATGCTCGCGCGCCCCACGGACGATGATTTCGCGGTTCTGGCTGGGCTTTGGCGTCATGATCGTATCCATGGCTCGGGCGCGCGGAGCGGAGCGCCTCGGCAGATATAATAGGGTATGGCGAGCGGGGTAAGCCGCAGAAGTAAGAACAAGGCATGCATCTTGCAAGTTCCGATCAGGCCGGTCGGCGGATGGTCGTCGTCACCATGCCGTGTAGAAGAACATCTGCCGCCCAATATTCGGAACATAAAAGGAACAAATGCGGATTCGGTCAAGCCCCGGCTCCTGCCTTCATTCAAACACAATTGACCGAACAGTCAAAATTGGAACATTGCCGCAACATCTGCCTCGTTACTGCACATAGTTTCATCACTTGGCCTGCGCCAGGCCATGCCAGGCCGTGAACACCGCAACGACCAAGAACAGCAGACCGGCTCCGCGGCCGATCCAGATAGTTATCTGGGGGCTTGCCACCAGAAAGTCGCGGCTCCTGCCGGCGGCAAGCGCCAGGCCGCCATAGATCGTCAGCTGCATCAGCACCGTGATGATCCCGATGACCAGCGCTTGCGACCAGACCGGCCCGTATTCCGGCCGGATGAACTGCGGGAACACGCTGAAGGTGAAGAGGTAGGCCTTGGGATTGAGCAGGCACGTCACCAGGCCCTGCCGAAACGCTACCCATTGCGAGCGTGTATTGGCGCGGCCAACCGCGTCGACGGTGATCGATGTGCGCATGAGCGTGATGCCGATCCAGGCCATATAGGCTGCGCCCACCAGCACCAGCGCCGACAACAGGCCCGGCGCCGATCGCGCCAGCACGCCCACGGCCGTCGCCCCGAAAATGGTATGCGCCACCCCGCCGGCCATGATCCCGCCCGTCGCGGCCAAGCCCGCGCGGCGACCGCCGGTCAGCGCGTTGGCCAGCACGAACAGCATGTCCATGCCCGGCACCACGATGATGCCGAACACCAGGACGAGATAAATCCACAATGCGTCCGTATAGGCCATGCTTTCCCCGCCGCTGAGCGTCGCTCTGCCTTAGGGGAGGCTGCTGACAGGGCGTGTCAGGAGGGGCGGGATTTCACCAGAGCATCGTTGGTTTGAAGATTCTGTATGCATCTTGACGGTGGATAGAATGTGGAACATAACAAGAACGGCAGAGCGCGCATGTTTACAACCAAAAGGAGATGTGCGCGTTACCTTTGTGGCAGCAGGCGCAGCGCTGCTGGGTAAGTGAGCGTCCCGCGAGGCACCGTCCCGGGGACTGAATAAGGGGAATGAGCTATGGCAGGCAGTGTGAATAAGGTGATCCTGGTCGGCAATCTCGGTGCCGATCCCGAGGTTCGGAACCTGCCGAGCGGCGGCAAGGTGGTAAACCTGTCGATCGCCACCTCGGAAAACTGGAAAGACAAGAACACCGGCGAGCGCCGCGAAAAGACCGAATGGCACCGCGTGGTGATCTTCTCGGAAGGCCTGGCGCGCGTCGCCGAGAGCTATCTGAAAAAGGGCAGCAAGGTCTATCTCGAAGGCCAGTTGCAGACCCGCAAATGGCAGGACCAGAGCGGCGCCGACAAGTACTCGACCGAAATCGTGCTGCAGGGCTTCAACTCCAACATGACCCTGCTTGACGGTCGTGGCGAAGGCGAAAGCACCGGCGGCGGCGATAGCGGCGGCTTCCGGGGCACGCGTCCATCCGAAGGTGGCTATAATAACAGTGGCAATGGCGGCAATTCAGGCGGCGGCGCCCGTCGCCCGACCTCCAACGCTCCGGCCTTCGAGTCGGGCGGCATGGACGACGATATCCCGTTCTAAGTCGGGCCGGCCAAGCCTGGATTTGTAGCTGTGGGGCCCTGATAAACTGGGGCTTTAAGCAGAGTGACGCTCCATCCTTATGGCTCCTTGCGGGGCGAGGGTGGAGCGTTCTTTTTTGTCAAATCGGAAGATGGTCGCGGTTTGATGCGCGGGCTGGGCTGGTTTGACCCAGCGTCCGGTTTTTGGGCGCGGGCAGTGCGAAGGGCTATGGTGACCCTGCCGGCGCCGTTATCCTCCGGGCAGAGCAGCAAGTTTGCCAAGGAGGAGCGGCCATGACGTTCAAATCGATCAATCCGGCGACCGGCGTGATGCGCGCTGAGTTTTCCGCCCATCCCCCGGCCGAAGTGGAGCGCCTGCTGGAGCAGGCCTGGACCGGCTGGCGCGCCTGGGCGGCGACGACGATGGAGGAGCGTTCGGCCTTTCTGGTCAGGCTGGCCGAACTGCTCGAAGCGCGTGCGGACGACTATGCCGCGCTGATCACCGGGGAAATGGGCAAGCCGGTCGGCGAGGCCCGGGGCGAGGTCATCAAGGCGGCGACCGGCGCGCGGCATTTTGCCGAGGCCGGGCCGCGTTATCTTGCCGAGGAGCCCATTGTGGGCACGCCCAGCAGCATCATCTACGAGCCGATGGGGCCTATATTCGGCGTCATGCCGTGGAATCTGCCGTTCTGGCAGGTGCTGCGGTTTTTCATTCCGGCCGCCATCGCGGGCAATGTGGTGCTGGTCAAGCATGCCGACCTGGTGCAGGGCTCGGCGCAGGCGATCGAGGATCTGGTGCGTGATGCCGGCGGTCCGGCAGGTCTCTACACCAACCTGCGCGTGCGGCGCGATGCGGTGTCGGGCATCATCGCTGATCCGCGCGTTCGCGCCGTGACCGTCACCGGCAGCACCGGCGCCGGTCGTGCCGTGGCGGAGGCCGCGGGCGCGCATGGCAAGAAGGCCGTGCTCGAACTGGGCGGCTCTGATCCGTATATCGTGTTCGAGGACGCCGATTTCGACAAGGCGGTCAGCCTGGGCATCGTGTCGCGCTTTTCCAATAATGCGCAAAGCTGCATCGCCGCCAAGCGCTTCCTGATCGCCGCGCCGATCTTTGACGCCTATTGCGCCGCCTTCGCCAAAGCCGCATCGGCCTTGGTGATCGGCGACCCGATGGACCCGACGACCAAGCTGGGACCGCTGGCCAAGGCCGACCTAGTCGAAACGACCACGCGGCAAATTGCCGATGCGGTAGCGGCTGGCGGGCGGATCATCGCCGGCGGCAAGGCCATGGCCGGGCTGGGCAATTTCTTCGAGCCCACGGTCATCGTCGGGGTCGACCCGACAGCGCCGATCGCCAGCGAGGAGTTCTTCGGGCCGGTGGCGCTGATGTTCCCGTTTACGGGCGAGGCCGACGCCATCGCGCAGGCCAACGCCACCGATTTCGGCCTCGGTGGCGCGGTGTGGACGCGCGATCCGGAGCGCGCTCGCCGGGTCGTGCGGCAGATGGAGGCCGGCGCGATTTTCATCAACGACTTCGTCCGTTCGGACCCGCGGGCGCCCTTCGGTGGCGTCAAGGGCTCGGGCTTCGGGCGTGAACTGGGGCCGCTCGGGGCGCGGGAATTGACCAATGCCAAGCTGGTGTGGACTGGCGCCTAATCGCAGCCAGACGGACAAAAGCAAGAGGCGCGGAACCTAGGTTCCGTGCCTCTTGCTTTGTAGCTGCCCACCTTAGGCGAGTGGCTGGCCTTGGGCGTCGAAGCGGTGGAATGACTGGCCCTGGGGACCGAAGCGCAGCACCTCGCCGGGTGTGCGCGATGACTTGCCGTTCTGGCGCAGGACCAGCGGCTCGGTCGCGCCGACGTCGATATAGATAAAGCTGTCGGAGCCCAGGTTCTCCGAATAGATCACCGTGCCGCTCCAGGGGCCGCTGTCGCTGATGTCGAGATGTTCGGCGCGCACGCCCACGGTATGAGCACCGAAGGGCGCGGCCTGTTCGCCGGTGATGAAGTTCATCTTGGGCGAGCCGATGAAGCCGGCGACGAACAGCGATTTGGGGCTGTCATAGAGCTCCATTGGCGTGCCGACCTGTTCGATGCGGCCGGCATTGAGCACGACGATGCGGTCCGCCAGGGTCATGGCCTCGACTTGGTCATGGGTGACATAGACCATCGTGGTCTGCGGCAGGCTGGCCTTGAGGCGCGCGATTTCAAGGCGCGTGGCGACGCGCAGGGCCGCGTCCAGATTGGACAGCGGTTCGTCGAACAGGAACACTTTTGGATCGCGCACGATGGCACGGCCGATCGCCACGCGCTGGCGCTGGCCGCCGGACAGCGTGCGCGGATGCCGGTCGAGATAGGGCGTCAGTTGCAACTTCTCGGCCGCAGCGTCCACCTTGGCGCGGATTTCTTCCTTGGGCAGATGTTGCAGCTTGAGGGAATAGGCCATGTTGTCGAACACGGTCATATGCGGATAGAGCGCATAGGACTGGAACACCATGGCGATGCCGCGCTTGGATGGCGCAACGTCGTTGACCTCCTGGCCATCGATGGACAGCGCGCCCGAGGAGATTGTCTCAAGGCCCGAAATGCAGCGCAGTAGCGTAGACTTGCCGCAACCCGAGGGACCGACGAAGACAACGAATTCGCCGCTATCGATCGCAAGGTTGATGTCCTTGAGAATCTCGACATTGCCGTAGCTTTTGAACAGGTTGGTGACCGTGAGGCTCGACATCTGGTTCTCCTATTGACCAGCGGCCCGGCGGGCCAGCAACACCGCGCCTTCGACGGGCGCGGCGGTCAGCACATGGACAGTGTAATTGTGATTCAGGTCGGCGACGGCGGCGCGGAAAGCGTCGAGCAGCCGGGGTTGATTGACGATGACGCTACCGGCGACGACCACGTCGGAGCCCACGGCGCCGCGAGCACGCAACTGCCCAACGTTGAAGGCGAGCATTTTTGCCCCTTCGACGATCACGGATTGGGCCAGCAACGAGCCCGCATCGGCGGCGGTAAAGATGGCCGGGGCGTGAGGCGCCCAGTTGTCCATGGTCGGCTCGTCATTGACGACGCGCGTGAGACGCTCGGCATCGGCGACGCCGAAATGAGCAATGAGGTGGCCGAGCAGGCCGTCGTCCGGCAGGCCGCTGTCATTGGCGCGCAGGGCGGCACGGACGGCTTCGCGCACCAGGGCGGAGGCGCCGCCTTCGTCGCCGATCACCCAGCCCCAGCCGCCAGCGGCGAGAAAATTACCGGATGCATCGGTGCCGACCGCAATGGCGCCGGTGCCGGAAATGACGCCAATGCCGTCCGTGAAGCCGGCGGCGGCGGCGATGAGGGAGGCGTCATTGACTGCGGTCGTCTTGTAGCCGCGCGTGGCCAGGCCGGTCTCGAGCGCAAGGCCGACTTCGCGCCGGTTGATGCCTTGGGCACCGAAGGCCAGCGAAACGATGCGTCCGTCGGCGGGCGTGTGGCGAGCGACGCGTTCGGCGATGAAGTCGATGGCCGGGCCGGGCGGCTCGGCGTCCCAGTCGAGGCTGGGTTCGGTGACGTCGAGGACGCGCTGATGGTCCAGCGTTTCGATGACCAGTTGGGTCTTGGTGCCGCCGATATCGAGGGCTGCGATCAGGTCGGTCATGCCGATGCCACCTTGGAAGTCGCCACCTTGGTATCGGTGTGGAAGAAAACGAAAGCGTCGGGGTCGAGCCCGCGCTGCAGGGCAGTCTCGACCGCCAGCGATTGCATGACGAGGGCCTCGAGGATGGTGCGCTGCGGCGCCGAAAGGTCGGGAATGCGAATGACCGACAAATGCGGCTCCTCCGACGTATCGAGACTTGTCACCAGGATGACGTCGTGCCCGGCGCGGGCCAGCGTATGGGCAACGCCCACCTCGCGTTCGCCGCCGCACAGGACGTGGCCGGTCTTGCCCGCCGATTCCATGGCACCGTGGAGGTATTGCCGGGTCGAAAATCCGGTCGCCGAGATGCGCGCCACTTCGCGCAGCAGCAGCGAGCCGACTTCGGCCGAGCCCACCGAGGGAGCTGCTGCGGCGTAATCCACGCTGTGCGCATCGCGGAGGAGGGCGGCGAGATCGCCGACCCGGCGCTCCATCATGGCTTCAAGCGCGCGGAAAGCGGCGGGCAGGGCGGTCCAGCTCTCATCGATCGTGCCGCCATCCCAGGCCTCTGCGATCATGGCCAAGGCGGCGATGGTGGCAGTGTAGCCGATGGTCGAGGCGTAGCTGTCGGGCAGGTTGCCGAGCCCGATGGTGGTGGCCGCAATCGCGGAAATGGGCGAGGGCACGACGTTGAGCACGGCCATGCGCAGTTCGGGCGCAGCGGCGCCCAGCACGGCCAGTGTCTCGGTGCTCTTGCCGCTCTGCGACACGCCAACGATGGGATGCGGCGAGGCAGGGAAGGGTATGGGATATTCGCCCGCATTGAGGCGCCAGGCGTGAATGCCTCGCGAGCGCAGCACCCACACGGCGGCCGCCGACGCGGCAAAGCTGGCGCCAATGCCCAGAAAAATGGGACCGGGACCGGCGAACGCGCCGCGCGCCTGCCCGGCACGCACTTCGGCGGCAATGGAAGGCAATGCGCTCTCCAGCAGATCGGCCTGCGTGGCCCGTGCCGCGGCGAGCTTGATATATCCCTCGACCAATTCAGCGTCTCCTTGCAGCACATACGAACCCGGTGCAGGCGGGTGATTTGATAGGTTCAGCCGCGCAGGCCGGGCTTGCGCGACCGCGAGAACGAGGTGCGCAGGCGATAACGATCGCCGACATACTGGACGACAGAGGACAGCATCGGCTTGCCGGCGCCATCCATGATGGACTGGCGCATCACGAGAATCGGCTTGCCCACTTCGATATCGAGATGGGCCGCCAGCGCCGCGTCGGCGGCGCGGGCCTCGATGGTAGTTTCGCCGCGCGCCAGATCGATGCCGTGGTTCAGCAATTGCTCGAACAGCGAGGCGAAGCGGAAGTCGACATCGGTGAAGTCCGGCTTGAGGCTGGAGGCGAAATACGACGTGTCGACCGCCACTGGCACGCCATCGAGGCGCCGGATACGGTCGAGATGGAAAACCTGTGCGCCGGGCGCGATACCCAGTTCCTCGGCTTCGTCGAGGGTCGCAGGGGCGTCCTCGGCGCGGATCACGTCGGACGACGGCACCAGCCCAAGCCGCGCCGCGGTTTCGCTGAACGATTCCAGCGTATTGGGAAATTCCTTGGGCGCGTCGGCTGACACATACCAGCCGCGGCCATGACTGGCCGTGAGCACGCCTTCCTCGACTAGGGTCTGGAGGGCGCGGCGTAGCGTCACCCGGCTGATCGAGAGCTGGGCGAGCAGATCGCGCTCGGCGGGAATGCGGCCGTTATCGGCCAGCTTGCCCGCCTCGATCTGATGACGGATCAGATCGGCGGCCTGGCGCCATAGTGGATCGGGAGAATCTGCGTCGAGCATTGCCGGTTCGCTCATGAGGCTAGGCTACCTTTTCCCATTGGCCCGTCTTCATCGAGCGATAGCACGCATCGATGATGCGGTTTACGATGACACCATCCTCGAACGTCTCGGAGGGGACTTTTCCCGCGACGTAGTGATCGACGAAATGACGCATCTGCTGGGAGAAACCGTAGGCGCGGGTTTCCTCGGGGACCGGATAGACCCAGCCGGTCTCGGCATCGGCCTTCTCGACCGTGTAGCCGACCGGATTTTCGATAAAGCCCCAGACCGGGCCGACCGAGCTATCGGTCACCAGGCGCCCAGCGGAGCCGACGAGTTCGTGGCGCAATTGCATTCCGCCACGCTCGATCCAGGATGATTCGATGGTTGCCATTTCGCCACCCGCGAATTTGAGCAGGGCGACGGCGGTGTCCTCGCCGGTGGTCTTGTCTCCATGTACCATGGTGGAGCCCCAGGCCATGACCTCGGTGACCTTGTTGTCCTTGCCGAAGAAGTGGCGAGCCGATTCGACGGTGTGGCAGCCCATGTCGAGCAAGGCGCCGCCGCCGGCGGTTTCGGCATCCCAGAAGTGGGGGGCGTGGGGGCCGGAGTGACCCTCGCGGGCGCGCATGGTCAGCAGTTTGCCGATGCCACCGGCTTGCACCATTTCATAGGCCTTGGCGACATTGGGGGAGAATACCGAGCTTTCCGCATAGCCGTGCCAGACGCCGGCAGCGTTGACGACGTCGAGGATTTTCTGCGCCTCGGCCTCGGTGCGGGCCAGCGGCTTGGTGCAGATGATCGCCTTGCCGTGGCGAGCTGCCACTTCGCAGGCTTCCAGGTGAATTTCGTTGGGCAGGGCGACGATGACGATCTCGACGCGCGGATCGGCGCAAAGCTCGTCCATGCTGGCGCAGGCCCTGATCTTCCACTTGTCGGCGAAGGCGGCGGAGCGCTTGGAACTGCGCGAATAGCACGACACCAGCTCGGCGTTGCGCACGTCCAGAAGGGCGTCGGCATATGATTCCGCGATGAACCCCGAGCCCAGCAAGCCGATACCGATCATTTCGCTCTCCCTTGGCGACAAGTTGAATACCTCATAATGCCACTTGGGCGAAAAGGCCATATGTGAAGACGATTTTATTACCACTTGTCGCATGTGGTCTTATGAGGTATCGATCTGTCGTCAAGTTGTTAAGGTTTGTCGCTGAGGGGCGCAGACCACGCCGAGCACTAGGGAGATTTGGATGCGTTGGAAGCCTGCACGAACCACACTCGCAATACTGGCATTGGGGGTTTCAATCGCCTCGATCGCCACCGCCGCCATGGCGGAACCGGTCACGCTGACCCTAGGTAGCTGGCGCACCGAAGACCTTGCCATCTGGCAGGATCAGGTATTGCCCGCCTTCGAAGCGTCTCATCCCGACATCAAGGTCGAGTTCGCGCCGGTCAATACCAATGAATACAATGCGGCGATCCAGTCGCAGATCGAAGGCGGCACGGGTCCCGATCTCATCACCTGCCGCCCGTTCGACGTGAACAATGAGTGGATCGGCCGTGGTTATTTTGCCTCGCTCGATGGCTTGGCGGGTCTCGCCAATTTCACCGACACGGCCAAGGCCGCCTGGACTGTAGATGGTGCGACCTACTGCGTACCGGTCGCCGCTGTGCTCGCCGGCTTCTTCTACAATATCGATATTTTCAACGAATTGGGGCTGACCCCGCCGACGACCGCAGCCGAGTTCACCACCGTGCTGCAGAAAATCCAGGACAGCGGCAAGTACACGCCGCTCGCCGAGGGTTCTTCGGAAAGCTGGCAGCTGGCCTATAACGGGCTCTACAGCATCGGGCCGGCATATTGGAAGGGCGAGGAAGGCCGGCTTGGCCTGATCGACGGCACCAAGAAGCTGACCGATCCCGATTTCGTCGCGGCCTTTGCGGCATTCCAGGCGTGGAAGCCATTCCTCCCGTCGGGGCAGGAGGCGCTCTCCTATTCCGACATGACCCAGCTGTTCACACTTGGCCGCGCTGCCATCCTCCCCGATGGTTCGTGGAACATCAATCAGGTGACCTCGACCGGTCTCAATGTCGGCGTCTTCGGACCTCCGGCAGTCGAAGCCGGCGGCCAACGCTATCTCCAGGAAATGCCCGATATGGCGATCGGCATCAATGCCGCCAGCGCCAAGCAGGACGCCGCCAAGGTATTCCTCGATTGGGTATCGGGTCCTGAATTCCAGCAGATCTACGTCAATAGCGCGCCCGGCTTCTTCGCCATGAGCAACCAGGCCGTGACCTATGACAATCCTCTGGCCCAACATTTCGCCGATCTCAAGACCGGCGCGCTGCTGACCCCACGCCTGGCTCTCGACCGCCTGAGCGCCGGCACGCCGCCGCTCGACGACGAAATCTGGCGCCAGTTGCAGGTGATGATGACCTCCGACACCACGCCTGAAACCGTCACCGGGGAACTGCAGACCGGCCTTGCCTCTTGGTATGGTCCGCAACAGGCGAAGTGATCCTCGCCCTACAGCATGCCGGGCCATATGGTTCGGCATGCGCTCTTGATCGCCAGGCGCCTCAGTTGAGAAGGTACGTATCGTGACACGCCCCGCAACGGCTCGCTGGAGTCTGTTCCTTTTCGTGCTGCCGGCCCTGGCCGTCTATCTGCTGTTCGCGGTGGTGCCGCTGTTCAGCTCCATCGTCATGAGTTTCTTCGACACCGATGGCGAGGCTGGTAATCTGTTCGTCGGCCTCTCCAACTATGTCTATCTGTTCACCCAGCCGGTGGTGAGCGCCCGGTTCTGGAATGCGCTGGCCAATTCGGCCAAGTATTTCGCGGTCCATGTCATCGTCGAAGTGCCGATCGGGCTGTTGCTGGCGGCGCTGCTGACCTCGGGCGTTTTGCGTCGCAGCGAGGGCGTTTACCGCACGCTATTGTTCATTCCGGCGACGCTGTCGGTGGTCATTGTCGGGTTCATCTGGCGGCTGATCATCAATCCGCTCTGGGGATTGGTGGGCTTTCCGCTGCTGGGCAATCCGAGCACGGCGCTGACCACCATCTCGCTGATGAGCGTGTGGCAATATGTCGGCATTCCGATGGTGTTTCTCTATAGCGCGCTGCTGGCGGTGCCCAATGACCTGGTCGAGGCCTCGCGGCTGGATGGGGCCAGCCCGTGGCGCATTTTCTGGGACATCAAGTTCCCGCTGATCGTGCCGCAGTTCGGGCTGATCGTCATCCTGACCTTCATCTGGACCTTCAACGGTTTCGACCTCGTCTTCGCCCTCAATGGTTCGGCACCCGGTCCCAACTATTCGACCGATATCCTGGGCACGTTCTTCTATCGCAGCTTCTTCGGCTCAAGCGGGCAGGTGGCCGATCTCGACATCGGTGCCACGGTGGCCACGGTCATCTTCACCATCATGTTGCTGGTGACGGGCGGCTATTTCTGGCTGGTGCAACGCCGCCTTCGCGCACATATGGTTTAGGAGGGCAAACATGACCACGCTCGATATCGCTCGTCCCCAAACCATCGGTGCATCACGCGACGCGCGGCGCTGGACCCTGGAACGCATCGTCGTTCATGTGGCGCTGATTGCCTTCGTCGTGCTGGCGCTCGGCCCGATTTTCGTCGTCATCCTCAATTCGTTCAAGACGACGCCGGCCATCTTTAATGGTCCGTTTGCGCTGCCGACGCCCGAGACGTTCAATCTGCAGGGCTATGCCCGCGTGCTGTCGCGCGGCAATTTCTTCGGCAACTATGCCAATAGCCTGATCGTCACACTGTCCTCGGTGGCGCTGACGGTGGTTTTCTCGACCCTCGCCGCCTATGCGCTGGTCGAATATCGCATCCGGATCGTACCGTACCTCGCGGCATTCTTCATCGTCGGCGTCATGCTGCCGATCCGGCTGGGGACCATTCCGATCATCAAGACCATGGTGGCGCTGGGCATCATGGATACGCTGCTGTCGCTGATCCTGGTCTATACGGCCATGAGCATCCCGCTGGCCGTCACCTTGATGATGACCTATTTCCGCACCGTGCCAAGCGAGCTCAAGGAAGCTGCCCGCATGGACGGCGCCAATGAGTGGCAGACCTTCCTGATCGCACTGCCGCTGGTGCGGCCGGGGCTCGCCGCCGTGGCGACCGTCTCCATGCTGCCGATCTGGAACGATCTGTGGTTCCCGCTGATCCTGGCGCCGGGCCGCGCCAACCAGACCGTCACGCTGGGTGTGCAGCAATTCGTCGGCCAGTTCCTCAACGATTATCCGGCGCTGCTCGCGGCGCTGACCCTGGGCGCGGTGCCGCTGGTGCTGCTGTTCACCGTGTTCTCGCGCCAGTTCATCCGTGGCTTGAGCCAGGGCTACGGCAAGTAGGCATGGCGGCATGGGCGATTGTGTCGCCCATGCCTTGGACCCATCAATGGCCCTGCTTAATCAGATCGGCGATGCGTTCGGCCATCATGATGGTGGGAACATTGGTATTGGCCCGCGGGATCGAGGGCATCAGCGAGGCGTCGCAAATCCGCAGGCCCTCGACGCCATAGACCTTGCCCGCCGCATTCGTCACGGCGCCGACATCGTCGCTGCGGCCCATGCGGCAGGTGCCCGAGGCATGCCACACGCCGCCCACGGAGGCGCGGAGGAAATCGTCGAGCGCCGCTTGGTCGGTCAGCAGCTTTTCGAGTTCCAGGCCCAAGGTAATGACATTGCGGACCAGCCATGGCCGCGCCGGACCGGCGGCGTCCAGCATGGCGGAAAAGGCACCGCGCTGCAGCATGTTGGCGAGGCCCGGTCCTCCGACCGCCGCCACGCGTGCCGAATAGCTGGTGGGAAACACCGGACCGGTGGCGCCGCGTTGCGCCAGTCCGAGCAGGCCCGCGGCGCCCACCCGGAAGCCATAGCGCAGTCGAGGCAGGTCGCGCGGGTCGGACAGCATAGCGAAATCCACCAGCGGCTCGGCGTGCGGATCGGCGCTGGTCAGGCTGAGCTTGCCGCGCGAATAGGGCTTGTTGAGCCAGATGAACAGGGTACCGATCCGCTGGCCGATGGAGTGCCAGCCGGATCGTGCGATCATGGCCGCGTGCATGTCTCCGGCCGGCGCATTCGGCAGGTCGGAGGTAAAGCGCAGGATGGCGTGGTCATGATGCTCGTCGAGATCGGCCAGCCGCATTGCCGGGGGCAGGTAGGTGCTAACGGCGGTCGAAGGGTGCTCCATCAGGTTGCCGCCAACGCCGGGGCGATCGGCGACAACTGCGATGCCCTGCGCCTGCAGTTGCGCGCCCGGCCCGATGCCGCTGCGCATCAGCAAGGTCGGCGTATGGATGGCGCCGGCCGATACGGTTACTTGTTGCGCCGTGATTGTCCGGCTGGCGCCGCCCGCGGTTGGGGCGATCTGTGCGCCCACCACGCGATTGCCCTCAAGCGATAGCCGCTCGGCCAGGTGTCCGCTGATGATGGTAAGGTTCCGTCGCGCCCGCACTTCGGGCGTGAGGTAGACGATCGAGGTCGGCGCGCGCTCGCCTTTGTCAGTCACCGCGATGGCGCCGACATAGACCCCGTCTTCCCACACCCCATTCTGGTCGTCACGGCGGGCGAAGCGCTGTGTTTCGAAGACGTCGGACAGCGCCGTCACATAGGGCGACATCTTGGCGTCCGAAATCCGCCGCACTGGCAGCGGACCGTCCTTGCCGTGATAAGGGCCGTTGAAGTCCGCATCGTGCTCAAGCTTTCGGAAATAGGGTAGGACCTCCTCGAACGACCAGCCCGGCGCGCCGGCCCCGACCCATTCGTCATAGTCCGAAGGGGCGCCGCGATTGGCCACCATGGCGTTGACGGCTGAGCCGCCGCCAAGCAGGCGTCCTTGCTCATAGCGCCGGTCATGCCGTTCACCCTTGCCCGTCGCCGGGCCGAAATAGGCCTTGAGATCGGGCCAGATATTGTTGACGTCGAGATAGGCCTTCCCGGGATAGCGGCTGCGCACATGCGGCTCCATCGAGGCCCGCGTCAGGTCCGCACCCGCCTCGACGAGGATGACGGTTACGTCCGGGTCCTCCGTCAGCCGTGCTGCCAGCACGCAGCCCGCCGATCCGCCGCCGATAATGAGATGCTGTGCCGTCTCGACCATGATTGTGGCCTCCTCCGTTGTTGGAGGGGAGACTAGCCCGGTTTCTCCAGGCGCGATTTGACGGAGCGTCCGACTTTTTGCAGACAGGCGCGCTTATTGGTGCGCGGAACTGGCCTGTCGCAACGTGCTTGGCGGAAAGCCGACCCGCTCCTTGAAGAAGCGCGTGAAGCTTGATTGCGCCGAAAAGCCCAGGGTCTCGGAAATGTCGTCGAGCGGCTGGTCGGACTGTTCGAGCAGGCCGATGGCCCGTTCGATCAGGAGGCCATCCACATACATGTTCGGCGCGATGCCGATGGAATTCTTGAACTGCTCGAAAAAGCGCGAGCGGGACAGGCCGACGCTGCGGGCCAGTGCCTGGAAGTCCGATCCCACCCTGGCGTGGTCCTTGAGCATCATGAGGGCGCGGCGGATGCGGAAATCCATCGCCCCCCGTCCGGCTTGGCGGGTGGGCGCGAGCCTGGCGGCCTCGATCATGATCGAGGCGACGAGCGGCTCGACCCAGGCGCTATCGAGCGACTCACCATTGCCGACGAGGCGCGCCAGCATATCGACGCGCTGCCGGATCGCCGGCGACATCGGGCATTGGCTCCCCGCGAAAGTGGGCCACATGAAGCGCTCGTTGCACCAGTCGCGGTTGATGTAGAGGGCCAGGATCTGGGTCGGCGAGATGCATTGCTCGGCAATGTCGAAATGGCGCTGCCACGGATTGACCAGGATCCAGTTGTCGCGGGTCAGGTGAATGCGTTCGCTCTCCACCTGCATGCCGCGCGGGGCGCCCGAGAGGGCAAACAGCATGTGGATATCGGGATGGGCATGGTTCGTGATGGGGCGCGTGATGTCGAGGACCGTCACTCGGCCGAAATTGCCCCGGTAGGCTCCAAGAATGCCCGTCATGCCTCCCTCCATGCCTTGTTCCCGCCCGGTTGGGGCGGGCCTTTGAACTGTCACAGTTCAACAGAAGGGCGGCCCCGCGTCAACGAAAGCCGGGCTGTTGGCTAGCCGGCGGCGACACCGGTCGCCATTGCCGGAGATGGCCGGAAAACGCCCCATTACCGGGGCTTTTTGCCCCTCCGAATGACCTGCGCCACGTGCCGAAGCTCCTAGAGGGTTGGAGCGCGATTGACCCAGCGTCCGAAAATTGGGGCGGTTCGGGGCCGTTTGTCTGGTCGGCTATCGGACGA
Source organism: Devosia sp. (assembly GCF_028290435.1). Lineage (GTDB taxonomy): Bacteria > Pseudomonadota > Alphaproteobacteria > Rhizobiales > Devosiaceae > Devosia. The sequence continues at coordinate 57,073 of NZ_JAQGJV010000003.1, read as the reverse complement.
AGGATGACTGTGGCTCCAGCGACGACCTTGCCCCGTCCGCCTCGCGGCGTGGCGGGGTGCATTCGGTGACCATTGATGGAGAAGACGATGACGCACGTTCACACGGCTGCCCCGCAGGCGAAGGGCCAGGCCGCCCTGCCGCCGCCCGCCTATCTGCGGGCGCTGGCGCCACTCGGCCCCGACGAAATCAAGGCCGTTGTCGATGTGGTCAAGGCCGATCCCGAGCTGGGGCCGGGCGCCCTGTTCGGCAATATCGACCTGCGCGAACCCAGCCCCCAGGCCTGGCGCGACTATCTCGCCGGCAAGCCGCTGCTGCGGGAAGCCCGCATCAACATCTCGCACAAGGATCGGCCGGGCGTGTGGCAGGCCTATGTGGCGACAGGCAAACCGGCCATCACCTTCCGCCGCAATTTCCCCACGGCTCATTCGGCGTTCCAGGTCGAGCAACTGCTCGACGTCGAGCGCGTGGTCAAGGCCGATCCGGCCTTCATCGAAGCCTGCCGCAAGCGCGGCATCACCGACATGACGGGGGTCTGCGTCGACAGCTGGTCCGGCGGCAATTTCGGCCATCCCGAAGAGGAGGGCCACATGATCTCCTATGTGCATTGCTGGCTGCGGCTCTATGCCAACGAGAATTTCTATGCCCATCCGATCGATGGCCTGAACGTATCGATCGACGTCAAGACCGGCGAAATCCTGCGCATCGATGATCATGGCGGCCCGCCGATCCCGATGATCGATGTGCCCTACGATCCCGAATTCATGCCGGCGCCGCGCGCGCCGATGAAGCCGCTCGACGTGGTGCAGCCCGAAGGCACCAGCTTCACCATGGATGGCCATGCCATCGCGTGGGACAAGTGGACGCTGGGCATCGGCTTCTCGCCCCGCGACGGCATCATCCTGCACGACATCCGCTATGACGGCCGCCCCGTGGTGCGCCGCGCCGCGCTGGCCGAACTGGTGGTGCCCTATGGCTCGCCGGAGCGCGGCCATTATCGCAAGAACATCTTCGATATCGGCGAGTACGGCTTCGGCAAGTTCAACCACTCGCTCAAGCTCGGCTGCGATTGCCTGGGCGCCATCCATTATCTGGATTCCCATTATTGCGGCCTCGATGGCAGCACCATCACCATCGAAAAGGGCATCTGCATCCACGAGGAGGATACCGGCATCCTGTGGAAGCACTGGGATTTTCGCGTCGACCGCACCGAGCTGCGCCGCGGCCGTCGGCTGGTGATCTCCTGTGTCAATACCGTGGGCAATTACGAGTATGCGCAATACTGGTATCTCGACCAGGCCGGCGAGATCGAATGCGAGGTCAAGGCGACGGGCATCGTCGATACCATGGCGTGCGATCCGGGTGAGCCCGGCAAATTCGCCAGCGAAGTGTCGCCCGGCCTGTCCGCGCCGATCCACCAGCATATCTTCTGTGCTCGTCTGGATATGGACCTGGATGGCGGCGGCAACAGTGTCGTCGAGGTCAACAGCAAGGCCGAGCCGATGGGCCCGACCAACAAATACGGCAACGGCTTTTATGCCGAGGAGACGGTGCTCAAGACCGAGCTGGGCGCCGCACGCCGCGCTAATGCCGACACGCAGCGCACCTGGCGGGTGATTAACCCCAACAAGCTCAACAAGCTGGGCAGGCCAGTGGGTTATCGGCTGCATACGCCCGATTGCGTGACACCATTCCTCAACGAGGATGGTCCGTCCGGGCAGCGCTCGAATTTCGTCCGCAACCACATCTGGGTCACGCCCTTCAACGAGGATGAGCGCTATCCGGCGGGCGAATATGTCTGCAATTCCGACGGCAGCCATGGCCTGGCCGAGGTGGTCAAGCAGGACCGGCCGGTGGAGAATACCGACATCGTGGTTTGGCACTGCTTCGGCCTGCATCACGTGGTGCGGCCCGAGGATTTTCCGGTGCAGCCCTGCATGTCGTCGGGTTTCTCGCTGATGCCCTCGGGGTTCTTCAACCTCAACCCGTCCAACGACCTGCCGCGCGAGGTCAACAAGGCCAGTGTGCTGGCCGATGGCGGCGCACCGACCTGCCACTGCTGATCGTCCGGCCGGGGTCGCAAGGCCCCGGTCTCGTTTCCATGGCGGGCCAGATGACGAACGAGGTCTATCGCTATCCCAAGGCCTGGCTGGTCGCCCTGGCGGCGGCACTGCTTGGCACGCTGGCCTGGTGGTCGCTCGCCAATCCGGGCAGCGGCAGGCTGGCGGAGCTATGCGGCGCCAATGGGGTATTCGCCTTCGCTCACCCATGGGATGAGGGACGGCTAGTGGGCCTTGTGGCGATGTGGGCCGCCATGATGACCGCAATGCTGGTGCCGTGTAGGATCACGGCATTGGTCTCTGCGGGCTGGCGATGGCGTTCCAGCTACGGGTTCCTCACGGCATCGCTGGCCTATGGAATTGGTCATCTGTGCCTGATTGGACCGATTATCGTCGCTGCGGCCGCGGTTGAGTGGGCGATGGAGTCGCTGGGGCTTCTGGTGGCTGGGCAGCCGCCGGATCTTGAGTGGCAAATAGCGCTGATTGTTGTCGCCGTTGGTCTGCTGCTGGCGGGCAGCCGCGTTCCTTCATCGACGGCATGGGGCGGGCCTTTGGCTCAGGGCGTTTCACGCGCAATAGATCAGCTGCCGGTTACGTCCGCCATGATTTGCCTGCAGTTGGCCGGAGGATCGATGAACCTGGCATGGATGGTCGCATTGACGTTGGGGATGGTCGTTCTCGAACGCCTGATGCGGGGGCACAGCAGAGCAGCCAGCACCGCGGCCGCGTGATTTCAACAATTCGGGCGGCCAGTGGCCGCCCGTTTGCATTTCTAACGCCTGGCGATGCTTATTTGCTGAACGGCACCTGGGCGCGCATGCTTTCGCCGGTGGCGACGTAGACCACCTCGAAGGACACGTTGATCGCGTCGGACGACAGCGTGATATTGGCGGAAATGTTGATTTCCTTGCCTTCTTCATCCTGGTCGCGTTCGCGCAGGTTGAACGCGAGGCCATTGCCGCGCTTCTGGCCGACGGCGATGCCGGTGAAGGTGGCATTAGTGGTCATCGCGGCCTCGAAGCGCTTACTGGCCTCCACATAGGCCAGCGTGCCGTTGATTGCCAGGTTCGTGCCAGCCAGGGTGCAGCGGCCCGAGTAATTGACCTTGTCGCTATTGCCCTCCTTGAGGGACAGGCGGCACACCACGGTTTCCGTATCGGCGCCGGTCAGGGTGCCGCGGCCGCGCCATTCCCCGATATAGGATTTGAGCAGCGCCACATCCGCCGGCGCAGCGAAGGCCGGGGTCGCGGCTGCGCCCAAGGAAACAAGCAGACCGGCGAGCGCGATGCACCGCGACAGGGGTCCGAAAATAGTCATTTGACGACGCCTCCAAGTGAGAATGTGTGCCCCCCGGCTGTATCTGCGCCGGACTTGATAACAAACGCGCAATGATTGCACCATCGCGCCGCTTAAATTGACTGGGTGCCCCCAAATACGCGCCGGCCGTGGCTTTGACGCGAGGCGACGATCACGCCTGTTTGGGATGGGCCACGTCGGTCTTGGTGTCGCCGGTCGGATCGTCCGGCGTCGGTTCGTGATCGGCGGTCCGCACCCGCAAACGGCCCAGCGGATGGAAGAACTTGCCTCCCGCCGCCAGCAGCGACGGCAGGATGAACAGATCGCCCAGCACCGCCAGCGCTAGCGTGATCACGAACAGCGTGCCGAACAGCGCGACTTGGGGCAGGGCGGAGAAGGCCACGATCACCGTGCCCGAGCACAGGATGATGGTGGTCGCCACGATGGCGCCGCCGATGCGGTCCAGCGTGTGCTTGACCGCCTCCATATGGCTGTGCCCTTCCTCGCGCCGCGAATGCAGGTAATGCGACAGGAAATGCACCGTGTCGTCGACAGCGATGCCGAAGGCGATGGTGAGCGCGATTACCGTGGTCAGTTGCAGGCCCTGGCCGCTGAAATAGAGCCAAGCCTCGGTGCCTAGTACCGGGAACAGGTTAGGGATGGCCGATGCCAGCGCCACCCGGAACGATTGGAAGGCGAAGCCGATCAGCGCCAAGTTGACCAGCACCGACATGGTCAGGTCGAGCTGCAGGCCGCGCACGATCTGGTCGGTGGCGAAGGTGGTCATAATGCGGAAGCCGCCAATCTCGGCCCCCTCCACGCCAGATTGCTGCAGCTTGGTATCGATGCGCTCCACCAGTGCCTTGAGATCCTCGGAATCGATGATCGTCGGCATGAAGCCGGTGACCAGCGCCTCCGAGCCATCGGGGGTGACGAAGCGCGACTTGAGCTTGCCCACGGCGTTGAGCACCTCTTCGCGGCTGAAGCCGGTATCGGTGTAATTCGACATGGCGGCGGCGGAGATGACCTTGTTCTTGCCCAGCTCGCTTTCGAGGATTTCGTGGACCTTCTTGATGGTCTCGAAATCCTGCGGGCCCACATTGGGATCGTTCTCCTTCAGCGGCACGCGGATATAGAGCGGCGCGACACCCCCGACACCGGAGTCGATTTCCTCGGCGGCCGAGATGGCGGTGGAATCTTTGGCGACGAAGTCCTCGAACGAAAAGTGCGGCTTGATCAGCGCATAGGGGATGAGCAGCAGCAGCGTGCCCACGATAGCGATGATCGACATCAGACGGCCATAGCGCCGGGCGATGAACCAGGCCAGGGGCAGGGGCGCCGTCAGCACCAGGCTGGAGCGCTTGGGGGCCCTGAAGCCGCGGCGGATGGCGAACTTCAGCAGCAGCGGCATGAACGTCATCAGGCAGGCGAACAGCAGGAAACAGCCCAGCGAGCCGGCGATGGAGAATTCCAGAATGCCCTTGCCCGAGGTGAAGGACAGCGAGGCAAACGAGACCAGCGTGGTCAGCATGGTCAGCGAAGTGGCGGGGCCTACCAGCTTGACCGTGGCGTCCACGGCCTGGTTGGGCTCCATGCCGTCGTCGCGCCAATAGGCCAGCCAGTTGAAGACAAAGAACATCGACTCCGCGAACGAAATCACCAGCACCAGAGTGGTCACGATAATGGTGAGGAACGAAAACGAACCGAAGAACAGTAGCACCATGCCCATGGTCCACATCACGGCGAGGAATGGCGTGGCGGCGACGATCAGCGCGCCGACCAAAGAGCGTAGCGCCAGCAGCGCGATCAGCGCACCGAGCCCAAAGCCCCAGACGGTGAATTTGACCTGGTCGTCGACGGCGGCATTGAGCATTTCGGAGGTCCACACCGGCGGGCCGGTGAGTTCCACTGTCAGGTCTGCCGACTGATAGGGTGCGATGGTCTCGCGCAGCGACGCGATCATCGCTTTGGTGCTGCGCTGCTCTGGCGGCAGTAGGCTATCCGCGTCGCAGGTCGTCTGCGGATGCAGGCTCAACTGGCACGGATTAGGGAACATAATCAGCACCACGCCGGTCAGGTCCGGGGTGATGAGATTGCGCATCATCGGGTCGTTCTGCTGCAGGTCGGTCAGCGCCAGAGCAACCTGCGAAAAGTCGGTCATGCCCTCGGGCACGGAGGGCACGGTACCGCCACTACCATTCGGCTTGCGCAGCGTGAACGGCGACATGGTGCCGACAGCGTAGTCGTTAAGTTCCAGGTCGAACGCCAGATTGCGAACCTGTTCGAGGACGACCGGGTCGGTCAGCTTGGGTGAATTGACCAGCACATAGATGTCGTTTTCAAACGTGCCAAACGTGTCGGCAAGACGCTTGTAGGCGTCGTAGTGCTCGCCCGAATCTGCATAGACGCGCAGCAGGTCGCCATCGACACTGGCCTTGGGCAGTTGGGAAAAACACAGGATCGAGAACAGCAGCACCGCGATGGCGATGGCTCGCGGATAGCGCAGTGTGGTCAGCCCGATATATTCGAGGCCAAAGCCGATGGAGCGATCATAGGTGAAGTGCGCCCACAGGCGCTTGAAGCCAAACCCAGCCAACCGACCCGACTCCGCAGTAACCGCGACAAAGTGGCGCGATTCCTACGGTGTCACTGGGGTTTCGTCTAGCGGGCGGCGGCGATGGACAACAGTTAGTAACAATAATGCATGTACTGCTGCCCATCGACGTCTTGCGAGGCGTAGTATTGGCGGTCTGAACTCAGGCCTTGAGAGCGGCGGCGTTCTCGGCGATGTACGACGCTACCGATTGCGGCGCACGCCCGGAGAAGCGCTCGACCGTGTCCATGACGATATCGTGGAAGCCCGCGGCGGCATCGGTGTCGAACGCCACCAGAAGCTCGGCCATGAATGCGGGAACATGCGCCGCCACCAGGCCGCCCTTGAGTTGTTCGGCGGTCAGGCCGACACGGGTGATTGGCTTGCCCGCAGCCGCCGCCAGCAATGCCGCCACTTCTTCCTGCGTAACCGCACCGGGGCCGGTAACGTCATAGATGGTGCGACCTTCGGCCTGCAGCAGTGCGCCCGCAGCGGCGCGGGCCGTATCGGCGCGCGTGACATAGGCGCGGGCGCGGCCGCCCGTCGCATCGAACCATTGCCCTGATGCCAGGGCCGGCGCGGCACTCATCGAGACGATGAAATCGGTGTAGAGATGATTGCGCAGGAAGGTCCAATCCATGCCCGACGCCGCCAGTGCCTGCTCGGTCCAGAAGTGTTCGATGCCGGCGCCGCCTTCGGGGTTCGGGCGCGGTGTCGGAGCCGACGTATAGACCACATGCTTGACGCCAGCCGCTTCCGCCGCCGCAACCGCTGCCCGCTGCTGTTCGGTGCGCCTGCCGACGGTATCGGTGCTGATCATCAGCACCCGGTCGACGCCGGCGAAGGCGCTCGCCAGGCTTGCCTTGTCATCGAAATCCAGCGCCACGACCTTGACGCCTTTGGCCGCCAGATTCGCTAGCTTGGCCGGATCGCGTGTACCTGCGACGACCTTGGTCGCGCCGCGCGCCAGCAGTTCATCGACCGCCAGCCGCCCGAAATGGCCCGACGCACCGGTTACCAGCAGGGTCTGGTTCTTGAAATCGCTCATAGTCTCACTCCGTGTTGGTCGATCCCCTGCCTTGCGGAAGGCTCCGCCAGAGAGTAAGTATCGATTGGAGAGTGCTATCTAGGACACGTCGGCGCGCGGCGAAAGGAGGCACTTTGAGCGCATAAGCGCACCTTGAGGTAACCTATGCTTGATCGGCTCGACGAAGACACTATCATCAATCAATGGATCGAGGCTTCGGCCGACACGCCCTTCGATATGGAGTGCCCCGTCCGCGGCGTGCTCGACAAGATCAGCGACAAATGGAGCATGCTGCTGGTGATGACCCTGGCAACCGGCCCGCGCCGCTTCAACCAGCTCAAGCGCGACGTGCCCGACATTTCCCAGAAAATGCTGACCCAGACCCTGCGCGACCTGCAGCGCGACGGCATGGTCTCGCGTCAGGTGTTCGATACCAAGCCGCCCTCGGTGGAATACCGCCTGACGCCGATGGGGCAATCCATCATCGTGCCGTTCGGGCATTTGATCCGTTGGGCCAATGCAAACCATCCCGATATCGACGTGGCACGGGCGGAGTATGACGGGGCAGGGGCGTAAGCCAACCCGCTGGTCGAGACCGGCAAGAATCTTGATTTCTGCATGCGCTGCCCCACAATGGCGTCATGACAGAGCAAGATAATCCTACCGACGAGTTGTCGCTGGTTGGCGGCCGGTCGACCGTCACCCGACTGGGAGATGTGGTGTTTCGGCAGGCCGCGCCATGGTCGACAACCACGGCGGCCCTGCTGCGACACTTGGAGCAGGAAGGGTTCGAGTACGCCCCGCGTCTCATCGGCGAAGGCTTTGATGAACACGGGCGCGAGATGCTCACCTTTGTCGAAGGCGAGAGCATCCACCCCAGCCCGTGGGACGACAGCGCATTGCCGGTGTTAGGCGAGATGCTCAGGAAACTGCACATCGCCTCGACATCATTTGTGCCCCCGGCCAATGCCCTATGGCGGCCGTGGTTCGGGCGAGACCTCGGCCAGCCCAGCGTCATCGGCCATTGTGACACCGGCGCATGGAATATCATCGCGCGAGAGCGGTTGCCGGTCGCTTTGATAGATTGGGAAGAAGCTGGGCCGGTCGATCCGATCATCGAGCTGGCGCAGGCCTGCTGGCTCAATGCGCTGCTCTTCGATGACGACCTGGCAGAGGTTCTCGGGCTGGGCTCCGCGGAGGCCAGGGGGCGGCAGGCGAAGATGCTGCTCGATGGCTATGAGTTGCCACGGTCCCGTCGCCTGGGGTTCGTTGGCGAGATGCGGGACTTCGCCATCCGCAGCGCCGCCAATGAAGCCGTAGAAGCAAAGGTCACGCCGGACAGCACCGACCCAACGCCGTTATGGGCCGTGACCTGGCGAGCCCGCAGTGCCGCGTGGATGGTCAAGCACCACGACACCCTCGAGCGCATCGTCACCGCGCCGTCCTGAGTAAAATGGCTTGCGGCATCCTTTCGCCGGGCGTATGTGGTCGGTTATCGCGAAAAGCGACCACTTCCCTTGATCCGCTTAGTGGCGGAGTAAACAGGTGGACGAATAGTCGTCCAGGCGGTCAAGCACACGCCCTCCATGCGCCTTTTGGCATGGTCGGCCAGCGTTTCCAAAATCCCCATGCCTGACATCGATCAGGCCTCATCGCACGCCATCGGCGCCGTTCGGCGCTGCATGTCCGTGCCGACCGGAAACACGCCATGAACAAACCACTTGTCGTCATCTACACTGCCATTGTCCTCGATGCAGTGGGCATCGGCCTTATCTTTCCCATCCTGCCAACGCTGCTGGCCGAGGTGACCCACGCCGGCAACGTGGCGACCTATATCGGCATCATGACGGCCCTCTATGCGGCCATGCAGTTCATTTTCGCGCCCGTGCTCGGCTCGCTCAGCGACCGGCTGGGGCGCCGCCCGGTACTGCTGATCTCGCTGGCCGGGGCGGCCGTCAATTACCTGTTCCTCGCCTTTGCACCCAGTCTCTGGCTGCTGCTGCTCGGGCGCGCCATTGCCGGCCTGACCAGCGCCAATACCTCCGTCGCGGCGGCCTACATCACCGACATTTCCCCCGAGGACAAGCGGGCGCGCCGCTTCGGGCTGCTCAACGCCATGTTCGGCATCGGCTTCATCATCGGGCCGGTTCTCGGCGGCCTGCTGGGCGACTATTGGGTGCGGCTGCCGTTCATCGCGGCGGCCGTGCTGAACGGGGCCAACCTGCTGCTCGCTTTCTTCATGCTGCCGGAGTCGCGGACCCCGACCCGCGAGAAAATCGCCTTCTCAGCGCTCAACCCGCTGCGGCCGCTGCGCTGGGTGTTTTCGCTGAAGAGTCTGCTGCCGATCGTGCTGATCTTCTTCATCTTCAGCGGCACCGGCGAAGTCTACGGCACTTGCTGGGCGCTGTGGGGCAATGACGCGTTCGGCTGGAACGGGCTGTGGATCGGGCTATCGCTCGGTGCCTATGGCGTCTGCCAGACGCTGGCGCAGGCCTTCCTGCCCGGCCCGGCGGTCAAGCTGCTCGGCGAGCGCGGCGCCATCCTGACCGGGATCGCCGGCGCCTCGGTTGCGCTGATCGTGCTGGCCTTCGCCCATGACGGCTGGGTGGTCTTCGCCATCATGCCGATCATGGTGCTGGGTGGTATCGGCGTGCCGGCGCTGCAATCGCTGGCGACGCGGCAGGTCGACGAGAGCCAGCAGGGACAGTTCCAGGGCGTGCTGCAATCGGCGGTGAGCCTGTCTTCGATCATCGCGCCGCTGGCGTTCTCGAGCCTTTATTTCGTGTTCCGCGAGGAGTGGCCCGGCGCGATCTGGCTCTCGGTCGTCGTGGTTTACGTGATGATCGTGCCGCTGGTGCTCGGCTTGCGATTCAACAAGCCGGCCACGGCTCCAGCGACGTAAGGCGGCGTTTTCCGGAGATGGACTTGCAGGGATGCCTATCCACAGGCTGACGGCCTCGAAAATTGGCATTCCTGCCCATAATCGCCTATATAAATAGCCAGTTCGAACAACATAGAATCACCCCAGTGACAGATACGCCCGATGACGGGGCCGGCGCGCTGCCGCCGTCCGATATTACGCTGATTTCGATCACCGACGAGATGCGCAAATCCTATCTCGATTACGCCATGAGCGTGATCGTGAGCCGGGCGCTGCCCGATGTGCGCGATGGTCTCAAGCCCGTGCATCGCCGTATCCTGTTCTCCATGAGCGAGAATGGCTACGAGTGGAACAAGCCCTATCGCAAGTCGGCGCGTGTGGTCGGCGACGTGATCGGTAAGTATCACCCGCATGGCGATCAATCGGTCTACATGGCGCTGGTCCGCATGGCCCAGGACTTTTCCATGGGGCAGTTGCTGATCGAAGGGCAGGGCAATTTCGGCTCTGTCGACGGCGATATGCCAGCGGCGATGCGGTACACCGAAGTGCGCATGCAGCGCATCACCGGTAACCTGCTCGACGATCTGGACAAGGACACCGTCGATTTCCGCGACAACTATGACGGCTCCGAGCACGAGCCCGTCGTGCTGCCGGCGCGGTTTCCCAATATGCTGGTCAATGGCGGCGGCGGCATCGCCGTGGGCATGGCCACCAATATCCCGACCCATAACCTCGCCGAGGTCATCGAGGCCACGCTGCTGGTGCTCGACCAGCAGCATGTGACCACCGAAGACCTGATGGCCGTCATGCCCGGCCCCGATTTCCCCACCGGCGGCATTATCCTGGGCCGCCACGGCATCCGCTCGGCCTACGAGACCGGCCGCGGCGGCGTGATGATGCGCGGTCGTGTCGCCATCGAGGAAATCCGCAAGGAGCGCGAAGCGCTCATCATCACCGAATTGCCGTATCAGGTGAACAAGGCGCTGATGGTCGAGAAGATCGCCGATCTTGTGCGCGAAAAACGCATCGAAGGCATCGCCGACATGCGCGACGAATCTTCGCGCGAGGGCATGCGCGTGGTCATCGAGATCAAGCGCGATGCGCTGCCCGATGTCGTGCTGAACCAGCTCTATCGGTTCACGCCGCTGCAATCCTCGTTCGGCTGCAATTTCGTGGCGCTGAACGGCGGCAAGCCGCAGCTGATGAACCTGATGGAAATCCTCGTGGCCTTCATCGCCTTCCGCGAGGAAGTGGTGACGCGCCGCGCCCGGTTCATGCTCAACAAGGCGCGTGACCGCGCCCATATCCTGGTCGGCCTGGCTGTGGCTGTGGCCAATATCGACGAAGTCATCGCCCTGATCCGTACCGCGCCCGATCCGGCGACGGCACGCGAGCAGTTGATGACCCGCCGCTGGCCTGCCAGCGACGTCGCGCCGCTGATCGCGCTGATCGACGATCCGCGCCATCGCATCAACGAAGACGGCACGTTCAACCTGTCCGAGGAACAGGCTCGCGCCATTCTCGAACTGCGTCTGGCGCGTTTGACCGCGCTGGGTCGTGACGAAATCGGCGACGAACTCAATGGCTTGGGCACCGAAATCGCCGACTATCTCGATATCCTGCGCTCGCGCGAGCGGGTGATCACCATCATCCGCGACGAGTTGACCTCGATCCGCGATCAGTATGGTACGCCGCGCAAGACCGAAATCACCGATAGCGCCGCCGATTTCGAGGACGAAGACCTGATCGCCCGCGAGGATATGGTCGTCACCGTGACCCATGGCGGTTACATCAAGCGCGTACCGCTCTCGACTTATCGGGCGCAGAACCGCGGTGGCAAGGGCCGTTCGGGTATGGCCACGCGCGACGAGGATTTCGTCAGCCGCCTGTTCGTCGCCAATACACACACGCCGATCCTGTTCTTCACCAGCCGTGGCATTGTCTACAAGCTCAAGGTCTGGCGCCTGCCTTTGGCGGCCGCCAATGCCCGTGGCAAGGCGCTGATCAATATCCTGCCGCTGGAGCAGGGCGAGCGCATCACCTCGATCATGCCCATGCCCGAGGATGAAGGCACCTGGGCCGATCTCGACATCATGTTCGCCACCGATCGCGGCACGGTGCGCCGCAACTCGCTGGCCGACTTCGTCGAAGTGCGCCAGAACGGCAAGATCGCCATGAAGCTGGACGAGGGCGACGGCATTATCGGCGTCGATACCTGCTCGGCCGCCGACGACGTGCTGCTGACCACCGCCCAGGGCCAGGCGATCCGCTTCCAGGTCGATGAAGTGCGCGTCTTCAAGGGCCGCGACTCCACCGGCGTGCGCGGCATCCAGCTGGCCGAAGGCGATATCGTCATCTCGATGGCGATCATCCGGCACTTCGACGCTGTGTCCGAAGAGCGGGTCGCCTATCTCAAGATGAGCCGCGCGGTGCGTGGCGAAGGCGATAGCGAAGAGAACGCGACCGACGATGCCGAAGAGGCGGTGGTCGCGGGCGAATTGGGCCAGGACCGCTATGTCGCGATGAGCGAAGCCGAGCAGTTCATCCTGACAATCTCGGAAAACGGCTATGGCAAGCGCACGTCGAGCCACGAATACCGCATCACCGGGCGCGGCGGCAAAGGCATCACCGCCATGGCCGTCAACAAGCGTAACGGCAAGCTGATCGCTTCCTTCCCGGTGGCTGACGAGGACCAGATCATGCTGGTCACCGACAAGGGCCAGATGACCCGCATGCCCGTCGAGGGCAAGAAGCCGATCCGCATCGTCTCGCGCGGCAGCCAGGGCGTCATCGTGTTCGATACCGCCGAGGACGAAAAGGTGGTCTCGGTGGAACGCATCAGCGAGCCCGAGGACGACGAAGAGGGCGATGCCCCCGAGGCAGTCGATACGCCCGATGCGCCGGACGGTTCGGATGGTCCGGAGGCGCCTGACGCACCGGATGAACCGGCAGCTGATTGAGGAATTTGAGGGGCGCTCCGGCGCCCTTCTTCTTGGGTGAGATTCCCCCTCATCCGGCGCTACGCGCCACCTTCTCCCCGACGGGGAGAAGAATAGGAAGCACCATGCTCCCAGAATTCCTCTCCCCATCGGGGAGAGGGTGGCCGAGCGAAGCGGAGGCCGAGTGAGGGGGAAGCCCTCGGCAGACCCAGTCCTTTCGATCACCCCTTGCCAACTTCCTTATCGCCTGTCTTTCCTTGTCCCCGAGGAGTCTCCCATGATTAATACAGCCATCCTGCTGCCCTATATTATCGCCTGCATCCTGTTCGCCGTCATTCCCGGACCATCGGTCTCCGTGGTCATCGCCAATTCGCTGGCGGGCGGTACGCGGGCCGGGTTGTTCACCATTCTCGGCACCGAATTGAGCATGCTCAGCATGGTCTTCGTCGTCGCCATTGGCCTCGAAGCCGTGATGACCCTCGTCTCCGGCGCCTTCGAAATCATCAAGCTGGCCGGCGCCGCCTACCTGATCTGGATCGGTTGGAAAATGCTTCGTTCGACCGGCGAATTGCAGTTCAATGCGGGAGATCGCCTGCCGATCGGTCGCTATATCTGGCAGGGCATGCTTGTCAGTTGGTCAAATCCCAAGACCCTACTGTTCCTCAGCGCCTTCCTGCCCCAGTTCATCGACATGAGCCGTCCGGCCTTTGGCCAGATCATGATCCTCGGCCTCATTACCATGACCGTCGCCACGCTGAGCGACAGCGTCTACGCCGTCGCGGCCGGCCAGATGCGCCACCTGCTCACTGCCGCCCGCGTTCGCATGGTCAACCGGGTCTCGGGCGCCATCCTGATGTGCGGCGGCGTCTGGCTCGCGCTGCAAAGGCGGGCATGACCCTCGATATAGTCAATCTCCGCGACGCCGGGGAGTTTTTCCCCGCCGTCGCCGATCGCATCTGGCGCGCCTGGTGGAAGTCGGGCGGAACGGCGCTGGCGGAGCTTGAAGAAAGACTGTCCGACGTCGTCGCCGCCACCGATTTCCCGTTTACCCTGGTGGCCAATGCCGATGGCCGCTTCGCTGGCACGGTAACGGCGATAGCCTCCGATCTTGAGGAACGTCCCGACCTGACTCCATGGATCGCTGCGCTCTGGGTTGAGCCGGACGACCGAGGCGGCGGGCTGGCGCGGGCGCTGGTGGAGCGGGCGGTCCAGGCTTTGTTCGATCAGCGCCACGCCCAAGTCTATCTCTACGCCAATGCGCCGATGCGGTCGTTCTATCTCGGTCTTGGCTGGACCTTGCTTGAGGAGCAGGTCGGTCAGCATGGCGTCGATATTTTCGTCCGCTACGCACCCGGACGCCATCCGGCATGACGCGCGGCAAAACCGGCTACCGCGCGCTGCTCGCTTTGCGGGTGCCCCGGCGGTTGGCGCTGGCGAGCATTCCGGCGGATTTTGCGGATTGGCTCGACTATGCGGCGGTCGTCGCACTGCTGGTATTTGCCTGGGGCGAGGGGCCTTTCGTGCTGGCGCTGTTCGGTTTTGCGCTGACGCTGCCCTATATAGCCATCGGCCCGCTGTTGGCGGTCTATATTGATCGGACGCCGCTGGGCCGGGTGCTGGTGCTGTCCAATCTGGGGCGGGGCTTGACCACGCTGGCGCTGGTTTTCGCCAGCAACACACCGCTGGTGCTGCTTCTGGTCTTCGTCCGGTCGTCGGTGGATTCCGCATTCACCCCGGCGCGGCAGGCGGCCATTCAGGCTTCGACGCCGCCCGAACTGTTGGCCAGTGCCAATGGCCTGCATCAGGCGATCAATCAGACCTCCAAGATTGCCGGCCCTGCGCTCGGTGGGCTGCTGCTGGCTTTCATCCCGGCGCAGTCCGTGTTTGGGCTCAACGCGGTGCTGTCGCTGGTGGCGGCACTGAGCCTGATCCGTCTCAACCTGCCGCAACGTGAGGCTCGCGCACCATCCGATCTGCGCACGGAAATCACAGCCGGCGTCGCCGAGTTTCGCCGCAACCGACGCCTGTTGCTGGCGCTGGTGTTCTCCGCTGTCGCGTATTTCGCGTTCTTTCTCTACGACGCGCTGATTGCGCTGCTGGCCGCGGATTTCGGGCTTGGCGCCACGGCGTTCGGTGTCGGTATCGCGGCATCGGGGGCAGGCGGGTTGATCGGCGCGCTGGTCGCCGGACGCCTTGCCAGCCATCCCATTGCCTGCATGACCTGGTCGGCAGTGTTTTCCGGTTGCGTCACCATAGCCATCGCCTTGGCCGCCATGGCTCATATTGGGGTGCCGGCCTGGCTTTATTTCCTCGCGCTGGGCCTGATGGGCGGCTCCACTGCCTTCATGCTGGTGCCTTATCGAACCATCGTGCAGGCCGAGACGCCGCCCGACCGCATTGCGCGGGTCTTCGCGACCGGCGAGGCGCTGATTACCGCGGTGATGCTGTCCGCACCCTTCATCGGCAGCGTGATCGCCACGGCGTATGGAACCGGCGCCGCCTTTCTCAGCGGCGGCGCGCTGGTGCTGCTGCTTGGCCTCGTCACCGCCGCCACGATGCTGCGCCGCTTGCCTTGACTCACCCACCATGACAAAACCCGACGACACTTTGGGGAGGGCACAATGAGCAAATTGGTGGGCTTTTATCCCGGCTCGTTCGATCCGGTGACCAATGGCCATCTCGACGTCATCGAGCGGGCCTGCAAGCTGGTCGATACGCTGGTTGTCGCGGTCGGGATCAATTCCGGCAAGAAGACGCCGCTGTTCGCCCATGAGGACCGCTTGGCGCTGCTCGAGCAGGTGCTGGCGCCGGTCGGCAAGCGCACCGATACCGAGTTCAAGATTGTCGACTTCGGTGGGCTGATGGTCACGGCCGCGCGCGAGCATGGCGCCAAGCTGATCATCCGCGGCCTGCGCGACACCACCGACTATAATTACGAGATGCAGATGGTCGGCATGAACGCCCAGATGGCGCCCGATCTGCAGACTGTTTTCTTGCCATCCAGCCCGCCCGTGCGGCACATCTCGGCCACATTGGTGCGCCAGATAGCCGAGATGGGCGGCGACATTTCCGCCTTCGTCCCGCAGCTTGTTCTCAAGGCCCTGAAATCAAAATGATCGCTGTTTCCCGCCGTCTGTTCGGTGCGCTCGCCATTGCCGCTGCCACCGTTTTCGCCGCTCCCGCCTGGGCCCAGACGCCCGCCGGCACACCCCATCTGATCCTGACGCTGCCCAAGGGCGATGTCGATATCGAGCTGCTGCCCGACCTGGCGCCCGCCCATGTCGAGCGCATCGTTACCCTGACCAATCAGGGTTTTTATAACGGCCTCAAGTTCCACCGCGTCATCGATGGCTTCATGGCCCAGACCGGTGATCCGAAGGGCGACGGCACCGGCGGTTCGGACCTGCCGGACCTCAAGGCCGAATTCACCAATTCGGTTTCATTCCAGCGCGGCGTGCTCGGCATGGCCCGCGCGTCCGACCCCGATAGCGCCAATTCGCAGTTCTTCATCACCTATGCGGATGCCAGCTTCCTCGATGGCCAGTACACCGTGTTCGGCAAAGTCGTTTCCGGCATGGAAGCTGTCGATGCGCTGAAGAAGGGCACCGACCAGAGCGGCGTCGTCGACGGTCCGGACAGCATCATCTCGGCCAAGATCGAATATAAGTAAGCGCACCCCCACCTAACCTCCCCCTGAAGGGGGAGGAACCGTTTGTGGCGTGGCAATATTGCGTGACGAAACGCGGTCTGTTCCTCCCCCTTCCAGGGGGAGGCTAGGTGGGGGTAGTGCGCGGCCCGCCTTGCACCGCAAGCCCATTCCCCTTACATGCGCACCACGCATTCAATAAAAACTCAGAAAGTGAGCCCCATGGCCGATTACGCTGATCCCGAAAACACCCTCGTCATCGAAACCACCAAGGGCAATGTCGTCATCGCCCTGCGCCCTGACCTAGCCCCGAACCATGTCGCCCACATCAAGAAGCTGGCGCGCGAGAAGTTCTACGACAACATCGTGTTCCACCGCGTCATCGACGGCTTCATGGCCCAGACCGGCGATCCGCGCGGCACCGGCACCGGCGGCTCGAAGTACCCGGACCTGAAGCAGGAATTTTCGGCCGAGCCGCACGTTCGCGGCACCGCCTCGATGGCCCGCTCGTCCAATCCCGACAGCGCCAATTCGCAGTTCTTCATCTGCTTTGCCGACGCGCCCTTCCTCAACAAGCAGTATACTGTTTGGGGCAATGTCATCGAAGGCATGGAAAACGTCGACCAGATCAAGCGCGGCGAGCCCGTGCAGAACCCCGACAAGATGGTCACCGTCCGCGTTGCGGCTGATCTGACCGAGTAACGCGACTACCCCCACCCATCCTCCCCCTGCAGGGGGGAGGAGCCGTCTTGTGGTGGGACTGAGATCCTGCCCCAAGAGTGGCGCGTTCCTCCCCCTAGCAGGGGGAGGTTAGGTGGGGGTGCTTTCAATCTATCTGATACCCCGAGAACCCGAGTGCGCCCCATGCAAACCATCTTGTGGACCCTGCTAGGCGTTATCGCCGGTGCCTGCATCGCCACGCAGGGGCCGATCAATGTCCAGCTGGGCAAGGGCCTGGGCCTGCCGATCGCGGCGGCGGCCATGTCGTTCCTCGCGGGCGCGATCATTCTTTGGGTCGTGACCCTGGTGTTTGCCAAGGTGCAGGGCACGAGCATCAATTTCAGCGGTCCCGCGCCTTGGCTATTTGTAGCCGGCGGCGCGCTGGGCACGGTCTACGTGACCAGTTCGGTCTTTCTGACCCCGATGATCGGCGCGACCGCCGTCATGGGCTTGGCCATTGCCGGCCAATTGCTCGCCGGCCTGACGCTGGACCGCGTTGGCTTCATGGGTATTGCGGTGCGTGAGATCACCCTTGGGCGTGCTGCTGGCGCTGCGCTGCTAGTTGCAGGCGCCATCATGATCCGCGTGCTTTAGCCGCCACTCAAATCTCGCCTTATGGCCGTCCGCCATGCTAACCACGCCTTATGCGTGTTTCCGATTTCGACTTCGAGCTTCCCGAATCCCTCATTGCGCTCCATCCGGCGGAGCCGCGCGATAGCGCGCGCATGCTGGTGGTGGACCCGGTCCACAGGCTGTCCGATCGCCATATTCCCGATCTGCTCTGGCTGCTGAAGCCAGGCGACGTGCTGGTGGTCAACGATACCCGCGTGCTGCCCGCCGAACTGCGCGGCACCCGCATTCGCGGCGATAACCGCGCGTCGGTGTCGTTCAACCTGCATAAGCGCGACGATGCCCATACCTGGCGCGCCTTTGCCCGCCCGGCCAAGCGGTTGGCGCTGCTCGACCGGCTCGAACTCGGCAATGGCGACGGCACGGCGCTGACGGCTCGGGTCGCGGGCAGGGGCGAAACCGGCGAAGTCACGCTGGAATTCGACCTTGGCGGCGCCGCGTTGGACGAGGCGATCAAATCGCACGGCGCCATGCCGCTGCCGCCCTATATCGGCGCCAAGCGCGGCATCGAGGAACGCGACAAGACTGACTATCAGACAGTCTATGCGGCCCATGATGGCGCGGTCGCCGCGCCCACAGCGGGGCTGCATTTCACTGAGGAGCTACTGCAAAAACTTGGCGATCACGGCGTCACCATCGAGCGCGTCACTCTGCATGTTGGGGCAGGGACCTTCCTGCCGATGAAGGCCGAGGACACGGACGATCATGTCATGCACGCCGAATGGGGTGAGATCGACGAGGCGACCACCGAGCGTATTCTGGCCGCCAAGGCCGCTGGAGGGCGTGTCGTCGCCGTTGGCACCACGAGCCTGCGCCTGCTCGAATCCGCGTCAGTGCGTACCGGCGTGCTCGCCCCCTTCAGCGCCGATACCTCGATCTTCATCACCCCCGGCTTTCGCTTCAAGACGGTCGACGTGCTGATGACCAATTTCCATCTGCCCAAATCGACGCTGTTCATGCTGGTCAGCGCGTTTGCCGGGATGGACACGATGCGCGAGGCGTATCAGCACGCCATCGCCGAGGGGTATCGGTTTTATTCGTACGGGGACTCGTCGCTGCTGCTGCGAGCGGAAATGCCGGAAGACGATGGGCTCTAGTTCGCGCCCTAGTCCAGCGTTAGCTCACCGGTGAAGCCGCAGGCGGCGCCATGGTACTGCATGCAGCCGGGGCCCTCCTCGATTACCAGCTTGCCGTTCTTGAAGGTCATGGCGACTTCGCAATATTCATCGCTGAATTCGTCCGCTGGGTCGTAGTCTTCGTTGGAGGCGTAGAAGGTGCCGCCGGTGCGGTTTAGTTCGGCGCTGCCGCTGACCTCACCAGAGCAACCGCCCATGCCGTCTTCGATCGGCGTCGCTGTCGACAGCTCGATGTCGGTAAAGCCGTCGGCGCCGGGCGCTTGGATAACCGCCGTCAGATCGCCCTCACCACTGCCCGAATAGCTGCCTTCCTGGGCGTAGACGGCGGTGCTCAGGGCCATGAAAATCACGGCGGCGGACAATAGGCGAAGCATGGGCAACCTCGGCGTTCGCGCGTGGCCATAATCGGCTGCACGCAATGGTTGTTACCATTGGCGCGACCAGCTAGAAACCCCGCCATGAAACAAGTGACTTTTACCCTTTCCGCCACGGATGGCATGGCGCGGCGCGGCCGTATCGATACGCCGCGCGGGGACATCCAGACCCCAGCTTTCATGCCGGTGGGGACGCTCGGCACCGTCAAGGCGATGTATCCTGAACAGGTGCGCGAAACCGGCGCCGATATTCTGCTGGGCAATACCTATCACCTGATGCTGCGGCCGGGTGCCGAGCGCGTCGCCGGGCTGGGTGGCCTGCACACGTTCATGGACTGGCAGCGCCCGATCCTGACCGATAGCGGCGGCTTCCAGGTCATGTCACTGGCGAAGTTGCGCAAGCTGACCGAGAAGGGCGTGACGTTCAAATCGCATATCGATGGCTCCGCCTATGAGCTAACGCCGGAGCGCTCGATCGAAATCCAAACGCTGCTGGATAGCGACATCATCATGCAGCTCGACGAGTGCATCGCGCTGCCTGCGGAGTACAAGGAGATGGAGCGCGCCATGGAGCTGTCGCTCCGCTGGGCCGATCGCTCCAAGACCGCGTTCAACAACCAGCAGAACCGCGCACTGTTCGGCATCGTGCAGGGCGGCGATAATGCCGAACTGCGTGCCCGTTCGGCTGCTGGGCTGACCTCCATCGGCTTTGACGGCTACTCGGTGGGTGGCCTTGCCGTGGGCGAGCCTCAGGAAGTGATGTTCCGCGTCATCGAGGACATCACGCCGGAATTGCCGACCGATCGGCCGCGCTATCTGATGGGCGTCGGCAAGCCGGACGACATTCTGGGCACCATCGGGCGGGGCATCGACATGTTCGATTGCGTCCACCCGACCCGCGCCGGCCGTCATGGCCATGTTTATAGCCGGTTCGGCGTCATCAACCTGAAGAATGCCCGGCATAAGGATGATCATCGTCCCATCGACGAGGCGTCGCCCAATTCCAATTGCCGCCGTTTTTCGCGCGCCTATCTTCACCATCTGGTCAGGACTGAAGAGATTTTAGGGGCGATGATCCTTTCGCAGATCAACCTGGCCTATTATCAAGAGCTGGTCCAAGGCGCCCGCGCGGCAATCGAGACCAACAGTTTTTCCGACTACGCCGCAGCGACCCGTTCAGCATGGGACGCCGGCGACCTGCCACCACTCTAATTTCCGTTCATTTGCGGTCAGCAAAGGTTTATCGACATGGCTAAATCAGGACGCAAGGCCAGTTTCGCGTCGCTCGACAAGCACCGCAAGCGCCTCGCGGAGACGCCGATGCGCGTCCAGTTCGCGATCGATCCGAACCGTTTCAAGCGCTATTCCGCCACGGCCGGCGACCTGCTGCTCGACTATTCCAAGAACCGCATCGATGAAGACGTGATGGCCGCCCTGTTCGACCTGGCGCGCGCTGCCGGGGTCGAGGAACGCCGCACCCAGATGTGCGAAGGCGAGCACATCAACATCACCGAAGACCGCGCCGTGATGCATATGGCGCTTCGCTATCAGGGCGACAAGCCGGTGCCGGTCGACGGCCAGGATGTCATGCCCGATATCCGCGCGGTGCTGAGCCATATCGAGAGCTATACCAATGACGTCCGCAACGGCGTCATCCGCAGCCATACCAATGAGCAAATCACCGATGTGGTGAACATCGGCATCGGCGGCTCCGACCTCGGCCCGGCCATGCTCACACTGGCGCTTGAGCCCTATACCCGCGCCGATCTGCGCGTGCATTACGTCTCCAACGTCGACGGCGCCCATATCCACGATACCCTCAAGCGATTGAAGCCGCAGACGACGATGTTCATCATCGCCTCCAAGACCTTCACCACCGACGAAACCATGACCAATGCCGCCTCGGCCCGGACATGGATCGCCGATGCGCTAGGCGACGCCGCGGTCAGCGATCATTTCGCCGCCGTTTCGACAAATATCGAGGCCTGCAAGGGCTTTGGCATTCGTGAAGACCGTATTTTTGGCTTCTGGGATTGGGTCGGCGGGCGCTATTCGATCTGGTCTGCCATCGGCCTGCCGGTGGCGCTGGCCGTC
Source organism: Devosia sp. (assembly GCF_028290435.1). Lineage (GTDB taxonomy): Bacteria > Pseudomonadota > Alphaproteobacteria > Rhizobiales > Devosiaceae > Devosia. The sequence continues at coordinate 35,679 of NZ_JAQGJV010000003.1, read as the reverse complement.
GGCTACGAGAATTTCGCCAAGATTCTCAAGGGCGCTGACGCGATGGATCAGCACTTCTTGACCACGCCGCTGGAACAAAATCTTCCCGTCATCCTCGGCCTGCTCGGCGTCTGGTATCGCAATGCCTGGGGTTTTTCGACCCAGGCCGTGATCCCATACGACCAGCGCCTCTCGCGCCTGCCGGCATACCTGCAGCAGCTCGACATGGAGAGCAACGGCAAGGCGGTAACGCTGGCCGGCAAGCCTGTCGGCTGGTCTACCGGACCCATCGTTTGGGGCGAGCCGGGCACCAATGGCCAGCACGCTTTCTTCCAACTGATCCATCAGGGGACCGACGTCATCCCCACCGATTTCCTGATCGCCGCCAAGCCGCATGAGAGCCTGCCGCCGCATCACGACAAGCTGGTCGCCAATGTGCTGGCGCAGTCTGAAGCGCTGATGCTGGGCAAGACCGAGGAAGAAGTCGTGCTCGAACTCAAGGCCCAGGGCATTGATAAGGCAAAGATCAAAGAGCTGGCGCCGCATAAGGTGTTTCCAGGCAATCGCCCGTCCAACACCTTGTTCTATCCGCAACTGACGCCCGAAATGCTGGGCTCGCTGGTGGCCATGTATGAGCACAAGGTGTTCGTGCAGGGCGTTATCTGGAACATCAATTCCTATGACCAGTGGGGCGTTGAGCTGGGTAAGCAGCTCGCCAAGGCCTTGTTGCCAAAGGTAAAGGGCGAGGCCAGCAGCGATGGGCACGACAGCTCCACCAAGGGCCTGCTGGGCTACTACCTGAGCCACAAGGGTTGATCATTTGACTATCGAGACCGACGAACAGCTGGAGAAACTCAAGGCCATCGGCCGCATCTGCGCGCTGACCCGCGACGCTATGGCCGCTGCCATGCGTCCGGGCATGACCACGGCAGAGCTGGATGACCTGGGCCGGATTCTGCTGGAACAGCACGGCGCACTGTCGGCGCCTCAGGTGACCTATGACTTCCCGGGCGCCACCTGCATTTCCATCAACGAGGAAATCGCTCACGGCATTCCTGGGGATCGGGTGATCCAGGCGGGCGATCTGGTCAATATCGACGTTTCGGCGGTCAAGGACGGCGTTTTCGCCGATACCGGCGCGTCGTTTGTCGTCGCGCCCAGCACCAGCAGGCTCGATGCGCTATGCCGCGATGGCAAGAAGGCGATGTGGGCCGGGATTCGCGCCGTGCGCGCCGGTGCGCCTCTGGCCGATGTCGGTGAGGCCATCGGCAAATTCGCCAGCAAGGGCGGCTATACGCTGATCCGCAACCTGGCCAGCCACGGCGTGGGCGACAGCCTCCATGACGAGCCGGGCGAAATCTCGACCTGGCCGGATAAATCCGAACGCCGACGCATGACCAATGGTCTGGTGTTCACCATCGAGCCGTTTTTGTCGCTGGGTGGGCGGATGGCCGATCAGAAGTCGGCGGATGACGAGTGGACGCTGATTGCCCGGCCGGCTGCGCCTTGCGTGCAGTACGAGCATACGGTGGTGGCGACGCCGCGCGGTGCCGTCGTGGTGACGCTGGCCGCCTAGAGGGAAACCAGCAGCACGGGTGCCAGAATGATCATGGCGGCCGCGGCGACGAAGCGCATCGCGCCCCAGCCGCGGAAGGTCGCGTTGCGCAGCACCGACGACAGCACGAAGAATACGAACAAGGCGATCGCCAAGCGGTTGATGCCGGGCAAAGCCAGCTCGGTGCCCTGCGACAGGCGCACATAGCCCCACAGGCCGGCCAATACGCCGAACATGGCGGTGATCAAAAGAGTCATCGCCTTGGCAATGATCAGCATCGCCATATCGATGGTGACGCTGGTCAAGATCAGGCTGATGCCACTGGCCATCACGAACATGGCGCCCAGGATGACCAGCAAGCGGGTTTCCGCCAGCGCGGGAATGATGGCGCCCAAATCCAGGCTCGGCAGCTTGCCGATCACCGGCACGCTGCCGCCATAGGTGCGGAACACCACCAGCAGATAGACGACAGCTATGGTGCTGATGGCAAAGATGAGCAGGCTCACCACCATCACCTTGATCAGATCGATGGTGTCCTGAGACATGGGCTAACCGCCAATTGCAGGGGAATGGACGTCGGCGGCAGAGCCCGCCAACGAGCGACTGAAAGAGCATTTCGCGTCGATTCGCAATTGAAGCGCCGTTATCGGCCGGCCCTCAATAGGTTGCGCGGCCGCCTGACAGATCGAAAACGGACGCAGTGGTGAAGCTGTTTTCCTTGGAGACGAGCCAGGCGACCATGCTGGCCGCTTCTTCGACTTCGAGGAACCGGCCGCGTGGAATGCGGCTGAGCATGTAGTCGATGAATTCGGGCTTCAGTTCATCCAGGATACGCGTCTTTGCCGTGGCCGGAGTGATCGCGTTGATGGCGATGTCGTATTTGGCGCATTCCTTGCCGACGGCCTTGGTCATGCCGATCACGCCCGCCTTGGCGGCGGCGTAAGCGGCGGCGTTGGGATTGCCCTCCTTGCCGGCGATCGAGGCGATGTTGACGATGCGGCCATAATTGCGGGCCTTCATACCGGGCAGGATGGCGCGATTTACGTAAAACGCGCCGTTGAGATCGATGTCGATGACGCGGCGCCACTCGTCCAGTTCGTATTCATCGAGCGGGGCGTTCTTGCCGGCAATGCCTGCGGAATGCACAAGAATATCGATCCCACCCAGCGCTTGCTCGGTGGCGACGACGGCCGCCTCGACGGCGTCGTAGGAGGCGATATTGACTTCAACGGTCGAGGCGGCGTCGCCGAGCGCCAGCTTGGCATCGGCCAGAACCGCGGCGTTGTTGTCCCACAGGCTAACCCGGGCGCCGGACGCCACCAGCCGTCGTGCAATGGCAAAGCCAATGCCCTGCGCGCCGCCGGTTACCACTGCAATGCGGCCCTTCAGATCGATCTCGTTCATGTCTCGTCCCTTCACGCGGCCTTTGGCCGTGTTTTTGATTCGTGCTATTCTATCGCGCATAGAGCGTCAGCGTGGGCAGCCTTAAATTCTTGCCTTTTGCAACTCCGCCGCGAGAAACGCAAAGGCCGAAACGGTGCTGCTCGCCAGGATCGGGCTGGGAATCCCGGCAATCTCAACCGCGGTTCTGTAGGCAACGGCGGAGGCGCTTGTGCCCATGACGGCGATGGAATCCGGCTGCGGGATGCCCGCAAGAGCTTCGGCGATTTCCGAACCCACCATGACCCCGCCAAGGTAGTCGGCGATTTCGGCCGGTTCGAGCTGCCCGAACAGCACGAGGGAGCGGGCCGAGAAGATGCGTTGCAGCACGCCACCCGGCATGGCCGACTTGTCGAGGGCAAAGCGCGTACCGCGTTCGAAGGCGTCGGGATGCGGCTCGTAACTGGCCGGAATAAGCCGGGACACCAGCGAGTCCTTTTTCAGCAGGTTGAGAACTTCGCCGCCCATGTAGGTGGCGATGTCGGTGATCCGGCCGCGATCGGTGGTGATCCACTTGCTGTGCGCGCCGGGCAGGACCACGAGGCCAGGCATTTGGTTGCCGATGCCGAAGACCGCCAATTCTTCTCCCCGCATGACGTCCGGGACCGGAATTTGCCGTGCGATTCCGGGCAGAAAATAGAGCGTGGGCAGGCCATCGATGTCCTGCCGGACCGCCTGCGCCAACAAGTCCGGAAGGCCGGCCGGCACCATGACGAAGGGCGACTCGATCCATCCGGTCCGGCTGGTGACCATGCCCGAGAGCAGGATGGCACGAGCCTCGCCCAGCCAGGGGCCGATTTCCTGCCGCAGAGCCGTTTCAAATGCCCCGTTGGATACGCTATTGACCCCGCGCGCGCTGCTGTGTTCGGCGCTCACGCTGCCATCGGCCTGCAATTGCCAGGCGTGAAACGCCGCGGAGGTCCATTCGATCGCGATATACATGGCTGCACTCAATAGGCGGGCTTGATGGGGAACCAGTCCTTGCGGGACGTGTCGAGATAGGCGCCGACAATGCCGTCGACGCGATAGCACTCGAGGGCTTCTACATTGACCTCGACGCCCAGCCCGGGGCCTTCGGGAATCGCGAAGCGGCCATCGGTTAGAACCGGCGGATTGGGGCTGATGTCGCCGCCGAGATAGGCGCGCTCCGTATCGATGGCCAGCGACAGGTTGGGGATCGAGGCGGCGAGGTGGATGTAGGCGGACTGGGACAAAGCCAATTCAGCGCCGGAGTGTAGTGTCACCGGGATGCCGACCGCTTCGCAGATCGCCGCGGCCTTGATGGTCTGCCACAGGCCGCCCGCCTCATGAGGATCGAGCAGAACGACATCGGCAGCGCTGGCGCGGATGATGTTGCCGACATCGGCCAGCGTGTAGGCGCTTTCGTCCAGCGCGATCGGGACGGAGGATTGGGCGACGAGCGCGGCGTGACCGGCGAGGTCGTCCAGTTCCAGCGGCTGTTCGACATAGGCGGGATCGAAGGGGCGCAGTTTTTCCAGTTGGCGCTTGGCGGTTCCGGGGTGCCAGGCGCCGTTGACGTCGAGCCGCAATGGGTGGTCGCCGATCACCTTACGGGCGGTTTCGGCGAGGACGATGTCAGTGCGCTCGTCAAAACCGATCTTGACCTTGAAAGTCTCGTAGCCCTTGTCGAGAAAGCGTTGCAGCCGCTCGGTCAAGGCTTTGGGTTCATTGGTGAAAAGATAGGCGGCGGCGGCTACGTCCTGGCGCCATTTGCCGCCCCATAGGGCATAGAGCGGCAGTTTCGCCTGCTTGCCGAGCGCGTCCCACATCGCCATTTCGAGCGCTGCGATCGCCATCACGGCGGCGCGCTTGTGATGGTAGAAGCCGGCGCCGAGCACGTGCCGATGCAGCCGCTCCACGTCGGCCACCGGGTAGCCGATGGCCAAGGGCGCGACGATATCGGCGAACACCGCGGGCACGCTGGCGATCAGCGAGATGGTTTCGCCCCAGCCGGTGATTCCTCCATCCGTCTCGATTCGACAGAAGAGGCGGGTGGTGCCAATGCGGCGGCCTGAGCCCCACAGAATGTCCTCGGTAAAGGGCATCCTGACCAGCCAGTGGTCGACCTTGGTAATCTTCACATTCGCTCCCACGCGGTCCATGCCGCTGTTGACGTCTTGACATGAAACTTAGTTCCAAGATATTCGATTGGCAACACGGCGAACAACGCTAGGCAATCAAACCGGCAAGTTTCGGTTCTCGGGAGAGATGATGGGCAAGCCCCAACTCAGCGCCAGCGCGGGCGACAAGGACGGCGAGGCCGATGGTCCATCGACGCCCGGGGTGCAGGCGCTGACGCGCGGCATCCAACTGCTCGATATCGTCGCCTCCGCGCCCAAGGGGCTGCGGTTTACCGAGCTGCTGGAACAGACCAACGTACCCAAGGGGACGCTGCATCGGCTGCTCCAGGCCCTGGTGGAAGAGCATCTGCTGGCCTTTGACGGACGCGACCAGACCTACCGGCTGGGGGCGCGGCTGTTTCAATGGGCCCACAAGGTCTGGGACGATTTCGACCTGCGCGGTGCCGCCCAACCGGAACTGGTGCGGCTGCGCGACCTGACCGGCGAAGCGATCCGCCTTGGGGTGATGGATGGCGCTAGCGTCCTCTATATCGACCAGAGCGACGTGCCCCAGCCGCTGCGCCTCAACAATGGCGTGGGCAGTCGCGCGGCCGCTCACGGTAGCGGCTTGGGCAAGGCGATGCTGGCGCATCTGTCGCTGGAAAAGCGCCGGGCGTTGCTGGCCGATGCTCATCTCGAAGGGCTGACGCCCAATACTATCATTGACGTCGATGAACTGATCCGCCAGCTCGATCTAACCAAGGCGCGCGGTTACGCGGTGTCGGTAGACGAGCAGAATATGGGGATTTCCTCGGTCGCGGCGCCGGTTCTCAACCACCGGGGCGAGCCTATCGGGGCTATCGGCATTATCGGGCCGTCGTTCCGGCTGCCGGTCGAACGGTTGCATGCGCTGGGGCGCGAAGTCATCGAGGCGGCGCGCCGCACATCTGGCAATTTCGGGGAATTCGCTATGTCGCTTGGCATCCAGCCGCGCCCACTTGGGGTCGACCGTGCCGACGTGCGCTGTGTCATTCCCGCCAGCACCTTTTTGGGGGAGGGTCCCCATTGGTCCGAGCGGGACAAGAAGCTCTATTTCGTCGATATCCTGGCGCCCGCTGTCTATACCGGCGACACGGTCAAGGGCACCTATGTGAGTATGCCGGTGCCGGAACTGGTGGGGTTCATCATTCCGCGCACGCGCGGCGGGTTCGTAACCGCCATGCATGGCGAAATCCGCGGCATCGACCTGCCCAGCGGCAGCATCACCACCATTTCCCACCCTGAAGCCGACCGGCCGGGCAACCGCTTCAATGACGGCAAATGCGACCGTCGCGGGCGGCTGTGGGCCGGCTCGCTGGCCATCGATACTGCGCCCGACCAGGGCCGCCTGTGGCGGCTCGATCCCGATGGACGCGCCTTCGAGATGGACCGGGGCTTTCATGTCTCCAACGGCATGGGCTGGAGCCCGGACGACAAGACATTCTACTTCGCCGATACCGCCAAGCAGCTCATCTACGCCTATGATTTCGACATCGACAGCGGCTCGATCGCCAATCGGCGGGTGTTCATTTCGGTGCCTGAATCCGAGGGCAAACCGGATGGGTTGACGGTAGATGCCGAAGGTTTCGTCTGGGCCGCCCATTGGGATGGCTGGTGCGTCACACGCTACGATCCGGACGGCAAGGTCGATCGGGTGATCAACCTGCCGGTGCCGCGCCCGACCTCGTGCGTGTTCGGCGGACCGGACATGCAGACCTTGTTCGTTACCACCGCCCGTATCCGGCTTTCAGCCGCACAACTGACCGAAGCGCCGCTATCCGGCAGCATCTTCGCTATCGATACCGGCATCAAGGGTCTGCAAGACCCGATGTTTGCCGGCTGACCAGGGAACCGACATGGCCAAACTCGAACTCAGCGGTATCAGGAAATCCTTCGGCACCACCGAAGTGCTCAAGGGCATCGACCTGACCGTGCAAGACGGCGAATTCGTCGCCTTTGTGGGCCCCTCCGGCTGCGGCAAGTCTACCTTGCTGCGCCTGATCTGTGGGCTGGACGAAATCACCGCCGGACAGATGGCCATTGACGGGGAGATCGTCAACGACGTGCCTCCGGCCAAGCGCGGCATCGCCATGGTGTTCCAGAGCTATGCGCTCTATCCGCATATGTCTGTGGCCGACAATATGGGCTACGCGCTGTGGCTGGCGGGCACGCCCAAGGCCGAAATCCGGGCGCGGGTCGAAATCGCCGCCAAGGTGCTGCGCATCGAGAGCTATCTCGACCGCAAGCCGCGCCAGCTTTCGGGCGGGCAGCGCCAGCGCGTCGCCATTGGCCGGGCCATCGTGCGCGAGCCACGCATTTTCCTGTTCGACGAGCCGCTCTCCAACCTTGATGCATCGCTGCGGGTCGAGATGCGCATAGAAATCGCGCGGATGAAGGAACGGCTCGGCACCACCATGGTCTATGTCACCCATGACCAGGTCGAGGCGATGACGCTGGCCGACAAGATCGTGGTGCTCAATGCCGGCAAGGTGGAGCAGGTGGGCTCGCCGCTCGATCTCTACAACAAGCCCACCAATCGGTTTGTCGCCGGCTTTATCGGCAGTCCGCGGATGAATTTCCTGCCCTTGGGCGCCGGGGTCGGTGACCAGCGTTTTGCCATACCCGGTGGCTCCGTGCGCGTGCCGCCGGACCTTGCCGCCAAGCCGAGCGAAATCGGCATTCGGCCCGAGCGCCGCTATGTTCCTGATCGATACCGGCGCGACCCCGCCGATCTCCGAAGCCCTGGCGGCCAAGCTCTTCGCGCTTACCCCAACTGAGGCTCGCGTGGCCACCTCGATCGCCCGGGGGCTGCGGACAGACGAGATCGCGCTGGACATGGGCATCACCGGCACCACCTTTGCCTTCCACCTGCGCAACATCTTCCGCAAGGCTGGCGTCAATCGGCAGCAGGAACTGGTGGCGCTTCTGTCGCGCAGTGCAGTCTTAACGGTTTTGGACGAGCGGTGAGGCTGGCGAGGTGCCTCCGGCTTCAGGACTATTCGTCTTGAACCCAACTCACTGATTTTGTTGCAAAAGATATTGGTATGCCGGGAGGGGGTCGAACCCTCGACCATTCGATTAAAAGTCGGAGGGTTTGTAAAATTCGAAGTAACCTTTGAGAACGTTACGCCTTCACAATTCCCTGCTTCCCTAAGGTTTTGTGCGGTGTTACCAATTGATACGAAAAAGGGGTAACACGAGGTATCGGTCTCAGTTTGTTACCCCTTGGGAAGCTGGGGTAACACAACATGCCAAAGGTGCTGACTGCTGCTGCCGTGGGAAAGCTCAAGGCAACTAAGACGCGACAGGAAATACCTGATGGGACGGTCCCAGGGCTCTATCTGATCATCCAGGCGAGCGGCGTTCGAAGCTGGGCCCTGCGTTATCGCTTTGGCGGAAAATCGAGAAAGTATACCCTCGGAAATGCCTTGAAGATCAAGCTGGCCGAGGCGCGTACGCTAGCTAGAGAGGCTTTGCGTGCCGTCACCGAAGGGGAAGATCCTGCGGCATCAAGGCGAAGTGAGTTGCAGGCCAATAAGGACAGCGATCGCCATTTCCCTGCCGTCGCCTGGCGCTATATTATTCGGCACCAGATCGCGAAGGGCAATCGAACTTGGAAGGAAGTGGCCCGGCAACTTGGCTTCGTGCCCTTCAAGCCTAGTGGCTTGGAGCAGCATGATCAGTCGTTGATCAAATACGTCGTCCCCGCCGATGATAAAGCCACACCCCTCCGACCAATGGACCTGGTTTTTACCTCCCGTGCTGGAGGTCTGAGCGATAGGTGGAAGGCGCGGACTTTGGACTCGATCGGGGTCGAGGAGATTATCAAGGAACTGGATGCGCAGGCGCCCGTCCAAGCAAACCGATTTTTGAATACCCTGCGGACGCTTTGGCAATTTGCTCGATCGCCTCGCGCCAGGTTGGCCACGGCAAATCCACTAGAGGGCATCGAGCGACAAACGCCTGAGACATCGCGAGATAAGGTGCTTTCGGACGAAGAACTGCGCAGAGTCTGGAATTCAGCCAAAGACATGGGGCAGCCTTGGTCTAGCTTGATCCGTATGCTCATCCTATCTGCTCAGCGTCGTGATGAAGTCGCCCGACTTCCTTGGAGCGAGTTGGATCTCGTCGCCAAAAAATGGACCATTCCGTCGGAGCGAGCGAAAAATGGTCTAGCTCATCTTGTCCACCTGTCGCCGCCAATGTTGGCCGAACTTGCCAGACTACCCTCTGACCGGGAGTTCGTGTTCAGTCGGGGCCTGGCGCCGGTAGGCGACTACTCTGATGCCAAGGCACAACTGGATCGATTGTCCGGAGTCACAGGCTGGACCTTTCATGACCTGCGTCGGACCGCGGCCACGAAGATGGCCGAGCTAGGCATACACTCAGCAGTCGTGGACGCGCTGCTCAACCACAAAAGCGGGGCCTCTCGAGCGGGCGTGGCTGGCGTTTACAATCGGGCTGAACTTGAACCACTAAGGTATCGCGCCACCAACGCCTGGGCGCGATATGTGCTTTTTACTGCTGACGCAGACTCCCACGGCGCCTGGCAGACGTTGGTCCTGGCGGCCGACGATGAGTATGAAAAGCGGCTTGAGTTTAGCGATGCGATCCTGGCCGGCGGACAGCGCTGGGAGTCGTTCTTGTCCGCACTTCGTGGCGATTCAGGGAACGTGGTCGGTATCAGGGGGGCAGTGTAATGGACGACGAATTCGAGCTTATCGAACAGGGAGCGGCCGCCTTTAGTGCTGCTAAGACTCGATTGGCGAAGCGTGCCGCGCTAGTCAACTGGCTGAATGGCGCAGTCGCATTCGCGGAACAGGTCGCGCCCGGAGCAGGCGCCCCCGGCCAGCATCTCATCGGCGCATTAAATGCGTTAGATGCCGGCATGACACCGGTAATTTTTGATGGCACTGATCGCACACCGGCAGAGCTTGATGCCCTTGCTCGGGCGGTTGCCGCCACCCTGATCTTCAGCGCTGTCGGTAAGAGGAAAAAGATCAAGAAGCCCGCCTCTCAGGCTCGAGAATTAGTTCGCCACTACAATGGGATGAACCTTGGCAGCCTCAAAGGCCTTTGTGGGCACGTTGGCGCCGGACTGGCGCATATCGATGACGGGAAATTCAAACCAGATCAGCGCCATCTCCCAGTCATTCAGCGCATTCCTGTCGTCAACCAGGGATGGAAGGACCGGGAGGCATTTGCAGCGACCTGGAGTCTGGACTTCAACCTGTACGACGCGATTTGTTATGACCTGCTCCAGGATCGTCGTATCTTCGTCAGCTAAAACGCTTCACGCCCCCCGATTGCGTGAAGCGACTTTTGTGTGATTTTTGAAAGGCCTCCGTAACAACGAGGCTCATCATGCAACAGCAGCGAATTACCTACCTAACTGGCCCTCAGGTCCAGGCGCGATATAGCGTTACAAAAATGACCATTCATCGGTGGCTGGGCGATGACAACTTGAGGTTTCCCCGCCCCTTCAAAATCCATTCGCGCAACTACTGGACCCAATCGGAGCTCGATGCCTGGGACGCTGCCCGCTCTCGGAAGGGGGCGGCGTGATGTCGCCTGAAACGAATACCCCGGCCGCCGTTGGGGCGGCAGGCCGGGGGAATGACATTAGCTTTGGAAAGCCCGTCGACAATACCGTCGCCTCCCTTCGAATTCAACTTGTCGGATCGATGCCTGGCCGGCTTGTTGCTCTCGAACTGGGAGCCGTGGTGGCATGGGCCTCTTTGGACGCGTCGGTGTTCCGCATTCATGTGGTCAGCCCTCTACACCTGAACGACGCTCGTCTTGCCACTTTCCGACAGATTGTCGGCTGCGGCTCAGACGTCATTGTCTGCTTGTGGGGCACGCCATGAGCGGCGCCCCACATGTCGCCGTAGAGCGATCGGCTTGGGTGCTCCAGGCCGTCGGCGATCCCGCGGTCAAGCTCGTGCCGCTACGTGTTGCCGTCGCAATTGCCCAGCACTTGAACGCAGAGACCCGGGACGCTTGGCCGTCGCAAGTTCGGATTGCCGAGCTGGTCGGTTCGCATCGTGGGAACGTCGCTCATGCGGTCGCCGCATTGGTTCGGCTAGGCCATCTCCAGGTCGAGAAGGATGGCCGGGGCAACCGTTATCGGCTTGCCATGCGCGTTCCCGGGGACGCGGATGGCGGGCACCGGAAGCGCGTTTGGGGGCACGCGGATAAGAGCGCGACATGCTTTCCGGAGAACGCGCATTCCGATGGAGGGATGCGCGTTTCCGGAAACGTCCCACTCGCGTCCCCGGACACGCGCGACCCGCGTATGGGGGCACGCGCTAATAGTGAAGAACAGAGATCGAATAGGGAGGGCGGCGCCCGTAGCGCCGCCCCTCACACCGCGCTTGTTGATACGGTGACGGCGGAGTCTGGGCAGGGCAGGGCGAGCGCGCCCGAATGCGCTCGCCTCCCTGGCCGCTTGGTCGCACTGATCGAAGAAGCCTTGGGGCAGCCGTTGCATGCGCATCAGCATTCACACTTCATCGACCTGCTCAACAGACTGGGGCGCGAGGAGGTCGTGGCTCGATTGGCCGCATACCAAGCAGGGGTAGAGGGGGGCGCGATCCAGCGCATACCGACGGTGCGCTGGCTCCGTCAGGCGGGCTTGGTGGGAGTGGCCAATGTCGCGTGAGTTGCAAGACCATGCGGCCGTTGTGTGGGGCCCCTTAGGCGAGCTTGATGCCAGTGCCCTAAACAGACTCGCCCTACAAATTGGCGACGGTGAGATGGCCAAGCGCCTTGGCGCGTTGGCCCATCAGGTCGTGCGCGGTGATATCGACCCGCCGACCGCGGCCGTGTGGCTCGGTCGTCAGCGGCCGGCACTTGGTGCAGATCCATGAAATATGAACGCGTACCTGGTGACGCGCTCTCGTCCCCGATGACCCCCCGGGGGGCCTATAGGTTCTCCTCCAACCAGGCTTTCCGCGGGCAACGTGCAGCGCAAGGAATGAACGGTTTCGGCTCAAAAAAAACGACAGCCGACAGCCTAGAATTGGAAAAACAAAAGGAAATGACCATGGAAAGCTACGAAGATTGGCTCGACGCCGATGACGACTACGACGCTGACAACGATCCGCATCCTGAACGCAACGAGGCCGACGCGGGCCTGATGGGTGAGATTTTGGGCATCGGGGAGCGGCATGTTCGCCGGCTGACCCGCCAGGGCGTGCTACGGCAACTTCCAAGTGGTCGATACAGCCGCCTGGAAAGCATCGACCGCTTTGTCGCCCATAAGACATTAACGGTGGCCTCCGATGGTCTGCGGAAGCGAAAGGCCGACCTTCTTGGCCTCCACCTCGAGCGCGAGCTGGCGGGACTGATCGGCCGAGTGGAGCTGACGGAGATCGCTCAAGACATCACAAGCGGATTTTTGAACGGGATTATCGAAGTCGGGGAGAGGGCCGGTGAAGGGTGGGATGAGCCCGAACGCGCCCGACGTCGTGAAATCGCCCGACAAGCGGCAGCGCAACTCGAAGCGCGCATGACCCCGGAAATCGATGAGTTGCTGACCGGCAAAAGGGTCCAACCATGACCGAAGATGCCTATGCCTCCCTGGCCCGCCAGTACGGACTTACGCCCGCTGAAATTCGTGCCATTGGCGATGCCCTAGCCAGTGCGCACGGACTTGTAAGCCGGGAAGACTTTGCCGCGGGCATGGCGTCGATCGTCGCCACCTACACGAGCGCTCTAGGAGAAACGCCAAGCACCTTTCCCATCGAACACCAAGAGTCCGCCCGGATCGTCGTCGAACGGGCCGTCGAGGTCATAGTTGCCCGCTTGGAGCAAACAACACAACCGATCTCCTGATTTATCGGGCAGCCGATAGGCTGCCCCACTTGCACGACAAAACGAACTGTGGGAGATTTCACTCGATCGAAATCCGAGGCCAACGGTGTCCATCTCTGGAGCCGAACCTTGTCGATCACCATCACAAATCGCGCATTTCGCCCCGCAGAATTCCGTGCTGGCTCGCTCGACGCGGAAGCCCGCACCGTCGAGGTGATCTGGTCAAGTGGGGCAAGCGTGAAGCGCTGGTCCTGGGATGAAGGCGCGTACTGGGAACAGCTTTCGATGTCGGCCGAGTCGGTCGACTTGGCGCGGCTCAATGCCGGAGCGTCGTTTCTAGATACTCACGCCCAAACGTCCATGGCCGATCGGCTTGGAGCGGTTGTTCCCGGATCGGCCAGAATTGAGGGCGGCAAAGGCCTGGCCACAATCATCCTTTCAAGCTCCAAATCAGGCGAGCAAATCCTCACGGATCTCCGCGCCGGTTTGCCGTTGCTGATCAGCGTCGGCTATCGCGTTTCTGCCTATGAAAAGTCCGAAGGAGAAGGCGACAGCCTCCCGATCTTCACCGCTACCCGCTGGGAGCCGCTGGAGCTGTCTGCTGTTCCGATCCCAGCGGATGCGGGCGCGATGGCTCGCGCCGAAACCCAAGACACCCGCAGTCGCCAATCCGTACCCGTCACCCGGCGCGCCGAAGGCGCTGCCGCAAAAGTGGAGAATATCGATATGACTACCAGCATTGCTGCCGACCCTGCCGAGACGCTTGAGCGCTCCCGAGCTGATGAAATTCTGTCAATTGGAGAACGCCATAATGTTCCAAGCCGTGTCATTCGCAAGGCGGTTAAGGACGGCAACAGCATCGCTGAATTTCGCCTGATGGCCATGGAGGCCATCCGTAAAGAGCAAGAAAAGACGCAAATCTTCGGCATCGCGCCTTCCGACGGCGAGCGTTCGGACGTGTCCTTTTCGGACATCATGTCCCAGGCAATTCAGGCGAGAGTGGATCGTACCTACAAACCAAGCGACGCCGCTCGCGGCCTCATTGGCCTTTCGATCCCAGAGCTTGCAAGACGCGCCATCGAGGCGCGCGGCGAAGGCACGCGCGGTTGTTCAGCCGGCGAACTCGTGACACGCGCGTTGCACACCGGTTCTGACTTTCCGATCGCGTTGGGCAACGTCGCTAACCGTTTGGTGCGAAAGGGCTATGAGGCCACTCCCTCGGCAGTTCAGCAGGTTGCCCGGCAGGCGACAGCTCGGGATTTCAAGCCGCGCGCCAGCATCTTCTTGGCGACGAAAGGCGGCCTGGAAAAGGTGAATGAGCACGGCGAGTTTAAGCGTGGGACTTTCTCCGAAGGTGCAGAACTGTATGCCATTGAAACCTATGGCAAAATCTTCGGTCTGACACGACAAGCACTGATTAATGACGATCTGTCCCTGTTCGATCGGCTGCCGCAAGAGCTTGGCCAAAAGGCCAAGAACTTCGAAGCCGATTTCCTTGCGAAGTTGGTCGAGGGGACACGAAAAATGTCTGATGGCGCAGCGGTTTTCCACGCCACCCATGGCAATCTTGGCTCAGGCGCAACGCTCTCAGTCGCCGCGCTCGCAGCCGGCCGCTTGGCAATGCGCAAGCAGCGTAACCCAGACGGGGATCTCGCTGGTATGATACCGCGCTTCTTGGTGGTCCCAAGTGATCTGGAACTGACCGCAGAACAGGTTTTGGCCGTGATCAACGCGGAAAAGCCCAGCGACGTAAATCCGTTCTCCGGAAAGCTGGAGCTCTTGGTCGAACCACGGCTCGCCGACACTCAGGCCTGGTACCTCGCGGCCGGGCGAGATCAAAGCGGACTCGAATTTGCCTATTTGGAAGGCGCCGAAGGTCCGCAAATCGATACGCGCGCAGGGTTCGATATCGACGGAACAGAGTGGAAAGTTCGTTTGGACTTCGGCGGTGGCTGGCAGGACTTCCGCGGCTTCTGGAAAAACCCGGGCGTAACGCCATAAGGCAATTTTAGATCGCCGTGGCTTAATTCCTTTCGACGCGGCGCTAGGTCGAGCTGGGTCCTCGACCGACCGCCCGCCTCCCTTGACCGGAGGCGGGCGCTCTGAATTCCATGTTGCTCTCAGGCACAACTAGGGTAGCTCTGATAGGCATCAGGGGGCGACGCAATGGTACCGAAATGGGCATTTCCAGTTTTTGTAGGGGCGCTAGTTCTTGCAGGTATTTTTAGCTTCTCAGGCGAGGTAGTAGGCCAATTTGCTGGAAATCTCTTTTGGGAAATGGCTGGCATCGGTGCCACCATCTTT
This sequence comes from Devosia sp., assembly GCF_028290435.1. GTDB lineage: Bacteria > Pseudomonadota > Alphaproteobacteria > Rhizobiales > Devosiaceae > Devosia. The sequence continues at coordinate 20,466 of NZ_JAQGJV010000003.1, read as the reverse complement.
GGGGTTGATCGCCTGATCGAGCATCAACGCTTGCAACGAGAACGGCCCCTTCGGTACCTAGCTCTGAACAAGCTCCTGCAAGTAGACGCTCGAATTAACAAATTTTGGCGAGAGATGCTGCACGGTGCGTCGCGCGGAGAATTTGCCGATGACGTTTTTTCAATAACAGCAGCGCAAACTATCAGCACCCTGCAAATACATACAACAGCTCCAGTTGCGCCCCCAGGACCCTGGACAGGCTCATTGTCATTCTCGCGGCGGGAGATTTTAAACATGATTGCGGAGATCTACGACCGTGGGCTTCAATATTATTGCTCTCCCGATTTGGCTAAGGCGCTTGACCAGCTAGAAGCTTCTAACCTCTTCAAGCATATTGGCGTCTTCGATCAGGCGAAAGCCGCGGGCTATTCGCTTAATTTCAGCGACTTTCAGTGGGGGAGAGGGGACGGGGGGGCCGAGTTTCTTGAACGTTACGAGAAGTTTCGAAACCTGCTAGCTTCGGAAGTGCAAGAGCATATCGTCGGCGACACAGATGAGCATTTGGCGACTGCTCTTAGGTGCTCCCAAGATGCTGTTTCTAGTAAGCTGACAGGTCTACGCTAGTACTATTTGGCCAAGCGCCATTATTGACTCAATAACGCACCTAGGGTGAAATCCGTGAAATTTAAATCTGTTTATAGCAGGTTTCCTCCGATATTATTTTTTGCAGCTGTTCTTTTCCTAGTTATTTGGGCCGCGTGGCTTATCTTTGGTCGCTACGTTGGCCAACTCAGTTTTGGCGGCGGCGCCTTTTCAGATGCAGGCCAAGTCGGTGACTCGTTTGGCGTCCTGAACTCCTTATTCACGATGCTTGGTTTTCTTGCCGTACTGGCCACCTTTCAAGGGCAGAGCGAAGCCCTGAAACTTCAGCAAGACGAAATTGACCAGTCACGGAAATCACAGCATCAAGAGCGGTTCGAAAGTTCGTTCTTTGAGTTGCTCGGACTTATGCGCGAACTAAGAGAAAACATCGATTTTTACACCGGAGGCGGGTCTCATCCGGGCGCTACGTATCGCAGCTTCGGCGGCATTGCTGCCGCGTTGTCGGCGGTAGTAGATCAAGTGACCCTCTCCGAAATGTATCCGAGTTCTAGCCCCCCGATCGATCGTGACCGGCTAAAGAACTGGTACACTGAGTTCGTCCTTGCCAAGGGGGAAACAGGGATGGGACCTTATTTCCGCGTTATCTACACAATGCTCGACCGATTGCGCAGCGACAAAATCTTGCCCGAGGAAGATAAAATCCGCATGAGCAAGTTGCTTAGAAGCCAATTGAACGGACACGAGGTCACACTGGCGGCACTCAATGGCCTCTCCGACGTTTCTAAAGATTTCTCTGTGCTGCTAACAAATTTCAAAATGCTGAAGTATATGCCCGGTGGACCAATGCGTGATTTGCTCGAGACAATTTACCCACCCGAAGCTTTTGCTCCGCGTGCCGACTGAGTCTGAATTCATGTTCGATAAAAGTGTTGGTAGAGGGTTCTCCAGGGCGACGCTAACGAACGATCCTAGGACCACATCCCCTTGAATGAGGCGCCTCCATTGGGCCGCCAACATTGAAGTCGTTGTGCTGCGGCCGGCTACAAATCTAGGTGGAAAAGCCGCTGTGCTACCGTCTAACCTTTTGCACTGAAATTAAAACACCCAATATAGGGCAGGGAGGCGCCAGTTTCGAAATTTCGAATGGCGTCGATGGGAGCATCTCGTGAGCGAATATCTACGGTTAAGGCTCATGGGGTTTTCAGCCCATGAAATATTGACAATCCGAGCTGAGCTCCGCCAGCTAAAGGCCAAGCTGAGATTGAGCCAGGGCGCGGTTACAGAGGGAAAAGCCTCCGAGAAACGCAATATACCTCGCTACGCACAAAACAAAGTTAGGTCGTATTTCCGCCGCCGGTATCTTGGCGGAGCAAAGTCCTTCGACAAATCTCTGCTAATTTGTGCCTATAAAGATCATCCACTATTGAACGGAATGCATCCGGACAGAAAAAAAATCTGGAAGGGATTTATACATAGATCTACGGAAAGACTTGAAATTGATCTCAATGGTTTTTCGTTTGTATCCAACCCAGTGGAAACAATGGGCGTGTTGCAAGAGATTGCCATCGCCGAATGCAGAAATGCGAACGTTATGCTTAATTTTAGCGATGATGAGTGCTTAGACATTGGGGCATATTTGATCCTGAATGCTATGAAGGTGCAGATGATATCCGTATTTCATGGTGGAGCGATCTCAGACTCTATTCGGAACGTCTTCATTTTGCTGGGCCTAGACAAGGCAATGCAAATGAGAATGCGCAAAAGAGATCCTGAGAAGGACAACGTCTGGCCCTTAAGGCTTCAACAACGGCGCCCGCCGGGCATGACCAAGTCGGCACGCGCACAGCTCGACCCTACGCATGCTGAGAAAGCAACGAAGACACTGGTTGACACGGTTAATCGTTGGCTCTCTCGGATGGCGAAGGTAAGACTTTCTGTGCAGGGTGAACGTTTGGCTGCTAAGATGCTAGGTGAAGCGCTCGGTAATGCCGAGCAGCATAGCGACGCCAAAGGCGATGGAAACTGGAGTTTGGCTGGTTTTGTCTCTCGCCGAGAGATTGAGACCGAAGAGCGTTATGTTTTCCACTTGGCTCTCTTCAGCCCAGGGGAAACCATTGCGGAAAGCATGCGCACTTGTGCGCCAGACACCCAAAGGGCGTTAAATCGGTATGTAGGTCAGCATCTTAGGAATGGCCCTTACACACCAGAGATGCTTGCCACTATCTTTGCTCTTCAGGATGGTGTGACGAGCGATGCAAAAGCATTCGAAAACAACATCGGGGGCACAGGACTGCAGGACGTATTGCAATTCTATGCCGCCCTTTCTGCAAATGCCGACCCGAGCACGGCCATTGGCGGCATGGCTATCGTGTCCGGTTCCACTTGCATCCAGTTCAAAGAAGCATACGTTAAGGGGCAACTAGACTTCACCGACTTCGATCCTGGGAAGCCGCCGCCGCGAACGATCTGGTTCAATCCGGAAAATCACCGTGACACTCCTCCAGATTTACGTTATGTGCACGCGCTGCCAGGTAAACTTCAAGGAACGCTTATAACTATGGCGTTCACAGTGGATGAGGCATACCTCAGGGCATCCAGCAATGGCGATAGTAATGATTGATCTCCAAGACTTGCTTAACGACAGGGTCGACACCTTAATTGGGCGCCCTCGTGGTGAGGCTGCGCGTCAACATTATCACGTCGACGCTTTGGACGGCTCGTCCGATTTCATCGAGATTGCCGCGCCAAAAACTCTTCGGAGCATAACTCCGTCTTTCGTACAGGGCATGTTTGGCCCCAGCGTCAGAACCTTGGGTGGCAAAGAAGCTTTCCTGAAGCGTTACTCTCTGTCTCGGCTGTCCGAAGGCCTGAGATACGATATCTTAGAAGGCATCGATCGCGTCATGATTAGCAGGTCTGTCGCCGGGAGCCACTAATTGGCTACCCAACTCTGCCGCGTCCCGGCGGAGGCAGCATCCGTCGTCAATGACAGCTTAGCGAGCGGGGGCAGTGCCTTTGTGTGCTCATCACAATCCCAGGTCAGTCCGTCGTTCAGCCTGATTGATTATGCCACTCCTACTCTGGCGCTTTTTGCACTTCTGACGGCGTTTTCTTACTATTATGCCACGCTGCAATATGGTCGGGATCGAGACATCTCCACTAAACGCAAGTTCGTTCAGGACGAATTTCGCCAAGTAGTCGCGCCCTTAAATGTCGTTGCATCCTCATTCGACGAGTTGGGGGAGTCGGTACTGGCTCTGCTCGGGCCGGAGGTGCAAATCGGCTCTGTGTTGGAGACGATTAGGTTTCGGACCTTAGGTGCTGCCCATAGCTTTCATGCTCGGCTGAAGCGCGTGAAGACATGGGCGCAAGAATGGGCGCCTGAGTGGAGCGACCAAGTCCCAACCTTTGCGGAAGAATTCTCAAAAAGCTACGACAACATGTTGATTTTGGTGGCTAACGGAATGGGGCGTCCAGTGGACGTAGTTTCCGAAGCAAACAGCGAGGGGATTTCGTTAGCCGCCGTCACGAGCTCTGTGGACGTCATGGGGCCCTCCAACGGTCCCGAGGCGCCAGGGGACCTTACATCGACCAACGTGACACTTTGCGCTGAATTGCGTGCGCACTGCCTTAAGATATCTCGTGCGATCGAGGATGCAGTTTTTTCCCTCGAGGCAACGGTAAATGGTTATGACTTTTCTAAAGCAGTTCCAAGTGTCTCGGGGAGAATACCAGTATTTGGATACCTGCGGGCCTGGCGGGCCCGCCGCCGGGTTGCTGCAGCTCTGAGAAAAGTCGCCGGACAACGCTCCGTTTGAAAGTCGCCAGACTGACGACCGCCGAATTGTGATCGACGCCTCTGACGGAAGGCATTTATCCAACCACTGGAAGTCGCGCACGTTACCCCAGTCGTTACCCTGGCTGCCTGTGCAGCGAGGTGCGCCGATCTAACCTATTGAAAAAATTGGTATGCCGGGAGGGGGTCGAACCCTCGACCATTCGATTAAAAGTCGAATGCTCTACCACTGAGCTACCGGCACGCACCAAATGCGGACGCCGTGGCGTCGCGGCGGAACATAGCGGCACAAGCTTGGCTGTCAACCGCAATTGCAGCAGCCGGAGTGCTGTTTGGAAATTCTACTCCGGCGGCCATCTGCCGCGGCTTTCTATGCTTCCGGTGCTCACGTACCAACGTGCGCTGCGCTCCGGTTCTTGAAAACCACGGCATCGGACTCGCCAAAGCGAATCTCTGGACTAAAAACTCAGCGGCGTGCCGCCATACGGCATCGGCATGCAGGAGATCGATACCCGCTCCAGGCGCTTGCACAGGGCGGTTGCTTCCGTCATGCGCGTAATCGGCCCGACAACGATGCGCTTTTTGTCGCTGTCCTGCTGATCGACCAGTAATGGCGACAGGCCAATCAGCAAGGGCCCGAGCTTGTTCGACAGATCATCCCAGGTCGCGGCGGCATTTTCGGCGGTGACGTTGGTGCCCACGGCGATGCCGAAGGCGGAGTCATTGGGGATAAACAATTTAGGAGTACTGGCGACAGCGTCGGGCAGGGGTTGCGCCGGTATCACGGCGGGCAATTGCATCGGCTGCTGGCGGATCGCCACCGAACCGCCATCGGCCTCGTAGGTCACCGTATTGCCCGGATCGATCGACGCCGTCTCCGCCGTGAGGTCGATCTGGGCGGTATCGGGAATGGCCTCCAGCAGCTTGGGCAGGCTGACTTCCAGCGCGCCGACGCGTTGGGTCACGTCGTTGCCGGCTTCTTCCTGTAGCGAAAAGCGGTTCACCAAGGTATTGTTATCGCGGCGCAATCGGGCGGTTTCGGTATTGAGCTCAACCACGTCATTGCGCAACTGATCGATGCTGGCGCCGGCCAGCCGCGACTTGTGCAGGCCAGACAGCATGCCCTGCGGCACCAATGCCGACACGTTGGCCCCGAACACCGCCATGGCCCCGCAGACCAGCGCCACGACGGCCCAGGTGGTGACATCGGATTGCCGGAATTGTTCTGATGCTTTAGCCAATCGTCCGCCCCCGGAAGCGTAGTCGAATCAAGTATTGCCGCTAGGATAACACTGCGCGAGGCGTTATCGCTTCGCCAACGCTTGCATGCCATAAATTTGTAGAATTACGCGGCCAATAGGGCGCTGTCCGGAGAGGCCTCATGACCCAGTTATTGTCCATCATTCTTGCTGCCGGCGAAGGCACCCGCATGAAATCGGCCATGCCCAAGGTGCTGCACGAAGTTGGCGGCATGCCGATCGTGGGTCATGTGGCGCGCGCGGCGCGGGCAGCCGGCTCGGACCAGATTGCCTTGGTGACAGGGCCTGGGCACGACGCAATTCGCCGGGCGGTGACGGCCATGCATCCCGAAGTGGTGCATTTCGAGCAGACTGTCGCCAAGGGCACGGCCCACGCCGCCTCAATGGCGCGTGACCTGTTTGAGACCGCTGAAGGCTATGTCGCGGTCGTTTATGGCGACCACCCGCTGCTACGCGGTGGCAATTTCCGCGCGGTCCTGGATCGGCTCGATGCTGGGCTCGACGTGGCGATTCTGGGTTTTGAGCCCAAGGACCCGACCGGCTATGGCCGCCTGATCACCGACGGCGAGACGCTGCTGGCGATCCGCGAGCACAAGGACGCCACCGAGGACGAGCGCCGCATTCGCCTGTGCAACGCCTGCATTCTTGCGTTCCGGGCCGAAGTGTTCCGCGACCTGATCGACAAGGTTGAATCCAACAATGCGCAGAACGAGTTTTATCTGGGCGACCTGGTGGAACTGGCCAACGCCGCCGGCAAGAAGGTCGGCTGGGGACTGGCGCCCGAAAACGACGTGATGGGCGTCAATGACCGCAGCCAGTTGGCGCGGGCCGAGGGCCTGTTCCAGGACGTGCAGCGCGAAGAGTTCATGAAGGCCGGCGTGACGCTCAAAGACCCAGGCAGCGTTTGGTTTTCCTACGACACCGAGATCGCTCGCGATGTCACCATCGAGCCGAACGTGTATTTTGGCCCCGGCGTGACTATTGGTGAGGGCGCCGTGATACACGCCTTCTCCCACATCGAAGGCGCCAGCATCGGGCCCCGTGCCTCGGTCGGACCGTTCGCGCGGCTGCGGCCGGAAGCCAGGCTGGGCGAGGGCGCCAAGGTGGGCAATTTCGTCGAGATCAAGAAGGCCGACATCGGCAAGGGTGCCAAGGTCAGCCATTTGACCTATATCGGCGACGCCACAATAGGCGAAGAGGTCAATATCGGTGCTGGCGTGATTACCGTAAATTACGACGGCTATAACAAGCATCGTACGGTGGTGGGCGATCATGCCTTTATTGGTTCGAACAGCGCGCTGGTGGCGCCGGTGACGGTGGGCGAGGGTGCGCTCGTGGCCAGCGGCAGCGTCATCACCGAGGACGTGCCCGCCGATGCGCTGGCGCTCGGACGCAGCCGCCAGACCAACAAGCCGGGCCGTGCCAAGACCATTTTCGAGCGTGCTGCAGCACTCAAGACGTCCAAGGGGAAATAGCCATGTGCGGTATTGTTGGCATCGTCGGCAGCGCGCCGGTTGCTCCCCGGCTGGTGGATGCGCTCAAGCGGCTGGAATATCGCGGTTATGACAGCGCCGGCGTGGCGACGCTGGAGGATGGTGCGATCACCCGCCGCCGGGCCGAGGGCAAGCTGGGCAATCTGGCGCAGAAGCTCAGCTTCGAGCCGCTCGACGGCAATGTTGGCATTGGCCACACGCGCTGGGCGACGCATGGCGCGCCGACCGAGGCCAATGCGCATCCGCACGCCACCGACCGCGTCGCTGTCGTCCATAACGGCATCATCGAGAATTTCCGCGAGCTGCTGGCTGATCTCGCCAAGGATGGCTATCTGCCCAAGACGCAGACCGATACGGAATCGGTCGCGCTCTGGGTCAGCCGCGAACTGGCCAATGGCGCCGATCCCGAACTGGCGGTTGCGCGCACGCTCAAGCAGCTAAAGGGCGCCTTCGCGCTGGCCTTCCTGTTCAAGGGCGAGGAGGGCATGCTGATCGCCGCCCGTAGCGGCGCGCCGCTAGCCATCGGTTATGGCACCACCGAAATGTATCTCGGCTCCGACGCCATGGCACTGGCGCCGTTCACCTCACGCCTGACCTATCTGGAAGACGGCGACTGGGCCGTGATCACCCCGCACGGCGTGACCATTCGCGATGGCAAGGACGCCATCGTGCAGCGCGAGCAGCTTGTGTCGCAGACCTCGGCGTTGATGGTGGACAAGGGCAATTATCGCCACTTCATGGCCAAGGAAATCTACGAGCAGCCCGAGACCATCTCGCACACGCTGAGCCATTACGTGGACATGGGCGCCGAGCGCGTGGCGATCCGCGAGATGATGCCGTTCAATTTCGCCGACCTGACCCGGCTGACGATCAGCGCCTGCGGCACGGCTTATTTCGCCGGCGCCGTGGCGAAATACTGGTTCGAGCGCTATGCGCGGCTGCCGGTGGACATCGATGTGGCGTCCGAATTCCGCTATCGCGAGCCGCCGCTGGAAAAGGGCGGGCTGTCGCTGTTCATCTCGCAGTCCGGCGAAACCGCCGATACGCTGGCGGCGCTGCGTTATTGCGCCAGCCAGGGGCAACATATTGCCTCGCTGGTCAACACGCAGGAATCCACCATTGCGCGGGAATCCAGCGTGGTGTTTCCCATCCTCTGTGGCCCCGAAATCGGCGTCGCCTCGACCAAAGCGCTGACGGCACAACTGACGGCGCTGGCCAGCCTTGCCATCGCTGCCGGCCGAGCTCGTGGGGTGTTGAGCGCCGAGCAGGAAGCCGAGCATGTTCGGGCATTGACCAGCCTGCCGGCGGCCGTATCGGCGGCGCTGGCGGGAGAAGCGCAGATCGTGGACATCGCCAAGCGCCTGTCGCGGGCCAAGGATGTGCTCTATCTCGGGCGCGGCCCGATGTTCCCGATCGCCATGGAAGGCGCGCTGAAGCTCAAGGAAATCAGCTACATCCACGCCGAAGGCTACGCGGCGGGTGAACTCAAGCACGGCCCGATCGCGCTGGTAGACGAGGACATGCCGGTCATCGTCGTGGCGCCATCGGACGAGCTGGTCGACAAGACCATGTCCAACATGCAGGAAGTGGCGGCGCGCGGCGGCAAGATCATCCTGATCACCGATGCCGAGGGCGCCAAGACGGTGGGCGAGGGCGTGGCGGATATCATCCTCATCCCCCGCGTTTCGAGCTTCGTGGCGCCAATCCTGGCGACGATACCGGTGCAATTGCTGGCGTACCATACGGCGGTGTTCATGGGGACTGATGTGGATCAGCCGAGGAATCTGGCGAAGAGTGTGACGGTGGAGTAGGCGTTTCTGCAGCGTTTCCCCAACCACCGTCCTTCCCACGGACTTGATCCGTGGGCCGTTCGCCACTTGTGCCAAGCTGATAGTGGCCCGCGGATCAAGTCCGCGGGAAAGGACGGTGGGTGTCGGCGCTTCAGTGTCCGCGCTCGATCACCCCGCCCGGAGCAGCGGGATCGCGAGGTCTTTGCGGAACAGGTAGAGCAGGGTTTGCAGGGCCTCCCCGTCCGGGCCGGTCAGGCTGGGATTGGCGGCGAAGGCCGCCTTGGCGTCGTCGTGGGCATAGTCCAGCAGGTGGCGATGGACGTCCGGGACGGCGAGGCGGTAGCCGGGCATGCCGGATTGACGCGTGCCGAGCACGTCGCCTTGGCCGCGGAGTTCCAGGTCGCGTTCGGCGATTTCGAAACCGTCTTCAGTGCCTTTGATGGTTTCGAGACGGGCCTTGGCGGTTTCGCTCAGCGGGTCCTTGTAGAGCAGCAGGCAGGCGGAACGTTGCGCACCGCGACCGACGCGGCCGCGAAGCTGGTGGAGCTGGGCCAGGCCGAAGCGTTCGGCGTGCTCGATAATCATGATCGAGGCGTTGGGTACGTCAACGCCGACTTCGATGACGGTGGTGGCGACGAGCAGTTTGACCTCATTGGTGGAGAAGCGCTGCATCGTCTCCTGCTTGGCGGCGGCGCTCATGCGGCCGTGGATCAGGGCGACTTGATCGCCGAAAACCTTTCGCAGTTCGGCAAAGCGATCTTCGGCGGAGACGACGTCGAGATGTTCGCTTTCTTCGACCAGCGGGCAGACCCAGAAGGCTTGGGCGCCTTCCTCGATACGGGTCTTGAGGCGCTGGATGACGCGGGGGTAGTCGCCGATGGAGAGGACGGCGGTATCGATCGGTTGGCGACCCTTGGGCTTTTCGCGCAGGACGCTAACTTCCATGTCGCCGAAATGGGTGAGCACGAGGGTGCGCGGGATTGGGGTTGCGGTCATCACCAAGAGGTCGGTATGGCGGCCCTTGTCGGAGAGCGCAAGGCGCTGGTGGACGCCGAAGCGGTGTTGCTCATCGACGACGGTGAGGCCGAGGTCCTTGAATTCGACCCCGCTCTGGAACAGCGCATGGGTGCCGACGGCGATGGTGATTTCCCCGCTGGCGAGGCCGGCGAGAATCGGGCGGCGTTCGGCCGCTGGCATCTTGCCGGTGAGCAGGACGCAGCCGAGGCCGGCGGCATCGCAGAGCGGCTTGAGGGTCTTGAAGTGCTGGGATGCCAGCAGTTCGGTTGGCGCCATCATCGCTGATTGCGCGCCGCTTTCGGCCATCGCCGCCATGGCCATCAATGCGACGACGGTTTTGCCGGCACCCACGTCGCCTTGCAGCAGGCGGGACATGCGGTCGGACGAGGCTAGGTCGTCGCGGATTTCCGCGATGGCCTGTTCCTGCCCGGCGGTCAGGGCGAAGGGTAGGGTGGACAGGACGCGGCTGGTGATCTCGCCAGTGAAGGTGCGGGCAATGCCGCGGGCGGCGACCATGGTCGAGCGCACGATCTGCAGAGTCAGTTGGCCGGCCAGGTATTCGTCATAAGCCAGTCGCATGCGGGCAGGGGCCCACAATTCGGCTTCGGCGGGGTTGGTGGGGGTGTGGACCGAGCGCATCGCATTGCCGAAAGTCGGCCAATTGAAATGGCTTAGCGTCGCGGGCGGAATCCATTCGGGAAGTTCGGGGAGCGTCTCGATGATCTGGCGTGTCAGCTTGGTCAGGGCCTTCGAGCTAAGGCCCTGCGTCAGCGGATAGACCGGCTCGACTAGCGGCAGCGTGGCGAACTTGTCGACCTCCACCACGTAATCGGGATGGGTGATCTGCTTTTCGCCGTTGAAGAAATCGATCTTGCCGGAAACATAGCGTTGCTCGCCGACGGGCAGGGCCTTTTCCACCCAACCGCCCTGGGCGCGGAAAAACACCAGTTGCATCTCGCCGGTTTCGTCATGGGCGAAGACGCGGTGCGGCACCTGCGGCTTGCCGCGGGGTGGCGGCTGGTGGCGATCGATATGCAGCAGCAGGGTAACGACCTGGCCGAGATAGGCTTCGGCAATGCCGACCTGACGGGAGCGGTCGACGACGCCGGAGGGCATGTGCATCAGGATATCGAGCGCGATCGCTTCCTGGCCCTCTGGCGCGCCGAAATAGCGCGTCAACAGCGCGGCAAGCTGCGGCCCCACACCCTTGATCGACTGGAGGGAACGGAACAATGGATCGAGGGTTGACGGACGCGACACGATTCGAGGGATCTCCTTGCTCCCAGCCTATCTGGCCGAGCACGGCTGACAAAGGGCGCCAATGACGATAAAGAGAGCGCGCAAATCAACCTCCGCAGGATCATGGCGTCGATGACAGCCGGTGAAGACATTGCTATTCGCCGCAAGATGCTGCGCTACCGCGCCTGGCATCGCGGAACGCTGGAGATGGACCGTGTGCTCGGGCCTTTCGCGGACGCCCATATCAACGCGCTGAGTGAGGCCGATCTCGACCGGTTGGAATCAGTGATGGATCAGGAAGATCCGGCTTTGCTGAAATGGGTCATGGGGCAGGAAGTGCCGCCAGCCGATGTGGATATCGAATTTCTTGGCCGGATCGTTGCGGACCATCAGGCGCGGATGAGCAAATGAACGAGGCCGCCCCGATTCATCCCCCCCGCATGATTGGCAGTGTTCCCGATGGCATGCAGCCGTTGGCGCTGTCGCGTCTTGTAGAACAAAGGCTGGCGGCCGCGCCGGACGATGCGGCGAGCATTGTGTTCGTGGCACGCGACGGGCGGCGGTTGCAGCGGATGGCGGAAATCTTGGCGCAGATGTTGCCGGGCCATACCATCCTGACGCTGCCGGCGTGGGACTGCCTGCCTTACGATCGCGTTTCGCCTAATAACGTCACCATCGCTGCGCGGATGAATACGCTGGCGGCGCTGACCAACGGCTCTACCAAAGGCGCCGTCGTGCTGACCGCGGTCAATGCGCTGATCCAGAAGCTGCCACCGCGCGCTGTGGTGGAGGGCATGTCGTTTTCGGCGGCCATTGGGCGCGTCGTCGATAGCGAAAAGCTGATCGGCTGGGCGGCCAATAATGGCTATCTGCGCGTGCCGACGGTGCGGGAATCGGGTGAATACGCGGTGCGCGGCGGGCTGGTGGACCTGTTCCCGGCCAGCGCGGATTTCCCGCTGCGCTTCGATTTCTTCGGCAGCCAGCTTGAGTCCATTCGGACCTTCGACCCGGATACCCAGCGCACCAATGGCACGCTCAAGCGCATCGACCTGACGCCGATGAGCGAGGTGGTGCTGACCGAAGACACCATTCGCCGCTTCCGCCAGAACTATACCAAGACGTTTGGTGGAAACACTGCGGACGATACGCTCTACGCCACGATCAGCGGCGGCTCGCGCTATTCGGGCACCGAGCACTGGCTGCCGTTCTTCTACGAGCATCTCGATAGCCTGGCCGACTATGTCGGTGACGCGCCGTTTGTGTTCGACGATCAGGCCGCTGAAGCCTTTGCCGACCGGCAGGGGCAGATCAAGGATTACTACGAGGCCCGCGAACATGCGCGGCGGAGCCCGCAGGTTGCGGGGGGCGGGGCGCCGTACAAGCCGGTGGAGCCGCATCTGCTCTATGCCGTCGATCAGCATCCCTACACGCTGGCGGGCGCTTCTGTGCTGCAACTGTCGCAGTATCAGTCGCCTAATGCCAAGGCGTCCGACGATATGGGCGGGCGGATCGCGCCCAGCTTTGCCGCCGAACGGCAGGCGACCGACGTCAATCTGTTCAAGGCTGTGGTCGATCGGCTGATGGCCGAACGCAAAGCGGGGCGTCGGACTGTCGTCGCCTGCTGGAGCCTGGGTACGCGCGACCGCATGGCGCAGGTGCTCAAGGACCACGGGCTGACCAATCCGCGCATGGCGGAAAACTGGCGCGATGCCGAGACCACGAGCGCTGCAACCACTTCGCTGGTCGTGCTGGCGCTGGAAAGCGGCTTCGAGACCAAGGACCTGCTGGTTCTCTCCGAGCAGGACATTCTCGGCGAGCGCATCCTGCGGCCGCAGCGCAAGCGCAAGGCCAGCGACGCGCTGACCGAGGCGGCGAGCCTGAATGCCGGCGATCTGGTGGTGCATGTCGATCATGGTATCGGGCGGTTCCTCGGGCTCAAGGTCATCGAGGCCGGTGGCGCGCCGCATGAATGCGCCGAGCTGCAATATGCCGGCGATACCAAGCTTTATCTGCCGGTCGAGAATATCGAGCTGCTGTCGCGCTATGGTTCGGACGATTCGACCACCTCGCTCGACAAGCTCGGCGGCGTCGCCTGGCAGGCCAAGAAGGGCAAGCTCAAGCAACGCATCCGCGAAATGGCGGAGCAGCTCATCAAGATCGCTGCTGCCCGCCTGTTGACGCGGACAGACCCGGTCGAATTGGTGCCGGGCGCCTATGACGAATTCGCCGCGCGGTTCCCCTATGAGGAAACCGAAGACCAGCTTGCGGCTATCGACGCGGTGTTCGAGGACTTGACGACCGGCAAGGTCATGGACCGGCTGGTCTGTGGCGACGTCGGCTTCGGCAAGACCGAAGTGGCGCTGCGGGCTGCCTTCCTCGTCGCCATGTCGGGCAAGCAGGTCGCCATCGTGGTGCCGACCACGCTACTGGCGCGCCAGCATTTCAAGACCTTCCGCGACCGTTTTGCCGGCCTGCCGGTCAATGTCCGCCATGCCTCGCGGCTGGTATCGGCCGCCGAACTCAAGGCCACCAAAGAAGGCCTGGTCGACGGGCAGGTTGATATCGTCGTGGGCACTCATGCGCTGCTGAGCAAGACCATCAAGTTCCGCGATCTCGGGCTGCTGGTGATCGACGAGGAACAGCACTTCGGCGTTGGCCACAAGGAGCGCCTCAAGGAGCTCAAGGCCAATGTGCACGTGCTGACGCTGACGGCGACGCCGATTCCGCGCACGCTGCAGATGGCACTGACCGGCGTCCGCGATCTGAGCTTGCTGGCGACGCCACCTGTGGATCGTCTGGCGATCCGCACCTTCATTTCGCCGTTCGATCCATTGTCGATCCGCGAGGCGCTGCTGCGCGAAAAGTACCGCGGGGGGCAGTCCTTCTATGTGGTGCCGCGTATCAAGGACCAGCCGGATATCGCGGAATTCCTGCGGGTGCAGGTGCCCGAAGTCTCGTTCGTGGTCGCCAATGGGCAGATGCCGCCGGGCCAGCTCGACGACATCATGAACACCTTCTACGACAACAAGTTCGACGTGCTGGTGGCGACGACGATCGTGGAATCGGGCCTCGATATTCCCAATGCCAACACGCTGATCGTGCATCGCGCCGACAATTTCGGGCTGGCGCAGCTCTATCAGATCCGTGGCCGTATCGGTCGCGCCAAGGCGCGGGCCTATGCGCTGTTCACCGTCCCACCTGACAGAAAATTGACCGACACGGCCGAGCGGCGCCTGGGCGTGCTGCAGTCGCTGGAAACGCTCGGGGCAGGGTTCCAGCTCGCCAGTCACGACTTGGATATTCGTGGCGCGGGCAACCTGCTCGGCGACGAACAGTCCGGCCATATCCGAGAGGTGGGCTATGAACTCTATCAGTCGATGCTGGAAGAGGCCGTGGCCAATCTCAAGAATGGCGATGAGGACTACGAAGACAAGAACGAGTGGAGCCCGCAGATTTCGCTAGGCATGCCGGTGATGATTCCCGAGCACTACGTGCCCGATCTGCAGTTGCGCATGCAGCTTTATCGCCGATTGGGCGACCTGCAGGATATTCGCGAGATCGACTCGGCCGGTGCCGAACTCATCGACCGCTTTGGGCCGATGCCAGAGGAAGTCGAAGCGCTGCTGAAGGTCATCCTGGTCAAAGCACTGTGCCGCGAGGCCAATGTCGAGAAAGTCGATGCCGGTCCCAAGGGTGTCGTCATCAGCCTGCGCAACAACGAATTCCCCAACCCGGGTGCGCTGGTGCGGCTGGTGTCAGATCCGGCCAACCAAGTGCGCATCAAGCCCGACCAGAAGCTGGTTTTTGCCCGCAACTGGCCGACGCCGGACGACCGACTCAAGGGAGCCGCAGCGATTCTGTCGCGGCTGGCCAAGCTGGCAGAAACTGCCAATGCCTGATTATCGCCTTGGTGATCTGTTTAGTGAGGCTTGCCGGAACGACATCGGCCCCATAATGCTTTGGCAAGACCGTACTGTCATGTTATTGCCCGAATTCAGCACTTGAAGGACAGTTCTATTCGAGGTGGCGAAGCGACCACCGGGACTGCCAAGGAAGCCAAGGAAATTCTATGATCTTCAGGAAACCTCTCGTCGCCGGATTTGCGGTGGCCGCGCTCATGCTGTCCTCCGTCGCGACTTACGCCCAGGATGCTACGCCTCCCGCGCCAGCGCCTGCTACCGAAGCGCCGGCACCCGCAGCTCCTGCCGCAACCGATACGCCTGCGGCTCCCGCTGCCGGCGCCGCCGCTACCCCAGCCGCTGGCGCGACAGCGCAGAACTGGCTCAAGGTTTGCGATCCGCTGCCCGATGGCAAGCAGGCCTGCATCATGCGCCAGGTGATCCTGGCGAATGGCCAGTTCCTCGGCTCGTTCCTGCTGCGTGACGATCCGGGCCAGGAAAGCCGTTTGCTGGCCGTCGCTGCTGTGCCGCTTGGCGTGCTGCTGCCGTTCGGCCTGACCTGGCAGATCGACGGCGCCAAGCCGATCCGCGTGCCCTTCATGCTGTGCGACCCGACCTCGTGCGCCACTCAGCTCGTAATCAACGAAGCCTATGTCAATTCACTCAAGAAGGGCGGCACGCTCAAGCTGACCGCCAAGAACCGCCAGAACCAGGACCTGACCATCGAGATCACCCTGGCCGGCTTCACCACTGCCTATGATGGCCCAGCCGCGTTGACCTTCGACGAATTCCAGAAGGAAACCAGTGGTTCCAACGCGCTTGAGCAGGTGCTGCAGGATCGTGCCGAACAGTTGCGCAAGCAGCTCGATGAAGGCGCGACGCCGCCAGCCAATGGCACGACGCCCGCCCCCGCTGCAACTCCGGCCACGCCGGCACCCGCTGCGCCATAATCAGGCTCGACATATCTGGATTGGGGAAGGGCGCCTTGGGCGCCCTTTTCTTTTGGGCGCTCCGCCGTCCATTTGGATATGTCCCCGCTACGCTTTTTCCCGCGGACTTGATCCGCGGACCATTGTACACTTGCGCCATGCTGATGGTGGCCCGCGGATTAAGTCCGCGGGAAGGACCATTCGCTAGTCAGCATTTGCGCCTAACGCGAACCCATGCCGACGGCAAAGGCCTGCTTGCGCAAAGCGGGCAGCAGCTTGAGCGCCCATAGGCCGCCAGCGCGCAGTGCCTGTGCGGGCAGCATATCGGCGAGCAGGGAGCGGAACAGCGTATCCACCATGCCACCGGTGCGGCTCAAGTCGTCGGCGCGACGGTGGGCGTAATCCTCGCTCAGGCGCACCGCCCAATCGGGCTGGGAGCGGTCGGTAGCGGCTAGCGCCGCCGATAGATCTGCAACATCGCGCAGACCCAGATTGAGCCCCTGCGCACCGATGGGCGGGAACGCATGGGCCGCTTCGCCGACGAGCACCACGCCATTGGCGCCAGCGTGATCGACGGTGATGGTGCTGAGCGGGAATATGTGAGTCGGGGTCGCCAGCGTGATCCCGCCGAACAGGCGCTGGGATTTTTCCAGCAACAGGGCGGTCAGCGCTTCCTTGCTCAAAGCCTGCGCCTGCTTGAGCACCTCGCGCTCATCGATCCAGACCAGATTGGCCTTGTTGCCGCCGGCCGGCACCAGGGTAAAGGGCCCGTTGGGATAATGGAATTCGACCGAGGCACCGTCGAGGCCACGACCCAGTTCCAGATCGCAGACCAGAGCGGCTTGCGTGAAGCCGTTCTCGCGGGCGCGAAAGCCTGCGGCGGCGCGCACCAGCGATTTCTTGCCATCGGCGCCGACAACAAGGGGCGCGCGGAGGTGGCTGCCATCCGCAAGAGTGATTTCTGGACCGTCCGCGCCAAGCTCGAACTGCGACAATGGCTGCGCAATCGTCCTCAGATTGGGGAGGGCTTCCATGCTGGCCTGGAAAGCCTCGGTCAGCCGAACATTGGCAAAATTCCAGCCGAAGGCACCGAGCCCTGCCTCCTTGGCGTTGAACACTGTCTCGGGTGCACGTAACAGGCGAGAAGTCGCGTCGATGATGCGGATTTGACTCAGCTTTTGTCCGAATGCCCCCGGCTCGCCAATCAGGCCAGCCGACTGCAGATATTCAACGCTGGGCATCATCAGCGCGGACGTGCGCCGGTCCGGCGGGCCGGCCGGAGCGAGATGGATGGTCGAGAGGCCCGCCTTGGCCACGGCAATCGCCGCTGCCAGACCGGCCAGGCCCCCGCCGACGACAATGGCATCTGCGTCCATCATTGGGCGTCCGCCAGGCGCCTTGCGTGACCGCTCGGGATGATGGCGCTGCCGGCATAGGAGCCAACAAACAGCGCGACGAGGAAAATCCACAGATTGTCCGGCAGGAAGGCGATCAGCGATATCGCCGGCCCCGGGCAAATGCCCGACATGCCCCAGCCAATGCCGAACAGCGCCGCGCCGGCGATCAGTCGGCCGTCGATGCGCTTGTATTCCGGTTCGTGGAAGGCGGTGTCGAATAGCGGCGCCGTCCGGCCCTTGCCGATGCGGACTGCAATGAACATGACGACAATGGCGGGGACGATCACAAAGGCCAGGCTCGGGTCCCAGCCGCCAGTTGGGATGGCGGTGAAATCGAGGAAGCGCAGGACCTTGAGGGGGTCGACCATCTGCGACACATAAAGGCCGGCGCCGAACAGGGCGCCACTAACGGCAGCCGTTGCGAGATAGGGAAGTTTTAGCACGGCCATCAGACGACTCCCGTCACAGTTACGGTGACTATGGCCACGCCGAAGAAGACTAGAACGGCCACCAGCGAGCGCAGCGACAGCCGCGCCAGCCCGCAGACGCCGTGGCCTGATGTGCAGCCATTGCCGAGCTTGGTGCCCACGCCGACCAAGAGGCCGGCGATTGCGAGCCATATTGGGGTTGGAACGCCCCACGCCGCCGGCGCATCAACGAGTATCGCGCGAACATTTCCGCCAACACCAAGACCCGGCAGCAATTTTGCCGCCACAAAGGTCGCGGCGATCAGCGCCACGAGGAAAACCAGCCGCCACACCACAGTCTGCGCTGGCGGCAGCAATTGGCCGAAAATTCCGGAAATGCCCGCGATACGGCCATTGCCCAGCCACAGTACGGCAGCGGCGAGGCCGATCAGCGAGCCGCCAATGGCGGCTGAAAGCGGCGAAAACGATTCCATAAAATCCTCGGAATGCGGACGAATTGCGCAGAGTCTAGCATCCGATAAGCGCCCAAACCAGCAACCGCGCGACCGGTTTGTGCTGCCCGAACCCGCGACAAAGGAACGCTATGCGAAAAACAGCGCTTCCCCGGCTTTCTTGTATGGATGACACACCCTAGATATAGCCATCGCCTGACTCACCCATGGAGCCCGACAATGTACGAACTTTTGGCCGATCCGAACACCTGGATCGCCTTTGCTACGCTGACTGTGATGGAAATCGTTCTCGGCATCGACAACATTGTCTTCATCTCCGTGCTGGTGTCGCGCTTGCCTAAAGAGCAGGCCGACAAGGCCCGCCGGCTGGGCCTGGCGCTGGCGCTGATCTTCCGTATCGCGCTGCTACTGGTCATTTCCTGGATCATCAGCCTGACCCAGCCCGCCATTTCCGCCTTTGGCTTGGACCTGTCGTGGAAAGATTTGATCCTGATCGCCGGTGGTGCCTTCCTCGTCTACAAGGCGACCCACGAAATGCATGCGGAACTCGAAGAGCCGCATGAAAGCGACATGGCCCAGAAGGCGGGCGCCGTATTCGCCGCCATCATTGGCCAGATCATCATCATCGACATGGTGTTCTCCATCGACTCGATCGTTACCGCCGTCGGCATGGCCGACCGCGTCGAAGTGATGATCGCGGCGGTGATCGTCGCCGTCGGCGTGATGTTCGTCGCCTCTGGGCCCGTGGCCAAGTTCGTCGCCGACCACCCGACCACCAAGATGCTGGCGCTGGCTTTCCTCTTGCTGATCGGCGTGTCGCTGGTGGCCGATGGCCTCGGGTTCCACATTCCCAAGGGCTATATCTACTCAGCCATGGCCTTCTCGGTGCTGGTTGAAGCCATCAACATCATCGCCAAGCAGCGCAAGAACCGCGCCAATCCGAACCGGCTGGCCGCCGCGTCAACCGTGCCGGGCAGCCATGTGACGACGCGTGAGATCGAGGCGGCGGTGAAGCCGAAGCCCAAGGCCACGCCAGCCAGGCGCGCGCAATCTCGGCCCAAATCGGCGCCGCGCAAGCCGCGGACGCCCAAGCCATGAACCGGGCGCTGGTCGTTCGCCAGCCGGGCGGTCCAGAGGCGATGCAATGGGAGGAGTGGCCGCTGGCCGCTCCTGGCGAAGGCCAGATCGCCGTTCGCCAGACTGCGATCGGCGTCAATTTCATCGATACTTACCAGCGCTCCGGCCTTTATCCCGTGCCGACGCCCTTCGTGGCGGGCAATGAGGGCGCCGGCGTGGTCACAGCCGTGGGCGCGGGCGTCACTATGTTCAAGCCGGGTGACCGGGTGGCGTATCAAGGCCAGATCGGCGCCTATGCGCAGGAGCGTTTGCTGGTCGCGGAACGTGTCGTGGCCATCCCTGAGGGCGTCAGCGACGAGACTGCGGCAGCTGTGATGCTCAAGGGCTTGACGGCCTATTACCTGCTGTTCAAGACCTGGGCTGTGCAACCCGGAGAAACCATTCTCTGGCATGCCGCAGCAGGCGGCGTCGGCCAGATCGCCACGCAATGGGCCAAGGCCCTCGGCGCGCGGGTCATCGCCACCGTCGGCAGTGCCGAGAAAGCCGCGCTCGCCGAGCAGAACGGCTGCGACGCTGTGATCAACTACAATACCGAGGACTTCGCCGCCCGCGTGCGCGAGCTGACTGGCGGCAAGGGTGTCGATGTCGTCTATGACGGTGTGGGCAAGGCGACGTTCGAAAAGTCGCTGGATTGCCTGCGCCAGCGTGGCCTGATGGTCAGCTTCGGCAATGCCTCGGGCGTTGTCGCCATTCCCGACGTGACCGTGCTGTCGCGCAAAGGCTCGCTCTACCTGACGCGGCCGACCACCGCGCATTATGTCTCTCGCCGCGAGGACTTGCTCGAAGGGGCAGGGGCTCTGTTCGGTGCAATCGCGCGTGGAGACATCAAGGTTTCGATCAGCCAGACATTCCCGCTGGCCGATGCGGCAAAGGCGCATGAGGCGCTGGCCTCGCGCGGTACTACCGGCTCGATCCTGCTGATCCCCTGATGCGAACTCCAGGGGCGCCTGCGGGCGCCTCTGGACAGCTTCGGGCCAAGTGGCTAAACGAGACGCGCTGGGCAGGTGGCAGAGCGGTTGATTGCTCCGGTCTTGAAAACCGGCGAACG
>NZ_JAQGJV010000091.1 GCF_028290435.1 Devosia sp. | reverse complement strand
ACCTCTGAACCCACGCGCTATACCATCGCTCCACAAAGTGGCGACGCCGACACGTCCGGACTTCTGCAACTCCAGCTCACCCTGCCCGCAGGCACCGCCGCGACACAGTTCTTCTCGGCCAATTGGACCTGTTCCACCGCGACCCTGATCTGCACCAGCGTAACCCCGATCCCTGCCGACACGGATAGCAGCGAAATCCTGGTTGATGTCACCATGACCGGTGTTACCGCCACCAGCATTACGCCCAGCGTCACACTGTCGGGCGGTGGCGCCATTGCTCCCATCACGGCGACCGATCCCACCGATGTGGTGCAAGTTGTGATGAATTCCATCCCCACCTTGGTTGTCGGCTTGCCCGCCCGGTTCACCCCATTGGCCGGGTCCGGTGGCAGCCCGCCATACTTTTACGCCTTCTACGGCCTCGGCCTGGGCTATAACACGGCATTGGGAGAGTTTAGCGGCACGCCCACTCAGGCTGGCATATTTACCGTGACCGGCTCCGTCGCGGACCGCACGCTCGGCAGCCGAAAATCCTCCACAGACTTTCTGGTCACCATTATCAACCCGCCGGCCATCACCGGGCTCGATATCGCTGCCGGACGACCGGCTGGCGGCACGTCCGTGGTGATTTCCGGTACCGATTTCGATCCGGTCGCCGCCAATAATACCGTCAGCTTCGGCGGCAGTCAGGCAACCGTCACCAATGCCTCAACCACCAGCCTGACGGTGACCACGCCCGCCCATGCGGCAGGCATCGTCGACGTCACCGTGAGTGTCGGCCCCGCCACCAGTGCGACCAGCGCCGCCAGCAAATTCGAGTATCGCGACGCGCCCGTGTTGACCTTCGCGACGCCCGGCAGCGCCAGCGTACTGTTCGGCGGGACGCTGACCAATGCGGCCACTTCGACCATCGCGGTGCCGGGTGCCGGCGCCATCAGCTATGCCAGTTCCGATCCTGGCGTTGCCGCCGTCGATGCCGCCGGCGCCATCACCACCATCAGTGCCGGCACCGCTACCATCACCGCCACCCAGGCCGCCGCAGCCGGGATCAACGAACTGGCAACGGCAACTTACGCACTGACGGTAACGTCGCCGACGCTGGGCCTCCTCTCGTCCGCATCAAGCGGCAACACGGTCGGTATCGCCTTCAGTCAGCTCAACTCCGCTTCGGGCGGGCAGGCAACTTATGTCTATACATTGGCCTCGGGTGTCTTGCCCCCAGGCACTGGTATCGACACCTCGACCGGTACGGTGGCCGGAACGCCAACCGCCGGTGGTCCATTCAGCTACAGCGTCAGCGTCACCGATGATCTCGGCGCCTCCATGGCGAACGCGGTCTCGGGCACCATCGCTGCCGCGGCCATCGTCTTCAACACAGCCACCTTGCCCGATGCCCATCCGGGACAGGCCTATGGGGCTATATCGCTCCCGGCGCCCACTGGCGGCACGGCGCCCTATAGCTTTGCCGACGGCGGCGGGTTGCCAGCCGGTATCAGCCTGAGTCCGCTCGGCGTATTGTCCGGCACTCCGAGCGCCGCCGGTCCTTACAGTTTCACAGTGTCCGTTGCCGACAGCAGCACTGGCACCGGGCCTTACAGCGCCGTTCAATCGTTCCAGATCGTGGTCCAGCCGCCAGCGCAGCAGCCGCCCGTGGCGACGGGCGATGCTTACCAGATCAACCAGGACAGCGTCCTGACCGTGGCCGCGCCTGGTCTGCTCGGCAACGACACCGATGCGAATGGCGACAGCCTGACGGCGATCCTGGTGACCGGTTCGGCAGGCGGCGCGCTGATACTCAATGCGAATGGGGCGTTCGTTTTCACGCCCAATGCGGGGTTCAGTGGCTCGACCAGTTTCACCTACAAGGCCAATGACGGCAATGCCGACTCCAATGTGGTGACAGTGAATATCGATGTCGGGGCGGTGGCGCCCGTCGCTGGGCCGGCCGCTCTCACCGTGCCGTTCGGTAGTGCAAGCGCGCAGGTGACGCTGACCCTGATGGGGCCCGTGACCGGCGTCGGCATCGTCACGCCTCCGGCCAATGGCGTCGCCACGGTGAACGGGTTGACCATCAGCTATCAGCCGGACGCGAACTTTGCCGGTGCCGACAGCTTTACCTACGAGGCCGTCAATGGGGTGCTGGCCTCCGCTCCGGCGACGGTTACCATCACCGTCGCGCCTCCGGCGTCGGTGGTCCTGCCGGCGACTGTCTTGCCAGCGGCAGTTGCCGGCACTGCCTATTCCGCCACGGTCGACCCAGCCTCGGGCGGCAATGGCAATTTCAGCTATCAGGTCATCGGCGCGCTGCCGGGCTGGCTGAGCTTTGACCCGGCGCTGCGCCAGTTCAACGGCGTGCCGCCGACAGCCGGTGCCTTCGATGTCGTGCTGCGTGCGGTCGATGGCAGCACCGGTCTCGGGCCGTTCAGCGCCGACCAGACCTACCACCTGAGCGTTGTCGGCAGCCAGGGCAGCATCGCCATCGCGGTCAGCACGGACGGTACCGACGGGCAGTTCGGCTTTTCCTCGGCGACATTGGCGCTTAATCTGGTCGTGGCTACATCAGGCGGCTTGGGACAGAGTCCCGCGGTGGACTTGCCGGCAGCGCGCTACAGCATCCGGGCGCAGGATATGCGGCAGGCGGGTCTGGCCCTGACCGACATTGCCTGTACCGATCCGGGCGTTGCGGTGGACGTATCGCGGGGCCAGGTCGATGTCGATCTGAGGGCTGGCCAGAGCGTGCTCTGTACCTTTCAGACCACCGCCGCGCGCGAACACACCACGGCGCTGATCGACGACTTCATCGCCAATCGCGCCAACTTGATCATGACCAACCAGCCCGACGGGCAGCGCCGCATCGACCGACTGAATGGTGTGTTGCCGGCTGGCGGTAATCCGGTTTCGGCGCTGATGGGCTATCTGCCCGGGATCATCGAAAGCCAGCCGCTGGCTGCGGCGATCAGCCTTGCGGCAATCGATCAGATGACCGGCAACCAGGCGACCAATCCGCTCGATATCTGGATGGAGAGTACGTTTGCGCTGTTGGATCGATCCGATAGCGCCGCCAAATCGGCGCTTGTAGCTATCGGCGCGGACTATCTGGCCAATCCCAATCTGCTCATCGGTGGCTTCGTACAGGGCGATTTCATGACCCAGTCCTCCCGCGTGGATGCTGGATGGATCGAGGGCAAGGGCTGGCTCGCAGGTCCCTACGTCACGGCAAGATTGTCGGACCATCTCTATCTCGACCTGCTGGCTGCCGCCGGGCGCTCCAGCAACGAAATCAGCCCTTATGGCAGCTATACCGACAGTTTCGGCGCCACCCGCTGGCTCGCCAGCGCGGCACTGCAGGGGCAGTGGGACTATGGCGATTTCACCTTCAGTCCGGCCGCGCGGCTAAGCTATTTCGAGGAAACCAGCGACGCCTATATCGATAGCCTCGGCGTGCCGATCCCCTCGGTCACCAGCGGCACCGGCCAGCTCGCCATCGGCCCCGGCATCTCCTGGCATCTGCAGACCGACTCTCAGGTGATGGTGGACACCCACTTCAAATTCGAGGGCATTCTGGCCATCGCCAATTCCACCGCTGGCCTGCAATGGCAGGACCCACGCGGCCGCATCGAGGCGGGCATCGACCTGCGTCTGCCTGGCGCCGCCAATATCGGGCTGACGCTGGGCTATGACGGTATCGGCACGCCAGACAGCACAGGCACAAATGCAAAGGTGCAACTCAGCGCGCCGCTATAGTTGGAAGGAACCCGGAACCTAGGGGCGCCGGCTAGATAGTATTTGGCGAGCCGCTCGGTGAATCTGGATACGCATATACGCGGTTCGGAACGCGTCGCTTTTACGCGCCCGCGGAGGTAATCAGTGACGCTCCATCACCGACAAAACCAACGGATCGGTGGGGCCAAAAATAGCCCTGTTGGAGCGAAAGCTCAGTTGTGCGCGGAAACTCTGGTCCTGACCATCTGCCATGGTCGCCTCTTGGCCAAAGGCAGATAAACCGCTGCCGGCTCCGATACTGCCGGCCGTCGACGTCTGCTTTCCCGACCTCGTAGCTGAAAGCGGACAGGCCGTTTTCCACCCGTTTCGGCCATCGTTGACCGACTCATTGGCGCCGCTTGGCGAGTAATCGCGATAATGGAGAGGACTGGGTGCAACGCGGTTGCATCACAGCTGCCCGGTCACTTCAGGGCATACCCTGCCGCTGCGTCACTATCTCGATGCCAGCGCGATGACATCAGGGGCAAACGGCGGGAGAAGTCACACCAACGCACTGGCCCTAAAACCTGACGTGACAGCATCCGCCTAACTCGTACCCGCGGCCTTTGACCTCAGAGTTTTGCGACGGCCCGCAAATGCAGTCAGGCTCGTGCTGGCTGGTGACCGCTTCCGACCCCATTTCGGTCATTCTGGGCTGCTGCGCGCAGCCTCAAAAGCCGCCATTCATCTTCGCTTCAAACGGCGGCAACGCGACCGTCATCCAGAGCGATAGCTTGGCTATCGGCCGTATTAGATCAGGTCGCGAGCGGAAGTAGCCGCAATCTGATTGGCCGCGCGCAGTGGTTCCGCGATCATTGCATCACTATCGATACCATAGGTCATGTCGGGCTTTGGATGGGGCCGCGAGAACAGGAAGCCCTGAAGATCGGTGCATCCTGCCGCTGTGAGGAAGTCGCGCTGGCCTGGCGTTTCAACACCCTCGGCAGTGGTGGCAAGACCGAGGCTCTGGCTCAAGGCAACAATCGCCGAGACGATTGCGGCGCCGTCGGCCCTCGTGCCGAGAAGGCGTACGAACGATCGATCGATCTTGAGCCGGTCGATCCCGAACTGGATGAGATGGCTCAGCGAAGAATATCCCGTTCCGAAGTCGTCGAGAGCGATCTGGACCCCGCGCTCACGCAGCTGCGCAAGCGCAGTCTTGACGATCGCCTCATCGCCGCCCATCAGCGCAGTCTCCGTGACCTCAAGTTCGAGGCGCGATGGCGGAAGGCCGCTGCGCTGGAGAATCTGAACCACCTCACCCGCGAAGCCGGGTATGCGTAATTGCGTCGGTGAGACGTTGACGGATAACAGAGCGCCGTTGAGCCAGGAAGCCGCGGCGGTACATGCCTTCATCAGAACGAATATACCCAATCGATGGATGAGGCCGCTGTCCTCGGCGAGCGAAATGAATTTGTCGGGTGTCAGCAATCCCATTGTCTCGTGCCGCCACCGGACAAGGGCTTCAGCGCCTGAAATCCGGTCGGCGTCGTCGGCGCGATGAATCGTTTGATAGAACACTTCGAGACCAAAGGCAGGGATTACGGCCGGCCGGTTGGGGGACTCAACCTCGATTGTGTCGACACCATCAAGGAAGTCCCGGAGGTCGCGTTTCAGCCCTTCGCGAAGCTTTGCGCTTGCATCCATGTTATCGGCATATTCGACACAGCGGCCTCGCCCAGATGACTTGGCCTCGTAGAGTGCGACATCCGCTGCATGCAAGACCCCGCTTGCCGTCTGGGATGACGCCGAAATGATGGTGATGCCGATCGAGCAGCCGATATGTGCACTGGCGCGCCCGCCCTGCAGCGAAAATGGTTGGCTGATTTCGTCCACGATCCGATTGCACAGCTCAAGATAGGACGCGTTTCTTTCGGGCATATGGGGGAGCAGCAATGCGAATTCGTCGCCGCCAAGACGGGCCAGCGTGTCTACCCCGCCCACTAGAATACTTATTCGGCTCGCAACCGACTTGATCAGTTCATCTCCGGCTGCATGCCCAAGAGTGTCATTAACAGCCTTGAACTTGTCCAGATCAATCAGCGCCACGATGGCAGGAGGAGCGCCGGTATCATGTTGAGAGATTGTGTCCTCTAGCCGCTGGGCGAACAATGCCCGATTGGGCAGATCGGTCAGGATGTCGTGCAGTGACTGGTGCCGTGCCTTTTGTTCGCTGTCCTGCAGCTCGGCCAGCGTCTTGCGCAGTAAGAAGACCAGCCCACCGAGCAGGATCGAAATGATCAGCGCCGAGATCGTCAGCGCCGGCATCATGCTGACGACGACCTTGGATCCGGGGAGCTCAGGCGTCCAGATGATAAAACCGATCGGCTCATTGGTCGCTGTTGCTTCGATCTGAAACGTGACTTCGTTGGCTTCCGGATCAGAGCTTCGAGCGAAGCGGACGCCGTTGAGCCCTTGATCGCGGCTCAGCGCATCCAATGCGGACCCATCGAGATAGCGGTAGGCGATCAGGAAAAGAGGCCGCCCTCGCACTGACTGGCCGACATTGTGGATCGGTACTATTCCGGCGATCGATGGCCGCCCCTGCAGTCGCATGAGTTCGACGGAGTCCGATGTTTTGGTACTGCCATCTTTTGGAGTTGCCAAAGCCTCGGCTTGAACCGAGCGCTGCAACATTGGCATGAGCAGTGGCTTGATCCATTCGTAGCGGTTCGCGGTTTCACTATCGCTCTTGATCGCTATTTCGCCATCGGACCAGACGACGAACGCCTCGTCGTACTTGAAAACCGAGGTCATGATGTCTCCGAACGCCATGCTATCGAAAGCGTCGAGGTCTCCCGAGCTGGACACGCCATTGATAGTGATTGCATACCCGTTGGCCATCAGCCCGAGTTCGTAGGCGACACTTTGAATCTGGCTGTCCAAACGACCATTGACCAACTGCCGCTGACGATCTAGCGCTGCCAGGTCGCTCTCTCGGCTTGCCCACACCGCTGACGCCAGCACGAGGCCAATCGTGATCAAGCCACCTACGGCGATGAGGGACGTTAGTGTGCCGGAAGAGGTCCAAATAGACTTGTGGCGGGGCAATGGGGTAATTGGCCATGGGCAGGATGTGGCAGCAACGATCCACTAAAACAATTACCAATCCATTGTTACAAAGAGGCGCAAGTTAACCGGCCGCGTAAGGGCAAAATTCTGCTTTTCGTGTTTCCCTACATCGTTGCAGCCAGTGTCTGCAGTCGGACTACTCGGTCATGGGAGATGCAATTGACAGGCCCTCGTTTTCTTATCACGGTCATGCTAACTATTGCCACGGCTACGATCGGCTTCGGGGCGCAGGATGCACAAGCCGAAGGTCGAACTATTAAGATTGCGGTCGAAGGCAAGTTCCCGCCGTTCAACTACCTGGACTCCAACGGTGAACTGCAGGGCTTCGACGTGGAGATTGCAAGGGCATTGTGCGATGCCATGCACTCGCCCTGCGAATTGGTCGTCCACGCTTGGGACGATATGATCCCCGGCCTGCTCAACAGCCAATACGACGCGATAGTCTCCTCGATGTCCATGAGCGCCGAGCGCCGCGAAAAGGTGGCCTTCACTGCGAGGTACTATGAAAGTCCCACCATATTCATCACAGGCAAGACTTCGCCTATCCAGGCGTTCGCCCCACAGGACCTAAGCGGCCAACGCTTGGGCGTGACCCTGGCGACCGCGCAGGAAGCCTTTGCGCAGCACTTTTACGGCGATGCTTCCATCGTGGTTTTCGGCTCGTCACCCGAACTCTATCAAGGCCTTGCCGACGGGAAGGTCGACGTCATTCTTGAAGACAAGCTTGCGGCGTATGACTGGCTGACCAATACGAAAGCCGGTGATTGCTGCGAGTTCCGGGGAGCCGATATCAAGGACCCCACCTATTTCGGAGACGGCGCCGGCATCGCCTTGAGGAAAGACGATGTCATCTTACTAGGCGAGTTCAATGGCGCATTGGACGTAATTGGCCAAGACGGCACATATAACATGATCAATGCAAAGTACTTTCCGTTCCCCATTCGCTAACAGAATATACTCAGCGGCGAGACTCGGTTTGAACACTGTTCGGCACTGCTGCATGCCTCCGAGTGTGGCCCTACCTGGCGGGGGTACCCGTAGCTTGCCCTTCATCGAGCGTGCTCCTACTACCGGCGCTGACCCTGCTTCCATGTGCCGAGCTAGCAATCAACCCCATGATCTTCGACGTGGAGGCCGTCGTCGTGCTCGAATCGAGGGTTGGGGGTCTAATCGCTGAACATGCAAGTTAGAGAAAAGGTTGGGCGGCGGCTTCTGGCGAAACCACGCCCGAAAGCCCGCCCTTCCGCTTCCCGCCCCGTTTCCGCCATTGCAGATTTGATCGCCAACGACAGGGTAGGGGCCGTTAGCCGAATGACAGTTATAGAGGAGCGCTGCCAATAGCGGACGTTCGGGCCCGCGAGGCGGCAATGGACGGTGTGGGGTCAGAAGCGGCAAGGCCACTTTCGGGTGGTGGGTTCAACCGCTCACTGTAACACCTTATGCAGCCTATCGGCCGGCGCTTCGAAGTCCAGGGTTTTTCGCGGTCTCTGGTTGAGCCGCAAAGCGACATCGTCGAGTTGGGCCTGGGAGACCTGGGAGAAATTTGTTGCGCTCGGGAAATACTACCTGAGCAGGCCGTTGGTGTTTTCGTTGGTGCCGCGTTGCCAGGGACTGCGCGGATCGCAGAAGTAGACCTGCAGGTCGGTTGCGATGGTGAAGCTCCTATGGCGAGCCATCTCCTTACCTTGGTCCCATTTCAACGAGCGCGGCAACTCTTCGGGGAATGTGCCGATCCTCTCGGCGAGAGCGGCCACCACGGTCGCCGAGTCCCTTCTCGCCAGCTTCACAAGCATCGTGAACCGGCAGTGTCGCTCGACAAAGGTGACGATGTTGGTGTCGTTGGCACCGGCGAGCAGATCACCTTCCCAATGGCCTGGAATGGCGCGATCCTCTGCCTCGGCGGGTCGCTCGCGGATGGAGATCATATCAAGAATTTGTCCTAGCCCGGTTCGGCTCCACGCCTCCTTGGCGAGACGCATTTGCCGTCTGGTGCAGATGGCCTGTCAGTTCCTTCCTGAGCACACCGCGCGACTGGATGAACAGACTGCGATAGATCGCTTCATGAGATATCCGCGTGCATGGATCGCCTGGGTATTCTCGCCTCAGCCAGCCCGCTACCTGCTCCGGCGACCATTGCAGCGCCAGCTTTTGCGCCACCAGCCATCGCAGCCGCCCAGAGCATGCCAGGCGACATCGCTTCGGCCGCCGCGCGCGCTCCCAAGCCTGCTTGTCATCACGAGTTGCACGATACGCCTGTGCACCGCCGTTGCGCGCGATCTCCCAAAATATCGTCGATTGGGATCGCCCGAGATTTCGAGCAATTGCGCGGGATGGCAAGACCTGCCGCAATCCCGCGAGAGATCTCCTCGCGCTCCCCAACTCGAGCGTCCAAGCCGCTCTAAGCCTGGCTGACGGAGCAATGCCGCCATGGACAGATACGATCCGCTGAACACCGCCTTTGGTCCTGCGCTCCAGCGCTTGCGAGATCGACGAAATGCTCTGACCCTGCTTCCATCGCTTCCATCGCTTCCATCGCTTCCATCGCTCAGCCTCTGTTCGGCGGTAAACAGACCCGTGACGTGACCATCCGGAACCTCTCATCCTCTCAAATTAAAGGTGTTGCGACGATCGGTTGAACCCACCGAGTCATTGCTGCAAGAGCTGCCCCTCGGTGGTTACGTGTTATTCTTCGAGGGCTTGGCGATGAAGGATGAGGGCAAGCGGTCGTTCTATTACGACGGCGGTTTGGGCTCGATACGGAGGTCGGCGTAGATTGCGTTGCGTACAGCTTTTGGGAATGGTCCGCTGCAACATTCGTTGGCGGTGTTGCTCATCATGACCACGGACAATTTGTTGATGGGATCCACGAACCAGCGGTGGCCATAGATGCCGCCCCATTCATAGGTGCCTGGCGGTTGCGGGGTATCGGCCGCTTTCGGATCGGTGACGAGCGCCGCGACAAAGCAGAAGGCGCTGCCGGGTTCGCGCACCACGGAGCCGATCTGGTTTTGGGTGGCCATCGCCATGGTCGCTGGCGACAGGATGCTGCCACCGCCCGTGCGCAGGGTTTCGAGGAAAGCCATGAAGTCGGCGGCAGTGCCCACACCGCCGGACCCGCCGGATTGGAACGATCGCGGATTGAAGACGCGGTCGGGGAAAAACGTCACGCCGCCGCTGCCGCCGCGGCCGGGTACGAAGGTCGAGCCCGTCATGCGCGTCGGTGCGCCGCCCGGGTTGTCGGCGTAGGCCGGGCCAAGGCGGCTCGCATCGGATACGAAAAACCCGGTATCCGACAGACCAAGCGGGCCCGTTACATAATGGCAGACGGCGTCGTCGAGCGAACCGCCATGGATGGAGGCCAGCACACCACCCATCACGTCCATGCCCTTGCCGTAGACCCATCCTTCACCGGGGGTGTGTACGAGCGGCACGGTCGCGAGGCGGCGCAAGTTGTCGTGGAGGGAAAGGTCGGTATCGCTCATGCCGCCTGAGACGCCGGCCTTGTCGAAGGCCGGGCCGCCCGCGCCGATCCCGCCGGTATGGGTCAATAGATGCGCCATGGTGATCATCGGCCGTGATCCGTCCGTCAGCGCCGGCGTGAAATAGTCCAGGACATCAGTGACCGGCTGATCCAGGCGCAACAGGCCTTTCTCGATCATCGCCAGGGCAGTGGCGGCAACCAGGGGTTTGGTGAATGAGGCAAGGCGAAAAATTGCGTCGTCCCGCATTGCGATACCCGCCTCGCGGTCATGCAATCCGGCTGTGTTGGCGTAGACGAGCTGCCCATCCTTGCAGATACGGATGACGCTGCCGACGATGCGGTGTTCGGCAATCGCCATTGCGACGACGCCATCCAGTCCTGTCCAGTCCGCCATGGCGCCTGTCTCCCGATACGGTGCCTACCAGGGCACCACCTGGCAATCGTAGCCGTAATGCAGCCCGCTCGTGGTTGGCGTCAGGCTGGCGATCACTTCGCGCATGCCGCTCACCGACTGTTCCGGCGTCAGGTCTCCGGCAAACCCGCTCATGCGCGTCTGAACGCGCCCCGGCCGCAGGGCAACCGTCATGCAGCCCCAGTCGCGCCAGTCGATCGAAAGATTGCGCAGCACCTGGTTGAGGGCGGCCTTGGAGGCACGATAGGCGAATTGCCGCGGCAGCTTGTACAAGGTCGCCGAAGCCGCGAGGCTTGATATGGCGGCGAGCACCTTGCCGTCGCCCGCACGCAGATTGGGCTCGAGCAGGCTCGCCAGGTGAAGCGGCGCAAAGGTGTTGGTCAGCATGATCTTTTGCCAATGCTCGGGCGTGATCGCCTCGGGCGGCAAATCCTCGTCAGGGCTGATGCCGGCATTGATGATGACCACATCGATCGGCCGTCCACCGAGCCGGCCAGCCATGGCGGCAGCGCTCTTGTCATCCATGGCGTCATAGCGGAACTCGACGATATCGTAGCCCAGGCTGGCAAAGTCCTTCGGCGCGAAGGGTGTGCGGTTGGCGGCGATGACCTGCCAGCCGGCGGCGGTATATTGGCGGGCAAACTCCAGCCCGATACCCCGATTGGCGCCGGTAATCAAAACACTTGGCATCTTGGATCCCCTAAACCGTCACCACGGCACATCGGTGCCGTCATAGCCAATGATGCGGCCCGCATCGGCCGGCGTCAGCTGCTCGACCACGCCCTTCATCCCGGCAACGCTGTCGCGGACGTCGATACCTTTGAAATCGGTCATCTGCGTCGCGACCATGCCGGGCCGCAGCAATGCGCAGGTGATGCCCAGCGGCGCCCATTCCAGCGCCAACGCCGACCACACCGCGTTCAGCCCGGTCTTGGAAGCGCGGTACGTGTATTGCGTGGCCCAATCATTGGCGCTGATGGAGCTCATCAGGCTCGACATCGCCGTGGCAATCCGCATCTGTCCGGCCAGCAGGTTGGGTTTGATCGCGGCAGCCAGCGCCAGCGGCGCGAAGGTATTGGTCGCGACAACCTTGAGGAAGTCTGCCCGCGTCACCTCCGCCGGCTTGGCAGCCAGATTGATGGCAATCCCTGCATTGGCGATCAGCACGTCAATGGGTTCGTTCGCAAGAGTCTGGGCAAGCGCGTCAATCGATGTCTGCTCGGTCACTTGCAGCGGCAGCACCGAGGCGCCGAGCGCCTTGAGGTCGCCGGCTCCGTCGGGGTCACGCGCTGTGCCCAACACTTTCCAGCCGTCCGCAGCGAACTGCCGCGCCAGCTCCAGACCGATGCCGCGATTGGCGCCCGAGATCAAAATTGTTGGCATTGGCGAGAAATCCGAGTGCGTTGCCAGGATCGGTGTATCGTTGGTATACCGTTGACCGTAAGGCATGCAAGCTGTTCCAGATCAGTTTTTAGGAAATCTGCTCAAGTTCTGCTTTTACTCGCGAACGATGCAAACGCCTTGGCAAGTTCGGTCTACATTTGGTATACCAAAAAAGATGCTCCACTCGTGGAGCGTATCAGTTCAAGTCGATACGAGGCGCCATCCAATGCTCGCAGTTCCCGAAATGCCGAACGCTGCGCTTGCCGCCACCGCATCAGCAGCGGAGCAGAAGCCGCTGATCGAACTGGCCCATGTCGGCGTGACTTTCCAAACAAAGCGTGGTGACCCAGTGGTCGCGGTTGACGACTTCAACCTGACTATCAACAAGGAAGAAATCTTCTCCCTGTGCGGGCCGTCCGGCTGCGGCAAGTCGACCGTAGTGCGCATGCTGGCCGGATTGCTCAAGCCCACAAGCGGCGACATCTGGATCGGTGGCGGTGCCAGGGCGCGCGGGTTTTCCGAGGTGGCGATCGTATTCCAGCGCCCGACGCTGCTGCCGTGGTCGAGCGTAATCAACAATGTTCTCTATCCCGTAAGGGTGCTGCGTCGAGTGACGGCCGCCGACCGGACCCGCGCCATGGAACTGCTTGACCTCGTCGGTCTGGCCGACATGGCTGAAAGCATGCCCAATGAATTGTCGGGCGGCATGCAGCAGCGCGCCGCTATCGCCCGCAGCCTCATTCTCGATCCCAAGATATTGCTGATGGACGAACCGTTTGGAGCGCTCGACGCGTTGACGCGAGAGGATTTGCAGCTTGACCTGCTCGATATTCATGCCAGCACCAGAAAAACCATCCTGCTGGTCACCCATTCGATCAGCGAGGCCGTGCTGCTGTCAGATCGGGTAGCGGTCATGTCGGCCCGCCCGGGTCGATTGCAGGACTTGATCGATATCGACATTGCCAAGCCACGCTCACACGAAACCGCCGCGGTGCCTGCGTTCCTCGACTATTCCAAGCGTATCCGCGACGACATCTTTGGACCCCGCGCCAAAAGGGAGATCACCCGATGACCGCCACGCAGCGCCGCATCGTCCTGCCCCTCGTCGCTTTCATCCTGTTCCTGGCGCTGTGGCAGATCGCGAGCTGGGTCTTCGCCATCCCCGTCTATCTGATGCCCTCGCCCCTCGAGATCGTCAGAGGCGGCGCTCGGCTCGGTCCGGCCCTGTTCTCCAATACGCTGGAAACGCTGACCACGATCCTGATCGGCTTCGCCCTGTCCTGCCTTGTCGGCATTCCGCTTGGCGTCCTAGTTTCGGTCAATCGTTTGACGTCGGAAGCAATCTATCCGTTGATCGTGTTCCTCAACGCCATTCCCATCGTGGCCATTGCCCCAATTCTCGTCGTGGTCTTCGGGACCGACATGACCGCACGGCTAATCATCGTCACGTTGATCGCGTTCTTCCCGATCATGGTGGCGACCGCCACCGGTATCCTCGATACACCCGAGGAAATGCTGGACCTAGCCCGCGTCGCCGGCGCTTCGCCGCTGGCCGAGATCATCACCGTGCGGCTGCCCCACGCCGTGACCTTTATTTTCGGCGGGCTGCGCATCGGCGTTACGGTGGCGGTTGTCGGCGCCGTGGTGGCCGAGTTCGTCAATGCCAATAAGGGCCTCGGCTTCCTCGTCACCTCATCGACGGCCCAATTCGCCATTCCCACTGCCATGGCCTGCGTGGTCATGCTCGCCATCATCAGCGTGCTGCTCTATGAGGGCATCAACCTACTGCATCGTATGGTTTTTCCCTGGTCCATCCGGCGGGTCGCCGGTCACTGACCCGCGCGGCAAACAAAAAAAGGCGGGTCGCTGGACCCGCTTTTTTCGTCTGATGGGTTTTGTCGTCAGGCCGGCTGGTTGAGTTCCTCGTTGACGATCGAGATCCAGTAGGCCGACCCAAAGGGGATGGCTTCGTCATTGAAATCGTAGCCGGGCATGTGGTTGTTTTTCCACTGCGGTCCGTCGCCATTGCCCATCATCACATTGCAGCCGGGGCGCTCGCGCAACATGTAGGCAAAGTCGTCGGCAGCGTTGATCGGCGGATTGTCGCCGTCGACATTCTCGATGCCCACGACTGCGGCGGCAGCGGCGATCGCCTTGTCGGTCTCGGCCCGCGTGTTGATCAGCGGCGGGTAGCCGCGCTGGTAGTCGATCACGACGGTGCAGTGGCTCATCGCGGCGGCACCCTGGGCAATTTCGGTGAGGCGCTTTTCCAGCAGGTCGCGAATTTCCGGCTTGTGGCAGCGCGTAGTGCCGGTGACGACGATCTCGCTCGGCATGACGTTAAAGCTGAGCCCGCCATGGACCGTGCCGATGCTGAGCACCGCCGATTCGAGCGCGGGCACGTTGCGCGCGATAATGGTCTGGATGCCTAGGATGAACTGCGCCAAGGGGATCGTTGTATCGGTCGACTTTTCCGGCGCGCCGCCATGCCCGCCCGTGCCCTGGAACGTCACGGTCCAGCTATCGGCGCAGGCCAGTTGAGGGCCTGAACGGGTGACGAACTTGCCAACGGGGATGCCTGGCTTGTTGTGTAGCGAATAGACGCTGTCGCAGGGGAAGCGCTGGAACAGACCTTCTTCGATCATGCGCAGCCCGCCAGCGCCGCCTTCCTCGGCCGGTTGGAAAAAGCAGTTCACCGTGCCGGCAAAATCGGGGTTGTTCTTGAGATAGCGGGCCGCGCCCAGCAGCATGGTGGTGTGCCCGTCATGGCCGCAGCCATGCATCTTGTTCGGGTAGGTCGACCGGTGCGCGAAGGTATTGGACTCAACCATGTTGAGCGCGTCCATATCGGCTCGCAGTCCAATAGCGCGGTTGCCGGGACGACTGCCTCGGATCACCGCGACGATACCGGTGCCGGCAATGCCGGTGGTGGCTTCGATGCCCCATTCGTTCAGTTTTTCCAGTACCTTGGCTGCAGTGCGGTGCTCCTCGTAACAGGTCTCAGGGTGCATGTGCAGATCATGGCGGAAGGCCACCATCTCGGGCCCATGCCGACGCAGTGCAGCCAGAATTTTTTCCATCTCCATTGGCGGTTCCTTTTCTTACTTGGCCCATCTGAGGAATAAACGGGCGATAATGCGGCTCGCCCATACGATAGGCGCTGGACGACACACCCACGGTATTCTATTGGTATGCCACTTGCAAACAAGCAATGTTGGACAGGAAGGGAACTACCATGATGGCGAAGCCGCTGGGCGCGCTTGCCGCGCTGGCTCTGGTTCTGCAGGCTGGGACCGCCTTTGCCGCAGATGATGTTGCGTTTCAGCTGGACTGGACGCCGGGCGGCACTTCGGCGGCCTATTATTATGGGGTCGAGAAGGGATGCTTCACCGACCAGGACATCAACGTCACCATTTCGCGCGGCTATGGCGCGGCCGACGCCGTCACCAAGGTTTCCAGCGGCGCGGCCGACTTCTCGGTGACAGATCTTGGCGTCATCATCGGCGCGATCGCCGAGAGCCAGGCGCCGATCAAGGCCATCGTGCCGATCGTTGCGGTTTCTCCCATGGCCCTGGCAGTGCTCGACGACAGCCCGATCAAGACCCTTAAGGATCTCGTAGGCCATTCGGTCGGCTCGTCCGTGGGGAACTCCGCCATGCAGTTCCTGCCGCTGGGCGTGGAACTGGACGGCGGCGACTATTCCAAGGTCGAACAGATCACCGCGGAAGGCTCGGCGCTGAACGGGCTGTTACTGCAGCACCAGATCGATTCCCTGGCCAGCACAATCACGTCTGCGGTCCAGCTCAACTCCATCGCCAGCGCTGCCGGCATGTCGGTTCGCTCGATCCTTTATGGCGACAAACTCGACATCTACAACGCCTCGGTGTTCACTTCGGACGCGATGATCGCCAAGAACCCGGGGCTCGTCGCGCGCTTCGCCAAGGCCGTCGAGTGCTCATACGACGCCGCGCGGGCCAATCCCGAAGCCACCATCGACGCCATCACCGACCAGGTCGAAGGCATGGTGCGAGATACCCAGGTGGCAGCGGTTCCGTTCGCCATGGATTTCGCCTTCAACAACGACGTGTTCAAGAAAAACGGCTACGTCTGGGATATGGCGCGCGTCGACCACAACATCGAAATCGTCAACAAGTCCAATGGCAAGACCAACGACCTGAAGGCTGCAGACATCGTCTACGTTCCCGCGGCCCAGTAACACATTTCGGCGCCGCCGGTTTTTTCCTGCGGCGGCGCCCTCCTTTTGATTCATCGGATTTGCCATGCCCCTTATCACCGCCGACAGCGATGGCGTCTTCGTCATCGCAGTGACCCCTTTCACCGAAACCGGCGCCATCGACACGGCCAGCATCGACAGCGTCACCGATTTCTATTTCGAGAGCGGCGCCGACGGCCTGACCATTCTGGGCATGATGGGTGAAGCGCCCAAGCTGACCCAGGCGGAAGCCATGGAGGTGACGCGTCTGACCCTGAAACGCGCTGGCGACAGACCTGTCGTCGTTGGTGTTTCTGCGGTGGGGCTGGCCGCCATTGGCGAGCTGAGCAACGCCGCTATGGACATGGGCGCCGCCGGCGTCATGGTGGCGCCGCCGCCGACGCTGCGCACCAACGAGCAGATCATCACCTATTATGCCCAGGTCGTCACCACGATCGGCGCCGACGTGCCGATCGTGCTACAGGATTTTCCGCTATCGACCGGCGTGCAGATCAGCACCGTCGCATTGGGCCAGACCATCGAAGCCAATCCCAGCATTGTCATGCTCAAGCACGAAGATTGGCCGGGGCTGGCCAAGATCAGCGCACTGCGGGAGGCCGAGGCCAAGGGTCGCCGTCGGATTTCCATCCTCTGCGGCAACGGTGGCATTTTCCTGCCCGAGGAGATGGCGCGTGGCGCCGATGGGGCGATGACGGGCTTCGGCTACCCCGAGATGATGGTGGATGTCTGCCGGCTGATGGCATCAGGCGAGCATGACCGGGCCCAGGATATCTTCGAGGCCTATCTGCCGCTGGTGCGGTACGAGCAGCAGCCCGGCATTGGCCTGGCTGTGCGCAAGCACGTGCTGGTCAAGCGCGGAGCCATCAAAAGCGCCACCCAGCGAATGCCTGGGCTCATTCTTGCGCCGACAGCCATTGCCGAAGTCGAACGCATGATCTCTCGCCAGCGAAAGCGGCTGGCCGAACTAGCGTGATCAGCCCTTTTTCACGTAGCCTTCGAGGGCGCGCGATGGCAGGCAGGACAGTGCCAATCCGCAGATGCTGAGCAGTCCGGCCGCGACAACCGATATTGTCCACATTGGGGCCCGCGATCGGTCCAAACACGCTAGCCACCGCATAAATGGTGGAAATGTAGGCGCTGTAGCTCGCCCGGCGGTACATTGGCACGCGGTCGGAAATCACGACGAAGGACAGGGTGGTCAAGCCGCCCGCGCCAGCGCCCTGCACCAGACGCGCAGCCACCAGCATGGTGAGGTTTGTGGGCCAGCGTCGAGCCCATCAGGAACAGCCCCACGCGGATCAGCAGCGCCGTCTTGCGGCCGCGCAGATCGGCGATGGCGCCAAGAATCGGGGACGAAGCCGTCGCGGCCAGCAGGTATGCTGTGGGGACCAGGCCAGCATCTCGCCGCCGCCAAGTGCCCCGGAGATATCCCCATGGCCGGCCCGACGATGGTCTCCTCCAGGGCCGCCATGAATAGCGCCAGCAATACCGAGTAGATTACCAGCTTTTCGTTGCGTGCATCGAGTGACGCCGTATCAGCGGAGCCCATTGTGGTCATGTTGGGCCTCGCGATCAAGAGCGGCGTCGGCCCAGAATGAAATCGATGATGGCGTCGCGCACGTGATCGAGATGCTCGCCCATGAGGCGTCGCGACAGTTCGGGATCGCTTCCCGCGACAGCGTTCAGAAGGTCCATGTGTTCGGACGCACCAGACAGCAGCCGATGGGGAATGCGCGATGTGTTGAACAAGTGGGTACGGCGCCGCAAGTCGCGGATGGTTGCAACCACCAAGGGATTTCCGGCCGCCTCGGCGATGGTGCCATGCACCATTTCATCGACCGCCCAGTGATGGGCCGCCGTGATCTCGCTGACATGCACCAGATCATCGATGGCCTTCATGACTGCCTGCGCCGTGTCGGCCGAAAGCCGGCCCGTGGCGCGGGCTGCGGCCTCTACCTCGAGAATGCGTCTCATATCGAGCAGGTTGACATAACTTTCGACACTGACGTCGGCGACCACAAGCATGCGGCCATGTCGGCGAGAGACCAGCGACTCGGCTTCCAGGCGGCCGAGCGCTTCACGCACCGGGGTTCGCGAGATCGAAAGCATCTCCGCCAGCTTGCGCTCCTGCAGCACCGCGCCGGCCTGTAACCGCCCCGAGAGCAGAAGCTCGAGAATTTGCTTGTAGGCAAAGTCACTGAGGCTGACATCGCCAGTAACGCTTATCGCGCGGTCCGGGACCACGACTTCCATTGTGACGTTCAAGACCTTGGTCCTCGCTTCCTCCTGCCGGTAGACCATCGATATACCAAATGTCAACAGCGCAGCGATATAATATGATTATTATAATCATATTTATTAGCCATAATGACCAGCTTGACCGTCGCGTGCCATTGGTATTCCATTGGAACACCAATTATTGCAATCGCCCACTTAGCGGAGACCGACATGGCCATCACCCCCTGGCGCGCCACATGCATCCAGATCGACAGCAAAGTGGCGAGCAACGCCACGACCAAGGCCGAGACATGGGCGATCATCGAGGCCAACCTGGTCAATGCCATCGCCAAGATCGATGAGGCCTGCTCTGGCCCGACGCCACCAAAGCTGGTTGTCCTGCCTGAATTTGCTTTCCAGGGTCCGCCCCGCGCCGCCCCGGTCAGCGAATGGATCGAGCGTGCCTGCGCCAGCATTCCCGGTCCGATCACCGATCGGCTGGCCAACATCGCGCGGAAATTCAAAATCTATATCGCGGGCAACCACTTCGAGGTCGATCCGAAGTGGCCGGACCGGTATTTCAACTCGTCCTTCCTGCTCGGCCCGAAAGGCGAGGTGATCCTGCGCTACCGCCGTATCAACACCGCGAGCTGGACCTCTCCTCATGATATCCTCGACCAATACCGCGAGGCTTATGGCGAGGACGGCATTTTCCCGGTGGTCGATACCGAGCTGGGCCGCATGGCGATCTTCCCCTGCGGCGAAGTGGCGGTACCGGAACTGTCGCGTGTGTTCATGCTCCGCGGCGCTGAAATTCTGCTCCACCCGTCCAACGAGCCCGCCAATGCTCGTGCTGACGCTGCCAAGATTTGCCGTGCCGCTGAAAACATGTGCTACCTGATCAGCACAAATATTTCCGGCAGCATCGGCTTCTCGGACACCGAGCGCGGCGGCCATTCCCAGATCGTGGACTACAACGGCAATTACGTAGCATTTGAGCACGGCGACAAGGAAAGCATTGCCTGCAGCGCCGTAATCGACGTGGACGCCCTGCAGCGGGCGCGTCGCGATACCGGCATGGGCAATGGCCTGCTGCGAACACGCATGGCGATGTACAAATCGTACTTCGAGGCGGCGGAACTCTACCCCGCCAACGCCCTTGCCGACCAGCCGATCGAAACCGCTGCCGACCTGGTGCCGGTCCATAACCAGGCGCTTGCCAACGCCACCAAGGCCGGCATCCTGCGCCCGCAATGATCGCTTCAGGGGCATTGGGGACGCCCGCCGGGCGATCCCTCGTCCGCGGTCGCCACCTGCTGCTGCGGGCGATCGACGACGACAGTGTCGAAACCCTGAACGACGGCGCCATCCTGCAAGTGGATGGCCGGATTGCCGAGATCGGCCCCTTTGCTGAACTCTCGGCGCGCCATGGCGATGTCGAGGTTGTCGGTTCGCCCGACAGCCTGGTCATTCCGGGGCTGGTCGACGGTCACCATCATATCGGCATGACGCCGATCCAGATGGGTAGTCCGGATTTGCCCCTGGAACTCTGGCTGACCCACCAGATGCGCCATCGCACCGTCGATCCCTACCTCGATACGCTGTATTCGGCGTTCGAGCACATCGCCTCGGGCGTAACGGCGGTCCAGCATCTGGGTCGCATGCGTCCCGCGCCCGTAAGCGCCTGGCCCGACGAAGCACGTGCAGTGCTCGCCGCCTATCGCGATATCGGCCTGCGCGTCAGCTACGCATTCTGCAATCGCGACCAGCACCGGCTGGTCTATGCAGAAGACGATATCTTCATTGCCACGCTGCCGCCAGACCTCGCAGCCGACGCGCGGGCGGCCATGGCGCGGCATCATTTTCGTCTGGAAGATTTCGAAACCGACTACCTGGTGCCCATGCTCGAGCAATTCGGCGGCAAAGCCGATCCGCTGGTGCGCCTATGGCTCGCGCCGATCAACCTGGAGCGTGCATCGGACCGCTTGCTGACGCTCACCAGCGAGTGGGCCAACAAATATGGCATGGGCGTCCACTTGCACCTGTCGGAGACGCTATACCAGAAGGAGTTCTCGCGCCGGCGCTTCGGCAAGTCATCGGTGGCCCATCTGGCCGATATCGGCTTTCTCGGGTCGCACCTGACCCTGGGGCACGGCACTTGGGTCAGCGAGGGCGACCTCGACCTGATCCACCGCCACGGCGTTTGCATCTGCCACAATGCCAGCTCCAATTTGCGTTTGCGCAGCGGCATCGCGCCGGTCACGGAATTTGTCCGGCGCGGCATTCCGGTGTCGCTGGGGATCGACGAAGCCGGTCTCAATGATGACCGCGACATGCTGCAGGAAATGCGACTGGTCAAGCATCTGCACGCGGTGCCCGGGCTGTACGAAAAGCCGCTGACGCCAGCGCAGATCTTCCGCATGGCCACGGAGAACGGCGCGCGATCGATCGGCTTCGGCGACGAAATCGGCAGCCTCGCAGTCGGCAAGCGAGCCGATCTCGTCGTTCTGGATTACCGCAAGATGACGGCGCCCTTTACTTCCACTGACACCTCGCCTTTGCAGGTCCTGATTCACCGGGCCAAGAGCGAGCACGTAACGGCCACCATGATCGATGGGCGTATCGTCTATCGCGAAGGCAAGTTCACCTTTGTCGACCGCGACGAGACCATGGCCAGGCTCGCCGCCGACCTCAACCGGCCAGCGCGTCCGGACGAGTTGGCTCGTGCCAGTTTGTCGCGCCGCCTACTGCCGCATCTAGAAAACTTTTACCGCGACTGGACGCTTGAGCCGACGGAGCCCTGGTACAAACTGAACGGGCGATAACTGCGACAAATTTGTTAGTCAGCAATTTCAAAGGGTTATAAAATACGTCACCGTGATGCCCTTGCCATTGTGCCCATTTTTTGACCACCATTTTTGACATGCCCAGCAATACGACAAGTCAATTGACTTCTGATATTCCCTTGGCATACCGTCAGAATGCCAGACAAGAAATGGCCATTACGGGGAAACAAATGAAACACAGTTTGATGCGCGCTTTTGTGCCGCTCTTGAGTGTCGCGCTGCTCAGCGCAACGAGCCTGTCGCAAGCTGCCGCACAGAATCTCGAAAAGGTTAGCCTGCGCCTTGCCTGGATCGCTGGTGGCGTCGACGTGCCCCTGTTCGTTGCGGCGTCCAAGGGGTATTTCAAGGATGCGGGGCTCGACGTCGAGATCGTCGACGGCAATGGCTCGACGGGTACGATCTCTGCAATCGGTTCTGGCGACTTCCAGATCGGCATTGCGGGACTCGGGGCTTTGGCCCAGGCCCAGCAGGCGGCGGGCGCCGACACCATCATTGCCGTTGCGGGCTTGCTGCAGAAAGACCCCAGCTCGATCATTGCGCTCGAGACTTCAGGCATCAAGGCGCCCAAGGATATCGAAGGCAAGCGCCTCGGCATCGACGCCGGCGGGTTCGAAGACTCGATGATCAAGGCCTTTGCGGAAGCCACGGACGTGGACCTGAGTAAGGTCGAAATCATCACCATTGGCGGCGGCGGCGATCGGGTTGCATTGCTCAAGGGCGACGTCGACTTCATTAGCGGCTGGGCCAATCCGGATGGCGACAAGATCGCTGCGATGGCGCCGATCAATCCGCCAATCGTGTTTGCCGACTATGGCGTGAACGTGCTGGGTTCGAGCGTCATTCTGCGTAAGGATTACTTGGCCAGCCACGAAGCGCAGGTGAAGGGTTTCCTCGCGGCGCTTGAAAAAGGCAAGGCTGATACCGCGGCCGATCCGGCCGGTGCGCTGGCGATCTTCATGGAAGCGCGTCCCGACTCCAGTGAAGACGGCATCAAGGCCGAGATGGCCGTGATGCCCAAATACGAGCACACCGCCGCTTCAGAGGGTAAGCCCTATGGCTGGGTTGCACCCGCCGACGTGGCGCTAACCATCTCGCTGCTGGAAAAGTACAGTGGCATGAAGCCGGGCCTGACGCCAGACTCGATCTACAACGGCAGCTATCTGCCAACCGAGTAAGTCCAAATGGGTCGGGTGGTGCCGGCCGGCACCACCCGACCGTCTTTCAGCCTATTTAGGAACGACCAATGGATTTGGGACTAGCCGACAAGCATGCATTGGTTCTGGGCGCCAGCCAGGGGCTGGGTCTCGCCACCGCCCGCGCCCTGCTTGCCGAGGGCGCATGCGTGACGCTGAGCGCCCGCTCGCCGGAGCGGTTGAGCGCGGCTCGCGACGCCCTGCCGGCTGAGCACCGCATCCGTTGCTTTCTGGCGCCGGCCGATCTGGCCGATGCCGATGCGCCGCGCCGGATCATCGATGCGGCGCTGCTCAATGGTCCGGTCGATATCCTGGTCAATAATACCGGCGGCCCGCCGCCCGGCCTGCCCTCCGTCACCAGCGCTGACGATGTCGCCATTCAGTTCGACCGCATGGTCAAGCCGGTGCTGGCGCTGACGATCGAGCTGGTCAAGGGCATGCGCGAGCGCCAGTGGGGCCGTATCCTGACCATCGCGTCCAGCGGCGTGGTCCAACCCATTCCCCATCTGCCTGTGTCCAATGCCCTGCGTTCGACGCTGGTCGGGTTCATGAAGACGCTGGCTGGTGAAGTCGCGCCGGATGGCGTCACTGTCAATGTGCTGTTGCCCGGGCGGATCGCCACTGCGCGCACCGAGACTCTCGATGCCGCGGCAGCACAGCGCAGCGGGCGAAGTGTTGCGGACATCGGCCGTGAATCAGCGGCGACAATCCCGGCCGGCCGCTATGGCACGGTGGAGGAATTTGGCGCGGTTGCGGCCTTCTTGGCCGGGGTGCCGGCCGGCTATGTCACGGGCAGCCTTGTGCGTGTCGACGGCGGCGCCATCCGTTCGGTCTGAGCGGCATTACATTTGCCTTCGGGCACCAGGGAGATGAGCCGAAAGGCACTCAGC
Organism: Devosia sp.; assembly: GCF_028290435.1. Classification (GTDB taxonomy): domain Bacteria; phylum Pseudomonadota; class Alphaproteobacteria; order Rhizobiales; family Devosiaceae; genus Devosia. The sequence continues at coordinate 26,908 of NZ_JAQGJV010000091.1, read as the reverse complement.
AGCACATGAACGTTATGGCAGCACCAGAGACCATCAGAAGCGCCTCGCGACCTCACATTTCCATTTCGGGCGTGTCCAAGACATTTCAGGGTCGCCAAGGCCCGGTCCAGGCCTTGCAGGATATCAACCTGAGCATCGAGAAGGGCGAGTTCGTCTCGATCCTGGGGCCGAGCGGTTGTGGCAAGAGCACGCTGCTGATGCTGCTGTCGGGCCTTTTGCCCGTCACCAAGGGCCGCATCGACGTCGACAAGAAGCACATCGATGGCCCCAATGCCGATGCCGGCATCGTCTTCCAGCAGGATGTGCTGCTCGAGTGGCGCAGCGCCCTGCAGAACATCATGATCCAGGCGGAAATCCGCAAATCCAACATTCCCGAAGCCCGCGAGCGCGCCCGCCAATTGCTCAAGATGGTGTCGCTCACCGATTTCGAGAATTCCTATCCCAAGGAGCTGTCCGGTGGCATGCGCCAGCGCGTCTCGATCTGCCGCGCCTTGCTGCACAGGCCACCATTGCTGCTGATGGACGAGCCCTTTGGCGCGCTGGACGCCATGACGCGCGATCAGTTGCAGATCGACCTGCTGCGGCTGTGCTCGGATAATGACATGACGGTGTTCTTCATCACCCACTCGATCACCGAGGCGATCTTCCTCAGCGATCGCGTCGTGGTCATGTCGCCGCGCCCCGGCCGCATCGAGCGGATCATCGATATCGACCTGCCCCGGCCGCGCCGCCTGTCGATGCGCGAGGATGCCAAGTTCATCGACTACACCCGCGAACTGACCGGCATCTTCAAGAGCCTCGGCGTCTTCCGTGAGGAGTATTGAGCCATGACCACGACCATCGCTGAAACCACCGACGATACCGTGATCGTGCCCAAGCCCAATATGCTGCTGCGCGCACTGATGGCCGTGCCACCGGCACTCTGGACCTTGCTCGTGCTGATCTCGATCTGGGAATTGTCGGTGCAAATCGGCAAGGTGCCAGCCTATATACTGCCCGCGCCGAGCGCCATTGGCGCCGTCTTCTTCAACTATTGGCATCGGCTGCTCCCCAATGCCCTGGTGACGCTGAGCGAAGTGCTGATCGGCTTTATCGGAGCTGTCGTTGTCGGCGTGCCGCTGGCGGTGATGATCGTTTATTCGCGCGCCATGGAGAAAGCCGTCTATCCGCTGATCGTGGCCAGCCAGACTGTTCCCAAGGTGGCGATCGCGCCGTTGCTGCTGACCTGGTTCGGCTATGGCATGACGCCAAAGATCGTCATCGTCATCCTCCTGGCTTTCTTTCCGATCGTGATCAATTCGGTGATGGGCCTCAAATCCTCGTCGCGCGAGATGATCTATCTGGCGCGCTCGATGGGGGCTTCGGGGCTGCAGACATTCTGGAAGTTCCGCCTGCCGCAGGCACTGCCGAGCATTTTCGCGGGGCTGAAGCTGGCCACCGTGCTGTCGGTCATCGGTGCCGTGGTTGCCGAGTTCATCGGCGCCGACAAGGGGCTTGGCTATCTGATCCTGATCGCGGGCGCCAATTTCGACATTACCCGCCAGTTCGCCTCCATCATCCTGATCACGCTGATCGGCGTTCTGTTTTTTGTGACGCTGGAGCAGATGGAGCGGTTCTTTATCCCCTGGAAGGCACGCAGCAATATTGCCGGGGAGGGCTAACCGCCCTCACACACACGCTGACAAAAGGCTCCGGACCAAGGTCCGGGGCCTTTTTGTTTGACGGCAATATAGGCAAAAATAACCCGACGCTTGAGGCGCCGGGTTGAGGTCAGGCGACACTGATGGGGCGTGCTAGAGGTCGAGCACCAGCTTGTCGGTTTTGGCGCCCGAGCAGCAGATCATGATCAATTCGTTGGACGCACGCTCGCGCGAGGAGAGCACATTATCCTTGTGATCGGGCACGCCGGCGAGCACCCGCGTCTCGCAGGTGCCGCAGACGCCTTCGCGGCAGGAATGGGCGACGGGGATGTGGTTGTCCATCAGCACCTGCATGATGCTTTCGCCGGCCGGCACATGGAAGGTCAGGCCGCGCCGCTTCAGCTCGACGTCGAACGCTGTGGTTGGGCGCGCGTTGGTGCCGGCGAAATGCTCGACATGCACGTTCTCGTCCGGACGCCAGCCCGCCGAGGCCTTGAACACCTCGATCATCTTGGATGGGCCGCAGCAATAGATATGCGCAATCTTGGGAATGCCGGCGGCCAGCTTGAGCAGCGGCATAACCTTGCCCGCCTCGGCATCGAAATGCAGGTGCACGCGCCCCGGCGTGATCGCCTCGAGCGCTTCCAGCTCGTCGACAAAGGCGGCGCTGGTGCGATTGCGGGCGGCGTAAAACAGTTTCCACGGCCGGCCCAAAGCTTCGAGCTGCCGGATCATCGCCAGGATCGGGGTAATGCCAATGCCGCCCGCGAAGAAGGCGCTGAGTTCGGCGTCCTCGACAAGCGGGAAGGTGTTGTGCGGCGGATCAACCAGCAGCTCTTCGCCCACAGCCAGCTTGTCCACCACATAGGCCGAGCCACCCCGGCTGGCGAGGTCGCGGTTGACCGCAATGGTATAACGATCCCGCGTTTGCGGGCCGTTGGTCAGCGAATAGGAGCGGCTGAGATCGCCGGGTAATTTGAGATTGATGTGCGCGCCGGCCGTAAAACCGGGCAGGGCCTTGCCGTCGGCCGCGACCAGTTCCACCGCGCGGATCGTCTCGGCGACCTGGTGGATTGCGGCCACGCGCACGGCCAGGGGCCGCGCCTCGGCCGGGGTCGGATGGGTGGCGGCAAATGCTGCCGTACCAGTGTCTTCGGTCTGGGCCAGGGGGGCCGACACTTGCGTGCCGGTCCCCATGCACGTCGCTTCGCTCATTCGGCCGCGGAGAGCTTGGGCTTGTGACCCTTGATCTCGGCCATTTTTTCCTCGTAGCCCTCGAGCCAGTCGGTCCCATAGGGGACCACGATATCTCCGCCACGGGCGTCCTTGGCCAGTTCGGGGTGATCGACGATCTCCGGCAGTTTGCCAGTGGCGGCGAATTCCTTGGCCGCATCGAGCATGACGCGGCGCGTCAGGATGACCATGCGATCCGAGGCCGCCAGGTGTTCCATTTCGCGATCCACCACATAGCCCATGGATTCCTGGATCATCTGGTCCTGCAACGGCACGCCGACGACGCCCGTATAGCTATCGCCATTGCGCTGCCATTCGCGGTCGATGCCGTAGTCATTGGATCGATCCTTGACCGGGCGCCAGCGGCCCTTCCAGTCGGTGGTATTGGGCAGGTATTCGAGCGCCCGGGCGAGGCCGCCGACGGGGGTGCCGTCCTTGTACTTGAGGTTCTTCTTGCGACCCTTGGCGCGACCCAAATCGATGTTGAAGATCATGGTCGAGGTGTCATCGATCGGTACCCAGGCATTGGCCGTGACATTGCCTTCGATCTCGCCCGACGGATAGGTGACCCAGAACGGGAACACGTAGCTGGCGAAGCGATGATGCTCGGTGCCCTCATAAGCATTGCGCTGGGCCGAATACATGGTGCCGAACGGCATGACCGACACGTTGATCTTGGGTGCCTTCTCGGTGACCGTGAACACTTCGGGATCGCTCATGTCGAGCTTGTCGCCATCGACGCCACCCACATGCAGAAAACCCAGATGGGAAGTATCGATGTCACCTTCCAACGCCTGCATGTAATTGCAGTCGCGGTGGGTGAGCGCGATATTGCGGTCGTCGGGCTCGCCCAGGATGGCTTCGAGCTGCGGCAATTCCGGAGGATTTTCTTGCCGTTCGCCCATATAGGCAAACACCACGCCACCGGATTCCTTGACACGATAGGCGATGGCCGGGGTGCCGGCCGGATACTTGGACTTGTCTTCCAGATTGGGTTGGTCCAGGCACTTGCCAGTCACATCGAACTTCCAGCCGTGATAGGCGCAGCGAATGCCGCCCAACTCGTTGCGACCGAAAAACAACGATGCGCAGCGATGCGGGCAGCGGTGATCGAACACGCCGACGGCGCCATTGCTGTCGCGGAAGGCGACGAGCTTTTCGCCCAGGATCATCAGGCGAACCGGATCTCCATCGGCCTTGAGTTCGGAGCCCAGACACACCGGCATCCAGAACTGACGAAAGAAATTGCCCATCAGCGTGCCCTTGCCGACCTGGCTGAGCTCCCGGTTTTCTTCTGCTGTGATCATCTTGGTCTCCTAATGAGCGGACTGGGCCACGGGCTCGGAAGCGCCGGCTGGCAAAGGGATGAGAATATGTGCCCGTTCCATGTTCTGGCGCGCGATGGCCAGCGCGGCGCGAACTTCGGCGGTGTCGGTCATCGGTGCATCGCGGAAATGATCGGGCGGATAGAAGTGGGCGCCGCTGTAATAGGGCACGTACATCTCGTAACGCGCCCGCAGCAGCGGGTTGGACAGGCCGGTATCGATCCGGCGGTCGCAGCGCAGTGCCTCGATGTCGATGATGGCACTGACAGCAACGCTCTCGCCGGCATCGTCCTGAAATGCCAGCGTGTTGCCATGGTGATCGATGATGTGGGAGCGCCCGCCGAAGATCGAATTGTCCGGCGAAAAGCCGATCGGGCCGGCCACGTTGGCGCTGACCAGATAGACCATGTTCTCGGCAACGCGCGTCAACTTGGCTGCTTCTTGGGCATCGGTGCGCTTGGAATTGGTCGGGTGCAGTATGACTTCGGCGCCTTGCATCATCATCACGCGCGATACTTCAGGCACGCTGATCTCGCCGCAAGGCACCAAGCAAAGCCGGCCCAGCGCCGTATCGACCACTGGGAACACCTTGTCCTGCGGCGTCGCGGCCATGTAGTCGCTCATGAAATCATGCACCGATGGGAACGCCGCCGTATTGACGCGGCGGTAGTTGAGAACGATCTCCCCGCTTGGGTCGATCAGGAACGAGGAATTGAAGTAGCGTCCCGGCCATTCCGGCGGCGCTTCGAACAGGTTGCCGGCGATGAAAATCTTCTCGCGCTTGGCCAGGTCCTGCAGGGGTTCGGTCAGTGGACCGGGAATGCTGGAACAAGCGCGCTTGATCCAGTCCTGCACGCCCATATGCAGGGGCGGACCCTGCATCGCAAATTCTGGAAACACCACGAGGGCCGGCTTTTCGTCCGAGGCGCACGCCTGTTCGATCAGTCCGATCAGGCGATCCACGTTGCGCTGGATGACCACTGTGGCCTCGGCGTCGCTGGCGGCCTGCGAGGCGCGCTCGCTGCGCATCTGAATGCTGGTTGCACGCCACGGTGGGATCGGCATATGGCCTCCTAAGCTTGGCGGGCCAATTGCACGCCAATGGTATACCATAGGTTTAACGTAGGGATTTCTCATTGCCAAGCCCTATCCGGGCCCTGGGCGCTAGAATTTCCGCAGCCTCAAAATCATGCCTATTTCGGCGTCATGTCGACGATTGATCTGTGCATGGCATACCGGGGTCATCCCAAAAGTCTTCCAACGCGGTAGGGATTGGGGTTATCAGTGCGGTGACTGGGGAACGCCATGCAAGAAACCAATGTGTCAGCACTCAATACCAAGCTTCTGCAAGCCGATGGGCCGACGCTGACCGAACAAGTCTACGAACAGCTGATCGATATCCTGATTCGCGGCGAACTGCGTCCAGGCGATGTCATCGTCGAGCGCCGCATGGCCGAACGCCTCAACGCATCGCGCACCCCGGTACGCGAAGCTCTGGGGCGCCTCGAGGCTGAGGGACTGGTCTACAAGCAGCCCAGCCGCGGCGTGACGGTCAGCCCGTTCTCCACCGAAGCATTCGTCGAATTGCTCAACGTGCGCCAGTTGCTTGAATCCGAGGCCGCGCGGCTTGCGGCCGGACGCATCGATAAGGGCAGGGTAGAGGCCATTCGTGCGGCGTTGATCGAATTGGGCACAAGAAGCAACCCGACGCTGAGCGAAATCTGGGATGTCGATGACATCCTGCATGGCGAGATCGCCAATGCGGCCGGCAATTCGTTGCTCACCGGCATGATCCGCGACCTGCGCCGGCGCACCCATGTTTTCAACGCCTACCGGAACCCGGCAACCCACAAGTTCGGCGTCGATGAAAACCTCGCGTTGCTCGATGCTGTTGTGAGCGGCGACCAGGAACGGGCCCGCGGCGCCATGGCCGAGCATATCGAAAGCGTCAAAGTGGCCATCATCGACCGGCTGTCCGGATCAAAGCGCTGACCGGACGCATCAGCCTCGGGCCACGAACTTGCCGTGACCCGGCAAGGCCGCGACGATTGATCCGTCCCAAACCGCCACGCCCCTGACAAACGTGGCGCTGGGCGCTACCGCAAATGTCTGCCCGTCATAGGCACTCCAACCCGGGCCACTCGGGTTGCGCTTTGAGTCATAGACCATCGGTTCGGGAGCCAGCACGGCAATGTCGGCGTCATAGCCAGGGGCCAGGCGGCCCTTTTTGCTGAGCCCGAAAAACCGCGAGGGTGCATCGCTGAGCAGTTCGGCCGTCATGAGCGCTGCCCGGTCGGCTCCAAAACGCTTTTGGGCGGCGGTAAAGAAGGCCGGCAGCAGCGCTTCCAGCCCCGGCATCCCGGCCGCGACGTCGAAAATCGAGGCGTTCTGCTTACGCTCCAGCGGCCAGGCGCTGTGATCGGACGAAACGAACGTGCAGCCGCCATTTTCCAGCACGGTCCAAAGGGCTTCGGTCTGCCCGGGCCGGATGGGCGGATTTACCTTGAGCAGCCCGCCCAGACGCTTCATGTCTTGCTCGGCGTCGAACAGCAGGTAGTGCACGCACATTTCCGCTGTGGCCTTGGCGCCGCGCGTGCGATACGCCGCCACCAGGTCAAACCCCTCGGCGATCGAGATATGCACGATATGGGCATGCGCGCTGGTCGAAGCGCCCAGCTCAAGGAAGTTGGCAGTCGCCGTCAGTTCGGCCACGGGCGGCCGGCTGTCGCTATGGTGTTCCGGACCCGTCTTGCCGGCAGCGGCAAATTCCCTGGTCAGTTTGGCGACGATTTCCTGATCTTCGTTATGCAGCCCCAACGGCAGGCCTGAACCGTCAAGTGCCTGCAGCAGCTGCAGGGTCGCCGCGTTGCCGATGCGCGGAAACCGGTCGGGATGCGCCTCGAACGAGGAAATCTTGAACGCGCAAACGCCGCCGTCGATCAACCCTTGTACATCGGCCAGATTGGGCGATGTCGGCACCGTCCCATAGAGCGCGACATCACAGATCGACAGGCTCTCGATCGCGGCGATCTTGTCGGCGAGCACCGCTGCGGTGGTCACTGGCGTGGGATGGTCGTAAGGCATGTCGACAATAGTGGTCACGCCACCCATCACCGCGGCGTGGCTGGTCGGCCCCATACCGGCAAAGCCGATCTGACTGCCGGCGTGGGTTTGCCCGTCAACCGCGCCCGGGAGAATCCAGGAAGCCCCAAAATACCGCGTGTCGCGCGCTTCAGGCAGCGCCCCGGTGCCGATCGCCACGATCGTTCCCGCATTGATCGCCAGCCAGCCGCGGTCCAGGATTTCAGTGGGGGTGACCACGCGCCCTGCCACAACAAGATCATACATGCGCTCATCTCATCGTTGAATGTAGCACTCCAAAATTTTGGCGTGCACTTGGCATTCTGATGGTGTACCAATTTTAAGCGCATTTGGAAAGCCATCCGAAACCGCTTAATCAGGACCCTTGATGCTGTACGATTTGACCATCCTGTCATTGCTCCCCAACACTCTGGGTGCGGTGCTCCCCCTGCTGCCGCAGACCTACAAATCTTTCTCCAGCACCGGGCAGACCATTGGCTGCTTTTCCTGCGAATTTGGCGTTCTCAACCGCTTCGCCTTCCTGACCACCTATGAGAATGCCGAGGCAATCGCCGAGGACCGCGCCCGGCGGCTGCAGTCGGAAGACCCCTATGGCATTGCGCCCTATCTGGGCGGCGTCGACAGCCGAGCATTTTCGCCGCTGTTTTTTGCCAAGCCGGTCGTGCCCGGGAGTTACGGTCCGTTCTACGAGTTCCGCACCTACACCGTGGCTCCCGGCGGCCTGCCTGAAACGGCCGAAGCCTGGAGCAAGGTGATGGACCGCCGCAACGAGATGTCGCCGCTGCTGACCATCATGGGCTCGCTTGAAGGTGCGCCGCTACGCATGGTCCATATCTGGCCTTATCATTCCATAGAAGACCGCGTCAAAGCGCGCGGCCAAGCGAGCAAGGAAGGGATCTGGCCGCCTCCGGGCGGCTCTCACAAGCTGACCTCGCTGCAATCCGAACTGTTCCTCGCCACTGCCTTCTCCGATCTGAAATAGGATCGAACATGTCGGTGACCGCTGCCCGCCTGCAAGCCCTTGGCATCGTCCTTCCAGTGGCGCCAGCACCGATTGCTCGCTTCGTGCCGGTGGTGCGGGCGGGCGACCTCCTGTTCCTGTCCGGCCTTGCGCCGCTGGGGCCAGACGGCAAGCCTTTCATTGGCAAGGTGGGCGTCGACTACACCGCCGAAGAGGCCCAGCAGTTCGCTCGCATTGTGGGTCTCAACCTGCTGGCAGTCATGCACGACGTGCTCGGGGACCTTGACCGCATCGTGCGCATCGTCAAGGTTCTGGGCCTGGTCAATGCGGTTCCCGATTTCACCCGGCATCCTTTCGTCATCGACGGCTGCTCAGACCTGTTTGCCGATGTCTTCCCCGACATGCCGGGCCATGCCCGCACCTCGATGGGGGCGGGCTCCCTGCCCAACGGCATCCCGGTCGAAATCGAAGCCGTGGTGCAAGTCCGCGATGGTCACAACGCCGACTTCACCGCTTCATTGCTGCCCTATGCCGGTATTCAGTAGCGCGCTGCCGCCACAGCTCGTGCAGCGGAGGCTATTGCCACCACAACCGTGCACCGGGCCTCTGGATGAAGCCTTAATTACGGCATGGCCTGTTCGCTGTTTCCATCGCGCCCATCTAAGCCAAGGTCTTGGTGATCCCAAACGATAGAGACGCAGCCAACGCTTCACCTGCCGACCAGCATTCCAGGCAGCCCTTCCCCGGTGGCGGGTCGCGACCCCATTGCGGTCGTTCGGAGTTGCGGGCCGTTTTTCCTTAACTGCCGGTACGGCAAATATGATCAATTCCCATGATGCCCGGTCACTGCCAGGCGCATACCTTCGCTCGATCGTTCAGCCAGCATGCGCCGTCTCTGCGGAGCTCGCCGAGGTCATCATGGGCATGGGTGGCGCCTTCGCCCCCGTTCCAAAAGCCATGCGGTGGGTCACCGTCTTGCGCCACGAAGATATAAGCAAATGTCTGAGGCTGGGCCTTTTCGATGACCTCGAAGCTTGCTTCACCCTCATCTAAGGGTTCGAAGTCACATGGTCCATCTGCCCAGGTCGTGCCGTCCACCTCGATCCAGCATCGACTGATGTCCCGCGCCGACGTAGCGTAGGTAGTGGCCAGCAGTGCTAGAACGATAATCAATGGTCGCATCGTGCTCGCCCTCTTATGACGCCGCCATGGCATACGCCATGAATATGGGTAGAGCATTTTGAATGTGCTGGGGGAAGCCTGCAACAAGAGGGGCCACACGGACCTGTAGGATGCCAGCCTGGTCCAGTTGCTGATGGACTTCGGCATTGACTCCATGTCCATCCATGCGATCGACCCGTCGCGACGGCAGCTGCCTAAGCGTGTTGTCGCGGCGATTGATGCAATCGCCGCAGCGCTCACCGCAGCGATTTTCCGATATCCAAGTGATGATCCAGGAGCGAGGGCGTGCACCGTCATGCTGGGAGTTGGGACTGTCAGCTTTCGCGATGCAGTTAACCAAAAGCAGACAGACTGCATTCCACCCCTTTTCGGCCATAACCTGCGCATTTGGTGGAAAGCATTGGCACTACCACAACGCCGGAACTGGGCTCAAAGCAGCCAGTACATGTGAAGTACCTGCAGCCCCAAATGACAGATCAACGAGGCTCGCTTCCTCGATTTGAATATCTGCCACGAAGTTTGAGATCGTCCACCCGACATGCGCGATAGGGTTTTGTGGCATGGCGGATGGATGACCGGTGGGCTTCAGAAGCTGAGATAGGAGATGGGACGTGGATCGTGAGCCATACCCCGTTATCCGCCTTCCAAAACGAGAGACCATCTGAGTGCATGCGCCCGGCTGCAACACGCAGCACCACGCGCGTACCGTGACGGCCGCCGACCCGGATTGCAGTTTCTTGGCTGAGCGACAGGTGTACGTGCCGCCGTCTGCCTGCCAGAAGCCCCTTGGCGAATATCTCATCGAGATTGTGACGCGCGGTGCCATGGAACAAGACTTCCGGAGGCTCGCTCGGCGGCAGACCGAGATCGATGGCGATTGAATGGCCCTGCGCGGCCCGAATGCGCTGGCCATCGGCGGAAAAGGTAAAGCGCTGCTTGTCGTTCTGGGCGACAACCAATTCCAGAACAGCTCGGTCGATTTTGAATCCGGCTTTTCGAACTCCTGCAATCAACGGCTCGACCTGCGTCCAGCCATTTTCGTCGATTGTGATGCCCAGCCGCTCCGGCGCGTGTCGGAGCACATGGCTCAACAGCTTGCCGAGCTCCTTTATCCCTGGACTGCGGTTTGACGTTTCAGTCACGGCTATGGGCCTTGGTTTTAAAATCTTTACTATCTGTGGACCTAAAGAACGGTCCATTCTATCCCGCCCGGCGGCATCCTCAACATGGGCTCACGGTTCCAGGCGCGAGAACCTGGCCATCCCCAATTGGCCCCGCCCGTGCCAAATGCGCGTTCATGCATCGGGAAACCGTCTGCCACGCGCCGCTCCGAGCGATCACTAATGCAACACGCGCACCGTTTGCCTAGGTGATGCAATCATCGGTCCTCTGGTCATTGTTGCTGCCATCTTTTCTAGCTCAGGCGTGCGATCCAGCAAGATTGCCGAGGCTCGGGTGATCGCCATATCCAATCGACGACGCACGCTGCCGACGAGCGACCTTGGGAGGACGGTCCGCAGGACAGGATCATCGAGATCAACTAACCCCGCCTCCCCAAGGCCGGACCTGGCCTCGATTTGCCGTGCCAACGCGGTCGCCATGGCTAGATCGGAATCGGCAGAACCCACGCCCAACACAGACCCGCTACCGAGTAGAACCTCTTCGGCCGCTCGCCCTCCCATAAGAACGGCAATAGCGTCATCATAATGCTGCTCAGTCGGAATTTGGCCCTCATCCAGCGCGCGCACGAGAATTTGGCTGAAGTCCATGCCATCGACTGCGGCAATGTCCAATATGCGCAAGGCTTGAGCCACAAGGGCTTGGCCAGCGCGATAGGTGGCGATCCGCCGCCGGACCTCTGGCGGCAGTTTTTCGAAAATCCCGGAGACTTGCTCGTGCAAATCCGAAATCGAGAATGAGTGCCCTGCCCTGCGTGCAGTCGCTTTCGCAGCGCGCACCAGCTTTTCGATGTCGGCTCCTGTCTTTCCCTGCAGCCTGGGGGCCAGTGCCCGCAGTTCCTTTTTGGCGATGCTCGAACCAGCATAGTGAGCCAGGATCGCGGCGATCTCATCAGAGCTTGGGAGTTTCATCACGATAGTATGGTCGAGCCGGCCGGACCGCGTCAGGGCAGGATCGATCCGCTCGACATAATTTGTGGCACCAACCAGCACGAGACCTTCCGTATTCTTGGCTTGTGTCACAAGCTCCAGCATTAGATTGACGATCTGGGTCCAGTACTCGGCGTACCGGCCAGAGATGTTTTGCCGGCTCGATATGCCGTCCAATTCATCGATTAACAAAACGCACGGCGCCTTCTCCATGGCCTCATTGAACACCGCGCGCATCCTTTTGAGTGTGCCCGAAAGAAAGTCTTGGGCGTTCCATTCGGCGACGCTCGAGGCGATTAGGGGAACATCCAGCGTACCTGCTAGCAGACCGGCGAAAGTCGTCTTGCCCGTGCCAGGGGGACCCGCCAGCAGCACGGAGCGGTGATCAACTTCCTCCCAGGATAGCCTACCTCGACGCCAGAGCTCGAAGTCTTGAGCGAGCTCCAGACCCCAAACTTGCGCCTCCCCATAGCCATGCTGATCCTGCAATCTGGCGCGATCGACCTGCTTTACCGGCTCCTTCGGCATCAATGCCTTGAGACTATCGACGCAGGCCTCTGGCGAGCGCCCGCGTCGGAAATGCAGGGCCAGGTCACTTGCTGCCAGCTTGGCTGGAGTACCCAGGTCGGAAATATTGGCGGGCATCCGGCCAAAAAATTCAAGGAAGGCGGCGGCCAGCATGTCCCGTGTCATCGTGGACGCATCGACGATGATATCCGCGATTGTGGTGAACTGGGAAGGCGCGCTTGCCTCAGGATCATAGAGCCAGACCACCGGCAGGCAACGTCTCCCGGCATCAGCAGCCATTCGCAGGCGTTCGTCAATCTTGGATCCAGAACCAACGAAAATTGGGAATTTGTCATCGGCGCGCAGTCGATATTGGGGCTCGATGATAGCACCTGCGTCTGGCAGGGCAGCTTTGAATAAGTTGGCCATCAGCCAAGCATCTTCCGTCGTGCGCGCCGTAATCGCGATGAAGTCGGTTGTTGCTGCGAGGTCACCCAGCGTTTGGAAATGCGGTGCTAAGCCAGCGCCAAGCAAATGCGCGGTCAGAACGTACTCGGCACCATACCTCTGAGGATCGACCGGTTCCGCCGGATCATCGATACGTGGCGAAGGCTTAGGGGAAACATCGGCGCGAAGCCTCTGTAGGATGAGTTCGGTTAGCGGAATTGATCCAGCATTGGACAGAGAAATAGCCACGATATGCTCCTGACTGCGGCGCGAGGGCTGCGGGTGTGTCAAGGAGTGCGGCTCAGGGATACTGTCTGCAGGCGCTCCGCCCAATGGGCATTTGCCCAAAAGAACAGAACAGGAACCATGTCAACACCGGATTACGGCGCGGCAGCACGTCTGGACTGGTTCCTACAATCAATTTCCGAGCACACCGTCGACAGAGGACACTAGGATGCCGCGTTCACACCAACGAGCCTGGTCAAGTTGGCATCTCGATCAAGTTGGCAGGTCTATTTGTTGACTCATGCCGGACGCTGATCGGAGATTTCGCACAGAATTGGCGCCTCGAACCGAGCACCAAAAACGCCCAACGACTGGAGCGCCGCACAAAGCAGCAGATTTTTTGTGTGTGTAATCAATGACCTGAGCGATCTTCCTAAAGCCGGCCCGGTCTGTCTTAACTGACAATCTGGTCGCTCTTAACTGACGCCGATATAGTCAACTATACCGGGGACCTCAGCAACGGCCAATGGCGCTTTTAACGGCGCGTTAGGGTTAATGTTTTATTGCTGGGACGTCGGCGCGAGCTTGCCGAGTGGAGTGCGTCACCGTGTTGCCTGCCCCCGGTTTTGCCAGATCCGTACGCATCATGCTGCTTGCCGGCATTACCGCCGTGGCGATGGCGGGCTGCGCGATGAACAGCACGGTTTCACCCGATTATTCCGGCCAGCCGCGCGCGCAAAGCCAGCAGAGCCTGGCGGAACTGAGCGCCCGCTACAAATCCAATCCCAACGACCGCAACATCGCCATCAATTTTGCCGCCGCCTTGCGCGCGCAGGGCCAAAGCGGCCAAGCCGTCGCGGTGCTCCAGGTGAGCATGGCGCGCTATCCCAACGATGTGGAAATCAGCGTCGCCTATGCCAAGGCCCTGACGGCCGAGGGGCAGTTCGAGCAGGCATTGGCAGTGATGGACCGCTCGATCCGGCCCGACGCGCCGGACTGGAATGCACTCTCGGTCAAAGGCGCCATTCTCGACCAGATGGGCCGCAGCCCCGAAGCGCGGCAACTCTACGGCCAGGCCTTGGCGCTCGCCCCCGGTGAGGCGTCGGTCGAAGCCAATTTTGGCCTCAGCTTCGCCATGACCAATGACTTGACCTCGGCCGAGCAGCATCTGCGCCGCGCCGTGAGCATGCGCGGCGCGACGAGCCAGATCCGGCAGAACCTTGCCCTGGTGCTGGGCCTGCAGGGGCGGTTCGACGAGTGCCGGGCGATCTATGCGGCCGAACTGCCGCCCGACCAGGTCGAGGCCAACATGGCCTATGTGCGCTCGCTGCTGACCCAGCAGAACCGCTGGGACGCCATCCCCAAAAGCTAATCGTCAGGCGAGGCAACGGCCCCGATGGTCACGGCCGAGCCGGTGGTGAAGCTGGATACCGGCCCGCCAGATCGGCCACGAAGCTGGTCGCCTCATATCCTTGCCCATGCAGCCCAGTGACATCAGCCACCGTTTCGGCCGCTGCGCGCGCACCGCTTCGGCATCGCCGCTATTGGCGAAGGCAATGCGGCCAGACTGATGTCAGGAACTAACCTATCGGATTGCCCTGAATCGCGAACACCTTGATCAGGGCGGGTGCGATGATGACGATGAACAGGACCGGCAGGAAGAACAGGATCAGCGGCACGGTCATCTTGGGCGGCAACGAGGCGGCCTTCTTTTCGGCCTCCATCATGCGCGCTTCCCGGCTTTCCTCAGCCATGACGCGCAGCGCCTGGCCGACCGAGGTGCCGTAGCGATCGGCCTGGATCAGCGCCGACATCACCGCGCGCACACTGTCCAGCCCGGTGCGGCGCCCAAGGTTTTCATAGGCGCGACTGCGATCTTCGAGGAACGACAGCTCGGCATTGGTCAGTGTGAGTTCTTCGGCCAGTTCGGCGCTTTGACCGCCGATCTCCTTGGCCACCCGCTTGATGGCGTGTTCCACCGACATGCCGGACTCCACGCAAAGCAGCATCAGATCGAGGCAATCGGGCCAGGCGCGCTTGATCGACTTCTGCCGCTTGACCGTCGAATTCTTCAGCAGGACGACGGGCAGATAGGAGCCAAGCAGGCCTGCGCCAAAGCCGTAGACCACGTTGAGGTAGGCCGGGCGGCCGCCGGGCGCCAGGAACAGATAGCCCGTCACCAGCACGAAGATGATCAGCGGGGTGACGAAGCGCAGGAACAGGAACGTGGTCAGGTGGCCCTGCCCGCGAAAGCCGGACATGGCCAGCTTGTCGACGGTGGCGTGGTCCTGGAACGCCTTTTTCAGGTCGAAGCGCTCGACGATATTCTTCATATAGGTCTTGGTTTCGGCCGGCCGGCGCATGGTGCCGCGGGCATCGGCCGCGCCGCCGCCGCGCAGGCGGGCCATTTCCTCGGCGCGCAGCTTGTCGCGTTCCAGTGCCACGCGCTTGATGCGGGTGCGCATTTCGGTCTTGGTCAGGAACGAGGTGCCGAAGGTGAACACCACGGCGCCCGCCGAGATGGCGGCCAGCACCGAGATCAGAAAATCCCGCGAGGTCAGCAGATCGATGTAGTTCATGACGGTCTCGCGCTTGGCCGGCTAAAAGTCGAATTGAACCATCTTGGTCATCACGAAAATACCGAGGCAGAGCATGAAAGCGCCGACACCGGCCCAGATCATGCCGAGCTGGGTGGTCCAGAACGGCTGCAGATAGAGCGGCGAGGTCGCCGACACCAGGCCTCCGACGACGAAGGGCAGCGAGCCGATAATCATCGCCGAAGCCTTGGCTTCGGACGACATGGCCTTGATCTTCATTTTCATCTTCTTGCGGTCGCGCAGCACACGGGCGAGGTTCCCCAAGGCTTCGCTGAGATTGCCGCCGGCCTGCTGCTGCACGGTGATGACGACGACGAAAAAGTTAACCTCGGGCAGCGGCACGCGGTCGAGCAACACCGAGACGGCCTCGGTCATCGACATGCCGAAGGCCTGCTGGTCGAGGATGCGGGCAAACTCGGATTTCACCGGTTCCTTGGCATCCTTGGCCACCGCGCGAATGGAATCGTTGAGCGGCAGGCCGGTCTTGACGCCGCGCACGATGGCTTCGACCGCATTGGGCAGCTCGTCGAGGAACTGGTTCTGATACTTCTTGCGCTTGCGATTGATCCACATGCGCGGCAGCAGGTAAGCGCCGGCCACCGCGAAGATGGCGGCGAAATAGATCGGCACCTGCACGATGAACAGGATGACGAACAGCACGACGCCAAAAATAACGCTGTTGCGGATGAACTTGGCCGGGGTCAGCGTCATGTTGGCCTGAAACAGCAGCGCCGGCAGCGGCACGCGCTTTTTGGCATTGAGGGCGTCAGTCTGGGACTTCAGCGCCTGCTGCACGTTTTTACGGCGGGATTCGCGGGTCTTGGCGGCGTCCATTTCGCGCCGATTGACCTGGATATCGCCCTGAAACGCCTTGCGGCGCTTGTCGGCGCGGCTGCCGCCCAGCAGGTTGGGAACGAGCGCAAAGCCGGCGGCGCCGATGGCGATCATGGCCAGGAGGGCGAGGAGAAGAGGGCTCATGGTCTCACGAATCCAGCAGTTCGCGGTGTTCGGTATTGGACTTTTCCAATGCCTCGACCAGGTTGGCTTCTTCGTTGAAATATTTGGCGCGCTCGGTGAATTGCGGCTTGGTGATGCCGGTGGAGCGGTGGCGGCCCATCAGCATGCCGGAACTGTCTTCGCCCATGATGTCATAGAGGAAGACGTCCTGGGTCACGATCACGTCGCCTTCCATGCCGAGCACTTCGGTGATGTGGGTGATGCGGCGCGAGCCGTCGCGCAGACGGGCGGCCTGGACCACGACGTCGATGGACGAGCAGATCATTTCGCGAATGGTGCGGCTGGGCAGCGCATAGCCGCCCATGGTGATCATGGATTCAAGGCGGCTGAGGGCTTCACGCGGGCTGTTGGCGTGCAGCGTGCCCAACGAGCCGTCATGGCCGGTGTTCATGGCCTGGAGCAGATCGAAGCTCTCGGGTCCGCGCACTTCGCCCACGATGATGCGTTCGGGGCGCATACGCAGGCAGTTCTTGATCAAGTCGCGCATGGTGATTTCGCCTTCGCCCTCAAGATTGGGCGGGCGGGTTTCGAGGCGCACCACGTGCGGCTGCTGCAATTGGAGTTCGGCGGAGTCTTCGCAGGTGATAACGCGCTCGTCTTTTTCGATGAAGGCGGTCATGCAGTTGAGCAGCGTGGTCTTGCCCGAACCGGTACCGCCGGAGATCAGCACATTGGCGCGCACGCGGCCCAGGATACGCAGCACCTCGGCCCCTTCGGGCGAGATGGAGCCGTATTTGACCAGTTGCTGCAGCGTCAGCTTGTCCTTCTTGAACTTACGGATGGTGAGCGCAGCGCCATCGATCGCCAGCGGCGGCGCGATGACGTTGACGCGCGAGCCGTCGGGCAGACGGGCGTCACAAATGGGGGAGCTTTCATCGACGCGGCGGCCGACCTGGGACACGATGCGCTGGCACACATTCATCAGGTGGGCGTCGTCGCGGAAGCGCACATTGGTGAGCTTCACCCGGCCGGCGACTTCGATATAGCACTTCTGGCTGCCGTTCACCATGATGTCGGAGATGTCGTCACGGGCGAGCAGCGGCTCCAGCGGGCCATAGCCGAGCACGTCGTTGCAGATGTCCTCCAGCAGGTCTTCCTGCTCGGAGATCGACATGATGATGGATTTGAGCGCGATGATTTCGGCGACGATGTCGCGGATTTCCTCGCGCGCCGCATCCTGGTCCATAGTGGCGAGCTGGCTCAGATCGATGGAGTCGATCAGCGCGTTGAAAATCGCCGACTTGGTGGCGAAATAGTCCTTGTCGCGCTGTGCATCGACGGGCGAGCGGACGTCGACCACTTCGTCATTGTTGCGTAGGCGCGCGGCGGCGCTGTCGCTGTCGCTGGCGCGGCGGACGGGTTCAGCGGGACGCGCGGGACTGGCGATCGGACGCGCGACCTCCGCGACCCCGGGGGTATTGCCGCCAAATGATGTGCGCTTGCCAAACATGAGTTCTACCGTTTCAACGTGCCGGGGTCAGAAAGTCCGATCAGGCCCGTTTCTTGAATAAGGATGACATCTTGAGGGATGAGCCCCTGCCCGCCGATTGCACCGCCTGGCGACCCGTCACATGCAGGCCCACCGCGCGGTAAATGTCGTTGATCTTGTTGTTGGCCGAGACCTCGGCGATCATCTGGCCGTTATTGGCGGCCGTGCCGAACAGCGCCGCGTCGAACGGAATGGTGCCGAGCAGGCGGCATTCGATCGATGACGCGAATTCGTTGGCGCTGATTTCAGGACGGCGCGGCAGGCCGAACTTGTTGATGATGAGGTTTGGTGCCGTCTCGGCCGGGCGCAGCGCCTTGATGGTGTCGGCAAGGTTCTTGGCATTGCGCAAGTTGGCCAGGTCCGGCTCGGCCACGATCACCACTTCGTCGATGGTCGCCAGGGTATGGCGAATCCAGGAGTTCCACGCATGCGGAATATCCAGCACCACGACCGGGATGGCGGTCTGGCTCAGCTCGACGATCTGCTCGAAATCGCGCTCTTCGAAATCGTAGGTGCGGTCCAGCGTGACCGGCGCGGTCAGCAGGTTGATATGGTTGGCGGCCTTGCTCATCAGGCGATCGAGCATGGTCTGGTCGAGCTTCTGGTTGACGTTCAGCGCGTCGGCGAGGCCATGCGGCGGGTCCTGGTTGAAATTCAGCCCGGCGGTGCCGAACGCCAAGTCCATGTCGAGGATCAGTGCATCCTGGCGCAGCGACTGCGAGATGGCCCAGGCCACATTGTGCGCGACGGTGGACGAGCCGGCGCCGCCCTTGGCCGACACGAAGCCGACAGTGCGCCCGATGGGAGCCGCATTTTCGGAGGCGAACAGCTCGGTGATGGCGGTGACGATCGACTGCGCCGAAGCCGGCAGCACGATATATTCGGAGACGCCGCCGCGGATCAGCTCGCGATACAGCATCACGTCATTGACGTGGCCGAGCAGGATCAGGCGGGTCGAGGCGTCGCAGACCTCGGCCAGCCGGCTCAAAGCCGCGGGAATTTCGCCGGGTGGCAGGGTGGTTTCCACCATGATGAGATTGGGCGTCGGGTTGGACTTGTAGGTTTCGATGGCCCCATCGAGGCCGCCATTATGCGTGGTCAGGGCAACCTTGGACATGCGGCGGTCGTGGATGGCGCTTTCCACCAGTTGGGCGGTCTGGGAATGCTCGCAAAAGGCCTGGATGGTGATGCGCGGGATCAGCCGGGCGCCGCCAGCGATTTCCGCCGCCGGCTCTTCGACCGTTTTGGGCTCGGGGTTGAGAAAACTCATGACAACCTATTCTCCTTGATACCGGTTGCCCGGAGCATTGCGTCCATTGCCGTCCGCGCGCGGATCAATCGAGCACGAAGCCGACCGAGCCCTTGAAGCCACCGCGCATGCCGGGCTGGCCGCCCACGCCATATTGAGTTTCCATCCGCCCGAGGAAGATCGCTTCGGCATCCGAGGCGGTGACGCTGCGATCGGTGGGCAGTTCAGGCGGCTGACGGGTTGCGCTCACCAGATAGGGGGTGACCATGATCACCAATTCGGTCTGCGAGCTGATATATTCGCGCGAGCGGAACAATGCGCCCAGGATCGGGATATCGCCCAGGCCGGGCAATTGCTGTACGCGCTGGCGCACGTTTTCCTGCAGCAGGCCGCCGATTGACAGGGTCGAGCCCGGTGGCAGCTCGACCGAAGTCTTGGTGCTGCGATCGGTCAGGGCATTGTTGGCCTGCAGTTCGGAGACGCCGGTGTCCACGAGCAGGCCGATCTGGCCGTTGGACTTTACCGTCGGCGTGAAGTTTAGCGTGACGCCATAGTCCTTGTAGGTGACGTTCTGGCCGCCGTTGCCATCGGAGGTATAAATCGGGAACTGGCCGCCGGCCTTGAATTCGGCCGGCTGGCCGGAGACCGCCGTCAGCGTCGGCTGGGCCAGGATGCGCAGGGCGCCTCGGTCTTCCAACGCCTGGATCGAAGCGTTGATATCGACACTGCCGAGCGGGAAGGCGCCAGCCACCGAATTGTTGGCCATGCTGCCGGGCGACGAGACGTCAGCCATGGCGTTGTTGAAGCCGAAGCTCGAGCCACCGATGGTCATCGTGCCGGACAGGTTGATGCCGAGCTGCTTGGCAACATCGCGGCGGATTTCCGAGACGGTGACCTGCAACATGACCTGCTGGCCGCCGCCGACGTCGAGCACGCTGGCGACGTTCTTGGGATCGCCGGCATACTGGACGGCAATCGCCATGGCCCGATCGAGGTCTTCGCTCGACTGCACCATGCCCGACAGCACGACACGGTTGGTATCGTCACCCAAGGTAACGGAATCGACCTGGATATGGGAGCCGGGCAGGATGCGCGCCAATGCGCCTTCCAGCGCCTCGCCGACTTGGGATGGCTCCTTGGCGACGCGCAGGTCGAGGACCGCGATGGCCTGGCCCTGTGCGTTGAGGAACAGGATATTGGTATTGCCACCCAACACGCCCTGGATGATGGCGCGGCGCGAGGTGCGCATGATGGCTCCGGCCACCGATGGCTGGGAGACGATGACTTCGGACACATCGGCCGGCAGGTCGAGGATCATCGACTTGTTGGTCTCGAGCGCTACGCTGCGGGTGCGGCCGAAATCGGCAATGGTCATCTGCGCCTGCTGCTGGGCATAGGCACTGGAGGTGCCCAGCGCGGAGCCCGCGAGCAAGGCGCCGAGCAGCACGGCGGCAAGGCCGGCGCGGCGCAGGGTGGAGCGAGGATAGCTTGAAACGGTGAACATGATGATCTCCTCGCGCCTACTGGACCGTGACCTGGGGCTGGGCCGGTGGCGGCAATATCACCCGCGGCGCGGCGGGCGCGGCATAGGCGGCAGGCTCCACGGCAGCGGGCTGTTCGCCCTCCGGCTGGCGGGACACGCCGGACATGACGCTTTGTTCCTGCCCGAACCGGATGAGGCGGACCGACGTCGTGGTGGCGTCCCGCGAGGCGATCGTGGCATCGTCGAAATCGGTGACCGAACGCAGCGACAGCGACAGGGTGCCGCGCGACACGGCGTTGACCAGAGTTTCGGCCTGGCCGGGGGTGAGTTCGAGCGTGGCGATGGAATTGTCGACGAAAACCTGCGCCTGGGGCCCGGCTTCCGCATCGGCATCCGCGGCGCCGCCCGAGGCCCCCACTTCGCCGAGGCGATTGCCAATGGCCAGCACGCGCACATTGGACAGCACGACTTCGGACACCTGGCCCTGCTCAGTCGCATGCGAGAGCAGGACATCGACATGATCGTTGGGCACGATATAGCCGCCGGCGCTGGAGGAGGCAACGACCGGCACCGAGACGCCGCGCATGCCCTTGCTCAGCACTGCCGACAGGTAGCCCTGTTCGCTGCGGACCAGCTTCTGCTCGCGGATCGGCTCGCCGGGGAAAAATTCAAAGCGCGCCACCGCGCCGGTCAGCACCGTGGGGGCATCGGGCATGGCGGTGATGGTCACATATTCGGGGCGGATCGCGCCTTCGGGCCAGTCCTGCCACGCCACGGTATCGGCGCTGAGCCGTTCGCCCATGCCGATCTGGCCCTTGGCCACCAGGATCTGGGTTTTGGCTTCCTGCTGGATCACTTCGTTGGTGACGATCTGCGTGGTGGGCGCAGAGCCCCCCCGGGTCACCAGGAATGCCGCCAGCCCGCCAGCGACGATCGCCACGAGCAACAGGATAATACGCGCCGGTTTCATTACTCACTCCGGTTCTGTGGCGCACCGCGCCCAACCCACCGGGGGAACTCTCTACTTAAAGGGTCAAAGTTTGGTTAACCGGAGCTTTGCAGTTGCGGTTACCGATCTGTAAATATTTGCATTTTGCAAACAAGACCCGGAATACTGAGCTCCAGACCGATACTGATCGTCAAAACCAGATGCAAGAAACAACCGTCCCGCAGCAAATGCTCAAGCAGTAAGTTGCTGAAAGATTACCGAGTTGGAATAGACAATCATGCCCGCCGCCGCCATGGCAATGCCATAGGGGACGCCTGACTTCGGATTGTGCAGCCGTTCGAGCCACGTGTACCGCGCCAGGAACGGCGTCAGCGGGAAGCGGCGCAGAGCCAGGATCGACAGGGTCAGAACGCCCCCCAGCATGCCGGCGTAGACCACGAACATCGGCGTCAGGCCGAAGCCCAGCCACAGCGTGGTCGCGGCCGCCAGCTTGGCGTCGCCGCCACCGATCCAGCGCAAGGCAAACAGGGTGAAGCCGACGACCAGCACCAGCATTGCGCACATCACATGCAGCGCCAATTGCTGCAGCGGCAGGTTGATGGCGATGGCCACCACGAAGAAGCCGGCGACCAGCAGTAGCACCAGCTTGTTGGAAATTTTCATGGTCAGCAGGTCGGACGACGCCGCCAGCGCCATGCCAAAAGGGAAAAACAGCATTGCGATGGTCGACATAATCCCAGATCCCCGGTGCCGCGATTCCGTCCGAACGGAGGGCCCCAAGCAGATTGCTCTCGTGAGATTAAGGAAGCGCAAAAGCCACTTGGTGCGGAAAAAATTGGGGGAGCGTTGTTGCTCCCCCAAGCGTAGCCCACAAAGTATGGAACGGCGGGGATCGACCTGCCGAACCGTCGCGCCAATTAGGTGGTCGGCACGGTGTTGGAGCTGGCAAGCTTGGTGCTGATCGTGTTGAACAGCGTGCTGAGGTTACCGCCAACGGCAGTGGCAGCGACAATCAAAGCCACGGAAATCAGTGCGGCGATCAGGCCGTATTCGATAGCGGTTGCACCGGACTCGTCCTGCGCAAATTGTGCAAAAATCTTCTTCATAGTGGCTCCTTGCTCACGTCATCCAGTGACGCCATGGTTCGACACGTCACACATCGAACTTGAGGCAACGTTATTCGCCAGTTCTTGAAATTGCGTTAATCGCCGCGAGCTTACCGACCATCGAATTCGCATTTTATTATTATTTTCAAAGACTTAACAAAATTCGTCGCCTTTTAACAAAACCATGGCTTCGTGAGCTATAGTACTTACAAGCCCAGTAATACTGCCGAAATCCTGCAAAATAGTGGACCACTGGACCAGTGGCGGCAGCGAGCAAAGCATAACCAAAGATACTCCGCCAACGATGACTACGACGCTTTGTTTGCCAATTATTCACCATTCCAAGCGAAAATGGCAAGTCGTAGCGTATCCGTTTCCGGAAGAGTTCCATGGCCAAGTTCACCGCTCTCGTGCTGCTGCTTTCCCTGGCACTGGCGGCGAGCCCCGTTTCGGCATGGGCGGAGGACGATGCACCGATCACCGTCAATGTGAACATGGCTCGGGTGCTGCGCATCAACTCCCCCGCGGCGACTGTGATCGTCGGCAATCCCGGCATTGCCGATGTGACTATCCAGGACCCGCAGACCCTGGTGCTGACCGGCAAGAGCTTTGGCCAGACCAACCTGATCGTGCTCGACGGCAATGGTAATCCGGTCGCCGACACGCTGATCGACGTCGTGCAACTGCAGGCCGGAACGATGACGGTCTATCAGGGCGCCGCGCGCACGAGCCTGGCCTGTGCGCCGGTCTGCCAGCCCACCATCATGCTGGGCGATGAGAATACCTTCACCAGCACGCAGGTCGATTCCGCCAATATGATCAAGAGCACCGCCGGGCAATAACGGTCGCAACTACGGGGTTCGCCTTAACCCGCGGTTAACCGGGTCGTCGCTTTTAGCGGATCGCCGCGGCCATTGCTAACCACCGATTAGCCATAGCGCCCTAACGTCCAAGCGTTAGAAACCGGCGCGTCCCAATGACCCATTCGCTTGCATCGCTGATCGGCCGCTCGCTCGCGGCCCCATTGGCCCGCTTCTGGCGCGACGACAGCGGCGTCACCGCGATCGAGTTCGGCATTCTGGCGACGCCCTTTTTTGCCATTGTGGGGGCGATCCTGGAGACCTCCGTGGTGTTCCTGTCCAGCGCCATCCTGGACAGCGCTGTGCTCGATGCCAGCCGGCAAATCCGCACCGGTCAATTGCAGGCGCAGAACTTCACCGTGGCCAAGTTCGAGGATTTGATCTGCAACCGGCTCTATGGGCTGTTCCAGGACTGTCACGCACTGCAAGTGCGTGTGTCGACCGTCAGCAACTTCACGTCGGCGACAATCACACCACCGCTTTCCACAACCTGCACGACGACCTGCCCCTGGGTGCTGACCGAGGACTTCAACGGGGGCCAGGGCTCGAGCACGGTGATCGTGCAGGTTTATTACAAATGGCCCATCATCCTGCGCATGGGGGCATTCGCCTCCAACGACCAGCCCGATGGCACGCGCCTGCTGGGCGCCGTGCAGGTATTCCGCAACGAGCCCTTCTCGTCATGAGCCCATTGCAGCGCCTGCGCAGGATCATCGGGCAGTTTCGCGACGATGCCACAGGCGTCGCGGCGGTGGAATTCGCGCTGGTCGTGCCCGTCATGCTGCTGCTCTATGTGGGCAGCGTCGAGGCCAGCTCGATGATTTCGGTGGATCGGCGGGTGCAGACCGTGGCCGGCTCCATGGGCGACCTGGTGTCGCGCTCCAATGTCAAAATTGCCGGCTGCGATATCAAGGACTTTTTTCAGGCCTCCGCGGGGATCATGGCCCCCTATTCCAGCACGCCGCTGCAACAGGTGGTCAGCTCGATTTTCGTCAAGGCGGATGGCACGACCGAAGTCCAATGGTCCAAAAGCGCTGGCGGCGCGACGGCGCTGAAGAAAGGCGACCCCTATCCCCTACCCGTCGCGATGACCAATATCTCGGCAAATGCCTATGTGATCGTGGCCACGGCGTCCTACGCCTATACGCCGATTACCAGCATCGTCTACAATCAGCCGGTCCAGCTCCGCCGCGAGAATTTCTACCTGCCCCGCTTCGGCGGCAGCATCATCGTCGACCCCGACAACACCACCGGCTGCTAGCGTCGGCCATCCCATCCAGCCGAAAAATTGACCGCTCCATCGGGGACGGCATTTGCGCCTGTTCGCCGCTTGCACGGCCGCATGGCCCATGCCACAAGCCGGGTAGTTTCCCCTCTCGCGATGGTCAAGAAAATGGACGATACGCTTATTCCCGTGTTCGATCTGGGCGGCGTCTTCGTCGACTGGAACCCGATGTATCTGTTCCGCAAGCTCTTCGAAACCGAAGAGGATGCGCAGTGGTTCAAGGACAATATCTGCACGCTGGACTGGAACCTGGAATTCGACGCCGGCGAGATCTATTCCGAAGGCGTCGCCAAGCTGATCACGCGCTTCCCCAAATACTGGCGCGAAATCCAGGCGTTCGACCTGCGCTGGAAGGAAACCCTGGGCGAGTTCATCCAGGGCACGATCGATATCCATGACGAATTGATCGCCGAGGAAATCCCCACCTTCGCCATCACCAATTTCTCCTGGGAGAAGTGGGTCAGCTGCCTGCCCGAATGGCCGTTCCTCGAAAAGTTCGACGGCGTGATCGTCTCGGGCCTCGAGGGCTTGGTGAAACCCGATCCGCGTCTCTACCGGGTGTTCTGCGAGCGCTACGGCATCGCGGCCGAGAACTGCGTCTTCATCGACGACAGCGAGCCCAATATCGTTTCGGCCCGCAAGTTCGGCATGAAGGGCATCCACTTCACCGATCCCAAGAGCCTGCGCAGGGAACTGATCGCTCTGGGGCTGCCGCTCAAGGGATGATAGGGTCGGCCCATTGCCGATTTGGAGATGGGCCGATGACTTTGCTTTCCACCCTGCGCGCCGCAACCTTGGGCCTCATGCTCGTTGCAGGCTTAGGTCAAGCCGCAATCGCGCAGGACACAGTCGTGGAAGCGCTGGGCGTTCCCGGCCCCATCGACTTCCTGGGCGACAGCTATGCGCTGTCCTGGACCTCGCACCCGACGCCCGATTACTTCAAACAGGAATACCTGCCGCAAGGACAGCAGTCGGACAGCTATACCGCCATGTTCATGGTGGATGCATCGACCAGCCAGGCGACACCGCAGGGCGCCGCCAATACGCAGATCGCCGGGCTCGAGGGGCGCAAGCCCACCGACCCAATGGTCAACTACAACCAGATCAGCAATCCGAACACCGGCGAGGTCATCCTCGATTTCCTGCTGAGCGACGACAGCGGCCCGAAGCCGATCCTGGAATGGAACGCCTATCGCTACACCAAGCTCGGCGACGGCATTGCGCTTTTCGCCATCAGCCGCCGCGCCTATGGGGACGATGTCGAGGCGTTCCTTGGCCAGTTGAGCCAGATGCGGCAGGACAATATCAGCGCGCTGGCCGAGTTGGACCTGCCGCCGGTCACGCCAGCCGAATAACTATTTGGTGCCGTACATGCGGTCGCCGGCATCGCCGAGGCCGGGGATGATATAGCCCTTCTCATTGAGATGGCTGTCGATGGCGGCGGTGAAAATCGGCACGTCGGGCTGGGCCTCGGTGAAGTTCTTGATGCCCTCCGGCGCCGCCAGCAGGCAGAGGAAGCGGATGTCGTTGGCGCCGCGTTCCTTGAGCTTTTCAATCGCCGCAGTCGCCGAATTGCCGGTTGCCAACATCGGATCGACCACGATGATCAGCCGGTTGGCCAAGTCGGCCGGCGCCTTGAAGTAATATTCCACCGGCTCCAGCGTTTCGTGATCGCGATAAAGCCCGATATGAGCGACGCGCGCTGCCGGCACCAGGTCGAGCATGCCATCGAGCAGGCCATTGCCGGCACGCAGGATCGAGGCGAATACCAGCTTCTTTCCCTTGATCGAGGGGCTGTCCATCAGCGCCATCGGCGTCTCGATGGGGATCATCTCCAGCTCCAGATCGCGCGTCACCTCGTAGCACATCAGATGGGCGATCTCGCGCAGCAGCCGACGAAACCCCGCAATCGAGGTCTCCTTATTGCGCATGATGGTCAGCTTGTGCTGGATCAGCGGGTGATCGATGACGGTCACGTTTGGGCGGCTGACATCATTCATCGGTTGATCCAATCGGTTAAAGGAAGCTGCGGCCGTGGCGGCCGGGCGCCAGGCCCAGCCAGTGCGCAATGCTTTCGCCAATATCGGCGAACGTAGAGCGAATGCCAATCTCGCCCCGCGCAAGGGCTGGGGAAAACATCAGG
>NZ_JAQGJV010000088.1 GCF_028290435.1 Devosia sp. | reverse complement strand
CAACGCCACCAGCGTGGTGTGCACGACGATACCCATCATGGCGCCCGCTGCGGTGGCAAAGCCATGGGCGCGGCCATAGTTGATGGCGCGCGACATCTGTAGCGCCATGTCCGGTCCCGGTGTGATGGCCAGCACGAAGGCGGCGAGGGCGAAGGTTAGAATGACGGACAGATCGGGCACGAAAGCGGGCATGGTTCAGCCTTGTTGCTGGCGGCAGATCATGACGGGGCCGCGTTCGTCGACGAAAGTCAGTTTTGGCCCGGAGGCCGGCTTGGCGCCGAGCAGGCCGAAATCCTTGGCGAGGGGGCCAGACAGGACAACGAGCCCCGTGCCGCCATCTTGCAGGGACAGGTCGCCCTCGCCGCTGACCTGCATCTGGGAGGTCAGGCTGTAATGCGTGCCGGTCAGCGTGATCCAGGCCAGCACTTCAAAGCCGGTCGGGTCCTGGCACTCGTAGTTCACCGCGACCGGCGCCTGTGCAAAGGTCGGCGCTGCCAGGAAGGCAAGCGCTAGAATTGATAGTGTGCGGAGGAGTGCGGACATGTCGGCTCAGGTTCAATAGGATCAGCCAGCATTAACGCGGACGCTGGCGCTAGGCGAGTGTTTCCATAAAGCGCGCAGCTGCACGTGACTTTACAACGGCAGCTCGTAGCTGCGCTTGATTGTCTCCATCGGCACGTCGGTCTTGACGCTTTGCACGCTGGGGATGCGCATCAGGTAGTCGGACTGGAAGCGCCAATAGGCGTGCAGGTCGGCGGTGACGATACGCATAATGGCGTCGCATTCCCCGGTTGTCAGGTAGCATTCGACCACTTCGGGAAATTTGCGCACCGTCTCGGCGAACTGGTGGGTAATCTCGGCGTCCTGGGTCTTGAACCAGACGCGGGCGAACACCGTCAGCGTCAGGCCCACCTTGGCGCCGTCCAGCACCGCGACATAGCGGTCGATGATGCCGGATTCCTCCATCAGTCGCACGCGCCGCAGGCATGGCGAGGGCGATAGACCCACCTCGTTGGCCAGTTCGACATTGGACATGCGGCCATCGCGCTGCAGTGCTCGCAGGATGCGCTTATCGATGGCGTCGAGCGTTGTTGGCATATTGTGCTTCCAGGCGTCGAGAGGTCGGCGTTTTCTGCTACACCATCGGCCATGCGTGACGTTTTCGCAAGATTGTTGCGCTCGATCTGCTTTATAGTTCCACGCAATCATACAGGGGACGGACTATGGCGAAAGACATCAAGAAAGTCGTGCTGGCCTATTCGGGCGGGCTCGATACCTCGATCATCCTCAAATGGCTGCAGGAGACCTACAATTGCGAGGTCATCACCTTCACCGCCGATCTGGGGCAGGGCGAGGAACTCGAGCCGGCGCGCAAGAAGGCCGAAATGATGGGGATCAAGGAAATCCACATCGAGGACCTGCGCGAGGAATTTGTGCGCGATTTCGTGTTCCCGATGTTCCGCGCCAATGCGGTTTATGAGGGTGTCTACCTGCTCGGCACCTCGATCGCGCGACCGCTGATCGCCAAGCGGCTGGTCGAGATCGCCCAGGAAAGCGGCGCCGATGCGATTTCCCATGGCGCCACCGGCAAGGGCAACGACCAGGTACGGTTCGAACTCACCGCCAATGCGCTCGATCCCTCGATCAAGGTGATCGCGCCGTGGCGCGAATGGGACCTGCGCAGCCGCACCCAACTGCTGGCCTATGCGGAACGCAACCAGATCCCGATTGCCAAGGACAAGCGCGGCGAGGCCCCGTTCTCGGTGGACGCCAACCTGCTGCATACCTCCTCCGAGGGCATGGTGCTGGAAGACCCGGCCGTGCCGGCGCCCGACTATGTGGCGCAGCGCACCGTCAATCCGGAAGACGCGCCCAACGAGCCCGAAATCATCACCGTGGGCTTTGAAAAGGGCGATCCGGTTTCGGTCAATGGCGTCAAGCTGAGCCCAGCGAACCTGCTCACCAAGCTCAACGAGCTGGGTGGCAAGCATGGTGTCGGCCGCCTCGATCTGGTGGAAAACCGCTTCGTCGGCATGAAGAGCCGCGGGCTCTACGAAACCCCCGGCGGCACCATCATGCTGGTGGCCCATCGCGGCATTGAATCGATCACGCTCGATCGTGGTGAGGCTCATCTCAAGGATGAGCTGATGCCCAAATATGCCGAGCTGATCTACAACGGCTTCTGGTTCGCGCCCGAGCGCGAAATGCTGCAGGCGCTGATCGACAAGAGCCAGGAGTTCGTCACCGGCGAAGTCACCGTCAAGCTCTACAAGGGCCAAGCCAGCGTCATCGCCCGCACCTCGCCGTTCTCGCTCTATTCGATGGATCTCGTGACCTTTGAAGAAGGCGCCGTGGCCTATGACCACAAGGATGCCGAGGGCTTCATCAAGCTCAACGGCCTGCGCCTCAAGACTTATGCCGCCCGCAACAAGAAGGCCGGCCGCTAGCCAAGTCATGCCGGATGGTAAAGTCCTTACCGTCCGGCCCCCTCGCAATCGTTTTAAGCCCGCATTAAGCGCCGCCCTCTAGCTTGTCATCACAGCGTCGTGCAGAATGCATTAGGGCGGGAGATTGATCGGGTGCGGGCAGAAGACGCTGGCAATCTGAGCGAAATGGCTGAGGCCTTGCTACTCGATGCAGCGCTCGAGAGCATTCCCTATGGCTTTTGCGTCTGGTCGCCACAGTTTCGCCTGGTGATGTGGAACAAGAATTACCGCGATATCTACGGCTTTTCCAGCACTGCACTGCAGCGCGGCATGACGCTTGAGGACGTGGTCAATCTATCCTCCACGCTCGGCAATCATCCCGACCAGACCCCCCAGGAATTCTACGAGGCCTATACGGACGCGCTGCTGAACAATCGTCATGGCGCCCGGGCCAAGACGCAGGAAGTGGTGCATGGCGCCCGCGTCATCGAGACGGCCCATGTTTATTCGCCAGCCATGGGCTGGGTGGTCACCCATGAAGATGTGACCGACGAAATGGCCCGCACCGAACTGGTGCAGAAGCGCAAGCTGGAGCTGGAACGCCAGAACATCCGGCTGGACGCCGCGGTCAACAATATCTCCCAGGGTCTTTGCATGTTCGACCCGCGCGGGCGGCTCGTCATCTGCAACCAGCCCTATGTCAAAATCTACAATCTGCCCGAGCGGCTAATCAAGCCGGGCGTCCAGCTTGAAGACATTCTGGGCCATCTGTTCGATGTGGGCATGAGCGCCGGCGGCACCCGCGAGGAATATGTGCTGTGGCGGCGCGACGTCATCGCGCGCCGCGAATACGGCAAGAACATTCACGAACTGAATGGCCGCACCATCATGATGCAGCACCATCCGATGAAGGATGGCGGCTGGGTGTCGACGCACGAGGATATTACCGAGCAGCGCCAGAACGAGGCGCGCATTCGCCACCTGGCGCGCCATGACGCGCTGACCGACCTGCCCAACCGCATCGAGTTCCTCGAGCAGATGGCCAAGGCCGAGGCCGGGCTGGCGCGCGGCGAAATGGCGGCGGTGCTTTATATTGATCTGGATCACTTCAAGGCCGTCAACGATACGCTGGGCCATGCGGTGGGTGACGAGGTCATCAAGCAGGCCTCGGCGCGGCTCTGGGGCACGACGCGCGAAACCGACATTCTGGCACGGCTGGGCGGAGACGAATTCGCGCTGCTGATGCGCCCGGTCGAGGACGTTGCGGACGCGGCCCGCGTGGCCGACCGCATCATCAAGTCCATCGCCGCGCCGTTCATGATCGGCGGTCAGCAGATCGAAATCGGCGCCAGCGTGGGCATTGCGGTCGGCCCCGGCGATGGCGAAAAGACCGATACCCTGGTCAAAAACGCCGATCTGGCGCTCTACAAGGCCAAGAGCGAAGGCCGCTCGACCTATCATTTCTTCGAAAGCGGCATGGATGCTGTGCTGCAACAGCGTCGCTCCATCGAGGCTGGCCTCCGCATGGCGCTCCAGCGTCAGGAATTGCGGCTGGTGTTCCAGCCTTTGCTGGGCCTCAGCGAAAATCGCGTTACCTGCGTCGAGGCGCTGCTGCGCTGGGACCATGAGGAGCGCGCCATCTCGCCGGTCGAGTTCATTCCGATTGCCGAGGAAACCGGGCTGATCGTGCCGATCGGCGAATGGGTTTTGCGTCAGGCGTGCCTCACCGCCGCCAGCTGGCCGGGCGAAATCCGCGTCGCCGTCAACCTGTCGCCGGTGCAGTTCAAGAACCGTGATCTCGTCGGGCTGGTGAAGTCGGCGCTGGCTGATGCCAAGCTGCCGGCCACAAGGCTGGAACTGGAAATCACCGAATCCCTGCTGCTCGCCGAAAGCGAGAGCGTGCTGAAAGCCCTGCACGACCTGCGCGCCATGGGTGTGCGCATCTGCATGGACGATTTCGGCACCGGCTATTCGTCGCTGAGTTATCTGCGCAGCTTCCCCTTCGACAAGATCAAGATCGACCGCTCGTTCATGCGCGATCTCACCAGCCGCGGCGATAGCCTCGCCATCATCAAGGCGGTGATCGGGCTGGGCCAGAGCCTGGGCATGTCGACCACTGCCGAGGGTGTCGAGACCGAAGACCAGCTCGAAATGGTGCGCAGCCAGGGGTGTGATGAGGTTCAGGGCTTCCTGTTCTCGCCACCGCTGCCACCTGCGGCCCTTGCTAATCTGCTGCATAGTGAAGTGGCCACGCGCCAGACCCAGCGCAAAAAAGCCTCGTAAGGCCTTCCGCCACGCTCAATCTATAGTGATGGAACCGTCAGGGTTCCAAAGTGTTCACGACCCCGCACGAACGCGGGGTTACGAACGCAACATTTCGTCGTTCGTTCCGTCGATTAGGGGCTTATCGGCAAAACATACCCAACACTACTGATGGATACATTGTGAAACTTCTCTCGTTGCGGGCCGTAACTGAACACAGGCGTCAGTAAGCCAAGCGCAGGTGCATTCCTGCAATATGGAGATTTCACATGGATATGCAGACCAAGGCGTCACGGCGCCATATTCTCAAGTGGTCCGGCGTTGGTGCCGGTATCATGGTTGCGGGCTCGCTGCTGCCGAACTTCGGCATTTCCACCGCGCTGGGCGCCGAACTCGGCGACGGCGATGTGGGTGTGCTGAACTATGCCTATGCGCTGGAGCAGCTCGAAGCCGCCTTCTACATTCAGGTGCTCGAGACCCCGTTCTCCAGTATGCAGCCCAATGACCACGTCATTCTGAGCTCGATCCGCGATCATGAAATCGCCCATCGCGATTTCCTCAAGAAGGCGCTTGGCCGTCATGCCATCGGCGGGCTGGAAGTCGATTTCTCTGCCGTCGATTTCGGCAGCCGCGCCAGCGTGCTGGGCACGGCTGAAGTGTTCGAGAATCTCGGCGTTGCCGCCTATAACGGCGCCGGCCAGTTGATCAAGAACGTCGACTATCTCGCCGCCGCCGGCTCGATCGTGTCGATCGAAGCGCGCCATGCCGCCGCCATTTCCGATCTGCTGCGCCCCTACAGCGCCCAGTCCGTGGGCCGCGGCCATGTCGATGCCAAGGGCCTCGATGGCGCGCTGCTGCCGAGCCAGGTGCTGCCCAAGGCGGCCCCGTTCATCAAGACCCCCGTCACCGCCGCTTCCCTCGCTTAAGGATCAGCAAAATGACCGAACAGAATTCAATCCTGAGCGAGATCGAACCCGAACTCGCCGATACCATTCTCTCCAGCCGTCGTGATGTGTTCGCCAAGTATGCCCGCCGCGCCGGCTTCCTTGCCAGCGCTCCGCTGGTGATCGCGCTCGCGTCCAACGAGGCTTTCGGGCAGGCTTTGCCCAAGAAGGTCGAGGACGTGCTCAATTTCGCCCTGACCCTCGAATATCTGGAAGCCGCCTTCTACGACGCCGGCAACAAGGCCTCGGGCCTGATCCCCGGCAAGTACAAGACGGTGTTCCGCACCATCGGCCAGCATGAGACCGCCCACGTCAAGCTGCTGCAGGGCGCGCTCGGCGCAGCTGCCGTCAAGGCACCGGCCGTCGATTTCACCGCTGGCGGCAAATATGCCGACGTGTTCTCCAACTTCGACACCTTCCTCACCCTGAGCCAGACTTTCGAGGATCTCGGCGTCGCCGCCTATAAGGGCCAAGCCGGCAATCTTGCCGGCACGCCCGTGCTCACCACGGCGCTGCAAATCCACTCCGTGGAAGCTCGCCATGCTTCCGAAGTGCGTCGCATCGGGCTGAAGCTCGGCTGGGATGGCGCCTTCGACAAGCCGCTGAGCAAGTCTGCCGTGCTTGCCGCCGCCACGCCGTTCCTGGCTTAATTCCGCAGGCCGAACGGCCAGCCGCGCCCCCGCCGGGGCGCGGCGCTTTTGTTTTATGGCTGGGCTCTCTCGGTTCTATCGTCCACTCCTCCTTGAGGGGAGGGCCAGGGTGGGGGAGGCTTCAACGCGAGTGGCGCCACGCCAAGCCAATCCGATTTGCGGAACTTCCCCCCCCGACCCCTCCCCTCAACGGGGAGGGGAGAAGTCCGCAACCCACCTCTGCGCGTGCTGCGCTTGTGGAAAACCCTGTTCTCATGTAAGGCACCGCCAACTGTGCCAGTCCCGTATTCCTGCGAGGGTGGCGCGATGTTATTCCTGCATGGTTCAGCCGTTTGCTGCCGCCCCTTTCGCGGCACAAGGTTTTGGGATCATGCCAAAGAGGCCTGATCACTATGTCTTTGCGCAATATCGCCATTATCGCCCACGTTGACCACGGCAAGACCACGCTGATCGACGTCTTGCTCAAGCAGTCCGGCTCGTTCCGCGAAAACGAGCGCGTTGAAGAACGCGCCATGGATTCCAACGATATCGAGCGCGAGCGCGGCATCACCATCCTCGCCAAGGTGACCTCCTTGCTCTGGAAAGATACCCGCATCAATATCGTGGACACCCCCGGCCACGCCGACTTCGGCGGCGAGGTTGAGCGCATCCTGTCCATGGTCGATGGCGTGGTGATCCTGGTCGACGCGGCCGAAGGCCCGATGCCCCAGACCAAGTTCGTGCTCGGCAAGGCGCTGGCCCAGGGCCTGCGCCCGATCGTGGCGATCAACAAGATCGACAAGTCCGACGAGCGCCACCTCGAAGTTCTCGAAGAAATCTTCGATCTGTTCATCGCGCTCGACGCGACCCCCGAGCAGCTCGATTTCCCGGTGCTGTACGGTTCGGCCAAGCAGGGCTGGATGAGCGAACAGCCTGAAGGCCCCAAGGACAACCTTGGCCCGCTGCTCGACAAGGTCATCGAATACGTCAAGGAACCCAAGGTCGAGCCCGGCCCATTCCGCATGCTGGTCACCACCATCGAGCGCAACCCGTTCCTCGGCCGTATCCTGACCGGCCGTATCTTCTCGGGTTCGGTCAAGCCGGGCGATCCGATCCACACGCTGTCGCGTGAAGGCAAGATCATCGAAAAGGGCCGCGTCTCCAAGGTTCTGGCCTTCCGTGGCCTCGAGCGCACCCCGGTCGATATCGGCGAAGCCGGCGACATTGTCGCCATCGCGGGTCTCGAGACCACCACCGTGGCCGACACCATCTCGGTGCCGCAGAACATGACGCCGATCCCCTCCAAGCCGATCGATCCCCCGACCCTGTCGGTGACCTTCCGCATCAATGACGGCCCACTGGCCGGCCGTGAAGGCGACAAGGTGCAGTCCCGCGTCATCCGCGAGCGCCTGATGCGCGAAGCCGAAGGCAATGTCGCCATCAAGGTGACCCCGGGCGACGACAACGACTCGTTCGACGTGGCTGGCCGTGGCGAATTGCAACTGGCCGTGCTGATCGAAAACATGCGCCGCGAAGGGTTCGAACTGACCATCGGCCGCCCCAAAGTGCTGATGCGCGAAGTCGACGGCGTCAAGATGGAGCCGATCGAGGAAGTCATCATCGACGTCGATGACGAATATACCGGCACCGTCGTGCAGAAGATGACCGAGCGCAAAGGCGATCTGGTCGAAATGCGCGCCTCCGGCATCGGCCGCACTCGCATTCGCCTCCATGTGCCGACCCGTTCGCTGATCGGCTACCAGCCCGAGCTGCTGTCCGATACCCGCGGCACCGCCATCTTCAACCGCCTGTTCCATGAATTCGCTCCGTTCAAGGGCGAACTGCCAGGCCGTCGCACCGGCGTGCTGATCTCCAATGGCACCGGCCAGTCCGTGGCCTTCGCGCTGTGGAACCTGGAAGATCGTGGCCCGATCATGATCGACTCCGGCGTCGATATCTATGAAGGCAT
The DNA here is from genome assembly GCF_028290435.1 of Devosia sp. Lineage (GTDB taxonomy): Bacteria > Pseudomonadota > Alphaproteobacteria > Rhizobiales > Devosiaceae > Devosia. The sequence continues at coordinate 84,243 of NZ_JAQGJV010000088.1, read as the reverse complement.
GATCATCGGCGAGCATTCCCGTGAGAACGATCTCGAAGTCAACGCGCTCAAGGGCAAGCAACTGACCAACATCCGCACCACGTCCAAGGACGAAGCGGTGCGCCTGACCACGCCCAAGAAGCTGACCCTCGAGCAGTCGCTCGGCTACATCGCCGAAGACGAATATGTCGAGGTCACTCCTAAGTCGATCCGCCTGCGCAAGATCTGGCTCGACCCCAATGATCGCAAGCGCGCCATGCGCGGCACCAAGGCCAGCTGATCGCGCCTGTCGCCCATATAAGTCCACTGATAAGGTCCCCGAATTCATTCGGGGATCTTTTTATGGGCAAGACACTTTTGGCCTTGGCGGCGGTAATATTTTCGCTGTCGCCACCGGCCGCTTATGCGGATGCGCGGCTGCGCACCACCACCTGTCCAGTCGAGGGGGTGGCGGCAAGTTTCAAGGTTCTGGGCGCGCGGACCGAATATGAGGGCGTGGCCGCGGAATATCACTGGCTCTATGCCAACCTGCCGGAGTGGGAGCGGACAGACCAAGCCCTTATTCACGTCGGCCGGCGCGACTATGACCTGCTCTACATCAAGCACGGTCGCCAACGCGCTACCATCTGTTTTGACATCACCGATTTTTACGGCAAACCGGCTCGTTGAGCGTTTTGTTGCCGCCTGGCTGTCATAAACCCACGGGCATATGTTTCGGACCGCCGTCGGCCGCAGTGAGTAGGATTGTATCATGAGTGAATGGATCATCGGTTTCGTGACCCAGTGGGGCTATTTGGGGATTTTCCTCATGATGGTGGCCGAAAATATCTTCCCGCCCATCCCGTCCGAATTGATCATGCCCTTTGCGGGCTTTGCGGCCGCCAATGGCAGCCTCAATGTGTTCGGCGTGCTGATTGCGGGTGTCCTCGGTTCCCTCGTGGGCACGCTGGCTTGGTATGTCGCGGCGCGCCTGCTCGGCATCAAGCGCTTCCGGCTGCTGTGTAACCGCTTCGGCCGCTTCGCCACCATTTCCGAAGACGATATCGACAAGGCGGTGCACTGGTTCGGCCGCTACGGCCAGTGGGCGGTCCTGTTCGGCCGCCTGGTCCCCGCCATCCGCACGCTGATCTCGGTGCCCGCCGGGCTCGCGGCCATGCCAGTCTGGAAGTTCCTCATCGTCTCGGCCGTCGGCACCACGATCTGGACCGCCATCCTCACCGCCGCCGGCTACCTGCTGCATGAGCAATACGATCTGGTCGAAGGCTGGGTCGACCCCGTCTCCACCGCCGTCGTCGCGGTCGCCGTCGTGATCTACATCTGGCGCTTCGTCACCTGGAAGCCGATCAAGGATATCGGCTAACCGCTTGAAGTCTTGCTGACTTGGTATCCCCGCTGTAGCTTCGCCGAACAGCCAAGGGCGGGCGTTGCAATGCGGTGGATCACTATCGGAGTGCTGCTGACCCTCGTGGTGTCGTCAAGTTCCGCCTACGCTCAAGACCGTTCTCCACCGGCCGATGCCAGTGGCAAGGGACCTGTGCTGTGCGTGTGGGGCATCTACCAGCTGATTGATCAACACACCAGAAAGTGCGGGTGGGTGCACAATGCGGTGGATAGCGCCGTTGAGGCGGGTATTGCCAAGATGGACGCCTTCATTATTGAGAACTCATCCACGCCTGTTAGCCAGCAGACGCTTGACGAGAAAAAGCTCACGTTTGCCTCGCAGGTGCCAGACAATGCCTGTGCGTTCAAACCGGGCGACGGATCTTTTACTTCTATGATCTGGGGAATGCGACAGGGCGACCCTGCTACCGTCACGTCGGATATTGCGGAACTTCTCTCAGTGCCGCGCGAGCCGCTGATGAACCCCTGCCTTTGAGGGCCGCTCGCAGAATGCAACCCCATTTGCATTCTGCAACCCTCACTCCGCGCAATTCGCGAAACTTTACAATACCTTAACCTCACAAACCCAATGCCGGCAGGGCTCTGCGGCTTGGCACGGTTCGTGCAATTGGGGTTCTGTCCGGATTTTGTATCTTGTACCGGATGTCAGTCATTCGAGCCCTGCCCCGTGTTGCCCGGTGCGGGGCTCTTGTGCTTGAGAGTGTTGCACTTGTGGGCCGGGCCAAGCCGCCTTACATACGGGCCTGAAATGCTGCCGTGACTGTTCACGACACAGGGGACCTTAATGATCGCATTGCTGCAGACCCTTTCCATGGTGCTGACCCTGGTCTGGTGGGTATTCCTCATCATGATCATCATGAGCTGGCTCATCAGCTTCAACGTGATCAATACCCGCAACGCCTTCGTGGCTGGGCTGTGGCAGGTGGTCAATGCGATCACCGAGCCGATCCTGCGCCCGATCCGCCGCCTGATCCCGCCGGTGAACGGGTTCGACCTCAGCCCCATCATCGTCTTCGTCATCATCTTCTTCCTGCAGTCGTTCATCGCCAACGACCTGCCGCGCCTCTTGCGCCTCTACTAGGTGTGACGGCAGTTCTGCCTTATCGGCTCAGCCCCACCGGGCTGAGCCTTTTCGTTCGTGTCACCCCCAATGCGGGCCGCGACGCCATCGAGGGCACTGAACTGCGTGATGATGGCAGCGCCGTGCTGCGGCTGCGCGTCAAGGCGGTGCCTGACAAGGGCCGTGCCAATGCCGCGGTGATTGCGCTCTTGGCCAAAGCGCTCGGCGTGCCCAAATCGGCCATCACGCTGAGCAGCGGCGAGGCGGCGCGGGTAAAGACGCTGAGCGTGGCCGGCGACGGGGCCGCGCTGGTGGCGGCGGTCGAGAGTCTGCGCTGACCCACCGTACCACGCCCCGCGACAAAACATCGCGTTTCCCATTGCTTAACCGAAAACAATCCGACAATCTCGGCTCACGAGAAGGCCCGCGGAGGGCTGGGACGACCGATCGCAGAATCGGCGCCCGGCAGGGGACTTCGGAGGACCCTAGTTTGAGGACAAGTCTATGACTTTGGCATTGTGGCTGATCGTCGTGTGTGGCGGTCTGTCGATTATTTATGGCGTCGTCACGACGCGAACCCTGCTGGCGGCCGATGCGGGCTCGGCGCGGATGCAGGAAATTTCAGCCGCCGTGCGCGAAGGCGCCTCGGCCTATCTCAAGCGGCAATATACCACCATCGCCATTGTGGGCGTGGTCATCCTGATCGCCGCGTTTTTCCTTCTGGGCATCTATGCCGCCATCGGCTTCCTGATCGGCTCGGTGCTGAGTGGCGCCGCCGGCTTCATCGGCATGAACGTTTCCGTGCGGGCAAACGTGCGGGTGGCGCAGGCAGCGACCACGTCGCTGGCCAAGGGGCTCGATCTGGCATTCAAGTCCGGCGCCGTTACCGGCATGCTGGTCGCGGGCCTGGGCCTGCTGGGCGTCACGCTCTATTTCCTCATCCTGACCGGCATGGGCTTTGAGCCCACCAGCCGCACCGTGATCGACAGCCTCGTGGCCCTGAGCTTCGGCGCTTCCTTGATCTCGATCTTCGCCCGTCTCGGAGGCGGCATCTTTACCAAGGGCGCCGACGTGGGCGGCGACATGGTGGGCAAGGTCGAAGCCGGTATTCCCGAAGACGATCCGCGCAACCCGGCCACCATTGCGGACAATGTGGGTGACAATGTCGGCGATTGCGCCGGCATGGCCGCCGATCTGTTCGAAACCTATGTGGTGACCATCGTCGCCACCATGGTGCTGGCCGCAATCGTGCTGCCCGACGCCTATAAACTGGCCGGCATGGTGCTACCTTTGGCCATCGGCGGCGCCTGCGTCGTCACCTCGATCATCGGCACTTATTTCGTCAAGTTGGGCGCCTCCAACAATATCATGGGCGCGCTCTACAAGGGCATCATCGCCAGCGGCGTGCTGTCGCTGATCGTGCTGCTGCCGGTGCTCTACTTCGTCTTCGGCGATCTCAATGCCGCCCTCGGCACTGCCGAAAAGGCTTTCACGCCGTGGAGCCTGTTCTGGTGCGGCGCGACGGGTCTGGTCATTACCGGGCTGATCATCGTCATCACCGAATACTATACCGGCACCGGCCGCCGTCCGGTCAATTCCATCGCCGAGGCTTCGGTTACGGGCCATGGCACCAACGTGATCCAGGGCCTCGCGGTCTCGCTGGAATCCACCGCCCTGCCGGCCCTGGTCATTATCGCCGGCATCATCGTCACCTATAATCTGGCGGGCCTGTTCGGCATCGCTTTCGCTGCCGCCACCATGCTGGCCCTTGCCGGCATCGTGGTGGCGCTCGACGCCTTCGGCCCGGTCACTGACAATGCCGGTGGCATCGCCGAAATGGCCGGCCTCGACAAGGAAGTGCGCCACAATACCGACGCGCTCGACGCCGTGGGCAACACCACCAAGGCCGTCACCAAGGGCTATGCCATCGGCTCGGCCGGCCTGGGCGCCCTGGTGCTGTTCGCCGCCTATACGCAGGATCTGCAATACTTCGTCGCCAATGCGGTCGAGGGCAGCTTCTTCTACGGCATGGCGGCGGTGAATTTCTCGCTCGCCAATCCCTATGTTGTGGTCGGCCTGCTCTTCGGTGGCCTCCTGCCCTTCCTCTTCGGCGGCATGGCGATGACGGCGGTGGGCCGCGCGGCCATGTCCGTCGTGGTCGAGGTGCGCCGCCAGTTCAAGGCCGATCCGGGCATCATGGCTGGCACGTCCAAGCCCGATTATGCCCGGGCCGTGGACATGCTGACCAAGGCGGCGATCAAGGAAATGATCGTGCCGTCGCTGCTGCCGGTGCTGTCGCCGATCGTGGTGTTCTTCCTGATCTTCTGGATCGCCGGTCGCGCCGAAGGCTTTGCGGCTCTCGGCGCCATGCTGATGGGCGTCATCGTCACCGGCCTCTTCGTCGCCATCTCCATGACCGCCGGCGGCGGCGCCTGGGATAACGCGAAAAAGAGCTTCGAAGACGGTTTCACCGACTCCCACGGCGTCGTCCACCATAAGGGCGGCGACGCGCATAAGGCATCGGTGACCGGCGACACCGTCGGTGACCCCTACAAGGACACGGCTGGTCCTGCGGTCAATCCGATGATCAAGATCACGAACATCGTGGCGCTGCTGCTGTTGGCCGTGCTGGCGCATCTGGGCTGACCAGGCGTTGTCTGGACTGGAATGAAGAAGGCCCGGGCGGAAGCTCGGGCCTTTTGCACTGCCTAGTTTTTTGTCGACAAGAGTGAACATTAAGAGAACGTGTTGGGAAAATGGTATTGACACTCCAAACGCGCCCTTAGAGCCCTGTAGGAGAGCCGCAGGGCGACGTTGCGCCTGCATTGGAGTTTGCCCCTTGCATTCCCTAAATCGCCGCCAACAACGCTCTTAGGCGCATTTGCGGAGCTTCTGGTTCGGCGGCGGTTGTAAATGATCGGGTTTTAGGTTAAGTGACTCTTGGGCCGACCAATAGGTGCCACTCGTTCGACGCTTCCGCCATCCCTTGGGAGGGATGTAAGCTTCGGCGGATGACCTGCCGAAGGGGTGGCAGGCCCTATCTGCCTTCTGGAAACAGAAGGAGACGAACATGCGTAAAGCGTGTCCGTTACATCGTCCGGTGTCGGTAATTTATTACTGGCGCCACCGGCTTGGACAGTGGGAATTCGTTATTTCCCACTGCCGTAAGTGGCCTCTCGCGAAGGTCGCCTACAAATAAGCCTTGTGACAGAACTGGAGCCTCACTCTCGCGAGTGGGGCTCTTTTTTCACCACATTTTCTGTGGTGATTATTAGTTTCTACATTCTCGAAGCACTTATGACAAGACTCTTCCAACATTATTGAGGTAACGCGAGTCCTTTAACGCTCGACTTTACTCGTTTAAATCGTTCTGAATCAATGACTTAAGAAATGCCGACTAATTTCGGGCGCTCTCTAGGGGAAATGGCGTTCGGAGTCAAGGATCGGTGGTGTGGAAAACGGGGAAGATGATGCCCTTGACGCACTCGTAGTTTCCATCAAACTGCTGTCTGCGCAGAGCGGATGGCAATTGACTCTGGATACTGAGCCATAAATGCGCGGTGAGGGTAGGGGCACCGAGTAGCCACAGCCACCGGACCCACCCTCCCCCTTGCGGGGAGGGAAGCGAGATAGGACTTAGCCCTTCGCTAAGTCCGTAATCGAGCAGGAAGGGGGACGAGGGCCCCGATATTCGGGCTAAGCCCACCCCCACCCTTGATCCCTCCCCGCAAGGGGGAGGGTGTCGACTGTGAGATTTTGGCCGGTGGGCGTGGCTCGCCTTGGGGTCTCATACCCTCGCCCCCGCCCTGGCCACCCCGTCATGCGCGCCCAACGGCCGCTTCGGCGCGTCGAGCCAGGCCCGTCCGTCCTGCGCAAACTGCGCCATTCGCTCCGGGTTGAGTGGGTAGTTGATGCGGTTTTCCGCCTTGTTGGCCTCGCCGACGATTAGCAGCGTGACGTCCGCTGACGAGTTGTTGAGAAACGCATGCGCAATGCCGGTGCCGGCGGGAAAGCCCACGGCGTCGCCTTCTTCGAGCGCGAACAGTTCGCCATCGATCCACACGTCTGGCCTTCCCCGCAGCACCAGCACGAATTCCTCCTCATGGCTCTCGGCATGCGGGAATGAGGAGCGGTGGCCCGGGGGCATGATCTCATAATGGATGCCGATGCGCGTTAGGCCCAACGCCCGGCCCAACGGGCTGCCGAGCCCGCCGAGATCGGCAAAGCCGCCATCGTTGAGCGGGCGCTGGTGCACGCTGTAATGAGCGATGAAATCGGGGCGTTCCGTCATGATGTCCTCCGCATGCGCCGGGCGTTGCCGACTCGATCCGCTCATGCTGCCACGCCGAAGGGCCTCTTGCCATTCGAGCGTAGCTCTCATGGCCTGCCTCGCTCAAATCGCTCCACTGGAGCGATTTGTCCCTGCGGGCCGCTCGGCAGTCCCCCTTATCCCCGCCCCTCCACCTGCGGCTACACTCCCCCCATTGCCCATGCCAGAGCGCGATCATGACGAGTGATGAGCGTGGGAACAGCCGGGGAGCCTGGGTCGCCAGGGTCCCGCATGGACGCTGACAACCAGCCGGGTGGCGGTTTTTGGTGGCACGATGTGCCGCCCAGCCGTTGATAAACCCAGCCCGCAAGGGTGGCTGCTCGATGCGCATGTGCAAAATCCCGGCGCGATGGCGAGACCTGAGTTTCACCACACTGCGGTCTACCCGCTCCGAGACTTTGGTCTCGCCATTGCCGCTCGATCAAAAAACCGCAGGGTTTCCGCGCGGCGCTTGCGCACGCCCGCGTCAGCCACCGCCCTGATGGGCCAGCATGCCGGTCGCGAGATCGCGCACGCTCGTCCAGGCGATGGTGGGAAACCGCGCATTGTCCACCGGGTCCAGCTTGGCTTTGCCGCTCATCATGTTGCGGGTGTATTGCATCTGCTGCCAGCGCGGGAATTCCTCGCCCTCGCCACCCGGATCGGCGGCGCGCGTCTTTTCGATGGCCTGGCTGAGCTCGGCAATGTTGCCGGCACGGACCAGTTGGAACGGCGTACCGGTCAGCTCGCCGCCCAGCGCCGCCAACCCGGCAGCGCTGATCTGGTCGCCGGCGACCCGTACATAACGCGGCGCTTGAGGATCGAGCGCGGCCAGCGCGGTGACAAAAGCGGTATCGTCCATCGTGGTCAGGTCGAGCAACTGGTTCGGCTCGCCCCAATAGGTGACGCTGTGCTTGCGCAGATCGAACAGCGGCATGCCATAGGCCAGCAGGTCCATAAACATGCCATTGAGCACCGAGACCGCCTCGATCGGGGCGGCATCCAGCACCGTGCCGAACTCGCGCCGCATGTCGAAATTGCGGTTGGGCTCGTCCTCCGTCTTGGTGAAATCGGCGGCATAGTCCGAGGGAATGAAGCGCCGAACCCCCACCGCGACCGCTGCATTCAGCAGGTCGGTCTGCGTACCGACGATGACGTCGCGGAGGCCCTGCAGTGCCGAGATCACCACATCGGCGCCCTTGAGCGCCGCCTGCAATTGTTCGGGATTGGCCAGGTCGACCTTGACCACCGTGCAGCGGCTCTCGATCAGGGCGGCGAGCTTGTCGTCGTCGCCCGTTTCGGGCCGCACCAGCGCCCACACCTCGGCATCCTGTTGCCGCAGGGCCTTGGCGATGCGGAGGCCAAGATTGCCGGTCGCGCCGGCCAGGGCGATTGTCGATGTCATGGGAAAATCCTCACCTGTGTGGGCAAGCAACGCGGGTTGTGGCGGCTGGTTGCGTCGAGCCTGTCCAGCCATGCCACTGCGCAATGCACTTATCCACGAGGTCAAGGCGATACGCTATCATGGCGTCGTTCCCTTCCGGGGCTTGGAATAGGGGCAGGTTACTCAGCCGGGCCGCAGGCCAGTGGCCTTTGCTTAAAGCGCCAGCGGCCAAGGCGAACATTGCCGGCACGAGCAGGCCATTAATATGGGAATAATCTGCCTCGACACCCTTGTATTAGCGATAATATGCCGTAAAACTTCCGCCACCGCCATTAGGGCACAGGGAGAAGACCATGGGTGCGTTTCAGACGCTCGGGCATATCAATTTCAAGACGCGGGACCTCAGGGCCTCGATCGCTTTCTACGAGACGCTGGGCTTCCGGCTCTTTCTCGAGCTGACCGACGAAGACCACAAGCCGTGGATCGTCTACCTCAAGTTCGACGACAATCTCTATCTCGAGCTGACCGGGGGCGGCGTGGCGCGGTCGCCCGGCCCGGAGCCGACCGGCTTCAACCACCTCTGCATCACCGTCGACAACATGAACGCGGCGCTGCGTGAACTGGAGGCTGCCGGCATCGCGCTGATGCATCCGTTCAACGGCAAGAAGGGTCTCGACAACAATTTTGGCGCCTGGGTGGAAGATCCCGATGGCAACCGCATCGAGCTGATGGAAATGGCGCCCGATTGCGTGCAGTACGATGCCATCAAGGCCTTCAATGCCGGCAAGGGCGTCACCAGCCTCATGCGCCCCGTCAATCCGCGCAAGTAATCCCCGGCGGTTTCATCGCCTGCTATCAGGGGCGGGATCGGCAACGGTCCCGCCCTTCGCATTTGCGGCAGAAATCCAGCGTGGGTGTCGAAATGAGGCTGGGTCGCGCGACATTGTCATAACCGGGGAATGGAGATGACAATGTCCGACTACCAGCTCAAGACCTTGCAGACCGGCATCCTTCTGGGGGAGTCGCCGCGCTGGCACGATGGCCGTATCTGGTTTGCCGATTGGGTGGCCGAAACGCTCTATGCGGTGACCGAGGAGGGCCGCAGCACCGCGGTCGCCAAGGTTGCGTCGCTGCCATTCTCGATCGACTGGCTGCCCGATGGCCGATGCCTCGTGGTCAATGCACGCGCCAAGGCGCTGCAGGTTTTGGCCGAGGATGGTTCGCTGTCCCTGTTTGCCGCCCTGGACTACGGCTGCAACGAAATCGTGGTGGACGGGCGGGGCAATAGCTATCTCAACTGCGTCAATTTCGAATTCCCCGGCGGCCAATTCCGGCCGGGCTTCATTCTCCTGGTCACGCCGGATGGCAGGGTCCGGCGTCAGCCTGGCGAGCTGGCCTTTCCCAATGGCATGGCGATCACGCCGGATGGCAGGACGCTGATCTGCGCGGAATCGTTCAACGGCAACCTCACGGCCTTCGATATCGCCGCTGATGGCAGCCTTTCCAACCAGCGGGTCTGGGCCAAGCTCGATGGACAGGGTGCTGATGGCATCTGCATGGATGCGGAAGGCGCCGTCTGGGCCAGTTCAGGCCAGCGTTGCGTGCGGGTGGCCGAAGGGGGCAGGGTGCTCGACGAGGTGCCGCTCGACCTGATGGCCTTTGCGTGCATGCTGGGCGGCGCCGACGGGCGCACGCTGTTCATCACCGCCAACGAATGGACGGGCGAAATCAATACCGACCACCCGACGGGCAAGCTCTACAGCACACGCGTGGCCGTGCCCCATGCGGGCTTTCCGAAAAGCCGGTAGGCTTGGAACAAAGGCGATCAGCGCCGAGGCATGGGCTTGCGCATATTGGTCCAGTACAGCGCCACCAGACCGACGACGAGCAAGACAATGCCGATATAGAGCCATTGGCTCTGGCCCGACATGGCGCTCCCTGCGAGCACATTGGAGCCCTGCAGCGTCCACAGCGCACCAATGAGCAGCAGGACTACGCCGACGATATTGCCGAGAATTTTCATGACCATCTCCCCTATGGGGCGACGATGCGCCCGGACGGGAGGGGCGGCAAATCACGTTTGGGCCAGGCGCTCGAAGGCGGTGGGGCGGGGGATGCCGGTGTCCAGCGTTCGAGCGATCAGTGCTGCCGACTGTTCTGGGGTCGGCGTGGCAGTATCGAGCGTCAGGTCGTAAATGCCAGGCACATGCACCGCCGCCTGCCAGCGCAGCACCGGCGGGGGTGCTGTGTCGCCGGTGGCGTAACCCTGCGGATCGGCATTTCGTCGGGCCATGATGATGTCGAGCGGGCAATGCACACCGACGAACAGCACCGGCAGGCCCGCCAGGCGCCGGGCACAATCGGGCAGGATGCCGAGCGGCCGGGAGTAATCGTCGTGATGGCCGAAATCGGCAACGACATTCACGCCCAGCCGGGCATGGGCGGCGATGCTGTCATAGAGTGCGGCGTAAAGCACCGGCACAATGGCTTCGAGGTCTGGCCTTTCGCCACCCGGTCGCAGGCCGATACCGGGCATCAATTGCGGCGGCGTTGCCTTGGCATAGGTGTCGACGCCCAGATTGATCCAGGTACCGTTCAGGCTGGCCTGGATGGCGGCGGCAATCGAAGATTTCCCCGCCCGCGGCGCACCGTTTAGAATGACGATCTGGCCGGGGCTCATCATTGCTGTCGCGGCCCCGGAATGTCCTGACCGTTTTGATGCAGGACGACGCTGGTGGCCTTGCCATCCGGCCCCATGGTGAAGCTCAGTTGCGCATCCACAACCTTGTAGAAGAAATTGTGGTCGCCTTCGAAGAACACCTGGTTTTTGGGCTGGTTGGTGGCCTGCACGAACAGGCTGCCATTCTGGGCGGTGACGGTCAGCACGAAGTCCGGGCTCAGCGCATAATCGCCGACATAATTGTCGAGCGAGGCGGGGTCAATGTCGACCGCGACATGGCGCTTGGGCTGCGCGACCAAAGCCAGGCTCTGGTCCAGCAGGTGCAGGCCGATATCGTTGATGCCGCTGGTGGTCGAGGTATTGGCCAGCACGACGGCACCCACCTTGCTGGCGCGATTGACGCCAATAAAGGCCCAAAAACCGCCCGTGATGCCATCATGCCAGACGGTCTGCTTGCCGTCATGGTCGGTGATCAGCCAGCCCAGTCCGATATTGGTGCTGGGTTCGACCGGCCGTGTGCGGTCAAGCATCAGCGCGAAGGCGGCGTCCAGCGGTGTCGAGACCGCGCCGCTGGCGGCGGAGACGAATTTGGCCATGTCGGCAGCGCTGGAGCGGTAAGCGCCGGCCGGCGCGAAGGCATCGAAGTCCCAATGCGGCGTTGCCGTCAGGTCTCCGTCATGGCCGGTGGCGAAGCGCGCGGTCTGCTCCGGCGTCAGGGTCATCGCAGTATCGGCCATGCCCAGCGGCTCGAGAATGCGGGTGCGCACCAGGCTGGCATAGTCCATGCCGGATTTGGTGACGATCGCCTCTCCGAGCAGGGCCAGGCCCAGATTGGAATATTCGAACTGGGTGCCGATATCGCGCGGCAAGGTGTAGATGCCCAGAAAAGCATAAAGCTGCTCGGCGCTGTAATCGGCGAACGGATTGAACGGATCGGCCGGCGCCATATTGGATGGCATGCGCGGCAGGCCGGAGCTGTGGGTGGCCAGATCGAACAGGGTGATCTGCTGGCCATTGCGCTCGGGGACTACCGTGCCCGCCGGCAGATAATCGGCGACCGGGTCGTCGAGTTTCATCTCGCCGCGGACGACCATGTCTGCCAGCAGCAGGTCGGTGAAAATCTTGGTGACCGAGCCGATTTCGAACAGCGTATGCTCATCGACCGGAGCGCCGCCGGTATCGAGACTGCCATGAGTGACGAAGCTTGGCGTGGCGCCATCGACCAGGCCCACGGCCATGCCGACGCCCTGGCCATCGCGATCAATACGGTCGGCCAGGATTTGAGCGACCGCCGCCGCATCGGGGAGCGCGGCGGGCGCCTGGGCCATTGCAAGCTGGGATGTCAGCAACAGGCCGGCAAAAGCCGCGAAAACGGGTTTCATGGTGAGCTCCCTCAGGGCAAAATCTCGACCATACATCCGTTTGCGGCGAGGATGAGACGCAGCCTATTTGGCGGCGTTGGCCCGCTCGATCGATTCGAGAATCACCTTCTTGGCGTCCTCATAGCCGCCGACATGGGAAATCTTGGCCCATTTGCCGGGCTCCAGATCCTTGTAGTGGGTGAAAAAGTGCTTCACCCGCTCGACCTGAATAGCCTGCATGTCGCCCAGATCCTTGATGTGGTCATACATGGCGGTGAGCTTGCTCACGGGCACGGCGAGGATTTTTTCATCCTGCCCGCCATCGTCTTCCATGAACAGTACGCCGAAGGGGCGGCAGCGCACCACGGCACCGGGGACCAGCGGCCGCGAATTCATCACGATGACGTCGAGCGGATCACCGTCGCCGCACAGCGTGTGGGGTACGAAGCCGTAATTGCCGGGGTAACGCATCGGCGTATAGAGGAAGCGGTCGACGAACAGCGCGCCAGAGGCTTTGTCGATCTCGTACTTGATCGGCTCGCCGCCCATGGGGACTTCGATGATGACGTTGAGGTCGTCGGGCGGGTTCTTGCCGGTCGGAATGGCGTCGATGTTCATGATCTGTCAGGTCTCGTTCATGCGGAGGGCGGCAGTCTGGCGGCGTTCTGCCTAGGGTACGCCCCAAAAGCAAGCCATATTGCCGTCGATGCTGGTATGCGCATGAGGAGACGAGACTATGACGAAGACTTTTTGGTGGCTTCCCATGCTGGCCCTGGCCGGCACGTTCGGCGTGGCACAGCCGGCCTTCGCGGGCTTCAACAGCGCCTATACGGATATCAATCTCGACCAATGCCTCGTGCTCGACGCCGACGATTTCGGCGCCAGTTGGGCCTGCCCCGGCTACAAGGGATATCCGCTGCGGGTGAGCGAGGGCGATCTGCGCTTCGTGCTCAATTATGGCTTCAACATCCAGAAGGAGCCGGGCTTCGGGCAATCGCTGGGGCCCTTCAACCATCTTGGGCCGAAGTTGGAATGGCGGCTCAGCAACGCCTCGGGCGGCTGGCTGCCGGTGGCGACCATCGTGCGCTATTTCACCCAGAATCAGGAAACCTACGAGGAAACCAACGAAGTGCTGGTGGTGACCCAATTGCTCGAGGGGCAGACCTGCCACATCGCCTATATCGACGCGCTGGCCAATCCCAATGCTAATGAGCTGGCGCGGCAGGCCGCCGACAAGGCCGGCAAGTTCGACTGCGCCAATGACAAGGTGGACATCATCGGCAAGTTCACCGCCTGGGATGCGGCGGATTGAGGATGGCAGGGGTGGCTCAGGCCTTGCCGGCCTTGCCGATCTGGTTGCGCAGCACGGTGCGGTCGCGCGCCGAAACGCCGATCAGTTCGGCAATGCGCCAGACCATGTTGTCCTCAAGTTCGTGGTTGGATTTATCGGCAAACACCACTTGCCACATCATCCGGACGATTTCGATGCGGTCCTCGCTTTCGAGCGAGGACAGGGTCGAGGTGAATTTGTAGAAATCCACCGATTCGGCGTCGCGTAGCGAAGCGTCCTTCACCAGCCGGTCGACGGCCGCTTCATCGAGATCGTAGTGATCCTGCAACGCGCCCTTGATGGCCTTGCGTTCCTCGTCCTTGATCTGCCCATCGACGGCCGCCAGATGTACCAGCAGCGCGGCCACGGCCAGCTTGGGGTCGTGGACGGAAAGCGCGTCATCCGGCTTTTGGAACAGACGGGTAATGGCCTCGAACACGGCAAAAGCCTCCTTGAGGAGCGCGAAACGACAGAAGATGGAGCACGCCGGGAGGCAGGCCAGAGCACGATAGACAGCGTCCCGGATTCTCTCAAGAACACGTCCTCGGCATTACGCGGTCTTGTGCACGGCTGATGCCGGGTCGCCACACTTGGGCGCGCTGAAAAGAGTCAGCTTGACTCTCGAGCTGACTCCAGTGTTCACTGTTTGTTCTTAACGAGCAACAGAAAGGTTGGCTCCATGAGCAGCCTTGCCAAACAGGAGCGGCTGGCGGTGTTACGCGCCAGCATCGCCAATATCGAGCGGCGGCCGGTGCTGAGCGAGCCGTCCAGCGCACCCGATCACGGAACAGATCAGTTCATCGTGCCAGCACCCGGCTTGGTGCAGGAGGTGTTTGCCGACGAGCGCCGCAACACAGCGGCGCTGCTGGGGTTTGCCCTGGGGCAGGCGCGCGGCCTGCTGACGCCCGTGCGTCGCGCGGTGATCTATCTGCAGATGCTCGCCGAGGCCCAGGAAATGGGCCTGCCCTATGGGCCGGGGCTGGCCAGTTTCGGGTTCGATCCCGATGCGCTGGTGTTGATCCGGCCGGCCAATATGATCGAACTGCTCTGGGCGGTCGAGGAAGCTTTGGCCTGTGGGGCGGTGGCGGCGGTAATCGCCGATATCGCGGGCCATCCCAAAGTGCTCGATTTCACCGCCAGCCGCCGCCTCAGCCTGCGCGCCGATGCCGGCGGCACGTCACTGTTCCTGCTGCGCTATGGCGCCTGGCGCGAAGCCAGCGCTGCCCAGTTGCGCTGGCACCTGACGCCCGCACTCAGCGCCACCACGCAATTCGATGCCCGCGCACCGGGTGAAACGCGATGGCGAGCCCGGCTGGAACGCGGCGTGATCGGCGACAGGCAAAACCAGGAATGGCTGCTGGAGTGGACGGAAAATGGCTTTCAGATCGTCGATGACAGGAGAGGACGCCCAGCCGGGCCTGTTGAGCGACCGGCGCTACCTGGCGCTCTATTTGCCGACTTGGCCGACCGATTATCTGAAGCGGGCTGAACCGGCGCTAACCGGCCCATTGGCGCTTTACGAGCGGATAAAAGGTGGGTTGCGGCTGGCAGCCGTGGACCGACTGGCTGGGGCGCAAAAACTTTACATCGGCCAGAACCTTGCCGATGCCCGCGCCATGGTGCCGGATTTGACTGCGCGTGAAATCGACCAGCCGCTGCTGGAAGCGGCATTCGGCATTTTCGCCGATTGGCACTCCAATGCCAGCCCGCTGGTGGCGGTGATGAGCGACATGAATGCCTATGGGGATCTGGTGCTCGACATCACCGGAGTGTCCCACCTGTTCGGGAGCGAACTGGCCATGTTGCGCATGCTGGTCCTGCGCCTGCGCCAATTGGGCTATGCCGCCGACGGTGCCGTGGCCTCGAGCATCGGCGCCGCGTGGGCCGCCAGCCATTTCGCTCCTAACCGCGTGGTCGCGGCCGATCAGACGGGGAGTCTGCTCGATGGTCTATCGGTCGCGGCCCTGCGTCTCCTGCCGATGCAGATCGCCGGACTGACCCAGATGGGGCTCAAGCAGATCGGCCAGTTGCGTGGCCGCGACCGCAAGGGCCTGCAGGCGCGGTTCGGGGCCTCGCTGATCATGCGCATCGACCAAGCCTATGGCTATCTCGAAGAACGGATGACCCCGCGCCTGCCGGTTGCCGAGCGCTATGCCGAACGGAAATTTCCCGATCCGATCGGGCTCATGGACGACGTGCTGATGACCACTCATGACCTGGGCATTCAGCTTGGGATAAGGCTTGAAAGCGAGGGTCTTGGCGCGCAGGCGTTTCACCTGTTTCTCTATCGGGTCGACCACAAGGTCATGACCCTCTCGGTCAATGCCGGCAGCCCGACGCGTGATCCTGATCATATCGCGCGGCTGTTCGCCAATCGTGCGGAGCGCTTGCAGGGCGAGTACGACGCCGGCTTCGGCATCGACATGATCCGTCTGGCAGCCAGCTCGGTGGCGCCGCTGGAGCCAAGTCAGTTGGGGGCATTTTCCCGGGGAGACGATACGGATCTGGGGCGCCTTTACGATCGCATGAGCAGTCGGCTGGGCACCCTGTCGGTCGTGCGCAGCGCCTTCGTCGATACCCATATTCCCGAGCGTGCGGTGCGGCTGGAGCCGGTGATTGCCCGCAGCATCGATAATCCCGCGGCGCTGCCAGATCCTGAACAGCCGCGTCCTCTCCGGCTGCTGCCTATGCCGGAACTCGTCGGCATTACCGCCGAAGTGCCTGACGGCCCGCCCATGGCAATGACCTGGCGCCGGGTGAGCTACAGGTTCGTCAAGGCCCAGGGCCCGGAGCGGCTCAATGCCGAATGGTGGCGCAGCGGCCAGCGTCTCGTCCTGGTTCCGCCCGCCACGCCTCAAGAGCTGGAAGAGCTCAAAAAACTGGGAAAGACGCCGCCTTACATACCGAACGTGCCGCTGTTTTATACATGGAACGCCGTTCGCGATTATTACGTCGCCGAAGACGCGGGCGGTCGCCGCTTCTGGCTGTTCCGTCTGGGCATCTATGGTGTGGCGCCAAACCCGACCTGGTATCTGCACGGATTTTTCTCGTGAGCGAGGTTGTTCCGTTCACCGTCTCGCCCGGAAAAGCACTCGCAGTGCCTCCGGCGCCTGCCTTCACCGAACTGGTCACGACCAGCAATTTTTCCTTCCTGCGGAGCGGTTCCCATCCCGAAGAGCTGGTTTCGGGCGCCATGTATCTTGGCCTGAACGGGCTGGGCCTCTGTGACCACAACAGCTTTGCCGGCGTGGTCAGGGGCTTTGTCACGGCGCGCGAACGCGATGAGCGCTTTGCCGATTTTCGCTATCTGGTTGGGGTGCGGCTGTGTTTCGCCGATGGCACTCCCGACATCGTGGCCTATCCCAGCGACCGGGTGGCTTATGGGCGCTTGTGCAAGCTGCTCACCATTGCCAACCAGAATGGCGAAAAGGGCAAGCCGCTGTTGAAGCTGACGGATTTGCTCGCATCGGGCAGCCCTGTCAGCTCGAATGCCTATCAGGGCCCTACGGAAAACTTTGGCTTGGGTCAGCTGTTCATCCTGATTCCCGATGAACGGGATTGGCAGCGGACCGAGACGGTTATCGAGGCCTTGGCACAGCATTTCCCTGGTAATGTTTGGATCGCAGGAGTTGCGCGCTATCTTGGCCGGGATCGGGCCCGGCTCAACCGGATTGCCGATCTCGGCCGCCGCTGTGGTGCTCCGATGCTGGCCAGCAATGATGTCCTTTATCACGATCCGGACCGCGCAATCCTGCAGGACGTCGTCACCTGCATCCGCGAACACTTGACCCTCGAAACGGCGGGGCGCCGGCTACAAGCCAATGCCGAACGACATTTGAAGCCGCCTGAAGAAATGGCGCGCCTTTTTGCCGAACATCCTGAGGCCATCGCCGAAACGCAGCGCTTCGCTGCCCGGATCGGATTTTCACTCACCCAGCTCGAATATAATTATCCCGAGGAAACCGTCGGCAATGGGGAAACGGCGCAACAGACGCTCGAGCGGCTGACTTGGGCGGGCGCCGCCAAGCGGTTTCCCGAGGGCCTGCCGCCGGGCACCGAAGAACAGATTCTCGACGAGCTCAAACTGATCAACGAAAAGGGCTATGCGGCCTATTTCCTGACGGTGCAGGACATTGTCCGTCATGCCCGTCACGATCTGGGCATTCTTTGCCAGGGTCGCGGCTCGGCGGCCAATTCTACAGTTTGCTATTGCCTCGAAATCACCGCGGTAGACCCCCGCAAGGCCACTTTGGTGTTCGGGCGATTTATCTCGACAGAGCGGGACGAGCCGCCTGACATCGACGTCGATTTCGAGCATGAGCGGCGCGAAGAGGTCATGCAGTATGTCTACCAAAAGTATGGCGGCAAACGCACGGGGCTCACTGCCAACGTCATCTGCTACCGCTCCAAGAGCGCCATTCGCGAAACCGCCAAGGTGTTCGGCATTTCGGACGACACGATTACGGCCTTCAACCAGCTTCATTGGGGCTGGGGATCGGGCGTCGATCTGCGCAATGTCGCCGGCATAGGGCTCAATCCGGATGACCCGGTCCTGGCGCAGATGTTCGAAGTGGTAAAGGTGCTGCGCAGTTTTCCGCGCCATCTCAGCCAGCATGTGGGTGGCTTCGTGATCACCCGCGATTCGCTGGAAAGCATGGTACCGATCAGCAAGTCGGCCATGGATAGCCGCACCATTATCGAGTGGAACAAGGATGATATCGACGCCTTGAAGATCCTCAAGGTCGATGTGTTGGCCCTGGGCATGCTGACCTGTCTGCAGCGCGCCTTCAAGCTGATGAAGAAGCATTACCAGCGAGATGTCGAGCTGGCTGAACTGCAGAACGAGGAGTTCGAATATCCAGCTCGCGCCAAACCGGTCTATGCGATGATTCAGCGTGCCGATACGATCGGGGTGTTCCAGATCGAAAGCCGGGCACAGATGTCCATGCTGCCGCGGCTCAAGCCAGAGAAATTCTACGATCTGGTCATCGAGGTGGCAATCGTCCGGCCGGGTCCGATCCAGGGCGGCATGGTGCATCCCTATTTGAAGCGGCGGCAGGAAAAGAGCTGGAAACCCGATCCCGACGATCCCCTGGATATGGTTCTCGAAAAGACCTTGGGCATTCCCCTGTTCCAGGAACAGGCCATGCAAATAGCAATCAAGGGTGCCGGTTTTACCGCCGGGGAGGCCGATCAATTGCGCCGTGCCATGGCGGCGTGGAAACGGACGGGGAAAATCAGCATTTTCAGGGACAGGTTCATCAATGGCATGATGAACAATCCTCGCCGTCATTATGAGCGGGAGTTCGCGGAGCGTTGTTTTTCGCAGATAGAGGGCTTTGCCGAATACGGCTTCCCCGAAAGCCATGCAGCCTCGTTCGCGCTGCTCGTTTACGCTTCGTGCTGGCTCAAATGTCATTATCCGGACGTGTTCCTCTGCGCCTTGCTCAATTCGCAGCCGATGGGTTTTTATGCCCCCAGCCAATTGGCGCGGGATGCCGCCGAGCATGGCGTCGAGATTCGCGCCGCCGACATCAATTACTCGGACTACGATAGCGCGCTGGAAGATGACGGCTGGGCCATTGGGGACCATATATGGCCCAAGCACGCGGGGATGCGGAACGATATCCGGTCGGACAAAGCGCTCCGACTGGGTCTGCGGCAGGTCGAGGGGCTCGCCAAAAAAGACATTGTTCGCATCGTTGAGCAGCGTGGTGCCGGTTATGCATCAATCCGCGATCTTTGGCTCAAGACCGGTGTGCCTATCGCCAGCCTCGAAAAGCTCGCCCGGGCGGATGCTTTCGCGGAGTCGTTAAAGCTCAACCGGCGCGAAGCGCTGTGGGCGGTCAAAGGCTTGGTAGGCAGCCATGGGGCCGAAACGCTGCCGCTCTTTGCCGCTTCCGGATTACCGACCGAGCTAGCGATCGAGGAAGCGGGAAACCTGCCCCTGATGTCCCCGGGCGAGGAGGTCATTCACGACTATGCCAGCCTTACCCTGTCGCTCAAGGGACATCCCGTGCAGTTCATGCGTCCCATGCTCAATGCGCGCGGGACGACACGAGCATGCAATCTCTCCACCGTAGCTGATGGGCACCGTATCGAGGTCGCCGGATTGGTGCTGGTCCGGCAGCGGCCGGGCACGGCGAGCGGCGTGATCTTCGTCACGCTGGAGGACGAAACGGGGGTGGCCAATCTCGTGGTCTGGCCCAAGCTGTTCGAGAACGACGAGATGCGCCGGACCCTGCTATCGAGCCGCATGCTCGCGGTCAAAGGCAAGGTGCAAAAAGAGGGGCTGGTGATCCATGTCATCGTCGAAGACATGATGGATCTGACGCCCCAGCTCCTCGCCATCAGCAATGGTGCGGAGATCGGCGATGCCGTGGTGGCGCGAGCCGATGAAGGCAAGTCAGGGCCGCCCGTCAGCTCGAGCCGGGATCGACATGTTCTGCGCGAGGAGGAGATGGTACGGCGCCGTGCCCGTGCAGCCCTGCCGGGCGGACGCAATTTCCACTGAGATCAAGCGAGGATGGCGTCAATGGCTTTGGCGAGGGCGACGTCTTTGTCGGTCAGGCCGCCGGCATCGTGAGTGGAGAGCACGATGGTGACTTTATCGTAGGCGTTGGACCAGTCGGGATGGTGGCCGGCCTTGTCGGCGGCGATGGCGACGCGGGTCATGAAGCCGAAGGCTTCGGAAAAGCTCTTGAACTTGAAGACGTGGCTGATGGCGTCGCTGGCCTCGTCATAGACCCAGCCATTGAGACCACGCAGGGCCGTATCGCGCTGCTTGGAGGTAAGTTTTTCCGCCATTTTATGATGTCCTGTTCCCGCCGGTCATTTCGTCTAGACTTCGAACACGCCCGTTCCATGTCCGGTTCCAACACGGCTCCATTATTGCCGCGGTTGCAGGCCAAACGCTTCGGCAACGAGCTGATAGGAGCGGCGACGAAGCGCATAATCATGGATGGTGGTGGTAATCATCACCTCGTCGGGCCGGCTCTCGGCCACCTTGGCCATGATCTGCTCGCGCACCGTTTCGGGCGAACCAACGATCCAGAGCGTCGATTGGTGCTCGATAATGCGGCGCTCCTGTTCGCTATAAGCGTGGGCGGTGGCTTCCTCGGGCGAGATGAGTTTGCGGATCTGGCCGGAGTGGAACAGCGCCCAACTCAGTTCCTGCGAGCTGGACAGATAGCGCGCCTCTTCGTCGGTGGGGGCGCAAACGACCGAGACGCACATCATAGCATAAGGTTTTGGAAACGCCTGCGTGGCCTTGAAAGCATAGCGATAGGATTCAAACGCCGGTGCCGGGGGCGTATGGCTGAAATGGGCGGCGAAGGCATAGCCGATGCCCAATTGCCCGGCCGCCTGGGCGCTGGCGCCCGACGAGCCCAGCAGCCAGAGCGGGGGCAGACTGATGCCGCCCGGCGCGACCGGCACGCGCGAATAGGGATGGTCCGGCGGAAAACTGTCTTCCTCGAAAGCCATCAATTCGCTGAGATAGGCCGAAAATTCCTCGCCCCCACCAGTGCGTAGCGCCCGCATGGCATAACCGTCGCCGCCCGGCGCCCGGCCGAGCCCCAGATCGATGCGGCCGGGATGCAGGCCTTCGAGCGTGCGATAAGCCTCAACGATGCGCAGCGGCGCGTGGTTGAGCAACATGACGCCGCCGGAGCCGACGCGGATGGATTTGGTGTGGGCGGCCGCCGAGCCGATCAGGATTTCGGGAACCGAAGACGCGATCGAGGGCATGCCGTGATGCTCGGCATACCAGAGGCGGGTAAACCCCAAGGCGTCGCCCAACTGGGCGAGCTTTATGGTCTCCGCCATCGCCTCGGCGGTGGAAATGCCCTCGGCGATCGGGGCAAGATCCTGCATGGAAAGGGGGATAAGTGCGGTCATGGCGCGGCGTCTTTACGGGATAATCAACGGAAGGGCGGGACAAATGGTTGTCGAACTCTATATCGGCAAAGTACGATGAAAGCGAGGCGGGGAATGGCGCGTTTAACGCCCGATGAACGAAGATAGCGCAGTGTTGGCGTGTTCGGTTCAGCACAGGCGCCCAAGAATTGGCGTGATGGCATTGACTTGGCGGGGCGATAACGGCTCATAAGAGGCAATTGTAAGGTTCGAGTGCTGCAGATGGCTTTTCGGCGGATAATCGGTTTGGTGATGTTGATCGCAGCAGTCGTGGCGCCGGCGAGTGCGCAGGACATGCTTTCGCCCAAGCCGCTGGCCGGCTGGGTCGATGAACTGCGCTTTGGCGTGCAAGCCTATGATGTCGATTATGCGGCCTTGCCGTTTCGGGTTGGGGAATGGGACCTCAGCCGGATCGAGAATGTCAGCTTCGACGTGCTGTTCACTACCCCAGACCTTGATGCCTTCCGCTGGATCGGATCCCCCCGGCCCGAACTTGGCGCGACGATCAACTTTGGCGGGCATGAGAGCCTGACCCATCTCGGGTTGACCTGGCAGCTGCCGATCTTCGATACGCCGATTTATCTTGAAGGCACGCTCGGCGCCGCGGCCCATACGGGGTACAATCAGGGTGCCCCGGCGGGAACAAAGAACTTCGGGTGCTCGGTCAATTTCTATGAGCGCTACGGCATTGGCACCAAGCTGGGCGATAACGCCACCGCGACGTTGAGCTATGAGCACACGTCCAATAACGACTGGTGCGACGCCAATGACGGCCTGTCCAATTTCGGCCTGCG
Source organism: Devosia sp. (assembly GCF_028290435.1). Lineage (GTDB taxonomy): Bacteria > Pseudomonadota > Alphaproteobacteria > Rhizobiales > Devosiaceae > Devosia. The sequence continues at coordinate 62,028 of NZ_JAQGJV010000088.1, read as the reverse complement.
CGTCGGCTGGAAGTTCTAGGGCCACCGGCTCGTTTAGAGGCAGGACATGATTGCAAGCCGCTGGTTTCGTCCGGCGGCTTTTTTCTAGTGGCCGTCCACCAAAGCCGAAATGCGAGCGGTGCCGATCTGATGCAGACAAGCGTTGCGGACGTCGAGGAGGGCAGGGTCGAGCACGGCGGCGACGGTTACGACTATATTGTCGAGGAAGGCGATGTAGTCTGTGAGGGGCACCTCGATATCGTTGTCGACGCAAATGTCCTCGACGGTGAACTGGCCGTCGGCGATCAGCTTGAACACGGCGGGCGCGTTGGTCTTGAGGGTGCGCGACAGGGTGATGACCAGGCCCTCGGCGGTGCCCGCATCAGTGCCGGGCGCGAGCAGGGGCACGAGGTCGATCCAGTCCTGATCGCCGGTCTCGATCTGGTCGAGCACGCCGAACCAAGGATTGTTTTCCGCGTCACCATCGTCGAGCGATTGAACGACGGCGGTCGGGCTATCCTTGGCCAGCATGGCGCGGATGAGATCGGGCGTGAGATCGCCCGCGAGAGCGGGGAAGGTGAGGGCCACGAAAGCAAGAGTTACGGCAAAGAAGCGCATGGGAACCTCCTCCTGAGTCAAGGTTGGGAGGATAAATGATCGCGGCCGGCTGAACGAGGGCTGACTAAGGCTGCGGCACCCGCGAGGCAGCTCAGTCCATACTTGACTAAACCACTTTGGGCTTTCGAACCGACGCCTTGCTGGGTTTGGCCTGGTTGTAAGCGATGGCCGCGCGGATCAGGGCCTGCAAGGCGTCCGGGTCGATCGTGGCGCCCTCGGGGATATCGATGGCGCGCCAGACCTTTGCCGTCAAGGCCCGCATTGAAGAGCTTGTCCGGATCGGGCAGGTCGGCGCCGTGGGAAAAGGTGAGCTTGATCTTGTCCTTGTGGGCATTGCCGACGGCAATGATGCCGTCGCGCGACCACACGGGGCTGCCCATCCATTTCCATTCCTCAATGATCTCGGGATCAGCCGCCAGGATGGTTTGACGGATGCTGGCGAGCGTCGTTCCGCGCCAATCGCTGAGGCTGGCAATGAGCTGGTTGATCTGTTCAGTTGGGGTCATGTGGGCCTCCGACTTTTTCTTGATTTGCGGCTCAGCGCGCTGCCCGTTGTACGATCTCGGCGATCCGGGTTTCCGTGGCTGCGTCGAGCGTTCAAAGAACCAGGCGGAGGCCATGAGTTGGTCGCTTACGCGCTCTTCATCCGCCGCTCGCGGCGCTCGTGTAAGCCTACCAGCGCGCCAATTGGGTGATCTGGATGAGGTTGCCGCAGGTGTCGTTCAACTGGGCGATGGTGGAGCCGGTGACCTCGGTGGGCTTCATGCTGAATTGTCCACCACGCGCCGCGATGCGCTCATGGTCGCCCTTGATGTCATCGCTGTAGAACATGACCGCGGGCTGGCCCTGCTGGAACATGGCCTGCTGATAGGCCTGGCCCGCCGGATTGTCGTTGAGCGCGAGTTGCAGCTCGGTGCCTTCCGGCTCGTCGGGCGAGATCACGGTCAGCCAACGGTAGGGGCCATTGCTGAAATCGGCCCTGACGGCTAGGCCCACGATGTCGGTGTAGAAGCGCAGTGCGCGTTCCTGGTCGTCGACGTAAATCGTGGTCAGTTTGATCTTCATGGGTCTTCTCCTGTGGTCGGGGTTCGTCAATCGTTCCGTGCCAGGACCGCGTCGAGGGTGGTGAGGAATTCGCGCCAGCCGGCGCGGGCGCCATGGAACGCCTGGGTCTGGTCGGGCCGGAAGCCCGCCTGCTCCATGCGCAGCAGGGTTCCGGTGGGGGTCGGCGTCAGCGTCCAGGTGACGACGCTGTCCAGCCCATAGGCGGCCCAGGTGTAGGACAGCGTCTTGTGAGGTTCGACCGCCAGAACTTCGCAATCGACGACCACGTTCACGCCCGGCATCGGCTCGCGCCGCAAGTTGAACTGGTGTCCAGCGACGGGTTTGAAATCGGTCTTCATCAGCCACTCCTCGATCAGGTGCGGCTGGGTCAGCGCGCGCCAAATCTTTTCGGGCGGATGGGCGATTTCGCGCTCGATGATGACCGAGCGGGTCTGGGTGGCGGGGTCGCTCATTGGTCCATCCTCTTGAGCAGGTCTTCCAGATCGTCGAAGCGGTTCTCCCAAAACCCCGCCATTTCCCGTGTCCAGTCGAGCAAGGTGGCCAGCGCGCCGAGCTGGGCGCTGCAATGGGTCTGGCGGCCCTCGCGGCGGTCGCGCACCAAGCCGGCCTGCTTGAGAATGCCCAGATGCTTGGAGACAACCGGCTGCGACACGCCCGCATGGGCGGTCAGGGCACCCACGGTCTGTTCGCCCTCGCGGCATAGCCGCTCGAAAATGGCCCTTCGGGTCGGGTCGGCCAGCGTCTTGAAGAGCAGGTCCTGCGAGTTCGGCATCTAATTCATACCTGGATGACTATGGATTAATCTATAGCCATCGAGCTATGGGTTCGTCAAGAGGCTGCGGATCGAAAGCATTTGGTCAGCATGATTTCATTCAAATTTTGACGATTGGGGTAACGGGCGCTCAACTGTGTTTTTCAGGGTGGGGCGCTGATGAGCCGGGTTGGATTGCGGGCGCTGATCGGATTGGCGTTGCTGCTGCTGGCCGGTGGGGCGGCACAGGCGCAGGTGAATTGGTTGCCCGAAATGCGCGCCGGCGTCGTGACGCGGGCCGACGGGCTCTTTGATCCGGGCTCGATCCGCGACGCCAATGTGGAATTGCTGTTCTCGGTGCCGGACCTCAATGCCTGGGCGGTGCTGGGCGAGTTGCGGCCGCATCTGGGCGCCAGCGTCAGTTTTGACGGTAGCGAAAGCGATATCTATGCGGGGCTGAGCTGGACCGTGCAGGTGCCGGTGCTGCCGGTATTCGTGGAAGCCAGCGCAGGCGCGGTGCTGACCAGTGCGCTGGTGAACGCGCCTTCGGGCGATGCATCGCGCAATTTCGGCTGCGGCGTGGGACTGCGGCTGGCCGGCAGCGCGGGGCTGCAATTGCCCGCGGGATTTTCGCTGATCGGCACGTTGGAGCATCTGCCGGACTTCGGCACCTGTGATGACCCCAATCGCGCGGCCACCAATCTGATGGTACGGGTCGGGCACAGATTTTGAGGCCGGGCCGATATTTACTTTGCTCGGCATAGTCGAAGCGAGCGTCGATCAGTCGACGAGATGCGACAGACACAGGAGCATCGACATGATTTGGCATGATGACGGGTTGGAAATTTTTGCGGCAGAGGGCGCGGTTTTGCCCTCTGGGGGCGAACAGGGCGTTGTTGAGCATGAAGGTGCGCGCATCTGGCATGTGAGTTACGGAGCCGGCGTGCCGGTGATCCTGTTGCATGGCGGGCTGGGGCATAGCGGCAATTTTGCCCATCAGGTGCCGGCGCTGGTCGAGGCAGGGTATCGCGCGGTGCTGATCGACAGCCGTGGGCATGGGCACAGCACGCGGGACGGGCGGCCCTATAGTTATGATTTAATGGCGCGCGATGTGCTGGCGGTGATGGATGCGCTCAAGATTGAGCGAGCGCCGATCGGGGGCTGGAGCGATGGTGCCTGCACGGGGCTGGCAATGGCCCGTATGGCGCCGAAGCGGATCTCGGGCGTCCTGTTTTTCGCCTGCAATGTGGACGACAGCGGCACCAAGCCGTTCGAATTCACGCCGATGATCGGCAATTGCATCGGGCGGCATCAGGCCGATTACGCGGCACTGTCGGCGACGCCAGATGATTTTCAGGCATTTTCCGATGCGGTCGGGTTGATGCAGGGGACGCAGCCAAATTATTCGGCGGCGGAACTGGCGGCGATCGCCGTGCCGGTAACGGTGGTGCAGAGCGCGCATGACGAGTTCATCAAACCCGAGCACGCGGCGTATATCGCGAAAACCATTTCCGGGGCGGAACTGGTTGAGCTGACGGAGGTCAGCCACTTCGCGCCATTGCAGCGTCCCGAAGTGTTCAACGCGGTAGTGCTGGGATTTCTGGCGAGGGTGGCTTAAGCGGCTTGTCCCGCAGCCCAGCCTGAAGCCCAGGCCCATTGGAAATTGTAGCCGCCGAGCCAGCCGGTGACGTCGACGACTTCGCCGACAAAATAGAGGCCGGGCACGGCACGGGCGGCCATGGTCTTGGCGTCGAGATCGCGGGTATCGACGCCGCCCAGGGTGACTTCGGCGGTGCGGTAGCCTTCCGAGCCGACCGGCTTGAGGCTCCAGGCCTTGAGCTTGGCTTCCACGATGGCGAGCTTCTTGTCAGGGAAGTCGCCGATCATGGTGTGCATGTCGAGTTCGTCGCCAAGCAGCTGAGCGAGGCGCTTGGGCAAGGTATTGGCGATGATGGTCTGCACTTGCAGCTTGGGCGTTGCGGTCCGGGCCGCGCGCAGGAAATCCATGGCGCTGGCATTGGGCATCAGGTCGACCGAAATCGAATCCCCCTCGCGCCAATAGGAGGAAATCTGCAGGATAGCGGGACCGGACAGGCCGCGGTGGGTGAATAGCAGCGCTTCCTCGAACCTGGTCTTGCCGTGGCTGACGATGGCTTCGGTGGCGATGCCGGCCAGTTCCTTGAGCTTCTCCAACGCGCCGGTTTCGAAGGTCAGCGGCACCAGAGCCGGGCGGGTCTCGGTGACGCGCAGGCCGAACTGGGTGGCGACCTGGTAGCCAAAACTGGTGGCGCCCATCTTGGGGATGGACTTGCCGCCGGTGGCGATGATCAGGCTATCGCTGGTGGCGTAGCCGGAGGCGAAGCGGACAGAAAAGCCGGTCTCCGTTTTTTCGACGGCCTCGACATTGGTCGAGAACGAGAAGGCGACGCCGGCTTCGCGCATTTCGCCCAGCAGCATGGTGTTGATCTGGGTGGCGGGGCCATCGCAGAACAATTGGCCGAGCACTTTTTCGTGGAAGGTGATGCCGTGCCGGCGCACCAGCGCGATGAAGTTTTCCGGGGTATAGCGGCTCAGCGCCGAGAGGGCGAAGCGCGGGTTCTGCGACAGAAAGCGATCGCGGCCGATCTCGACAGTGGCGTTCACATTGGTGAAATTGCAGCGGCCGCCGCCGGAGATGCGGATTTTTTCGCCGGCATATTGGACATGGTCGACCAGCAGCACCGTGCGGCCGCGCTTGCCGGCCTCGATAGCGGCCATCATGCCGGCGGCGCCGGCGCCGAGAATGATTACGTCGTAATGGGCCATGGTTTTGGGTCTTTCAGGTTTGGCGCAGTTACAGCCAGCCGAGCCCACACCACAAGGGGTAGGAAGCAGAAGAGCTTCTGCAAATTCATTGACTCTTTGCCATTTGGGCGTATGAGAACCGTGCTTTCAACAAAGCAGTAAAACCGATGCGCAGCGCTTTCATCATCGCCATGATGACCACCACCGGGCTTAAATCCCGTCGTGGTTTTGCTGCGTTTGCAACCAAAACTACCAAAACCGCCTGACGCTTTTCCCCGGGTCGTCTCCCGACGGGGAGAGGCTGAACCCGGATGGGCCGCGACGCACAGCGTCGCGCGGGGGCGGAAATGGTAAGGGACTGGAGTTCCAAAAATGGGTTATCGCGTCGCTGTTATCGGTGCCACGGGCAATGTGGGCCGTGAAGTTCTCAACATTCTGGCCGAACGCAAGTTTCCGGCCGACGAGGTGATCGCTCTCGCCTCCTCGCGCTCCACCGGGCGCGAAATCTCCTTTGGGGACAAGATTCTCAAGGCCAAGAATCTCGACGATTATGACTTCAAGGGCGTCGATTTCGCCATCATGTCGGCGGGCTCGGAGATTTCCAAGACCTGGGCGCCCAAGCTTGGCGCCATGGGCATCATCGTCATCGATAATTCCAGCTTCTGGCGTTATCATTCGGACGTGCCGCTGATCGTGCCGGAAGTGAACGCGCATGTGCTGGATGGCTATATGGCCAACCCCAAGCGCAACAATATCATCGCCAATCCGAACTGCTCGACGGCTCAGCTTGTCGTGGCGCTCAAGCCCCTGCATGACTTCGCCAAGATCACCCGTATCGTGGTGTCGACCTACCAGTCCGTTTCGGGCGCCGGCAAGGAAGGCGTAGACGAGCTGTGGAACCAGACCAAGGGCATTTTCGTCAACGATACCGCCACGGTCGGCAAGTTCCCCAAGCAGATCGCCTTCAACGTCATCCCGCATATCGATGTGTTCATGGAAGACGGCTACACCAAGGAAGAGTGGAAGGTTCTGGCCGAGACCAAGAAGATTCTCGATCCCAAGATACGCGTGACCTGCACGGCCGTGCGCGTGCCTGTGTTCGTGGGCCATTCGGAAGCGGTCAATATCGAGTTCGAGAACCCCATTTCGGCGGATGAAGCGCGTGACCTGCTGCGCGAGGCGCCGGGCATTTCTGTGCTCGACAAGCGCGAGCCGGGTGGCTACGCGACCCCGATCGACGCGGTTGGTGAATACGACACCTTCGTGTCGCGCATCCGCGAAGACAATACGGTCGAAAACGGCCTCGCCATCTGGGTGGTGTCGGACAACCTGCGCAAGGGCGCTGCGCTCAACGCGATCCAGATCGCCGAGACGCTGATCGAGCGTGGGCTGATGGACAAGCGCGCGGCGGCGTAAAGCGCAGCAGCGCTCGACCGAGCAACGACGCACATGTCACCCCGGCTCGATGCCGGGGTTCATCCAAGGCCACCGCCATGCTTTCCGTCCGCGACCTGCTCCTGGCTTTGCTTGTCGTGGCAATATGGGGGGTCAACTTCGTCTTCATCAGATGGGGTGTCGAGACAGTGCCGCCCCTGTTTCTGACCGGGCTGCGCTATCTCTGCGCGGCGGTGCCAGCCGTCTTTTTCATCAAGCGGCCAAAGGTTGGGCTCGCCATCCTCATCACCTATGGCCTCGCCATCGGCTTTGCCCAGTTCGGCCTGCTGTTTACCGCCATCAAGCTGGGCATGCCCGCCGGTCTTGCCTCGCTTGTCATCCAGGTGCAGGCGTTTTTTACCATCGCGCTGGCCCTGGTTTTCCTTGGCGAGAAGCTCAACCGCTATCAGGCGCTCGGTGCACTGGTCGCTATTGTGGGCATCGTCGCCATTGCCTCCGAGCGGTTCGAAGTCACCGCGCTGGTGCCTCTGCTGATGGTCGTCCTAGCCGCCTTCTTCTGGGGCGTCGCCAATATCGCCTCCAAAAAGGCGGGACAGATCGATATGCTGTCCTTTGTCGTCTGGGGGAGCCTGGTGCCGATCCTGCCGCTGTTTGCGTTGTCGCTCGTCGTGGAAGGGCCAACGGCGATCATCGCCTCGATGACCGGCATCGACATGCGCACGATCTTTGTGATCGCCTTCAACGGCTATGCGGCGACAATTCTGGGGTTCGGGCTCTGGAGCTATTTGCTGGCGCGCTATCCGGCGAGCCTGATCGCGCCATTTTCACTGCTGGTGCCGGTGGCCGGGATTGCCAGCACAATCGTGCTGCTCGGGGAAACCGTCAGTACCCTGGAAATCCTTGGCAGCCTGCTGGTCTTTATTGGCCTCTTGCTCAATGTCTTTGGCCCCCGCCTGTTTGCAGCGCGGGTTTCATCGACGCCGTAAAGCCGCCCCGGCGAACCGGGGCGGCTAAGGCTTCAGCCGACCGCGATTATTGCATCAGCGAATCGGCGGGCTCCGGGGGAGCGGCGGCATCGGCCGGGGCCATGCTATCGCTCGGCGCCAGGGTTGGAGCCGGCAGGGTTTCGGCCGCCGGAGCGCCGCCCGAAGGCTGTAGCGTGCTCAGTTCGGCCGTCGACAGGCCGCCGCTGGCATCGGCGTCGGCCGTGGTGAACTCATCCTGGCCGAGATCTGGCCAGGCCACCTGGATTTCGGTGATGGACAGCTCGCCATTCGCGTCGCCATCGAGATCGGCAAAGGTGGTGGGCGCCTGCGCGAACGCAGCGGTGGCGGAAAGGCCGAATACGGCGAGCGTCAAAGCAATCTTGTGCATGGGATATCTCCATTCATGAGCCGCGCCAAAGGCGGCGGCAGGGCTGGATCGATAGAGGAGCGGAGCCGCCCCGGGCGTGGGGCGACTCCGCTGGTCGGCGCGCCTTAGGGAGCGGCAGGCGTCGTCACGACGGCATATTCCTCGGCGGACAGCTCGCCGCTGGCATCCGCGTCGGCGGTCTTGAAGGCGTCTTCGGTCAGCGTCGGCCAAGCGGCGGAGGCTTCAGCCCAGGATACGCCTGCGCTGGCATCGGCATCGACAGTGGCGAAATCGGTGGCTGCCTGCGCGAAGGCTGCAGTGGACAGGCCGAGAACGATGAACGAGGACAAGATGATCTTCTTCATGGCGGTTAAGCTCCATGTTGGTGGAGATAAAAACGGCACCCGGTTAGCCGGCTCCCGACGGCCCGCTCTCCTGCGGCCCGTGACCAGAACAATGGAAGCCCAATGTGGTCCGCAGCGGCCCAAAAATTGGTGCTGATCCGGACACAATCGGGTCATTTCTGGGCAATGGATTTTGCAGGCAATTGCAAGATAAACCAAAGTTTTTTGGTTCGTCGCGATATAGAACTTGCACGCTATTATCGTCGCGCGGAATCGTGCCGGCACTGTTAGCCTTGCTGCCAAGTGCTTTTTTGTGGCAGGCAAGAGTTGCTGCCCCGCGATCGAAGCCCGACGGACTATTGGTCGCTCACGGGCGCGTGAACGAGCAGGCTTTGTTTGTGTGTGGCAAGTCTAGCGCCCGGCGGTCACGCACGCTCAGATCAGGGGGCGGACGAAGTCGCCGGTATCGCCGTCCATGACCCAGAGCTCGCCCGTCGAAATATCGAACCAGGCGCCATGCACAGCCAACTTGCCGGCGGCTTCCAGTTCGGCGACGTATGGAAATGTCCGCAAATTGTGGATCGAGGAGCGGATGGAGATGCGCTCCAGCGCGGTCTGGCGTTCGGCGGGCGTCATCAGGTCGTTCTGACCGACCTGGTCCGGCAGGTCGCCCAGCATGGCCATCCATTTGCCGATGAAGTCGCCGGAATCCAGTGGCGTCGAGTCGGGATTAAGCGCCGCCTTGATGCCACCGCAACGGCCGTGGCCCATGATGACGATGTTCTTGATCGCCAGGGCCTTTACGGCAAATTCGATGCCCGCCGAGGTGCCGTGCTGGCCGCCATCGGGCTGGTAGGTGGGCACCAGATTGGCGACGTTGCGCAGCACGAAGAGCTCGCCGGGACCCGCGTCGAAAATCGTCTCGGGGGCCGAGCGGCTGTCGCAGCAGGCGATGATCATGGTGGTGGGGTTTTGGCCCTGGGCGGCCAGGTCGCGAATCCGGTCGCGTTCACGAGCATAGCGCCCGGCCATGAAATTGGCGTGACCCGTCAGCAGTTCTTCAGGAAACCGATGCATGGGCACTCGATTAGCGCTAAGAGGCAACAAGATCAACACCGGCGCATTGGTGGGCGCCGCATTGGAGGCATGCATGCAGATTTACCGCTTCTTGTCGGGCGAAGACGACGTCAGCTTTTGCCACAAGGTGACCAAGGCATTGTCCGAGGGCTGGGTGCTGCATGGCTCGCCGAGCTACGCCTATGACGGGTTCACCAAAAAGATGCGGTGCGGGCAGGCGGTAACGCGGGTGGCCAAGGATCAGCCGTATGATCCGGACAAGAAGCTGGTGGATTTTTAAGCGCCCGGAGCGAACCTAACGGTTCAGCGCCACCCACTGCAGCAGCATGATGGTCTTGGCATCGATGATCCGGCCATCGCGTACCATTGCCATGGCGTCATCGAGGCTCATTTCGAGCAGTTCGATTTCCTCGCCTTCCGATTCAAGCCCGCCGCCAGCGGCGATCTTGGTGTCGGCGTCGTAGTGGCCGACGAACAGCGAGAGGCGCTCGGTTAGCGAGCCGGGGCTCATATAGGCGTCGAACAGGAATTGCACGTCGCGCGGCTGGTGGCCGGTTTCCTCCAGCGCCTCGCGCATGACGCCAACCAGCTTGTCATCCCCATCGAGCAGGCCGGCGCAGGCTTCGATCAGCCAAGCGGGATCACCATTGAGGCTGACCGGGTAGCGGTACTGGCGGGTCAGCAGCACGGTGCGGCGGGCTGGATCGAACAGGAGAATCGCGGCCGCATTGCCGTGGTCATAGACCTCGCGGCTCTGGGTGAGCCAGGTGCCATCAAGGCGGCGATAATCCAGCGTGGCGCGGGTCAGCGTGCCCCACGCTTTGGACAGAGTCTCGATGCCGATCAGTTTGATGCGCTCGTCCATGTTCGTCCTCGTTCGCGGCGTGTTGCCGATGCCAATGGCAGGCTTGGCCGCAGTCGACAAGTGCGGTGGGCGCAAGCTCGGTCGGTGGCGTTGGCAGTCATGAATGCAAACTTAACGCGCAATTCACGCCGGGGTGGGGCGCGGCTTCGTAGGAGGGGCCAACATTACGGCGACCCGGCAATAGCGGCCGGCGGGCGCCAAATCCGGGAGAATTTTCATGGACTATCTCGCATCCGCCATCGGTATCGCGGCCTTCACCCTGCTGATGAACCTGTGGGTCCACGCCCCGGTGCAGAGCGCCGAACTGCCGCCGATTTCGGCCGCAGCCCTGGGCCTCCACTTCGCGACACGCTGATTGCAGCCAAAGTTTATGGCGCCATGCGTTTTACGGCTTTGATTTTGTAACATTGGGGGGCTAGAAGTCTCGAACCATTCCAAACTGTAGCGGCGCCCGCCGCGTAACAGCGAGGCCCTATGCCGGTTCGACCCCGTCCCCTATCTCCCCACCTGCAGATTTATCGCTGGACCATCACGATGTCGATGTCGATCGTGCATCGAGCCACGGGCATCGCCAATTATGTCGGCACCGCATTCCTCGTCATCTGGCTGGGCGCGGCGGCCTGGGGGCAGGGGCCGCTCGATGTGGTCAACCTGGTCTACGGCAGCTGGTTCGGCCAATTGGTGCTGTTCCTTTATACCTGGAGCCTGGTGCATCACATGCTGGGCGGCATCCGCCATTTCATCTGGGATTTTATCCAGGGCATGGAGCCGGGGCAGCGCGAAATGCTGGCCTGGGCCAACCTGGTGCTCTCGGTCGTGCTGACGCTGGCGATCTGGACCATTTTCGTGTGGGTGGCGTAATGCGCGAACAGATCATTACCCGCGACATCATCGCCGATCCCAAAAGCAAATACGGCGACGCCAAAGCCTCGACGCGCCACTTCATCATCCAGCGCACGACCGGGGCGATCAATATCGTTTTCCTGATCCTGCTGCTCTACGTGGTGATGAAGCTGGCCGGTCAGGATCGGGTCGATATGGTCGCCACCATTGGCAATGGCTGGATCGGCATTCCGCTGGCCGTGCTGCTGGTCATCGCCACGGTGCATATGCGCAATGGCATGCGCGACGTACTCGAGGATTACTTCGCCGGGCGCGTCTACAGCCTCATCATGATGCTCAACACCCTGTTCTGCATCATCATCGCGGTGGCTGGTGTCGCCTCGATCCTTAAACTGGTCTTCTGGGGTTAGCGCCGTGGCTTCTGCTTACGAAATCATCGATCATGAATTCGATGTCGTGGTCGTGGGTGCCGGCGGCGCCGGGCTGCGCGCCACGCTGGGCATGGCCGAACAGGGGCTCAACACCGCCTGCATCACCAAGGTGTTTCCCACCCGTTCACACACCGTAGCGGCGCAGGGCGGCATCGCGGCGTCCCTGCAGAATATGGGTCCCGATAGCTGGCAGTGGCACATGTACGATACCGTCAAGGGATCGGACTGGCTGGGCGACAACGACGCCATGGAATATCTGGTGCGGGAAGCGCCAGCGGCCATTTATGAGCTGGAACACTACGGCGTGCCGTTTTCGCGCACCGAAGACGGCAAGATCTACCAGCGCCCGTTCGGCGGCCACATGACCGAATATGGCGATGGCCCACCGGTGCAGCGCACCTGCGCCGCCGCCGACCGCACCGGCCACGCCATCCTGCACACGCTTTATGGGCAGAGCCTGCGCCACAATGCGCAGTTCTATATCGAATATTTCGCCCTCGACCTGATCATGGGCGAGAACGGCGCCTGCGAAGGCGTGATGGCCTGGAAGCTGGATGACGGCACGCTGCACCGCTTCCGCGCCAAGACCACGGTTTTGGCGACCGGCGGCTATGGCCGCTCGTATTTTTCGGCGACCTCCGCCCATACCTGCACCGGCGACGGCAATGGCATGGTGGCGCGGGCCGGCCTGCCGCTGCAGGACATGGAATTCGTGCAGTTCCATCCGACAGGCATCTATGGCGCCGGCGTGCTGATCACCGAAGGCGCACGTGGCGAGGGCGGTTACCTGACCAATTCGGAAGGCGAGCGCTTCATGGAGCGCTATGCGCCCAATGCCAAGGACCTGGCATCGCGCGACGTCGTTTCGCGCTGCATGACGCTGGAAATCCGCGAGGGGCGCGGCGTTGGCCCGAAGAAGGATCACATCTACCTGCACCTCGATCATCTCGACCCGAAAGTGCTGCATGAGCGGCTGCCGGGCATTACCGAAAGCGCCAAGATATTTGCCGGTGTCGATCTGACGCGCGAGCCGATCCCGGTGCTGCCGACGGTGCATTACAATATGGGCGGCATCCCCGCCAATTATCATGGCGAAGTGCTCAACCCGACGCCGGAAAACCCCGATGCGATCGTGTCGGGGCTGATGGCTGTGGGCGAAGCCGCCTGCGCCTCAGTGCACGGTGCCAACCGGCTGGGCTCCAATTCGCTGACCGATCTCGTGGTCTTCGGCCGCGCCGCCGCCTTGCGCGCAGGCGTGGTGATGGACCGCTCGGCGCCGATTCCGGCGATCAATCCGGGCCAGGACGAGAAAATCCTCGCCCGCTTCGACCGGCTGCGCAATGCCAATGGCTCCAAGCCGACGGCAGAACTGCGCGATGCCATGCAGCACACCATGCAGGAAGACGCCGCGGTCTTCCGTACCGATGAGTCGCTCAAAAGCGGCGTCAAGCGGATGAGCGAAATCTACAGCCAGTTGCCGGATGTGCGGGTGACTGATCGCTCGCTGATCTGGAATTCGGACCTGGTGGAAACGCTGGAGCTGGAAAACCTGATGGCCAATGCCATGGTCACGGTCGTGAGCGCAGAAGCCCGCCACGAAAGCCGCGGCGCCCATGCGCATGAGGATTTCCCCAGCCGCGACGACGTCAACTGGCGCAAGCACACGCTGAGCTGGATCGATACCGATACCGGCGCGGTGACGCTGGGCTATCGCCCGGTGCATGTCGATCCCCTGACGCCCTATGACCAGGGCGGGATCGACCTCAAGAAGATTGCGCCGAAAGCTCGGGTATACTGAGCCATGGCAGCGGTCGGCGCAGAACACTTGGCTTCGACCGCCTCGCTGTGGGACTGGCGGCGGCGGATAGCGGATTTGTTTGCGCAGGTACGGGCGGAGCCTGATCCACGCGCCGCCTGGCAAGTGTGGAAAGATACCAAGGCCGACCTGTTTGCCAACCACGCGCAGACGCCGCTGGAGCCGGGCGCGCCATTGCCGATCTATTTCGACTACGATCCGACCTTGCGGTTCGTAGTTGACCTCGGCGATGCTGAAACCCATGAGCCGCTCTTTCTGTCGGCCGGTGCCGATGGCGATGCGGCGCTGACGCCGTTCGCGACGACACGCGGACTGCGCGAACGTTTCGGGGGCGAACTGACGCTCTATTGGCTGGGTGGCTATGGCGGCGGCGTGTTCCTGCCGTTCCGCGACGGCACTTCGGGGCACGAAACCTATGGCGGCGGGCGTTACCTGATCGATTCGATCAAGAGTGCCGATCTCGGCGCTGATGCCGATGGCCGCGTCATCCTCGACTTCAACTTCGCCTATAATCCCTCCTGCTATTATTCGCCCCGCTGGGTGTGCCCGCTGGCGCCAAGGAACAACTGGCTGAGCGCGCCGGCGCGAGGCGGGGAAATGGTGGTGGGGCATTGATGGCCGGGGCCACGCCAGACGCCGGATATTCCGGCACGCCGCTCGCGCAGAAGCTCGGGCTCAAGGATGGGCAGCGGGTGTTGTTCGTCAACCTGCCGCCGAGCCTGAACGATCTGCGCGTGTCGCGGCATTTTGTCGAGATGGCGCAGGCGGGGTGGGCGAGTTTTACCGATGGTGATCCAGGATATGACGTGATCCATGGTTTTACCACGTCGCGCCACGAGTTGGAGACGGCGACGAAACCATTGCTGGATAGTATCGACCGGGACGGGGCGATCTGGGTGAGCTGGCCGAAAAAGGCAAGCAAAGTGCCTACCGACATCACCGAGGATACGATCCGCGAGGTGATGCTGCCGATCGGGCTGGTGGATGTGAAGGTTTGTGCGGTCGACGCGATCTGGTCGAGCCTGAGGTTGGTGATCCGGAAGGAATTGAGATGAAGACGGCGTTGGTTATTGGGCTGTTGCTGACGGGCCTGGGCGCGAGTGCCGCGATGGCAGCGCCGCCATCGACGGAGCAGAAAGCCGAGTTTCATGCCACCTGCATGGGCATCGCGCAGGATGAGACGCTGTGCTCATGCAAGGCCGAGGCGACGGCCAAGCTGATCGACAGCGACTTCATGACGGTGGTGATCGCCTCCATGGGTGGCAAGACGCTCGATCCCAAATATGCCGTCCGCTACAACGATTACGTCGCGCACAGCAATCAGATCTGCAAGCCGAACTACTGAGTTTCAGGACTAGGGAATACCGAGATGGTCGAGCTGCTGCTCCCCAAGAATTCGCGGCCCGCAAAGGGCAAGACCTGGCCCAAGCCGGCTGGCGCCAAGCGGCTGCGCGAGTATCACATCTATCGCTACAACCCCGATAGCGACGACAATCCGCGCATCGATACCTATTTCGTCGATCTCGATGATTGCGGGCCGATGATTCTGGATGGCCTGCTGTGGATCAAGAACAAGGTCGATGCAACGCTGACGCTGCGCCGCTCCTGCCGCGAAGGTATCTGCGGCTCATGCTCGATGAACATCAACGGGCTCAATACCCTAGCCTGCACCAAGGGCATGGATGACTCGAGCGGGCCGATCAAAATCTACCCGCTGCCGCATATGCCGGTGGTCAAGGACCTGATCCCGGACCTGTTCAATTTCTACGCCCAGCATCGCGCCATCGAGCCCTGGCTCAAGACCACGACGCCGGCGCCCGACAAGGAATGGACGCAAAGTGTTCCCGAGCGCGCCAAGCTCGACGGGCTATACGAGTGTATCCTGTGCGCCTGCTGCTCGACCTCGTGCCCGAGCTATTGGTGGAATGGGGAGAAGTATCTCGGACCGGCTGCGCTGCTGCAGGCCTATCGCTGGCTGATCGATTCGCGCGACCAGAGCCAGAGCGAGCGGCTGGATGACCTGGAAGACCCCTTCAAGCTTTATCGCTGCCACACCATCATGAACTGCGCCAAGGTTTGCCCCAAGGGCCTGAACCCGGCCAAAGCGATTGCGGAAATCAAGAAGATGATGGTCGAACGCCGGGCCGCTTGACGTCCCAAGGTCACCACAGACTCAGGGTCACGGGGGCGGAGCGGGATTGCCAGCATAGTGGTCAATCGAGAACACCCCCCTCCTACCTCCCCCATCAAGGGGGAGGTTTCTCTCCACTCTTGACGTTCGATCCAGTTCAACCCCCCGGCAGACACTTCCCCTTGATGGGGAGGTCGGGAGGGGGTGACGGTTAGCCCCGATTTAGAAACAAAAACGGCGGGACCCAAGTCCCGCCGTTCGCATTTGAGATCAGCCCAGCTTAGTCGATCAAAATAACCGTGCCGGCTTCATAGGCTTTCTTGCAGTCGTCGCGGTCGTGGCGCAGGTCGCCGTCGAGCAGGGTCGAGGCAGTGCCCGGGCCCTGGAAGCGCGGGTCGTCGCACTGGTCGTCATTGGCGTATTCGGAGGTGTTGTCGCCGAAGTTGATGCCTTTGCTGTCGTAGGGAGCGCCGGCAAGATAGGCGGGATCGTAGACCGGGATGATGCTCAGGGCGCCCGATTCGACCATGGTGCGGCAATCGGTGGCGTCGTTGGAGACGTCTTCCTCGAGCAGCTTCTTGTCCATGCCGGTGCCGACAAAGCGCTTGTCGTCGCATTCGCCATCATTGGCATATTTGGAATTGTCGGTGCCGTAATCGAACGCGGCGGCCTCGTTGGTCTCGCCGGCCTTCATGGTCGCGGTGCCCGCGGTAACGGCGGCCTGACAATCGGTGGCGTCGTGCATGCGGTTTTCGATAACAGGTTCGCTGGCAACGCCAGTGCCCTCGAAGCGCGGATCGTCGCATTCCTGGTCATTGTTGTATTCGCCGGCATCGTCGCCGAAGACGATGTCGCCGGTGGCGACCACTGGAACGTCGCCGCCGTCAGTGCCGTCGGTCTTGAGTGTGATGGTGCCGGCGGTGAAGGCGGCCTTGCAGTCGGTGGCGTCATGCAGCTTGTCTTCGTCGAGCAGCTGGCTGGCGGAGCCCGTGCCGGTAAAGCGCGGATCGTCGCATTCGCCATCCTTGGACCACTGGCTGCTGTCGTCGCCGAAATCGACATCGGCATTGGCAACTGGGGTCGTGGTGCCTGTGTCCTTGAGGGTGATGGTGCCCTTGGCGAAGGCCGCGCTGCAATCGGTGGCGTCCTTGGAAATGGCACTGTCGTCCATTTCGGAGGCCATGCCGGTGCCGTCGAAGCGCGAGTCGTCGCACTCGCCGTCCTTGCTCCACTCGCTGCTATCGTCGCCGAAGTCGATATCGGTATTGTTGATGGCGACCGGGGTGTCGGTGGTGGTTCCTGTATCCTTGAGGGTGATGGTGCCCTTCTCATAGGCGGCCTTGCAGTCGGTGGCGTCCTTCATCAGGTCGGCATCGACTAGCTCGCTGGCCGAACCGGTGCCCTGGAAGCGCGGATCGTCGCATTCGCCGTCCTTGTTCCATTCGCTGGTGTCGTCGCCGAAATTGATGGCGTCGATCGGGGTCGCGATGGCGATATCGGCGGGGGCGGTACCGGTGTCCTTGAGGGTGATGGTGCCCTTGGCAAAGGCGGCGCTACAATCGGTGGCGTCCTTGCGGATGGCGCTGTCGTCCATTTCGGTTGCCATGCCGGTGCCGGTAAAACGCGAGTCGTCGCATTCGGTGTCCTTGGGCCATTGTCCGCTATCGTCACCGAAATCGACGTCACCGGTTGTGGCAGTGGCGGCCGGCGGTGTCGGCGCGCCGATCTTTTGTGCAAAGGCCGGCAGTACCAGACCGGTCGACAGGACAAGCCCTGCCAAGGTGCATGTCAGCAGCTTTCTGGTGGCGATCATCAATTGTTCTCCCAAAGGTCTGTCCACAAGGCCTGGCTGCACATTACAGCGGCTTTGCGGCGCTCAAAAGCCTTGTCCCAAAGTTTTAGACTTGGCGGTTTCTTTCTCGACGCTCTGCATGGCTGAACATTACTGAACCGAGGATGACTAAGGCAGTGCCGACGGCATGGAAGACCGTAAATGGTTCGGATAGAAACACCACCGCGAAGGCAATTGTAACGATCGGGCCAAAGGCCGCGGTCGAGGAATTGGCGCGCGGCCCGATCCGGGCGATGGCGGCATTCATCAGGAATGAGGGCAGCACGGTGGCGAATACGCCCAAGCCCAAGCCATAGACCCACACCATGTGGGGCAGATGAACGAAGGCATCGGGGCCGCCGATGACCATGCTCTGGGCGATGGCGAGAAGCGCGGCGGTCGACATGCCGATACAGGTGAACAGCCCGGTGCCCATTTGGCGCATGCGGCCCTTAGCGAACAATTGGTAGAACGCGAAGGTGACGGCGGCGGTCAGCACCAGCAGCGTGCCGTGCAGCAGGCCATCGGGCTGGTCGAGAAAGCTCCAGCCGAAGATCAGCACAATGCCCCCATAGGCCACCAGCATGCCGGGCACGATGCGCCAATCAAATTTTTCGCGGAAGAACAGCGCGCCGAACAGCACCACGAAGAACGGATAGGTGAACAGCACCAGCCGTCCATATTGGGCGGTGATGTAGTTCAGTGCGGCGAAGTCGAGGTAGCTGGAGACGTAATAGCCCAAGATGCCGGTGGCCATGGCGGGTACCACCAGCGCCGGCGTCAGCTTGGCTTTCAGTTCGGGCTGGCGACGCAACAGCACGAAAAAGATGACGACATAGACCGGCAGCGCCACCAGCATGCGCAAGGCGAGCAGCGTTTCGGTGGGCGCGCCCTCGGCATAGGCGAGCTTGATCAGGATGGATTTGGACGAGAACAGGATGGCTCCGCCCATGGCGAAAGCATAGCCCAGGGGATCGGCGGCGCTGGTGGCGGTTGGGACTGCGGCAGGCGATGACATGTGTGAAGTCCTGGAAGGACCCGCCTGTAGCACACCGGAGCGCCACGAAGGCGGGCCGGTGAACATGAAGTCGCTTAGGTCGTCAGCGCTCGGTCCGGGCCCGAAGGGTGCCAGAAAGCCAGATCGTAAGGAGGAGATTGGCGGACGAGTGCATGGCAAGTTGGTAGCATTGCGGGCGGGCGGCTGTAAAGCCAATAGGATGCTAATCAATTCAGCCGCGGGGATGAGCCTTGCGGTAGCTGTCGAGCAGGCGGTCGGTATCGACGGCGGTATAAATCTGGGTGGTGGAAAGCGAGGCGTGGCCGAGCAGTTCCTGAATGGCACGCAGGTCGCCGCCCCGGCTGAGCAGATGGGTGGCGAAGGAATGGCGCAGCGCATGCGGGGTGGCCGAAGGCGGCAGGCCGAGGGCGCCGCGCAATTGAACAACACGAAGCTGGATCAGGCGGGGCGACAGCACGCCGCCCTTGATGCCGCGAAACAGCGGCTCTTCAGGCCAGAGCTTGAACGGGCAGATTTCCAGATAGGTATCGATAGAGCGGCGAACAGCGTCGATCAACGGCACGAGGCGGATTTTGCCGCCCTTGCCGGTAACGCGCAGCGCTGTGTCCTCAAGATCGCCGCGGGTGATGGCGAGCGCCTCGGAAATACGCAGGCCCGCGCCGTAACACAGCGAGAGCACCGCCATGTCGCGAGCGGCGACCCAAGGGCGTTCCTCCATTTCACCCGTTGTGGTGATGGCGCTGCGCGCCTCGATCACGGTCAGGGCCTTGGGCAGCGAGCGGGCAAGCTTGGGGGTGCGGATGATGTTGAGCGCTTCGGTGGTGACGACGCCTTCACGCTCAAGGTAGCGGAAAAAGGATTTGAGCGCGGACAGCACCCGCGCCAGTGAGCGCGAGCCCAGACTGTCATTGCGACGCTGGGCCATGAAGGCGCGAATGTCGGCGCCGCGCAGCTCGCGAAACGTTGTCAGGGTTACCGGGCCCCCGGTGTGGGCGCAAAGGAAGGTCAGGAACTGATCGAGATCGCGGCTATAGGCTTCGAGCGTATTGTCAGCGAGGCGGCGCACCGAGCCGAGGTCGCGCTGCCACAGATTGATCTGGGCGCGAACGGTTTCATCGGTGGCGAAGGCAGAATCGGCCATGGCCAACAGTCTCGGCGCAGGTGGTAAAGCGTTGTTTAACGCCACAATGGCTTTATACACGAGGTAAGGGACCGTGGAGCACCAATGCCCATAATGTTGCGATCATCATGGCGATGTGGCGTCGGGCTGACGCTATTGCTCGGCTGCGCTCCCGCGGGGGCGCAGGATATCGGCAACGATGCGCTGGATGAGCGCGTGGTCTTTTCGGCCAGCGTCGGCGCCATGAGCCTGCAGGCCAATGAATTCGTGTTCGACGGCAATCACACGCTGAGCCAGTTGACCTGGCAAAGCACGGCGCCAGTCTTGCGCAGTGGCGCCGATGTGCAGCTTGGCGGCGGATTTACCCTCAAGGCCGAGGGGGCGCTGGCGCTATCGGGCAGTTCCTACATGGAGGACTATGACTGGCAGGACTATGACGGCGCCGGTCCCTTCGTGCCGGGCAACGGGCCGGATGACTGGACCGATCGCAGCCAGCATCCCGATACGCAACTGGATTATTTCGCCAGCGGCAGCGCGGATTTGGGCTACGATCTCGTGCGGAGCGAGGCCGGCTCGATCAATCTCAATGGCGGGCTGCAATATAGCGATGTGCAATGGACGGCGTCCGGCGGCAGCGCGCTCTACAGCACGGGCGGGTTTCGTAACAACGGCTTCAATATTCCGGCGGGGCCGGTAGTCACCTATCGCCAACAATTGCCCTCGGTGTTTGCGGGCGTCGACGGGCAGATGGACAGTGGCAGTCTGCATTTGGGCGGTATGTTGCGTGCCGGGGTGACGGTGTTCGGCCGCTCCACCGATGAGCATTGGCAGCGCGACCTGCGGTTTTCCGATGCTCTCTATGTTGCCCCGACGCTGGCAATCGGCGCCAATGCGGCTTTCGATCTGGGTCCCACGTCGCAGCTGTTCGTGGCGGCGCGCTATAGTCAGGTCTTCACCACAAAGGCCACCAGCGATGTGCGCGACACCGGCACTGGCGCGGTCCTGTTTTACGGCAGCAATAGCGGCGGGCTGGACCTGCGCACCATCGACGTCACCGCGGGCCTGAAGGGCAGCTTCTAGGCCGCCCTTCACCGCCCTCGGGGCACAAACTCCCGATCCCGGCTCGGTTGCAGGCCCAGATCGGCATAGAGCCAAGTTGGCAGGGGCTGGGGCTTGCGCTGGTAGCGCAGGGCTGAGAGCAGCAGTTGGTAAAGGCTGGCGCGTTCGGCGATGACGACGAGGTCGTTGTGGGCTGGCAGACGATCGGTCATGGCGGTCATGACATCCTCCTTTGCTTGGAGAATGAGCATGCGCCCTGCTGCTGTCAGAGCCTGTCAGCAGGTCTGCGGGGCCGAGCATTGCGGCGAAAACTAGCTCTCGTTTCCTTGGCACGGGTGCTTTCTGTAGCCAATTTGCACCACTGCGCGCCGGGATGCGCCCAGGCGGCTACACGGCGGCGTGACAGACCTTTCATGGGGCAGAGGCGCGCGATACAGGGGAAGCATGACGCGTTTCCTCAGCATTTTGGCCCTGATCATGGCACTGGTTGCCCTGAGCGCACCCAGTGTTTCGCTGGGCGCGGGCGTGCGTGGACCGATATGGACGTCAATTCCCAGCGATAGCGCAGTGTCCGAATCGGCGTCGCAACGGATCGTGGTAGGGTGCCACCTTGTGGGGGGCAAGCGCCTGTTGCCCTGTCATCCTGACCTGGGCGTTATGGTGACGACAGTTTCGACCGTGCGGCCATCGATCGGCCACCACCTCGCACGGGCCATGGTGCCTCCGCTGACGGCCGCGACGCCAGAGGCGGAATTGCCGCCGCCCAGGCTGGGCTGAGCCGCAAGTCAGTTCACCATTTTCCTTTTTTCGCGGCCCCTGGCCGCTCATCCGAGTATTCACATGATCAATGTTTCTCTTGGCCGCCGCCAGTTTCTGGCGAGCGCTGCCAGCCTTTCGGCCCTGGCTATGGCAGGTTGCGCCACAACCACGCCGCAACGCCTGGTCGTGGCCGCCGAACCGCCGCGTCACGCGGTGCCACCCGATGTGCAGATGATGTACGGTCCGCTTGAAGACGAGGGCTATGCGCTGCGCGCCGCAGATATGACGCTGGTCGATCCGCTCTATTGGCGCCAGCAGGTTGTCGATCCGACCGGCGAAAAGCCAGGCACGGTGGTGGTCGATACCGCCAACCGCTTCCTCTATCATGTGGGCGAGGCCGGGATGGCAACGCGCTACGGCGTCGGCATCGGCCGCGATGGCTTTGCGTGGGCCGGGCGCGCCCATATCGCCTACAAGAAGAAGTGGCCAACCTGGACGCCGCCATCCGAAATGATCGATCGCCAGCCGGAGCTGGAACAATACCGCCACGGAATGGAGCCAGGCATCGGCAATCCGCTGGGCGCACGCGCGATGTATATCCACCAGGGCCAGGTCGATACCATCTATCGCATCCACGGCAATCCCGATGAGACCAGCATCGGCAAGGCCGTGTCGAGCGGGTGTGTGCGCCTGCTGCAGCAGGACGTCATCCACCTGGCCGATTCGGTGAAAACCGGCTCGACCCTGGTGGTGATGTAGGGGCGGCTCGCAGAATCACTGCGCAATCCCTATGTTTGCGCAGTGAACAAAGCGGGTACTAATGCTGGATCGTCCGGACATTGTTGCGGTGATGGTGGGGGTGGCGGTCGAGGGGCCGTATTCCTATCGCGTGCCGGCCGGCATGGCGGTGACGCGCGGCTCGATCGTCGCGGTGCCCCTGGGGCCGCGACTGACGCTGGGCGTGGTCTGGGGGCCGCCCAAGGACAATTTTGCCCATAACCGGCTCAAGGACATTGGCTATGCCTATGAGGTGCCACCGCTCAGCGAGGAATTGCTGAAGCTGGTGGAATGGGTGGCGCGCTATACGCTGGCGCCGCCGGGGCAGGTGTTGCGGGCGGTGCTGCGCTCAAGCGAGGCGCTGGACACGCCCAAACCGGTGGTGGCGTTTCGCCGGACCGGGTTCGAGCCCGACAAACTGACCCCGGCGCGGTTGCGGGTGCTCGACGTGCTCAATGACGATCAGGCCTGGCCCAAACCTGCACTGATCGGGGCAGCGGGGGTTTCGGTCTCGGTGATTGAAGGGCTGGAACGGGCCGGTGCGGTGGAGCGGCTGGAAATGGCGCCGCCGCCGATCGTGTTGCCGCCAGATCCGGATAGCGCAATCGCCACGCTGAACGCGGAGCAGCAGGCGGCGCTGGAACAGATCACGGCGCTCGATCCGCATGCGTTCGGCGTGGCGCTGCTTGATGGGGTGACGGGGGGCGGCAAGACCGAGGTGTTTTTCGAGGCGGTGGCCGATACTTTGCGGGCCGGGCGGCAGGCGCTTATCCTGCTGCCGGAAATCGCGTTGACGCATACCTTCCTTGAGCGTTTCACCAAGCGGTTCGGCACGCGCCCGGCCGAGTGGCATTCGGACATGACGCCGGTGCAGCGCGGCAAGGTCTGGCGCGGCGTGCTGGACGGCACGGTGCGGGCAGTGGTGGGCGCGCGCTCGGCGCTGTTCCTGCCGTTTCGCGAACTGGGCATGCTGGTGCTCGATGAGGAGCATGACGGCGCCTACAAGCAGGCCGAGGGCGTCAATTACCACGCGCGCGATATGGCGGTGGTGCGCGCGCACCTGGCCAACGCACGGGTGATCCTGTCGTCGGCAACGCCGTCGGTGGAGACGCGCAACAATGCCAATGTGGGGCGCTACGCGCATGTGCTGCTGACCTCGCGCTTCGCCGAGGCGGCCATGCCCAATATCACCACCATCGACATGCGGGTGGATGGGCCGGAAAAGGGGCAATGGATTGCTCCGCAACTGGCGCGCGAAGTGTTTTCGGCGATCGAGCGGGGCGAACAGGCGCTGCTGTTCCTCAACCGGCGCGGTTATGCGCCGCTGACGCTGTGCCGGGCCTGTGGGCACCAGTATCAGTGCCCCGATTGTTCGGCCTGGATGGTGGAGCACCGCTTTCGCGGCGTGTTGATGTGCCATCATTGCGGGCACGAAGTGCGCACGCCAAAGGTGTGTGGCAAGTGCGGCGAGGCCGATACGCTGACTGCGGTGGGGCCGGGGATCGAGCGGGTCGCCGAGGAAGCCGCGGCGCGGTTCCCCGATGCGCGGCGGGTGATCCTGTCCTCGGACATGGGCAGCAATGCGCAATTGCGCGATCGATTCTCGGAAATAGAAAAGGGCGAGTTCGACCTGATCATCGGCACCCAACTGGTTAGTAAGGGGCACCATTTCGAAAAGCTGAGCGTGGTCGGCGTGCTCGATGCCGATCTGGGACTGGCGCATGGCGATCCGCGCGCAGCGGAAAAGACGTTCCAGATTTTGACTCAGGTGGCGGGGCGCGCCGGGCGGGCCTCACGCACCGGCAAGGCATTTTTGCAGACCTATCATCCCGACCATCCAGTGATGAAGGCGATGGTCAGCGGGGACCGCGAGGCGTTTTATGCCCATGAACTAGTGGCGCGCGAGGCTGGCGGCTTGCCGCCATTCGGGCGGCTGGCGGCGCTGATCGTTTCGGCCAACGAGCATGATGCGGCGATGGGGTTTGCCAAGAAGCTGCTATCGGCGGCGCCGATGGCGGATGGAGTAAAGCTGTTCGGGCCGGCCGACGCGCCGGTGGCCATGGTGCGCGGCCGCCACCGGGTGCGGCTGCTGGCGCAGAGCGGCAAGGATTTCGATTTGTCCGGCTACGTCCGGTTCTGGCTGGGATCGGCGGAGAAGGTGACCGGCAACCTGCGCGTGCAGGTGGATATCGATCCGATGAGCTTTATGTAGTTTGTGTATATACAGAAATTGACTTGCCTGTTGCTTGATACTACATCGAGGGGGTTCGATGGAATTCGAATGGGACGAAGCCAAGAACGCGTCGAACAGAGCAAAGCATGGCGTCGACTTTACGCTGGCCATCAGCTTCGACTGGAGCGGCGCCTTGATCGAGCGCGATGACCGTGCCGAGTATGGAGAGGATCGCTTTCTGGCACGCGGCTACGCTTTAGACGGCCAGGGCTATTCAATCGTCTTCACGTTGCGTGGGCCAACGACGCGCGTGATCAGCATTCGGCCATTCAACAGCAAGGAGTATTCGCGCTATGACAAAAGTGAACAGTGACAAGCGCATTTACGGCGTTCCCGACGAGGAAAATCCTGAATTGACTGAAGAGGCGATGCGCCGGTCCATCCCTGCAGCGCAATTCTTTGCCGAACGTGGCCTATCTATGCCGGGTCGGCCGAAGTCGGAGTCGCCAAAGGTGTCTGTAAGCTTGCGGCTCGATCCCGACGTGGTGGCTGGATTTAAGGCAGATGGGCCAGGTTGGCAGACGCGGATGAATGCGGTTTTAGCCGATAGCCTCAAGCGTGCCAGGAAGCAGGCATAAGCCGAGTTCGTCGCTACGCGCCCCTGCGACACTTTCACCGCGCCTGAATCTCGCCCCCAAGCCTTGCAAGCCGCGCGATGCTCGTGTTAGAGCGGGCGCGACTTTGAAGGGGTCTCCAGACGGCCTCTTTCTCATAAAAACAACAAGTGTCAGCGACCGCCTGGATTCCTTCGAGTTTTGGACGAAGAGGCAGGCGGCAACCAAGAGGGTGATGCGGCATTGGCAGCGCAGAATTCAGTGCTTGTGCAGATCGCACGACCTTACGCGTCGGCGCTGTTCGATCTCGCTGAGAGCGAGAACCAGTTGGCGTCCGTCGAGACGTCGCTGTCCGATATTTCCCGGCTGATCGGGGAGAGCGACGATTTCGCCCGCTTCCTGCGCTCGCCGGTGATCACCGGCGATGCCAAGGCAGACGCGCTCGGTGCGCTGCTCGCCAAGGCCACGACCAACTCTCTGGTGGCAAATTTTCTCAAGCTGGTCGCCAAGAACGGACGCCTGTTCGCACTCGATCAGATCATCGTGGGCTTCCGCGAACTCGCCGCCAAGGCGCGTGGCGAAGTGACCGCCGACGTGACTTCGGCGACGCCGCTGACCGGCGCGCAGGTCGCGGACCTGGCCGAGACGCTCAAGGCCAAGATCGGCAAGACCGTCACGCTCAACCAATTCGTCGATTCCTCCTTGATTGGCGGCCTTCAGGTGAAGGTCGGCAGCCAGATGATCGACAGCTCCCTCAAGACAAAACTCGCTGCGATGAAGATCGCCATGAAAGAGGTCGGATAATGGACATCAAAGCCGCGGAAATTTCTGCGATCCTCAAGGACCAGATCAAGAATTTCGGCCAGGAAGCCCAGGTTTCCGAAGTCGGTCAGGTGCTCAGCGTCGGTGACGGTATCGCCCGCGTCTATGGCCTGGACAAGGTGCAGGCCGGTGAGCTCGTCGAGTTCCCGGGCGGCATCAAGGGCATGGCGCTGAACCTGGAAACCGACAATGTCGGCGTCGTGATCTTCGGCAATGACCGTTCGATCAAGGAAGGTGACGTCGTCAAGCGCACCGGCTCGATCGTGGATACTCCAGTCGGCAAGGGCCTGCTCGGTCGCGTCGTCGACGGTCTCGGCAATCCGATCGATGGCAAGGGCCCGATCGAGCACACCGAACGCCGTCGCGTCGACGTCAAGGCGCCGGGCATCCTGCCGCGCAAGTCGGTGCATGAGCCGATGTCGACTGGCCTCAAGGCCATCGATGCGCTGATCCCCGTCGGCCGTGGCCAGCGTGAGCTGATCATTGGTGACCGTCAGACCGGCAAGTCGGCGATCATTCTCGACACCTTCCTCAACCAGAAGCCGGCCCACGACGCCAACGCGTCGGAAACCGACAAGCTGTATTGCATCTACGTGGCTATCGGCCAGAAGCGTTCGACCGTGGCGCAGTTCGTGCGCCAGCTCGAAGAAGCCGGCGCGCTGCAGTATTCGGTCGTCATCGCCGCAACCGCATCCGATCCGGCACCGCTCCAGTACATTGCGCCGTTTACCGGCTGCGCCATTGGCGAGTTCTTCCGCGACAATGGCATGCATGCCGTGATCGCCTATGACGATCTGACCAAGCAGGCCGTTGCCTACCGCCAGATGAGCCTGCTGCTGCGTCGTCCGCCGGGTCGCGAAGCCTATCCGGGCGACGTGTTCTACCTGCATTCGCGCCTGCTGGAACGCGCCGCCAAGCTGAACGAAGCTCACGGTTCGGGCTCGCTGACTGCTCTGCCGGTGATTGAGACCCAGGCCAACGACGTGTCGGCCTATATCCCGACCAACGTGATTTCGATCACCGACGGCCAGATCTTCCTCGAGACCAACCTGTTCTTCCAGGGCATCCGTCCTGCGGTGAACGTCGGTCTGTCGGTGAGCCGCGTGGGCTCGTCCGCTCAGGTCAAGGCGATGAAGCAGGTTGCCGGCTCGCTCAAGGGCGAACTTTCGCAGTATCGCGAAATGGCCGCCTTCGCCCAGTTCGGTTCCGATCTCGATGCTTCGACCCAGCGTCTGCTCAATCGTGGTGCGCGCCTGACCGAGCTGCTCAAGCAGCCTCAGTTCAGCCCGCTCAAGATGGAAGAGCAGGTCGCGGTGATCTTTGCCGGCGCCAATGGCTATCTCGACAGCCTGCCGGTCAACAAGGTCGCGGATTTCGAGAAGTCGGTGTTGTCGGCGCTGCGCGGCAAGTATGCTGCACTGCTCGGCACGATCGCGACCGAAAAGGCGCTGTCCGATGACAGTCGCGCCCAGCTCAAGGCTGCGCTCGACGAAGTCAAGAAGAGCTACGCGGCTTAGTTCGTCGTCGCGTGATCGCACGGCAGAAGTGGTCTCCACTTTTGCCGGTCACGCTCCGAAGGCCACATAAGGAGCAGGGGCCCCATGGCTTCGCTGAAGGACCTCAAGAACCGAATCGACTCGGTCAAGTCGACGCAGAAGATCACCAAGGCCATGCAGATGGTTGCGGCGGCTAAGCTGCGCCGTGCCCAGGATGCGGCCCAGGCTGCGCGCCCCTATGCCGAGCGCATGGAAAAGGTGCTGGCGGCGCTTGGCGCGGTCTATGATGGCCAGGCCAATGCCCCGGTACTGCTGGGCGGCAATGGCAAGGACCAGGTGCACCTGCTGATCGTGGCAACCGGCGAGCGTGGCCTCGCCGGCGGCTTCAATTCCTCGATCGCCCGTCTGGCGCGCGAGCATGCGGCCAAGCTGATCGGCCAGGGCAAGACGGTCAAGATGCTGACCGTGGGCCGCAAGGGCCACGAAATCCTGCGCCGGCAATATCCGGACAATATCGTCGACACCTTCAATTTCCGCGAGATCAAGCAGGTCGGGTTCGCCCAGGCCAGCCAGGTCGCGGAAAAAGTGTTGGCAATGTTCAATGCCGGCGAATTCGACGTGGCGACGCTGTTCTTTGCCCGCTTCCAGTCGGTGATCAGCCAGGTGCCGACGGCGCTGCAGATCATTCCGGCAAAGCTGCCGGCCAAGGGCGAAGGCGAGGCTGCGGCCGCTGCGATCCCCTACGAATACGAGCCGAGCGAAGAGGCGATCGTCGAAGACCTGCTGCCGCGCAATATCTCGGTGCAGATTCTGCGGGCGCTGCTGGAAAACAGCGCTTCGTTCTACGGCGCGCAGATGTCCGCAATGGACAATGCCACCCGGAACGCCGGCGAAATGATCGGCCAGTTGCAGCTGAGCTACAACCGTCAGCGCCAGGCCAAGATCACCACCGAGCTGATCGAAATCATTGCCGGCGCGGAAGCGCTCTAACTCTCATTCGGGCGCGGACGCGCTCTAACTCTCAAGCGAGGACGAACAAATGGCAGACAAAAGAGCCGGTCGCGTATCGCAGGTCATCGGCGCCGTCGTCGACGTCACTTTCGACGACCACCTGCCCGCGATTCTCAATGCACTTGAAACCACCAATAATGGCCAGCGCCTGGTTCTTGAAGTGGCGCAGCACCTGGGTGAAAACACCGTGCGCACCATTGCCATGGACACCACCGAAGGCCTCGTGCGCGGCGCCGAAGTGACCGATCTGGGCACTGCCATCATGGTGCCGGTTGGTGAAGCAACCCTGGGCCGTATCATGAACGTCATCGGCGAGCCGATCGACGAAGCCGGCCCGATCGGCGAAACCGACAGGCGCGAAATCCACCAGGACGCGCCGTCATTCGCTGAGCAGAACCCGGAAAGCCAGGTTCTGGTCACCGGCATCAAGGTCGTGGACCTGATCGCTCCTTACGCTCGTGGCGGCAAGATCGGCCTGATGGGCGGCGCCGGCGTGGGCAAGACCGTGCTGATCCAGGAACTGATCAACAACGTCGCCAAGGCGCACGGTGGTTATTCGGTGTTCGCTGGCGTGGGTGAACGCACCCGCGAAGGCAACGATCTCTATCACGAAATGATCGAATCGGGCGTGAACAAGGACCCCCATGAGAACGGTGGCTCGGCCGCCGGCTCCAAGTGCGCCCTCGTGTTCGGCCAGATGAACGAGCCCCCTGGCGCGCGTGCCCGCGTGGCGCTGACCGGCCTGACCGTTGCGGAAAACTTCCGCGACCAGGGCCAGGACGTGCTGTTCTTCGTGGACAACATTTTCCGCTTCACCCAGGCCGGCGCCGAAATGTCGGCTCTGCTGGGTCGTATCCCGTCCGCCGTGGGTTACCAGCCGACGCTGGCCACCGACATGGGCGCGATGCAGGAACGCATCACCACCACGAACAAGGGCTCGATCACTTCGGTGCAGGCCGTGTACGTGCCCGCCGACGATTTGACCGATCCGGCACCGGCGACCTCGTTCGCCCACTTTGACGCCGTGACCGTGCTGAACCGTGCGATTTCGGAAAAGGGAATTTATCCGGCGGTTGATCCGCTGGCGTCCAACTCGCGTATTCTGGATCCGTTGGTGGTTGGTGAAGAGCATTACCGCGTGGCCCGTAGCGTGCAGGAAGTGCTGCAGAAGTATAAGGCGCTGCAGGACATCATCGCGATTTTGGGCATGGACGAGCTTTCCGAAGAGGACAAGGTGACCGTGGCCCGCGCCCGCAAGATCGAGCGCTTCATGAGCCAGCCCTTTGACGTTGCTGAAGTTTTCACCGGTACTCCGGGCGTGTTCGTGTCGCTCGAAGACACCGTCAAGGGCTTCAAGGGCCTGGTGAACGGTGAATATGACCACCTCCCAGAAGGCGCCTTCTACATGGTCGGCACCATCGAAGATGCGGTCAAGAAGGCCCAGAAGCTGGCCGCGCAGGCCGCTTGATTTGTCGCCAATCGGCCCGCCGTTCGCGGCGGGCCAGCCAGCATGCTGGATTTCTTGCTAAAGGACCGAGTGAATGGCTGAAGGCCTCAAGATCGAGATCGTGTCGCCCGAGCGGCTGGTGCTGTCAGAAGTCGTGATCTCGGTCACGGTCCCGGGTACCGAGGGCTATTTCACGGTGATGAACGACCATGCGCCGTTCATGACGACGCTGAAGCCGGGCTTCATCACGGTCAATCGTGAGGGCGGGCGCGACGAGATCTATTTCGTGCGCGGTGGATTTGCCGATGTCTCGCCCGACGGGTTGACCATTCTGGCCGAAGAGGCTTCGCCCTATGCCGAGTTCGACCATGCCGAACTGGCTGCCGAAATCAAATCGGCCGAAGAGCAGTTGGCCCAGGCGCAGTCGTTCGAAGACAAGTCATATGCTCAAGACGTGGTCAGCGGCTTGCTGAACCTCGCCATCGAAGCGGGGCAGCTCAACGGCGCCCACGTGCATTAGGGTGTATTGATTTTCAGGTGGCTCCGCTCCAGTTCTCGATAACCGCCGGTCTCGACTCGGCCTGACCTGAAACTCGGCACACCCTGCGATAGACGGCCGCTCCGAAAAGGGGCGGCTTTTTTGTAGCTGGAACTATGCTGGCGCGAGATTGCGCGACCAAGTTTGAACAATCCGCCCAACAAATAGGCAAGTCATTGGGCAGCCTATGAAATTATCACGACATAAACCCCTGCTTAAGGATTTGTGCGCACTCTGACGCCCAAGTGTGGACGCGCTGGCATGGTGGACATGGCGGCCAAGTGGGGCTTTGGGCATGGGCAAGCTATTCGGACGCGTGTTTGGCAATATAAGGCTGACCTTCGCCATCGCCGCCATGGCGGTGGGTTCGATCGCCATCGCCATCCTGGCGGTATCCCTGGGCGTGTTCATAACCCTGTCCGGCTCGGCGCGCGACGATGCCGATAAGGAAGTGGCGGCGGCGACCCGTATCACGGCGGCAATCCTGCAGGTCAACCTGCCCAGCCTCGACGTTGTAGCCGACGAGGCCGGCAATGTGGCCGAACTGCAGATGCGCTCGATGCCGCGCTTCCGCACCCACGACGTGATCGACACCATTGCGCGCACCACGGCGCAGCAGGCGGCGATCTACGTGTACAATCCCGAAGTGGGCCCCGACTTTATTGTTGGCACCACCAGTCTCCTCGATGCTGCGGGTGAGCGCCTGCTGGATGCGCCGATCGTGGCGGGTGACGGCCTTTACGAGGCGATGATGGCGGGCACGCCGGTGCGCGGGGAGACCATGCTCAACGGCGTGGACTATTACACCCTGCACCAGCCGATCCGCATGGCGGACGGCACGGTGATCGGGGCGCTGGAAGTGGCGGTGGCGCGCGGCCCGATCGAAGCGGTGGTTGGGACGACGCTGAGCATGCTGGCCATGGTGGGCGGCGGGGCGCTGGTGATCATCGGGGCGCTGGGCCTGCTGCTGTCGCGGCAACTGACCCGCCCGATCCCGAAACTGTCGGGCGTGATGAATGCGATTGCGGCGGGGGACCTCGATACCGTGGTGCCCTATACCGAGCGGCGCAATGAAATCGGCACCATGGCGCGGGCGGTGGAGGTGTTCCGCGACAATACGCTGCGGGTGGCCGAACTGGGCGCTGAGACCGACCAGCACCTGGAGCGCGCGGCCGACCATGCGGGCCAGCTCAGTGCCATTTCGATGTCCCAGATGGTGGTGGAATTCAGCCTGAGCGGCGAGGTGCTGAGCGCAAACGAGAATTTCCTGAAGCTGGTGGGCTATAGCGGCGCCGAGGTGCGGGGGCAATCCAACGCGCTATTCCTGTTCGATGCCGATCCGAGCTCTCACGGCTATCAGCAATTCTGGCGCGAGCTTGCGGCGGGCGCCTTCAAGAGCGGCGAATATCGCCGGCGGACGCGGAACGGCGACGAGGTGTGGATCCAGAGCACGTTCAATCCGATCATGGGCACCGACGGGGCGCCCTACAAGGTGGTGCAGTTCGCCATCGACGTGACGGCCCGCAAGCAGGCGGTGGCGGCGGTTGGGGCGGGGCTCGAGAAGCTGGCGGAGGGCGACCTGACGGCGCGGATCGAGACTGCATTCCAGCCGGAATTCGAGGGCCTGCGCACGGCGCTCAACGATACGGTCGACAAATTCGGCGCGGTGGTGGGCCAGATCAAGGCGACTTCGCGGTCGCTCAAGACCGCAACGGGCGAAATCCTGTCGGGCGCCAATGACCTCAGTGAGCGGACGACGCGGCAGGCGGCGACCATCGAGGAGACCGCGGCGGCGATGGAGCAACTGGCGCAGACCGTGGCCCGCAATGCCAAGCTGGCCCAGCAGGCCAGCACCGATGCGGGCGTGGTCGCGCGCACGGCCCAGGAGGGCGGTGAGGTGATGGAAAAGGCCAATGCGGCGATGAGCGGGATCGAAGCCTCGTCGGCCAAGATTTCCAACATTATCGGGCTGATCGACGATATCGCGTTCCAGACCAATCTGTTGGCGCTTAATGCCTCGGTCGAGGCGGCCCGGGCGGGTGATGCGGGCAAGGGCTTTGCGGTGGTGGCGGTGGAAGTGCGGCGGCTGGCGCAATCGGCGGCCAGCGCCTCGGCCGACGTGAAACGGCTCATCGAACAATCGGCGACCGAGGTCACCAAGGGCTCCAAGCTGGTCGCCGACGCGGCCGGACGGCTGCAGGCCATGCTGGAGCGCACCCGCGCCAATACGGCGATGATGGACACCATGGTGCGCGAGAACCAGGAGCAGGCTGCGGCGATCGGCGAGGTCGCGGTGGCGGTCAATACGCTGGACGAAATGACCCAGCACAATGCGGCGCTGGTTGAGCAAACCAATGCGGCAATCGAGCAGACCGAGACGCAGGCAACGACGCTGGATCGGATCGTGGCGGTGTTTACGCTCGACGAAGTGGCGCCAGCCATCGAGCAAAGGCGCAATAGTGGGGTAGGGGCGCGCCGCGTCGCGTAAATTCTTTCGAGTACTGTGAACGGTTTGCGCCGCTCTGTGGGCGCTACTTACGGGTCTTCACCGAGTCTTTACGCTAAAAATGGATGATTTGCCCAAGTCCAGGGCAGTTTACCGCATCGCCCTGGGCAGAGATTGCTCAGGGGGCACACGTGCATTTTTCCGTTGTATTGAAGAGCATGGCCGGCGTCGCGCTGGCCTTAACGCTGGCTGTGCCGGCCCAGGCCGATGAATTCACCGCGCCGCTGACCGCGCTGGCCAATGGCGACATCAAGGCCCTCGCATCGGACCCGGCGCTGGTCGCCGCTATCGTGGCGCAGAATGCGGTTACGGCCAGCTATGACCAGGCCAAGATCGATGCGCTCGACGCGCAGTGGAAGGCCGAAGTGGGCGCCGCCAGCAAGCCGCTGATCGACGCGACGCTGGGCAATGCCGCCTCGCAATATCTCAAGGGCGTGCAGGACGCCTCGGCGGGTAAATATACTGAAATCTTCGCCATGGACGCCAAGGGGCTCAATGTCGCGCAAAGCACGCTGACGTCCGACTATTGGCAGGGCGACGAGGACAAGTTCACCAAGAGTTTTGGTGCCGGCGCCGGTGCGGTCAATCTCGGCGACGTCGAGCAGGACGAGAGCACCCAAGTGTTCCAGAGCCAGGTGAGCGTGCCGATCTCCGACCCCGCGACGGGTGCCGTCATCGGTGCGATCACCGTCGGCGTCGACGTCTCTGCTTTGTAATAAACCGGCCGGCGTTCAGGCGCCGGCCCTATTCCCCGAATTGAGGCCATCATGGCGCTGAAGATTTCGCTGACCCAGAAGATCGTCGGTCTGGTCATATTGACCATGGTGATGGGGGCGGGCGCCAATATCTGGCTATCGAGCACCCAGAACAGCGCCTTGCTGCGCGGTGAACTGGAGCGGGCCAATGTGATCGTCGCCGGGGCCAGCACCGAGCAACTGGCGGGTGGTATTCGTTTTGGCAAGCCGGAGACCATTACGGCGACCTATGCGGGGCTGAAGAATCTGCTGGGCGATCAATTCGCCGCCGGCGCCAGTTTCGATCTGCAGGGGAAGCAGATCGTCGCCACCGAAGGCTCCGAGACCTATGCGGCCAACATGGCGGCCCTGGCCAAGACCGCCAATGGCGCCGACGCGGTGCAGAACATGACCACCGGCGCGATGACATTCGTGGCTGTGCCGGCGCATTTCGGGCCGGACAAGGCCATTGTGGGCACGGCGGTGTTCGTCTGGGACATGAGCGAGGCCTTGGCGCGCCAGAGCCAGTCGGCGCTGAACAATGCGGCGATCAGCCTGGGGTTGATGGCGCTGCTGGTGGTTGGGCTCTATGCCTTCGTGCGGGGTGGCATTACCGGACCGCTGCGCAAGCTGGTGCATACGGCGAGCGCTATCGCGGCCGATCCGGCCGATGTCGATACGGTACCGGGCACCGGGCGGCAGGATGAGCTGGGTGAGATGGCGCGGGCCGTTGCGGTGTTCCGCGACAACGGGCTCAAGGTTGCCGAAATGAACAGCGCCGAGCAGGCACGGCAGGCACGGGCGCAGGGCGAGCGCACCGACATGATGGGCTCGCTGCTGGTGGCGTTTGGCCAGGTGGTCGACGCGGCTGTGGCGGGCGATTTCAGTCAGCGGGTGATGGCCGATTTTCCCGATGACGAGCTGAACCTGCTGGCCAGCAGCGTCAACAACCTGGTGGCGACGGTCGAGCGCGGGCTGGACGAGACGCAGGCGGTCTTGTCGGCGCTGGCCGATACCAATCTGAGCGTGCGCATGCAGGGCGACTACCATGGAGCGTTCGGCGCGCTGCGCGACAGCACCAACAAGGTGGGCGAACAATTGACCGATATCGTCGGGCAATTGCGGCAGACTTCGAGATCGCTGAAGACCGCAACCGGGGAAATCCTGGCGGGCGCCAACGATCTGAGCGAACGCACCACCCGGCAGGCAGCGACCATCGAAGAGACATCGGCGGCGGTCGAGCAACTGGCCGGCACGGTCAACGAGAATGCCGTCAAGGCGGCGTCGGCGAGCACCAAAGCCGACATGGTCTCGCGGGCCGCCGAAGATGGCGGGGCCGTGATGGGCCGCGCCACCCATGCGATGGAGCGGATCACGCAGTCCTCGGGCAAGATTTCCAACATTATCGGGCTGATCGACGACATCGCGTTCCAGACCAACCTGTTGGCGCTCAACGCTTCGGTGGAAGCGGCGCGGGCAGGAGATGCCGGCAAGGGTTTTGCCGTAGTGGCGGTGGAAGTGCGGCGGCTGGCGCAATCGGCGGCGGGCGCTTCGGCCGAGATCAAGGCATTGATCGAAATTTCGGCCACCGAAGTGGCGGGCGGCAGCAAGCTGGTGGCGGAAGCGGCCGACAAGCTTTCGGCAATGCAGGGCGCGGTGCGCGAAAACAATGCGCTGCTGCTCGATATTGCGGCGGCCAGCAAAGCGCAGGCCTCGGCGATCGAGGAAGTGGCGATCGCGGTGCGGCTGATGGACGAGATGACCCAGCATAATGCCGCGTTGGTGGAAGAAACCAATGCGGCCATCGAACAGACCGAGGCGCAGGCCAGCGAGCTGGATCGCATCGTCGATGTGTTCATGCTGGAAGAGGCGCCGGCGATCGGCCGCAATGAGGCACGCCGGGCCAACCGTCGCGCCGCGTGAGACTGGCGGGTCGAGTAAGTATGGTTACGACTTCATTAAGTTCCGCGCTGTACATTATTCGCAAGGCCTGAATTTCACTTCGGGCTGCCAGCAATAGAGGTAGCTGCGACATGAAATTTGCAACGATGGTTGCGTGCCTGTCGGGCGCGGTCTTGCTGACTGGCGCGCTGATGTCGGGTTCGAGCTTTTACGTGGGCAATGCCTTCGTCAAGGCGGGCGAGGCGTCCTCGGTGCTAATGGTGTCGATGCGCGAGCAGATGACCGCCGACATGATGCATGACGCGATGCGGGGCGTGGTCTATCGCTCGCTCTATGCGGCACTGGCTGCCGATACGGCCATGGCGGCCGAGACGACGAGCGAATTGACCGAATATTCGCAGGCCTTCCACACCGCCATCGATGCGCAGGGCGATCTTGACCTGCCGGCCGATATTCGCAGCGCGCTCGACGCCATTGCGGTGCCACTGGATGGCTATATCACCAGTGCCGAAACGCTGGTGGGGCTGGCCAGTGCCGGCAAGGTCGCCGATGCCGAGGCGCAACTTCCGGCCTTCGAGGCGGCGTTTGGAACGCTGGAAACCGGCATGTCGGATGTGTCCGATACGATCGAAGGGGACAATGCCCGTGCCACCGTGGCCGCCAGTGCGGTGGGATTGCTGTCGAGCGTCACCAGTTGGGTGGGTGCCGGGCTGATCGGGCTGCTGGTGCTGATGCTGGTGCTGCTGAGCGGCAAGTTCGTGACCCGGCCGCTGGTGGGCATGACGGCAAGCATGGGCCGGCTGGTCGAGGGTGACCTGTCGGTCACAGCGAATGACAAGCAGGCGATCGACGAGATCGGCGCGATGGCCGGGGCGCTCAGGGTGTTTGCCGAAGCCTTGCGCAGCCGGGCCGAGCTGACCTCGAGCGCCGAAGCAAGCGCCAGGCTCGACGCACAGCGGGCGGCAGAATCGGCCAATCTCAATCGCAGTCTCGCCGAAGTGGTGGGCGCGGCGGCGGCGGGCGACCTGTCGCGGCGGCTGGAAACGGTTTTTGCGGATGGCGAACTGAGCGCGGTGGCCGAGGCGGTTAACCTCCTGGTCGCGACGGTGGATACGGGGCTGGCCGAGACCAGCGGCGTGTTGGCCGCGATCGCGCGGGCGGAACTGGATCGCCGGGTGATGGGCGAATACAAGGGCGCGTTCGGCAAGCTCAAGGGCGACACCAATGCGGTGGCCGACCGGCTGACCGAGATCGTCACCCAGCTCAAGACCACCTCGGAAGCGCTCAAGACCGCGACGGGGGAAATCCTGTCGGGGGCCAATGACTTGAGCGAACGTACCACCAAGCAGGCGGCGACGATCGAGGAGACTTCGGCGGCGATCGAGCAATTGTCGGGCACGGTGATGGACAATGCCGGCAAGGCCGAAATGGCCAGCAAGCAGGCCGGCAATACGGCGCGCACCGCCGAAGAGGGCGGCGTGGTGATGGCCAAGGCCACCGAGGCGATGGAGCGGATCACCCAGAGTTCGGGCAAGATTTCCAACATCATCGGCATGATCGACGACATTGCCTTCCAGACGAACCTGTTGGCGCTGAACGCCTCGGTGGAAGCGGCGCGGGCTGGGGATGCGGGCAAGGGCTTTGCGGTGGTGGCGGTGGAAGTGCGGCGGCTGGCGCAATCGGCGGCCAGTGCGTCGGCGGACGTCAAGCTGTTGATCGAACAGAGCGCGCAGGAAGTGGCGGGCGGCTCCAAGCTCGTCTCGGACGCGGCGGGCAAGCTGGTGCAGATGCTGTCGGCGGTGCGCGACAATCACCAGGCGCTGGACGCTATCGCCCGGGCCAGCCGCGAGCAGGCTTCCTCGATCGAGGAAGTGACCGTAGCGGTGCGCACCATGGACGAGATGACCCAGCATAATGCGGCGCTGGTGGAGCAAACCAATGCGGCGATCGAGCAGACCGAGGCGCAGGCCGTCGAGCTGGATCGGGTGGTGGATGTGTTCAAGCTGGGCAATGCCCAGGGTGGGCGGATGAGGCGCGCAGCTTAGGACTTTCTTCCCCTCCCCCTTGAGGGGAGGGTCGGGGTGGGGGAGCGCCACGGGAATGGCGCCTCGCTGAGCCAAGCTCCACTCTTAGGGATAGTTCCCCCCACCCTAACCCTCCCCTCAAGGGGGGAGGGGACCAGATCGGGGCTCTCAATAAGCGGATGGCGAGCTAAGTCGCCTAAGCCAACGCCGCCGCCACCAGGGCTTTGGCGTGAAGGTCGGTGGTGTCATAGACCGGCAGGGGGCTGGTGCTGTCGTCGATCAGCATGCCAATTTCGGTGCAGCCGAGGATGACGGCCTGGGCGCCGCGGGCGGCGAGCTGGGCGATGGCGTCGATATAGATGGTTCGCGATTGCTCGCGGATGATGCCGAGGCAGAGTTCTTCGTAGATGATACCGTTGAGGTTGGTGCGGCCGACCTCCGGAATGAGGACCTTGAGGCCACGAGCGTAGAGGCGCTCGCGGTAAAAGCCCATTTCCATGGTGAAGCGTGTGCCGAGCAGGCCGACGGTGTCGAAGCCATCGGCAAGCAGGGCGTCGCTGGTGGGATCAGCGATGTGCACGAACGGGGCGTCGAGGCCGGCGGTGATGGTATCGGCGACGATGTGCATGGTGTTGGTGGCGAGGCCGATGATCTCGGCGCCGGCGGCAACCAGGGTCTTGGCGCTTTGGGCGAGGATAGCGCCGGCGCCGTCCCAGTCACCGGCCGATTGCATGGCGGCGATGGGGGCGAAGTCCACTGAATGGATCAGGAGCGGGGCCGAGTGCAGGCCGCCGAGGCGGGATGCGGTTTCATGATTGAGCACGCGGTAATAGTGGGCGGTGGATTCCCAGCTCATGCCGCCGATGAGGCCGATGGTTTTCATGGTTGTTCCGCCCTAGGTACCACGACCTTCGTGGTTCGAGGCGCGTTTCACGCGCACCTCACCATGAGGTCTACTGGATGAGCGATCGTCGGCCAAGATCAAAGCAAGGCCCCCTCACCCGACCCGAGAGGGTCGACCTCTCCCCCAAAGGGAGAGGTGAAGAAAGTGCGTCGCCTCAGGCGTGGGTAAACCGCTGGGGGATGTCGGAGAAGGCGGCGACGACTTTGTCGTAGGCGTCTTTCTTGAAGGGGACGATAAGGGCGGGGGTGCGGCTGAGGCGTTCCCAGCGCCAGGCATCGAATTCGGCGGGGTGCTTGCCGCCGCCGGGGGTCAGCACATCGATTTCGTTGTCATTGCCGGTGAAGGCGAAGGCGAACCAGCGCTGGCGCTGGCCCCGATACTTGCCCTTGAGGGCGACGCCCAGCTCGTCATCGGGCAGGTCGTAGTAAATCCATTCGGGGGCTTCGGCGAGGAGGCTCACCGAGGAAATATTGGTTTCCTCGTGTAGCTCGCGCAATGCGGCCTTCAGTGGGTCCTCGCCCCTGTCGATGCCGCCTTGGGGCATTTGCCAGGGCGCGCCATGCTCGGCGCTGGCTTCAGGATTTCCCTCGGACTTGCGGCGGCCGATGAACACATTGCCCTGGGCGTTAAAGACGGCAATCCCCGCGCAATCACGATAGGGCAAGGCTTCACGAGCGGGGCGTGCGGACATGGCGAACGGCTTTCTATTTCATCAGGGCGCTGATGGGGACGAGCGTAATGCCCTTCGCCTCCAGCTCGCGCGACCACTCGGCCACGCTTTGCACTGATATGGGCAGGGCGCTCACAATACCAATAGCTGAACCATTCTGCAGTGCCTTGGCCTCAAGGCTGCCAAGCGCAGCGAGTATGGGTGTGCGGGCCGGATTGGTGTCGATCACCAGGTCAGCGCGGGTAAACGGCACCTTGTTGCCGGCGGCAAGCTGGGGGGCCAGCGAGCGATTGGACGAGCCGTCGTCCACATAGCCCAGACCGCGCGAGCCCAATTCCTCCATCACCGGGGAGAAGTCGGCGGCCGAGGCGGTGAAGCGCGCGCCCATATTGTTGATCAGGCCCACATAGCCGCCGAAGCGCGCCATCAGCCAGAACAACTTGTCGAGATTGGCGCGCGGCTGCTCGCCGGTGAGCAGGGTCTGCGGGCCGGGATCGTTCTGCGGATAATCGAAAGGTTCGAGCGGGACTTCGAGCAGCACTTCATGGCCGCTTGAGCGGGCGGCCGAGACGGTCGACTGCAGGGTCTTGCCATAAGGCGCGAAGGCTAGGGTCACGGCTTGGGGAAGCTGGTCGATGGCATCGAGCGAGCCCTGCTCGTTGATGCCCAGGCCCGTGACGATGATGGCGATGGCGGGCTTGCCGGGCGCGAGGGGCGTGGCGAGCGGCGTCGAATAGGTCTTGAACGGGGTTTCGCCCGTGGTGGAGATGCGCGGAATCGGGCCGTTGGCGGTTTCTTCGCTGAAATCGGGCAGGGCGGCGTAGGGATCGCCGGTGGAGGCGGTGGGCGCCAGTGGGGTCAGCGGCGCCTCGCCGGCCGGATATTGCTGCGGGTCGGCCGTGATGGTGACCGGGCCGGTGGCGACATCATTGGCCAGCGCATTGCCGTTGCGGGTGGAGGTGATGCTCACCTCTTCGGTGGGGCGGCCGCCATCGGGATCGTCGACCAGCATCAGGCGCGCCACGAAGCCGCCGACCGCCAGAACGATGACCCCCAGCAGAACGCGGGCCAATGGGAAGCTGCGCGGCTTGCCCGAACTGGGTTTGCGTTTGCGGCTGGTCAGCGGCGTGCTGAGATCATTGGCCATTGGGGGTCCCACGGGGGTTCAGATAGTGAAGGGAAGAGGCGGCGAATCACCGGCTTCATCCCCTCAAAACATAACACAGACCGGCTTGGGCTTAGAGCATCGCGGGTTCAAGGGCGCCCGAACCCGGATTGCCGTCATTGCCCGGCTGGCCGGGCAATCCAGCCATGTTGCCGCGCGCCCTGGACCACCGGGACAGGCCCGGTGGTGACGACGCGGAGGGAGCGAGTTCGGCAGAAAGCTCGTTGCTTTAGTCGCCCTTGGCGGGGAAGGCCGGGTCGGTCTCCTTGCCGTCGATCAGGCGGATGGCATATTGCAACTGGGTATCGTCGGCCTTTTCGGGCGCCACGTAGACCGAGGAGCCAGCCGTGGTTTCTTCCTGGCCCGCAATGGTGATGTGGCCGGCAAGCCCGGCTTCGCCAACGATAGTGTCCTTGCCCTGGAATTCAGCGGGCACGACTTCCTGGATGGCGATATCGGGCTGGATGCCGAGGGCCTGGATCGAGCGGTTGTTCGGCGTGTAGTAGCGCGCCGTGGTCAGGCGCATGGCGCCATCGGGGCCGAGCGAGATGATCGACTGCACGCTCCCCTTGCCGAACGAGCGGCTACCGATGAGGGTGGCGCGCTTGTGGTCCTGCAGGGCACCGGCGACGATCTCGGAGGCGGAAGCGGAACCCCCATTGATCAGCACCACCAGCGGCACATCGGCGATCAAGGCGTCGAGCGCATCGGGCTGGGCGTCATAGCGGGCACTTTCGGCCGGCAGGCGGCCGCGAGTCAGCACCACGGCACCCTGCTTGAGGAAGGCGTCGGAGACGAACACGGCCTGGTCGACCAGACCGCCCGGATTGTTGCGCAGATCCAAAATGATGCCCTTGGGCGGCACATCCTTGCGATCGGCATAGATGCGCTTGATGGCCTTTTCGATGCCCACAAAGGCTTGTTCGGAGAAGCGCGACAGGCGCAACACGGCGACATCGCCTTCCATCGACCACTTGACGGCCTGCATGGCGATGGTGGCGCGCTGCAAGGTGAAATCGATCGGGTCCGCCACGCCTTCGCGCATCACGGTGACCTTGATGGAGCTGCCGAGCGGGCCGCGCATCTTGTCGACCGCGGCGTCGAGCGTCATGCCCTGCACTTCGATGTCGTCGAGCTTGACGATCAAGTCGTTGGACAGGATGCCGGCCTTGGCGGCGGGAGTATCATCGATGGGCGAGACGACTTTGATGACGCCCTCTTCCATGGTGACCTCAATGCCGAGGCCGCCGAATTCGCCCGAAGTATCCTCGCGCATGGCGTCGTAATCGGCCGGCGGCAGATAGCCGGAATGGGGATCCAGCGAAGTCAGCATACCTTGGATGGCGGCGCGGATCAGCTTCTGCTCATCCGGCGGATCGACATATTCGGCGCGGATACGGTCGAAGATTTCGCCAAACAGGTTGAGGTCCGAATAGACCTGGAGCGGATCGCGCGGAGCGGCGGCGGCTTCA
The DNA here is from genome assembly GCF_028290435.1 of Devosia sp. GTDB lineage: Bacteria > Pseudomonadota > Alphaproteobacteria > Rhizobiales > Devosiaceae > Devosia. Next base: position 20,534 of record NZ_JAQGJV010000088.1, on the reverse strand, counting down.
GCGGCGGTCGGGGCGGGCTCTTCGCCGCCCGGTGCAGGATCGGCCGCTGGGGCCTGGTCCGGTGCCTGATCGGGGGCGGGAGTGGAGGGTTCGCCAGCAGGAGCGGGGGCCGGGGCGGCGGGATCGGTGGCCGGTGCGGGCGCAGCCGGCTGCTCCTGGGCAACGAGGGTGGACGCAGGCAGCAGCAGCGCCAAGGTCATTGCGGCGGCGCGAATGGTCGGAAAGCGCATCAGGGTTTATCCACTCTCAGCTCGTTTTGGACGGGGCGGCCCACCAGCCGGTCGGATCGATGGGCGCGTTGTCGTGTCGCAGTTCTATATAAAGGGTCGGCTGGGAGTTGCCAGCACTGGTGGTGACGGTGCGGCCAATTGTGCGTGATCCCATGGTGCCCAGGGGCTCGCCCATCAGGACAAACTGGCCGATATCGACGCTCACTGTATCAAGGCCTGCCAGAAGGACGGTGTAGCTCTGGCCGCTATTGAGAATGATGATTTGGCCGTAATTGAGGTAAGGGCCTTTATAGAGCACCCAGCCATCGGCGGGCGCGACCACCTGGGCCTGGGCGCGGGTGACCACCGAGAGACCCTGGCTGATGCCCCCATAGCCGTCGCCGGCGCCGAACTCCACCACGTTGACGCCGTTGGAGGGCAGGGTGAGGTAGCCCTTGGCCTGGCCGAAGGGCAAAGCCGGTTCGGTGCGGGCGGTATTGGCGAGGGCGACCTGGATGGCCGCGGGGGTCATGGCGACGCCGGCGGCTTCGGAGTTGGAGGTGGCGGCAGCGGTCGAGACGCTGGTCATGCGTTGGCCGAGGGTGTCGATCAGCTCCTTGAGCGAGGTGGCCCGGGCGGCGAGCGCCATGGCGTCTTTTTCTTCGGCCTGGAGCTGGGTGGTCATCACCGCGACGCCCTGCTTGCGGGCGACGATCAACGTGGCGATGCGCAATTGCTCTTCTTCGAGCACGGAATAATTGGCTTCGAGCACCGATTGCTCATCGAGCGCGGCCTGCTTGATTTCGGTGAGGCGCTTGAGATCGGCAGTAACGGCGTCGGCCTTGGCGCGCAACTGCGGCACGATGGCGGCGATCAGGATGGCGCTGCGGGCGGAGCCAAGGGCGTCGTCGGGATCGACGATGAGAGCGGGCGGCGGATTGAGGGAGATGCGCTGCAAGGCGGCCAGAACATTGGCGATCTGGCTATCGGCGCCATCGAGGCGGCCGCGCACCTCAAGCTCGGAGACGATCAGGTCGGACAGGCGTTCCTCGACATCGGCGACCTCGATTTCGGCCAGTTTCACGCGCTGGGCGGCGGCGATCAGGGCGGCGTTCTGCTTGGTGCGATCGCCCTCCATATCGGCGATCTCTTTCTTGAGCGCGTCGGAGCGCTCCTTGCTGAGACTGATGGAGGAGATGACGGCGTCGAGATCGGCCTGGCTGGCGGCGGCGTCGGGTGGCGTGGTGGCAGGAGCGGCGGGCGCAGCGCCGGCGGCAGGCGCCGGGGCAGCAGCAGGGGCGGGTTCAGAGGCGGCCGGCGTGGGGGGCGCGGCTGGGGGCCCCGCGACAGGGGCCGTTTCGGCCTGTGCCGGTGTGGCGGGCGCGGGGGTCTCGGTCTGCGCCAGCAGTGGCAGGGCCGACAGCGCGGCGAGCGCGACGCCCGCCACAATGCCAATCCTGAAGCCGGAACGCACCGACATGCCTACTCCATCCATGGGGCGCAGCCCCGAATCAGTGTTCGCACCATAGCAAGACCGAGGAAAACCGCAGGTTAATGAAATTTAACCATGCGGGGATTTCGGGTGGTCAATCGCCGCGGTGGTAGGGGTGGCCGGACAGGATGGTGGTGGTGCGGTAGAGCTGTTCGGCCAGCATGATGCGCACCATCTGGTGGGGCCAGGTGAGGGGGGAGAAGCTCAGGGTCATGTCGGCGGAGGCGACGAAGGCGGGATCGAGGCCGTCGGCGCCGCCGATGATGAAGCTGGCAGCGGGGCGGCCGTCGTCGCGCCAGCGGGCGATGAGGGCGGAAAAAGCCTCGGAGCCGATGGATTTGCCGCGTTCGTCGAGGGCGACGATTATGCCCTCGGGGAGTGCGGCGCGCAGGGCCTTGGCTTCATCGGCCTTGCGGGAGGCCGATGAAGAAGCGCGGGATTCGGGGAGTTCGATGACGTCGAAGCCGGTCAGCGCCAGCGGCTTGCCGCCGCCGATGGCGCGATCGAGATAGCGCGCCACCAGTTCACGTTCGGGCCCGGCCTTCATGCGGCCGATGGCGGCGATGCTGAGACGCACCGGCTAGATCAGTGGGCGTCGGCGGCGAAATCGGCCTGCCACATCTTTTCGATGTTGTAGAACTCGCGCACTTCGGGGCGGAAAATGTGGACGATCACGTCGCCCGCATCGACCAGGACCCAATCGCAATGGGGCAGGCCTTCAATGCGCGGCTTGCCGTAGCCGGCTTCGCGCAATGCGGTGACCATCTGGTCGGCGACGGCGCCGACATGGCGCTGCGAGCGGCCGGAGGTGACGACCATATGGTCGGCCAGCGACGACTTGCCGGTGATATCAACGGCAACAGTCTCCTCGGCCTTGGCATCGTCAAGGCAGTCGAGGATCACATCGATCAGGGGGCGCAGGGGAGCCGCCATGGTGGGCGCGGTGTCCGGAGCGGAATTGTTGGGCAAACCGGCCATCAGCAATGGCCTTCCGCCCATGCCATAAGAGCATGAGTCATGCGTTGGGGTAGCATCCTTGGTTGTTGATCGGAATGTACGCGCGTCTTTTCAAACGACAAGCGATCTGTTCCCGTTCTGGTGATCATCGTCACACTTCGTCAATATGCGCTTTTTAGCGCCTTTGTGCAAGGCGGCGGCCTCATATGGTCTGCTTGCCGCGCCGACGGGCCCGAATGGCCGAGGAGGAGAGCGAGGAGGTCAGTCCGTGCAGGTAGGTCCAGGCGGGGGCGTCATGCATGGCCAGGCGCCCGGCATCGGTCTCGTCGACGCGGTATTTCGCCAGCGCGGTGGCGGCCAGCGAGGCGGGGGCGCGGCGCGAGGAGCCCGGGCGGACATAGACGGCGATGGGCAGCATGGCGGCGATATCGCGCCAGCGTTCCCAGCGGTGGAAATTGACCAGGTTGTCGGCGCCCATGATCCAGACGAAGTGGCGGTCCCGCATGGTCTTTTTGAGGAACATGATGGTCTGCCACGAATAGGTGAAGCCGTGGGCCGCCTCGAAGCCGGTGACGCGAATGCGGGGGTGATCCATCATGGCGCGGGTGGCGGCGACGCGGTCGGCCAGCGGGGCGAGATCGGCATGGTTCTTGAGGGGGTTGCCGGGGGTGACCAGAATCCACAGGGCATCAAGCTGCAGCTTTTGCAGCGTCTGCTCGGCGACGAGGCGATGGCCCTCATGGACGGGATTAAAGCTGCCGCCGAACAGGCCAATGCGCATGCCGGCGCCAGACGGCGGCAGTTCGGTGATGCCGGGAATGCGGAGGATGGGGCGGTGGGTCAAAGGGGCAGGACGCCTCTTGGCCCCTCCCCCTGGAGGGGAGGGGTTGGGGTGGGGGAAGGTTCGGCAGGAGTGGCGGCAACTTGGATGTATCTCCACTCGTGCTGTCAGTTCCCCCCACCCTAGCCCTCCCCTCAAGGGGGAGGGGACCGGATCGGGGCTCTCGCGGATCGACGTCAAACATTAACGCAGTCACTCACGGCCTCGTCTGGCCGGCGCCGCGGACGCGGTAGTTGAAGGTGGTGAGCTGTTCGACCCCGACCGGGCCGCGGGCGTGCATCTTGCCGGTGGCGATGCCAATCTCGCCGCCAAAGCCGAATTCGCCGCCATCGGCGAACTGAGTCGAGGCGTTGTGGAGCAGGATGGCGCTGTCGATCTCGTTGAAAAACTTTTCGACCGCGCCCAGGTCCTCGGTGATGATGGCCTCGGTGTGGTGGCTGGAATAGTGTTCGATGTGGGCGATGGCCTCCTCGAGGCTATCGACGACCTTCACCGAGATGATGGCGTCCTCGTATTCGGTGTGCCAGTCTTCCTCGGTGGCGGGTTTGGCTTCGGGGATCAGCCGCATCACTGCAGCGTCGCCGCGGATTTCGCAGCCTTTTTCCACCAGCGCATCAATGATGGGCTTGAGGTGCGTTCTAACCACGTTCCTGTGCACAAGCATGGTTTCGGCGGCACCGCAGACGCCGGTGCGCCGCATCTTGGCGTTGAGCACGACGGGGACGGCTTTCTCCAGGTCAGCGGTCTCGTCGATATAGATGTGCACGATGCCTTCGAGATGCGCGAAGACGGGCACGCGGGCTTCGTCCTGGACGCGGGCGACCAGGGTCTTGCCGCCGCGAGGGACGATGACGTCGATATTGCCATCGAGGCCTTTGAGCATCTCGCCAACGGCGGCGCGATCCACGGTGGGAACGAGCTGGATGGCGTCGGTGGGCAGGCCGGCAAGGTGAAGACCATCGAGCAGGCAATCGACGATGGCATGAGAGGAATGAAAGCTGTCCGAACCGCCGCGCAGGATGACGGCATTGCCGGACTTGATGCAAAGCGCGCCGGCATCGGCGGTGACATTGGGGCGCGATTCAAAGATCACGCCGATGACGCCGAGCGGGGTACGAACGCGCGAAATATGCAGGCCGTTGGGACGGTCCCATTCGGCGATGACGGTGCCGACGGGGTCGGGCAGTTCGGCAATGGTCTTGAGACCCTCGACCATGGCGTCGATGCGGTCATCGTTGAGGGTCAGGCGATCGAGGAAGGCGCTGGAAATGCCCTTGAGTGTGGCGGCCTCGATATCCTTGACGTTGGCGGCAAGGATTTTCTTGCGATGGGCATTGATGGCGCCGGCGGCGGTGAGCAGGGCCGTGCGCTTGGCGGCGGGCGAGGCAATGGCCAGCACCCGCGCGGCGGCACGGGCATTGCGGCCGATTTCGGCCATGGTGGAGGCGATGTCGGTCACCGATGACACTGCGCTCATAGAACCTCTCCTGATTTTGATACCATGACCATATTGTCGCGATGCACAAGCTCGCTGCGATTGCCCACGCCCAGCAGTTCAACCACGGTAGGGCCGCGCTTGCCCATGACGAGGCGGGCTTCCTCGCTATCGAGACCGACGAGACCGCGGGCGATTTCGTGACCATCGGGATCGGTGATGGCGATGGCATCGCCGCGATCGAAGGCGCCCTTGACCTGGGTGACGCCAATGGGGAGCAGCGACTTGCCGGTGAGCAAAGCGCGGGCGGCGCCGGCATCGACTTGCAGGGTGCCGGCGACGGCCAGCGTGCCCATGATCCAGCGTTTTCGCGCCTGGGCACGGGATTGGGCGGGGTGGAACAGGGTGTGGCGGGCGCCTTCGGTCAGGGCCTTGAGGGGGTGGTTTTCGGTGCCCTTGGCGATGATCATGGCGGTACCGGCTTGCGTCGCGATCTTGCCGGCCTCGACCTTGGTGGTCATGCCGCCGCGCGACAGGTGGCTCGCCGCGCCGCCCGCCATCGCTTCGATGGCGGGGGTGATGCTGGCGATTTCGGGCAGGTGGGTTGCGTTGGGGTCTTTGGCGGGCGGGGCGGTATAGAGGCCGTCCACGTCGGACAGCAGCACCAGGCAATCGGCCTCGATCATGGTGGCGACGCGGGCCGAGAGGCGGTCGTTGTCGCCATAGCGGATTTCGGCGGTGGCGACGCTGTCGTTTTCGTTGATGATGGGGACGGCGCCGAGCGACAGCAGGGTGGCGATGGTGGTGCGCGCGTTGAGGTAGTAGCGGCGCTCCTCGGTGATATTGGGGGTGATCAGGATCTGCCCGGTGACGATGCCGTGGCGGCCGAGCGCTTCGGCCCAGGCCTGGCTGAGGGCGATCTGGCCGGCGCTGGCGGCGGCTTGGGATTGCTCAAGGGGGAGGGCGATGGCGTCGAGCTTGAGGAGGCGCCGACCAAGGGCGATGGCGCCAGAGGAGACGATGACGATCTCGGTGCCGGCGGCTTTGAGGGCGGCGATGTCCTCGGACAGGTCGGCGAGCCAGGACGAGCGGAGTTTGCCGCTGGCGCTATCGACGAGGAGAGCGGAGCCGATTTTGATGGTCAGGCGGCGGTAGGGGGCGAGGGGATTCATTGCATATAGTGGGAACCGCGAGTCACCCCCTCCCAGCCTCCCCCATCAAGGGGGAGGTGTCCGCCGGTGGATGTGGCCCGATCCAGTCCTAAGAGTGGAGAGAAACCTCCCCCTCGATGGGGGAGGTAGGAGGGCGTGATGGCACGATCTTGCATCACGGCGCCCAATTGGGTTCGGCCTTGCGCCGGGCAGCCTCGAGCTTGGCGGCTTTGGTGGCGTCGAGGGTGTCGACGATGGCGTAGAGCACGAGGTCGGTGCCCTTGCCGGTGACGCCCGAGACCAGCATGACGTCCTGCTTGCTGACCTTCTTGAGGATTTTCAGCTTTTCCTTGAGCTCGTCGGGATCGATGGCGTCGATCTTGTTGAGCACGACCAATTCGGGCTTTTCGGCCAGGCGCTCGTCATAGGCGGCGAGCTCGGAGCGGATGGTGGTGTAGGCGGTCTTGATATCGGCTTCGGTGCCGTCGATCAGGTGCACCAGCACGCCGCAGCGCTCGACATGGCCGAGGAAGCGGTCGCCGATGCCGGCGCCTTCGCTGGCGCCTTCGATCAGGCCGGGAATATCGGCTAGCACGAAATCGCGCTCACCGATGGAGACGACGCCCAGATTGGGATGGAGCGTGGTGAAGGGGTACGCCGCGATCTTGGGCTTGGCGGCGGAGACGGCGGCGAGGAAGGTCGACTTGCCGGCATTGGGCAGGCCGACGAGGCCGGCGTCAGCGATCAGCTTGAGGCGCAGCCAGATCCACTTTTCCACCCCCGGAATGCCCGGATTGGCATGGCGCGGGGCCTGGTTGGCGGAAGTCTTGAAGTGAGCATTGCCGAAGCCGCCATTGCCGCCACTGAGCAGCACGACGCGCTGACCGACCTCGGTCATGTCGGCGATCAGGGTTTCGTTGTCGTCCTCGAAAATCTGGGTGCCGACGGGGACGCGCAGCACCGTGTCCTCGCCATGGGCGCCGGCGCGGTCCTTGCCCATGCCATGGGTGCCGATCTTGGCCTTGAAATGCTGCTGGTAGCGGTAATCGATCAGCGTGTTGAGGCCGTCGACGCATTCGATGACGACGTCACCGCCGCGCCCGCCATTGCCGCCATTGGGGCCGCCGAATTCGACGAATTTTTCACGCAGGAACGAGACGGCGCCGGCGCCGCCATCGCCCGAACGGACATAGACCTTGGCTTGATCGAGAAATTTCATTGCGGTCTTCCAGTCCACGCGGCCCGCGTGATGATTGTGTCGATATGCTCCACCTCGGCGTTACGCGCAAGGCAGAGCAGGGTGGAGCGTCCGGTTTGGGTAAACCCGAGCTTGGTTTGGATGGCGAGAGACGCCTCGTTGAAGGCAAAGACGCCGGAAATCACTTCGGCTGCGCCCGAGGCGCGAAAGTACCAGTCGAGGCTGGCGATCACCGCCTCGGTCATGATGCCCTGGCCCCAGAACGGCTTGCCCAGCCAATAGCCCAATATGGTGCCGGTGGCGCCGCGATGAAAGCCGATCTGGCCGGCAAAGCCGATGCCGGGCAGGTCGATGGCGAAATTGGTCTCTTCGATTGGCAGGCCGGGGCGCCGGGTCTTGAGCCAGGCGCGGGCATCGGCCAGGTGATAGGGGAAAGGCACACGCGCCAGGTTTCCCGCAACGTCGAAGTCGTTGAGATAGCGCGCGATCGGTTCGGCATCGCCCGTGGCGGGCTGGCGCAGGATAAAGCGGCGGGTGGCGAGGCTGGTCATGGCGCGGCGCTCCAGCTCAGGACCAGGAGGGGCTTGCCGCGATGGCGCTCGACGACGCTGTGCGTGTGCTCGGTGATGGTGAAGCCGGCTTTTTCCAGCACGCGAGCCGAGGCGGGGTTGCTGGCGAGGACGCGGGCCTTGACCACGGGCGCGAGGCCGCTGGCGCGCACGGCGTCGAGCAGGCCGATGGCGGCCTCGGGCGCAAAGCCCTGGCCCCAGAAGGGCTCACCCAGCCAATAGCCGAGTTCGGGCGGCTGGCCGGGCTCGATCTTGAGGCTGATGATGCCCATCAGGCGGTCATCGGTGCCGGTCATCGCATAGGCGCGGGGCTTGGCGGGGTCATCGAGCGAGGAGAGGAACAGCTCGCCATCCGCAATGCCGTAGGGGAATGGCATGACGGCGGTGGGCTCGATGACCTTCCAGTTGTTCGCGAGCGCAACCAGATCAGCGAGATCGCTCGAACGCGGCGCGCGCAAAAGCAGCCGCTCGGTGCGGATCGTTGCTGGAAGTGTGTCGCGCAGGCTCGCCATGGGATGCATCCAAAACGAAAGAGGGGAACCGGTGACCGGTTCCCCTCAATCAAATGGGTTTGGCAAACGTCAAACCGGGGAACAGGTCACCCGGCCGCGGTTTGTCAGACCAAGCCGGGTTATTCGGCGGCCATTGCCGGCTCGACCGACACGAAGACTTGCGAGTTCGCCTTGGTGCGGAACGCAACCTTGCCGTCGACGAGTGCATAAATGGTGTGGTCCTTGCCCAGGCCAACGCCGGTACCGGGATGCCACTTGGTGCCGCGCTGGCGGATCAGGATATTGCCGGCGATGACAGCTTCGCCACCGAACTTCTTGACGCCAAGACGACGGCCGGCGGTATCGCGACCGTTGCGGGATGAACCGCCTGCTTTCTTATGTGCCATGGTGCTTCTTCCTTATTCCTGATCGGCCTTGGGAGCGGCTTTTTTGGCCGGGGCCTTCTTCGCCGGCTTTTCAGCGGCGGCTTCGGTTTCAGTGGCGGCGGCCTTCTTCGGCGCTGCCTTCTTGGGCGCGGCAGCAGCCTTGGCGGGCTTGGCTGCGACGGGTGCTGCAGCTTCGGTCTGGGCAGCGGCGGCCTTGGCGGCTGCGCGGGCCTTGGCCGGCTTGACCGAGACAACGGCCGCTGGGGCTTCCACCTTGGCGGCGGCCTGGACGGTCGGCTTGGCGCCGCCGGTCAGGATTTCGGTGATGCGCACGGTCGACAGCAACTGGCGGTGGCCGTTGCGGCGGCGATAATTGTGGCGACGGTTCTTCTTGAAGATGATGACCGTCTTCTGCTTCTTAGTATCGAGCAGTTCGGCAGCGACGAGCGCGCCTTCGATCAGCGGAGCGCCGATTTCGTCACCGATCATCAGCACCTGGTCGAAGGTGACGATGGAGCCGGCTTCGGCATCGAGCTTTTCAATCTTGATAACGTCGTTGGCGGCAACCTTGTACTGCTTGCCACCGGTTTTGATCACGGCGAAAGTCATATCTGCGCCAGGCGTTGCAAACGCCCGGTCCCTTTGTGTCGCGCTTTACGGCGCCGCAGATGAGCCCTTGAACTTTCGTCCGGTCCTGCGGTCTTCGAACTGGTGCCGGACGGGTCCGGCGGGCAGCCTCAAGCAGCGGTTTGATAAACCAAAGAAGCGCGCCAAGTTGAATTGGCACGCATTCCGAGGCGGCTTATCGGGGCAAAAGCCCCAAGAGTCAATACTCTGAAGCGTCAAGCACCCGACCCGGCGGGATACCATTCGCGCAGGCGTACCTCGGTGTCGGGGCCGACGGCGGCCTTGAAGGCTTCAACGTCGCTGCCCTTGTAGTGGTAGGGGTAGACGACGGCGGGCTTGAAGGTGTTGACGGCCTCGGCGGCCTGCTCGGGGGTCATGGTATAGGGCAGGTTCATCGGCAGGAAGGCGACGGCGATGTTCTTGAGCGCCAGCATTTCGGGGGTGGGTTCGGTATCGCCGGCGACGTAGACGGTCTTGTCCCCAAAGGTGAGCAGGTAGCCATTGCCGACGCCGACGGGGTGATACTGCATGCGGTCGGCCGTGGTGTTGTGCGCCGGGATAGCTTCGACTGGAATATCGACCAGCGTGCCCTTGTCGCCGTTGGCGAGCGCCTTGGCATTGGCCTTGAGGGCTTCGGGCAGCTTATCGAACACCTCTTTGGTGGTGATGATCGGGGCGCTGCCGGCAATGGCCTCGAGCGTGGGCACATCGAAATGGTCGCCATGACCGTGGGTTATCAGGATGGCGGTGGCTTTGGGCAGGCCGTCATAGGCTGCGGCGCCGCCGACGGGATCGACATAGATGACCTGGTCCTTCCAGCCGAGCAGGAGGCTGGCATGGCTGACCGGATGGATGGTGACATCGCCATCGGAGGTGGTGAGTGTATCGCCGTCCAAAGCGGCCTCCGTTTGGGCAAAGACGGGGCCCAGTGCCCCGGCGACTAAAGTTGCGAGCGGTAATGCAGCCATGCCGATGACAAGGTTACGACGGTTGGTCATGTCCAAATCCTTTTTTGCGCAGGGTTATCCGGTAGTGAAACACCTGTGGGCGCAAAATAATCCCCGGCTCCCGAAAAGTTGACTTCAGAGGCTGGGTTTGCGGGCGCTGAGGCGCTCGCGCAGGGCTGCGGCAGTGCGGCGTTCGCCATCCAGCACGGTGCGCTTATGCAAAAGGGTCCAGTTGTCCAGCGTCCAGGGCGCGGCATCGGCCGGGATGGCAATGACCGGCAGGTAGACATCGGCGTCCACCATGCCGGACGGCGCCAGCGCCGAAATGGTAGCGCGGCGATATTCGTCGCCCTCGAAGGCATCGAGGATGGCGAGCTCCGTTGCGCTGAGGTCTTGAAGCAGGAGGCCGGGGGCGTTGCCGTCCGGTACGGCGATCAGCGCGGGATAGACGCGCTGCGGATAATGGACGGCGTGGAAGCCGGGCGCGCAAGCGTCGGCGCATTCGGATGCCGACAGGCTACGGCCAAGGAGGGCGTTCAGGACCTCGGGATCGCGCAATGTGCCGTAGACAAAGAGGGGTCGTGCGCTCAAAATCCATCTCGTTTTGATGCGGGTGTCGATGGGGAGTTGCAGGTCTGTGTTTGCTATGCCATAAGCCCGGCCATGTCGACCGAGCCCGCCGCAAGGGGGGCGTTACGACCTCGCGGAGAGGTGGCAGAGTGGTCGAATGCACCGCACTCGAAATGCGGCGTGGGGGTGACTCCACCGTGAGTTCGAATCTCACCCTCTCCGCCACTTCTACCTCATTGAAATTGTTGGCGTTGAACCGAATCGGCAAACGGATTCTGTCACAGTGTCCCGTCGGCGTCGGGCGTGTGTTTTTCGAGCCAGGAACTCATGGTCTATCTCAGGGTCTATACGGCGCCCGATCCGGCTGACCTGCTGGGCCAGGTCATGGGCTATAATGGAAAGCGCTGCGGGCAGGACAGGTCGACGAGGCAATGGTGCTGCGCAGTCACCTCATTCCGCTTGAAGACCTCCGCACGGCCATTCGCCGCTGCGCGTCCTGCACGCGGCCATCGCCGATACCTGCGCGGTGCACATGTGCCCGCCTACCCCTACGGCTGACGCGTCACATCGGCGATGCGGCGCCGCGCCTGGCTGAGGTGTACCCATTCGCGCAGGCTATTTTTTCTTGCGCATGGCGTCGTTGAGCATGTCGCCAAGGGAGCCGGTGCTGCGGGGGGCTTCCACGGGCGGGCGCTGGTTGGCGCGGAGCGGTGGGTCGCGGGGGCGTTCGCGCGGGGCGGCGGTGTCGATTTCCTTGCGCATCGTGAGGGCAATGCGCTTGCGGGGGACGTCGACTTCGACCACGCGGACCTTGACCACATCGCCGGCCTTGACGACCTCGTGGGGGTCCTTGACGAATTTGTCGGCCAGTTGGGAGACGTGGACCAGGCCATCCTGATGCACGCCGATGTCGACGAAGGCGCCGAAGGCTGCGACATTGGTCACTGTGCCCTCCAGCATCATGCCGGGCTTGAGGTGTTTGATATCGTCCACGCCTTCGGCAAAGGTCGCGGTCTTGAAGGCCGGACGGGGATCGCGGCCGGGCTTTTCGAGTTCGGCCAGGATGTCGCGCACCGTCGGCAGGCCGAAGCGGTCATCCACGAAGCTGCGTGGATCGAGGCCCGACAGGGCGGACTTGTCGCCCATGATGGTGCGCAGGTCGCGACCGCAGGCGGCGACGATCTTGCGGGCAATCCCATAGGCTTCGGGGTGCACCGAGGAGGCGTCAAGCGGCTCGGTGCCGTCGGTGATGCGCAGGAACCCGGCGGCTTGCTCGAAGGTACGTTGGCCGAGGCGTGGCACTTCCAGCAGTGCCTTGCGGGAGCGGAACGGGCCGTTGGCATCGCGGTGGGTGACGATGGCTTCGGCGACCGATGGGCCAAGACCCGAAATGCGGGCGAGCAGTGGCGCGGATGCGGTATTGAGATCCACGCCCACGGCATTGACGGCATCTTCCACCACGGCATCGAGCGAGCGGCCGAGGCGGTATTGGTCGAGGTCATGCTGGTATTGGCCGACGCCGATGGCCTTGGGCTCGATCTTGACCAGTTCGGCCAATGGGTCCTGCAGGCGGCGCGCGATGGAGACGGCACCGCGTAGCGATACGTCGAGATTGGGGAATTCCAGCGCCGCCAGTTCGGAGGCCGAATAGACCGACGCGCCGGCTTCGGACACGATGACCTTGGTGGGTTTTGGCGCGGGCAGGCGCTCGATGAGGTCGGCGACCAGCTTTTCGGTTTCGCGACTGCCGGTGCCATTGCCGATGGCGATCAGTTGCACGCCATGCTTTTTGATCAGCGCCTGGATGGCGGCCTGCGAGCCCATGACGTCATTGCGGGGCGGGAAGGGATAGATGGTTTCAGTATCGAGCACCTTGCCGGTGGCGTCGATGACGGCGATCTTGACGCCGGTGCGGATGCCGGGATCCAGCCCCATTGTGGCGCGGGCGCCAGCGGGGGCGGCCAGCAGCAGGTCCTTGAGATTGCGGGCAAAGACGTTGATGGCCTCGACTTCGGCGCGTTCGCGGAGTTCGACCATCAGGTCGATGGAGAGCGTAACGCGCAGGCGCGTGCGCCAAGCCCAGCCGGCGACGTCGCGCAGCCATGTGTCGCCAGCGCCATTGCCCTGGGCATTGAGCGCACCGGCCACAAAGCGTTCCGCCGGCTTGATCGGGTCGGTGACGTCGGCGTCCACTTCGATATCGAGGCTGAGGAAGTCCTCGGTGCGGCCGCGCATCATGGCCAGGGCGCGGTGGCCGGCGACCTTGGCCCAACGTTCCGAGTGATCGAAATAATCGGAGAACTTGGCGCCGGCTTCCTCCTTGCCCTTGAGCACCTTGGCGCTGAGCATGGCCTTGTCGCGCATATAGGCGCGGAGCCGGCCGAGCAGGGCGGCATTTTCCGACAGGCTTTCCACGACGATGTCACGCGCGCCTTCCAGCGCTTCCTTGGTGCCCGGAACCTCCTCGGTGAGGTAGGCTTCTGCGAGGAGCAGGGGGGCGGCGCTGCGATTGGCGAGGATGGCGTCGGCCAATGGGCCGAGGCCGCGTTCTCGGGCGATTTCGGCCTTGGTGCGGCGCTTGGGCTTGAAGGGCAGGTAGAAGTCTTCGAGCTCGGCCTTGGTGGTGGCGCCCATGATGGAGGCGGTGAGGTCGCTGGTGAGCTTACCCTGTTCGTCGATGGATTTGAGGATCGCGGCACGGCGGGCTTCCAGTTCGCGCAAATAGGTCAGGCGCTCGGCCAGCAGGCGCAGTTGCGTATCATCCAGCCCGCCGGTCACTTCCTTGCGGTAGCGCGCGATGAACGGCACCGTCGCGCCGCCATCGAGCAATTCCAAGGCGACGCGCACATGCTCGGGGCGGGCAGCGACTTCGGTGGCGATCTGGGCGGCAATGCGAGTGTCGAGTGCGGACATAAATCTACTTTGTGGTTTGGCTGGCGCGACCATAGTCGCCTCGAGCCGGGGGCGACACCCGGGGCGGGACGATTTCCTCAATTGAGAAGGGCGCGTTGGAAATCGCCGCCATCGCCGCCTGGCGCGTGCGGGACAGATTGAAATGAAGACTGCGGGGCAGGAAAGGCTTGCCATTCGGCCCAGCCTCGAACGTCTCGTGGCGATCGTGGCCATATTCGATCCGCTGGGCGCTGTCGTCTCGCCGAAGCCTTGGGCACTCGTCAACTGCGGGCCTCGAGGTCGGGGTCGTTAAACTTTCATTCAACATCATTGCCGATTTCGGTGAGGCCTCGGCGGCTTTGTTTAGTTCTGCGGGTTAGTCTGGACTGAATCAGTACCCGGACAGGCCGTATGCTTTCAGCTATCCGTCACTCGCCGCATTTTCTGCGCGCGCTCGGCGCCATGCGTTTTCCGCGCCTGCTCGACATCGGAGAGCGCATTATTCTGGCCGCGCTGTTCGGCTATATGGTGTGGACGTTCGTGCTGGACTGGCTGGAAGGCGGCTCGATTGCCACAGCGATCGTGCTGGTTTCAGAGGGGGCGGTGCTGGTCTTCGTGCTCCTGCGCCGGTTTACCGAGAATGTGTCGTTTCGTCCCGCCGATTGGGGGCTGGCGCTGGTGGGCTCGTCCGCGTCCTTGCTGGTGCAGCCGACTGGTGCCGGCGGCAATGCCGCCCTGGCGGCGTTCTGTGCTATCCTGATGTTGGCCGGCCTCATCGTCCAGCTCGCCGCCAAGCTCACGCTGCGCCGCAGCTTCGGGGCCGTCGCGGCCAATCGCGGCGTCAAGATCGGCGGCCCATACCGGCTGGTGCGTCACCCCATGTATGCGGGTTACCTGATGACCCATATCGGCTTCCTCCTGACCAATCCGAGCGCCTGGAACGCGCTGGCCTATGGGGTGTGCTCCATCGCCCAGATTGGCCGTATCCTTGCCGAAGAGAAGCTGTTGAGCGCCGACAGCAAGTACCGTGATTTTGCGGCGCGCGTGCGGTACCGCCTGATCCCCGGCATCTTCTGAGCTGGCGGACTGCCTGCTAGGATGTCGGCGCGGTAGAGTGCTGTTCTGAATTCGTCCGGATACGGCGCAGGACATCGATGAGTTGCCGTTCTTGGGCCAGGCTCACATCCTTCAGAAACACCTTGAACTGGGCTTCGCCTTCGGCCTGCATCTGCTCGAAGATCGGGATGGCGCCCAGGGTAAGGAAAACGCGGCGGACGCGGCTATCGGTGGGGTCGGGACGGCGCTCAATCCAGCCGGCGGCCGAGAGCTTTTCCAATAAGGCGCCTGCCGAGGCCCTTCCCATCTGCATCATTGTCGCCAGAGCCGACTGGGTCAGGCCTTCCTGTTTGTAGATGTGCGCCAGCGCCCACCACTGCGAATGCGTCAACTGGTGTCGCAGCATCAGCTTGTCGAACTGGGTGCTGATGTGACGGGACAGTTCCACGATCAGGTAGAACAGCTCCTCGTGTTCCACATAGCCGGGCTTGGAGAGCGTCTTGAGCCGGATGGCTTCGGCGCCGGCGCTTTCGAGTCTGTCCTGCGGCACGGCAGAGTCCCTTCCTTGCAAGCGTTCATAAGGCTGTAGCGTAGCATACAAACTGCTGGCACCAATTGTATGTCATGATACAAAGCAGGTGAGATCGTATCCAGTAGTGGCGCACCTTAGGCAAAATGGCTGTCTATCATAAGTGGTCAAAAACCCAGACCAAGTCGTTTCCAGGCGAATCGGAGGCCGACCTCCGACGACGGTCAGCCGAGATCGACGCCATTGTCGAGGGCTTCCGCTGGGGGCGCTTCAGCAGCATCGAAGCCGAAGACATGGACAAGCGGTTGCAGAGCTTGCAGCGGCCGCCGCAAACCGGCCGGCGTAGAATTTCAGGGGCCCACTAGCATGGCAGTTCAGGCCCGGGCGCGGAGGGCGTTTGGGGCTGAGACATCCCATAGGTTGCCTATGAGCCACATTGGGTTCCCCACTATAGTGCAAATGCGACTTTGAGATCATGAATGGCAGGTCCGGCGGGCTGATCTTCGCCGGTAAAAGTCGATAAAAATGGGAGCAGGACCTTGGCAGCACCAGGCCGAAACACACGATTTTCCATCAGCGCCATGGCGGCAATCTTGCTCGCCAGTTGCGCGGGCTCCGCGCTGGCGCAAGACGCCGCCCCGGCTGCCGATGCCGCGCCGGTGGCCGATGCGGGCGTAACGGCCCAGCAATTACTGGATGCCAATTCCGACAGCGCCAACTGGCTGATGTATAACCGCACCTATGACGGGCAGCGGTTTTCGCCGCTGGATGAAATCAACCGCGACACCGTCAAGGGCCTTAAGCTGGCCTATACGGTGGCGCTGGCGCCGCCCACCGGCGCGCTGGGCAATTTCAAATTCGCCGGCCTTGAAGGCACGCCGCTGGTGCGCGACGGCCATATGTATCTCACCGACGGGCTGAGCCGGGTCTACAAGATCGACCTGACGAGCGGCAAGCGCGGCACCATCGAATGGATCATGGACCCGCAGGCGGAATTCGCTCCCGGCGTGGTCGAGCCCCCCAATAACAAGGGCGTGGCGCTGCTGGGCAACAATGTTTATTCGCTCAGCTTCGATGGCCGTTTGACCGCGACCGATGCGGAGACCGGTGATGTGGTCTGGGAACAGCTGGTGCAGACCGATCCCAAGCAGGCCTTCACCATGTCGCCGCTGGCGATCGGCAATTCCATCCTGATCGGCACGGCGAACGGCGATAGTGGCGGGCGCCACTGGATCCAGTCGCGCGATGCTACCACGGGCGATCTCAACTGGCAGTTCAACACTATTCCCGGCCCCGATGAGCCGGGCGGGGATAGCTGGAAAGACAAGACCAACAATTGGGAGAATGGCGGCGGCGCGCCCTGGAACACCGGAACCTACGACCCGGCGACCAATGTTACCTATTGGGGTGTGGGCAATCCGTTCCCCGCCTATGATCCGGCAGCGCGTCCCGGCGATAATCTCTATACCAACAGCCTGCTGGCGCTCGACGCCACCAGCGGCAAGCTCGACTGGCACTTCCAGTACACGCCCAACGATGCCTGGGACTATGACGAAATCGGCGCGCATGTGCTGGTCGATACGACCGTCGATGGGGAAAGCCGCAAGCTGGTCACCCATTTCGGCCGCAACGGCTTCTATTACGGTATCGATCGCGCCAGCGGCGCCTTCATCAATGGCGGCCAGTATGTCGACAAGGTGACCTGGACCAAGGGGCTCGACCCCAAGACCGGGATGCCGGTGGAATATGACGCCAGCCTGCCGGTCCAGACCTATATCCCGACCACGCGTCCGGGCGGCCTGGATGGCAAGATCGACCCAACCTGCCCGATGCTGCAGGGCGGCACCAACTACTTCCCAGTGTCGTATAGCCCCAAGACCGCCCGGCTCTACGCCGTGGCCTTCGAAGGCTGTGCCAACTTCAACAGCACCGCAGGCGCCACGGTCGATAACGTGATCCGCGGCAGTGTGGTGCAACTCGACCCGGTGACCGGTCAGGTGACCAAGAAGCGCGCCACCGACTTCGCACCCTATGGCGGCGTTTTGGCGACGGCGGGCAATGTGCTGTTCTCCAGCCAGATCGACGGCTCGTTCGAGGCTATGGATGCCGAGACGCTGGACGTGCTGTGGAGTGTCAACCTCGGCTCGCAGATCAGCGCGCCGCCGATCACCTACTCGGTCAATGGCAAGCAATATGTGGCCATCGAAGTGGGCGCGTCGCCAATCGACGCTCTGCTGGGCTACACCGCCAAGGGTGCCGATCCCGACGCGGCCGCCAATATGCAGGCAACCGCGACCGTCTATTTCTTCGCTCTGTGATCCAAAGGGGGCGGCCGGTCCATGGCCGCCCCTACCATTTTTTTGAGGTCTTATGCCTGTCGGCCGGTTTCCAGGTTCAAGTTTAGCGGCGTACCGTTCGCGCCTTGAGCCGTGGCGCGTGCGCCGCGCCCGGGCGTCCTTGGCGTTGATTTTTACCGCGGTCCTCGTGGCACTTTGCGGCGCTGTTGGCCCCGCGCAGGCGCAAGAGGACAGCCAGCATCGCCTCGATATCTGGGACCTCAAGCTGGGGTCTGCCGCCGCGGATCTGCCGGAAGAGGCCTTTATCGACTACGCCTGCGGCACCAATGGCGGACCGCCGGGAACGCCGCTGGGTGGATTTGTCGATTTCGCGCTGTGCGCGCCCGAAGCGGACGGCTTGCACGAAGTCGCGTTTCGCTATGATGACGAGCTGGAATATCGCCTGCTGGCGCGGCGCGATTTGCACGGTGCCGAAACCAATGGCGGCACCAGCGTTTACGACTATGCGGTGATCGCTTCGGCGCTGTTTGACGACGAGGGCGTGTTGCGCGGGGTCCGCGCCGTCACCGACGATCGCACGACGCTGCGCAACCGCGCCTCCGCCTATCAGATGGCCGAGGCCGTGCTCAACCGGTTTGGCCTTGCGGGCTGGGCCTGTGTCGATGTGCCGGCCAGCCGCGGCGAGGAGCCGCTGGCGGGGCAATATGTCAACAAGAGCTGCAGCAAGGTGGTGGACGGCGCAACCGTGGCGGTCAACGCGCATCGCTTCCGGCGGCGTGGCGAGACCGAGACCAACCGGTTTACCGGACAGGTGGTTCGCGGGCAGTTTGAAAGCTCGTCCGAGTTTGAAATCCATGAAAATTAGCGGTGTCGCAAGAGCCATGGCATTGGTCGTGGCGCTGGTGGGGAGCGGGCTGATGCCGGTATCGGCACAGGCCGATGCGCTGAGCCAATTCCTGTCCGGCGCCAGCAAGGACTGCGTCGGGTGTGAGCTTGCCAATGCCGATCTCAAGCATCGCGACCTGTCCGGGGGCAATCTGGCGGGGGCAAATCTGAAGGGCGCCGATCTTTATGCGGCAAAACTGGTGGGCACGGATTGCACCGGATGCAATCTGGATGGAGCGCGGCTGAAACGCGCCGACCTCACCGGGGCGGTGCTGAGCCGCGCCAGCGCGCAGAATGGCAATTTTCATGCCGCCGAATTGCGCAATGCCAAGTTTGACGGGGCCAGTTTGAATGGCGCCAATTTCAACCGCACAGATCTGTCGCAGGCCGATCTGAGTAGCTCCCATCTGGTGGGGGCGATGTTCTACGCGGCCAATCTGAGCAAGGCGAATTTCACCGGTGCCGATTTGAGCCAGGGCATGCTGGGCCACGCGCGGATGCCGCAGGCCGACTTGAGCGGGGTCACCGCGGTGGGGGCCGATTTTTCGGAAGCGGCGATGCGCGGGGTCAAGTTCGGCGCGGCGCAGCTCGATGGCTCGATGTTCGATCATGGCGACCTGCGCGACGTGATTCTGGCGTGGGCGAGCCTGGTGGATGCGCGGCTGCCATGGGCGGATTTGCGCGGGGCCAGCCTGGCAGGCAGCACCATGACCGGCACCAGCCTTTACAGTGCCGATCTGCGCGGGAGCGATCTGAGCGGGGCCAAGCTGAACGACGCCACCCTGCGCCGCGCCCATGTCACCGGAGCGAAGTTTGACCAGGCCGTGTTGAGCGGGGTGACAATGCCGGATGGCACGACGCATCCCTGAACCGGGGTGAACGATCAGATGCGTTGGCCACGAAGGGCGGCGCGGCAGACGAGGTAAGACGATACCGCATGGGATTTTCCCGATGCGCCAGCAATGCACCGGATGTCCGGTCGACCAGGAGAGAAAAGTGATTTTCGCGCGATTTGCAGCGGCACCCGTCCGCGTTCTATGGGCTTTGGCGATTGTGGGAGCGGGCGCGCTGCCGCTGACCGTGAGCAGTTATGCTCAGGATGCTGCGGCGGCGATCACCGACGTCGCGCCAGGCTCGCTGACGCCCGAACAGATCGCCACCGACCGTGCAGCCTGGCAAAAATCGGATTGCGCCAGCTGCCACGGCTGGTCGGGCAATGGCCACGATACCGGCCCGGTCCCGCCCGGCCCCTCGCTGCGGGCGACCGAACTGGAATTCGTGGATATCCGCGAGGTCATCCAGTGCGGCCGGCCCGGCACCAATATGCCGTCGCATGACCGGCTCGCTTATACGGACGACCGCTGCTACGGCATGACTTCGGCCGATATCGGGGCCGACAAGCCGGTCAAGGGCCTGCCGCTCAAGCCTGCGGAACTCGATGCCATCGCCTCCTATGTGGCGGGCTATCTCAAGGGCCGGACCGACATCACCAAGGACGAATGCGAAGGCTATTATGGCGTCGGCACCGCCGCGTGCAGCGCTTATAAGTAAGTGGCCATTGTCGGCGCCGGTAAGTCCGGCGCCGCGTGGCGACGTTAGCCCTTCACACCCGCCGACAGCATGATGGCCTGGGTGACGCGGCGCTGGAACAGCAGGTAGACCACTGCCACGGGCAGGCCAGCCATGACGGCGGACGCCATCAGGCGGGCATAGACAATGCCATAGGCGTCCTTGACCTGGGTGATGCCGACCGGGACCGTCATGGTGGCCTCGCCAGTGGCGGCGAGGAAGGGCCACAGAAAGGCATTCCAGGCACCGATGAAGGTGATGATGGCGAGCGCGCTGGTAATGCCCCAGTTCATTGGCAGGTAGATCCGGAACAGGATCTTGAACGGGCCGGCGCTGTCCATCTGGGCGGCCTCCCGGTATTCCTTGGGCACCGAGTCGAAGAACTGCTTGTAGACGATGATCACCACCGGAACGATGAGCTGCGGCAGGATGA
>NZ_JAQGJV010000078.1 GCF_028290435.1 Devosia sp. | reverse complement strand
TGGCTGACCCTGCAATATTTCTTCAAGCCAAAGGCGACGATCAACTACCCATACGAGAAGAATCCGATCTCGCCCCGCTTCCGCGGCGAGCATGCCCTGCGCCGCTATCCCAATGGCGAGGAACGCTGCATCGCCTGCAAATTGTGCGAGGCGATTTGCCCCGCCCAGGCCATCACCATCGAAGCCGAGCCGCGCGACGATGGTTCGCGCCGCACCACCCGCTATGACATCGACATGGTGAAGTGCATCTATTGCGGCTTCTGCCAGGAAGCCTGCCCGGTCGACGCCATCGTCGAAGGCCCGAATTTCGAATTTGCCACCGAAACCCGCGAAGAGCTGTATTTTTCGAAAGAGAAGCTGCTCGAGAACGGCGACCGGTGGGAGCGCGCCATCGCGGCCAATCTCAGCGCCGACGCGCCGTACCGTTGAAAGGAAGAGCATGACCCTTCCACTGTTCTTCTTCTATGTGTTCTCGATCATCGCGATCGCCTCGGCGTTCATGGTGATTTCGGCGCGCAATCCGGTGCACGCCGTGCTGTTCCTCATCCTGGTGTTCGTCAACGCCGCCGGGCTGTTCATGCTGGCCGGCGCCGAATTCCTGGCGCTGATACTCATCGTGGTTTATGTCGGCGCCGTGGCGGTGCTGTTCCTGTTCGTCGTCATGATGCTCGACGTCGATTTCGCGCAACTGCGCCAGGGCATCCTGCAATATGCCCCAATCGGGGTTGTGGTCGGGCTGGTGTTGCTGCTGGAATTGCTGCTCGTCGCGGGCAGCTTCGTGGTGTCGCCCGATGTGGCGAGCACGGCAGTGCTACCGATCGACGGCACCATCGATAATACGCGCGCGCTGGGGCAAGTGCTCTATACGCGGTACGTCTTCCTGTTCCAGGGGGCTGCGGCAGTGCTGCTGGTCGCCATGATCGGCGCTATCGTGCTGACGCTGCGGCACAAGCCGAACGTCAAGCGGCAGGACCCCAATGTTCAGGTGGGTCGCAAGGTTTCCGAAACGCTGGAAGTCGTCAAAGTCAAAAGCGGTCAAGGGTTATAGGGGTCGAACATGGGCGCAGGTATCGGGCTCAGTCACTACCTGACTGTAGCGGCAATTCTGTTCACGCTGGGCGTGTTCGGCATTTTCCTCAATCGCAAGAACGTCATCGTCATCCTGATGTCGGTGGAATTGATCCTTCTCGCGGTCAATCTCAATTTCGTGGCGTTTTCCGCCCAGCTCAATGATCTGCAGGGGCAGGTTTTCGCGCTGCTAATCCTCACCGTGGCTGCAGCAGAGGCCGCCATTGGCCTGGCAATCCTGGTTATTTTCTACCGCAACCGCGGCTCGATCGCGGTTGAAGACGTCAACATGATGAAGGGCTAAGAACCACCGCTATGATCCAGGCGATTGTTTTCCTGCCCCTCATCGGCGCCCTCATTGCGGGGTTGCTCGGGCGCACCATTGGGCACCGGCCCAGCGAATACCTGACCACGGGGCTGCTGATCATCGCAGCCGTGTTGAGCTGGGTCGTCTTCTTGCCTATCGCCTTTGGCGGCGGCCTCAGCGGCGCTGAAGTGGCCGAAGGCTCCCATGAAGCGGCCGTGCTCAAGGTCGAAGTCATGCGCTGGATCCAGGTCGGCGACATGGACCTGCGCTGGGTGCTGCGTGTAGACACGCTGACCGCCATCATGCTGGTCGTGGTCAACACGGTCTCGAGCCTCGTGCACGTCTATTCCATTGGCTACATGGCCGACGACCCGCACCGTTCGCGCTTCTTCGCGTACCTCTCGCTGTTCACCTTCGCCATGCTGATGCTGGTGACGGCCGATAACTTCCTGCAGATGTTCTTCGGCTGGGAAGGGGTGGGCCTAGCGTCCTATCTGCTGATCGGTTTCTGGTACACCCGTCCCTCAGCGACGGCCGCGGCGATGAAGGCTTTCATCGTCAACCGCGTCGGCGATTTCGGCTTCGCGCTGGGCATTTTTGGCGCCTTCATGGTGCTGGGCCATATCGACTTCGACGGCGCTTTCCATGCCGTGGCGGCGCTCGATCCGGCGGCCATGCCGGTCATGCACTTCCTGTCATGGGATTTCGACGCCATGACCGTGGTTTGCCTGCTGCTGTTCATGGGCGCCATGGGCAAGTCGGCGCAGTTCCTGCTGCACACCTGGCTGCCGGACGCCATGGAAGGCCCGACCCCGGTGTCGGCGCTGATCCATGCCGCCACCATGGTGACGGCTGGCGTGTTCATGGTGGCGCGGCTGTCGCCGCTGTTCCAGACCTCGCCAACGGCCATGACGTTTGTTCTGGTCGTTGGCGCCATTACTGCGTTCTTCGCGGCGACGGTTGGCCTGGTGCAGAACGACATCAAGCGCGTCATCGCCTATTCGACCTGTTCGCAGCTCGGTTACATGTTCGTGGCACTTGGGGCCGGAGCCTATTCGGCTGGTGTGTTCCACCTGTTCACCCACGCGTTCTTCAAGGCACTGCTGTTCTTGGGGGCCGGCGCGGTGATCCACGCCATGCATCACGAGCAGGACATGCGCAACATGGGCGGGTTGCGGAAGAAAATCCCGATCACCTATTACATGATGGTCATCGGTACGCTGGCGCTGACTGGCGTCGGCATCCCGGGCACTGAAATCGGCTTTGCCGGCTTCTTCTCCAAGGATTCGATCATCGAGTCGGCCTATGCGGTCGGCGGCAATACCGGCATCTTCGCCTTCTGGTCGCTGGTCATCGGCGCACTGTTCACCAGCTTCTATTCCTGGCGCCTGATCCACCTGACCTTCCACGGCACGCCGCGGGATGCTCAGCATGGCCACGCCCATGTCGACGCACATGATGGCGCTAGCCATGACGAGCCGATCGCGGACGATCACGCACACGATGATCACGGTCATGCCCACGGCTCGGCCTATGACAATGCGCACGAAGCGCCCAATGTCATGCTGGTGCCGCTGTATTTCCTCGCTGCCGGCGCCGTGCTTGCGGGCGTGGTATTCTACCCCATGTTCTTCCACGACGTGGAGCACATAGAGCACTTCTTTGCCGGCTCGCTGGTCGTCAACGAGCAGTTCATGGAAGCCGCGCACGCCGTGCCGCTCTGGGTCAAATGGTCCTCGACCATTGCCATGCTGATCGGCTTCGTGACCGCCTGGTACATGTATATCCGCTCGCCGGAGACGCCCAAGCGCCTCGCCGAGACCAATCCTGGCCTCTACCAGTTCCTTCTGAACAAGTGGTACTTCGACGAGCTCTACGACCTCATCTTCGTCAGGCCGGCGCTATGGATCGGACGGGCGTTCTGGAAGGGGTTCGATGACCAGTTGATCGACCAGACGCTTACCGAGGGTCTTGGTCGCCGGGTGCAGAATGTCACCTCCTGGGTGACCAAGCTCCAGTCCGGTTACCTCTACCATTATGCCTTCGCCATGCTGATCGGCATCGCGGCTCTCCTGACCTGGGCCATCGCGGCCGGGGGACTGATCTGATGACCTTCGCCAATACCATTCTGACGATCCTGACTTTCCTTCCCCTGTTGGGGGCGGCGATAATCCTGATCACGCCCAAGGGGTCACTGGAGGCCATCCGCTGGACGGCCTTCATCACCACCGCTGTGACGTTCGTGCTGTCACTGTGGATGTGGAGCCAGTTCGACGCGTCGAACGCCGGCTTCCAGTTCGTGGTCAACTATGCCTGGATCGGCGATACCATCGGCTACCGCGTCGGCGTCGACGGCATTTCGGTACTGTTCGTGGTGCTCTCGGCCCTGTTGATGCCATTCGCCATCCTGACCTCGTGGGAGTCGGTGACGACACGGGTCAAGGAATACATGATCGTCTTCCTGATCTTGGAAACCCTGATGATCGGCGTGTTCACCACGCTCGATCTGGCGATGTTCTACGTGTTCTTCGAAGGCACGCTGCTGCCGATGTTCCTGATCATCGGTATCTGGGGCGGCTCCGCCCGCATCCAGGCCAGCTATAAGTTCTTCTTCTACACATTCACCGGCTCGGTGCTGATGCTATTGGCTATCATGGCCATGTATTGGGATGCCGGCACCACCGACATCACCAAGCTGCTGACGCATGATTTCCCCGAGACCATGCAGCCGTGGCTGTGGTGGGCGTTCTTCGCCTCGCTCGCCGTCAAGATGCCGATGTGGCCGTTCCATCGCTGGCTGCCGGAAGCCCACGTGCAGGCGCCAACGGCCGGCTCGGTGATCCTGGCCGCAATTCTGCTCAAGCTCGGCGGCTACGGCTTCCTGCGCTTCAGCCTGCCTATGTTCCCGGACGCCTCAGCGCAGTTCGCCAATGTGATCTTCTTCCTCTCGGTCGCCGCTATCATCATCACCTCGCTGGTGGCGCTGGTGCAGACCGACATGAAGAAGCTGATCGCCTATTCGTCGGTCGCCCATATGGGCTTCGTGACCATGGGTATCTTCGCCGGCAATGCGCTGGGTATCCAGGGCGCCATGTTCCAGATGATCTCGCACGGCATCGTCTCCGGTGCGCTGTTCCTCTGCGTCGGCGTCATTTATGACCGCATGCATACCCGCGATATCGAGGCCTATGGCGGCCTGGTCGAGCGCATGCCGCGCTATGCCTTTGCCTTCATGGTCTTCACCATGGCCAACGTCGGCCTGCCGGGCACATCCGGCTTCGTCGGCGAATTCCTGACCATGATCGGCGTGTTCCAGGTCAATACCTGGGTGGCGTTCGGCGCTGCCTTCGGCGTGATCTTCTCGGCCTGCTATGCGCTCTGGCTCTATCGCCGGATCATTTTCGGCGCCCTGACCAAGGACAGCCTCAAAGCCATCCTCGATCTCAACCTGCGCGAGAAGGTCATCCTCTATCCGCTGATCATCATGACCTTGGTGTTTGGCTTCTATCCGGCGCCAATTCTGGACACCACGGCCGCGGCCGTGAATGCGCTGGTTGCCCAATATTCTGCTTCGGTTGGCATTGCTGCGCCTGCCGAAGCTGTCGTAGCCCACTAGGAGGGGACAAGTGGTTTCCGACATTACCGATTTCGCCAGCCTGGCCCCTGCCTATCCCGAAATGGTCGTCGCCATCGGCGCCGTCATCCTGCTGCTGCTCGGCGTGGTGCTGAACAAGGAACGCTCCAGTCTCGTAGCGGTCCTGTCCATTGTGCTGCTGCTCGGCACGGCCGTGCTGGTCATGGCGCAGCCTGTCGATGGCGTGATCTTCAACGGCACATTCATCGCTGACGGCTTTGCCCGTTACATGAAGGTACTGGTGCTGGGCGGCTCGGCGTTCTCGCTGATGCTGGCGCTGCCCCATGCTGTTGAGAACGGCACCCATAAATGGGAATATTCCATCCTCGTGCTGCTGGCGACGCTGGGCATGATGATGATGGTTTCGGCCAACGACCTGATGAGCCTCTATGTCGGGCTCGAGCTGCAGTCGCTGGCGCTTTACGTGCTCGCCGCCATCAAGCGCGACGATCCGAAGGCGACCGAAGCCGGCCTCAAGTATTTCGTGCTCGGCGCGCTGTCGTCCGGCATGCTGCTCTATGGCGCCTCGCTGGTCTATGGCTTTACCGGCCATACCAACCTGCAGGAAATCGTCATCGCCATCGCCAACCAGGGCCGCTCGATCGGGCTGATCTTCGGCGTAGTGTTCCTGCTCGCCGGCGTCGCGTTCAAGATCTCGGCGGTGCCGTTCCACATGTGGACGCCCGACGTGTACGAAGGCGCACCAACCCCGGTGACGGCCCTGTTCGCCACCGCGCCCAAGGTTGCCGCCATGGCGCTGATGGTGCGGCTGGTGATGGATACGTTCCAGCCGATCGCCCATGACTGGCAGCAGATCGTCATCTTCCTGTCGATTGCCTCGATGGTGCTGGCTGCGTTCGCCGCTATCGGCCAGAAGTCGATCAAGCGACTGATAGCTTATTCGTCGATCGGCCATGTCGGCTTCGCGCTGGTCGGCCTGTCCTCGGGCACCGAAGGTGGCATCGAAGGCGTCGCCATCTACATGGCGATCTATGTCGCCATGACGGTCGGCCTGTTCGCCTGCCTACTGTCGCTGCGCACCTCTGACGGTTATGTTGAGAATATCTCCGACATGGCCGGCGCCGCGCAGAAGCGTCCCTTCGTCGCCGCGATCATGGCGGTGATGATGTTCTCGCTGATCGGCATGCCGCCGCTGGCCGGGTTCTTTGCCAAGTGGCATGTGTTCCTCGCCGCCATCGACTCCCACCTATACGTGCTGGCGGTCATCGGCGTGCTCGCCTCTGCGGTCAGCGCGTTCTACTACCTGCGCGTAGTCAAGACGATGTACTTCGACGAGCCGGTGCGCGAGTTCATGGCCGTGCCAAACGAGCTCAACATCATCATGGCGATCAGCGGGTTCCTCGTGATCACCTATTACTTCACCGTCGGCAGTCCCCTTGCGGGCCTCGCCCATATCGCCGCCGGAAGCCTGCTCTAGGTGAGCAGCTTTTCGCTCGGGTCCAAAGCGCGCGCGGCCGGATATCGGCTGCGCGGCTTCGACACCATCGGCTCGACCAATACGGAAGCATTGGAAGCTGCGGCCGCTGGCGATGCTGGCGGTATCTGGTTTGTCACGCAGCAGCAGACCGCGGGCCGGGGCCGTCGCGGCCGGCAGTGGGCCTCGCCCGTCGGCAATCTGGCCGCCACGCTCTTGATCGTTCCCGATAGCGACCCCACATTAGGCGCGACGCTGGGCTTTGTGGCCGGCGTTTCCCTCAACCGCGCGCTGTCCGCGATCCTGCCCGATGGCGTGGTCAAGCTGGGCATCGATGGTGCGGACGGTCTGTCGGACGGCAAACGCGCCAGAATCGCTCTCAAATGGCCCAATGACGTGCTGGCCGATGGCGCCAAGCTTGCTGGAATTCTTCTTGAAGCACAGAAGCTTCCCGACGGCCGTCACGCGATTGCCATCGGTTTCGGTGTCAACGCGGTTGCGGCGCCGCAGGGTTTGCCGTATCCCGCAACCAGCCTTGTCGAACTGGGCACCACGCGCAACGCCGAAGAGATTTTCGAAGCGCTGAGCGATGCCTGGGTCGACACCTTCGCGCTGTGGCAAGATGGTCGCGGCATCGCCGATGTGCTGACGCAATGGCGCGGTGCAGCGGCGGGTATCGGTGCACCGGTCGCGGTCAACCAGAACGGCGCGACCGTGCGCGGGATTTTTGAAACCATCGACGACGCCGGACGACTGATCGTGCGCGTCGATGACGATAGTCGCATCGCCATCACGGCGGGCGACGTACATTTTGGGGCAACGGCCAGCGCCCGAAGCTGACCACGAACTATGGCGCGGGCGACCGGCGGGACAAGGATTCCGACCGGCGTCGCGTCCGACAAAAGGACTGAAGAACCCATGGCTAAAAACCAAAGGGACGAACTCGTCTTCGTGCCGCTCGGCGGCGTTGGCGAGATCGGCATGAATATGGGTGCATACGGGTTTGGACCCGAGCGCTCGCGCAAATGGATCGTCGTCGATTGCGGCGTTTCGTTCGGTGGGCCTGACCTGCCAGGGATCGAGCTGATCATGGCCAATCCAGAATTCCTGGAAGAACGCGCCGATGATGTGCTGGCGCTGATCCTCACCCATTCCCATGAAGACCATTACGGCGCTGTGCTCGACCTGTGGCCCGGCTTTGAAAAGCCGGTCTATGCCACCCCGTTCACCGCGGCCATGCTGGCGGCGAAGCGGGCGGGGGACGGCATCGTCGAAAACGTCGACGTCACCATCATGACGCCGGGCAAGCCGTTCACGGTCGGCCCGTTCACCGTGGAAGCGATCAATGTCGCCCACTCCATCCCCGAGAGCAACGCCCTGCTGATCACCACCCCGATCGGCCGCGTGCTGCACACCGGCGACTGGAAGCTTGATCCGACCCCGGTCGGCAATAAGCCGACCGACGTGGCGCGGCTGCAGGCGATCGGCGCCGACACCAGCCTGCCGCTGGCGCTCATCTGCGACAGCACCAATGCGATGAAGGACGGCGAAAGCCCAAGCGAAGCCGAAGTCGCCGCGAATCTCGCCGCGATGATCGCCGAATCGCCCAACCGCGTTGCCGTGACGACCTTCGCCTCCAACGTCGGCCGCGTGATCTCGATCGCCAAGGCCGCTGAGAAGGCTGGCCGCCATGTGGTCATGTCGGGCCGCTCGCTGCACCGCATCACCGGCATCGCCCGCGAACTGGGCATGCTCGAAGGCTGCCCGCCGCTACTCGACCAGGACGCCTACCGCACAATTCCGCGCAACAAGATCGTACTGCTCTGCACCGGCAGCCAGGGCGAAGCCCGCGCCGCCATCGCCCGCATTGCGCGCGGCGAGCATCCGGTGATCGATCTGACTGCTGGCGATCGCATGATCTTTTCGTCCTGGGCCATTCCGGGCAATGAGCGCGAAGTCAACGACATCCAGAACATGCTGATCGACAAGGGCGTCGAGGTCATCACGCAGAAGGATGGCCTGGTCCACGTTACGGGCCATCCCCGCCGTGAGGAACTGAAGCGCCTCTATAGCTGGCTCAAGCCAGAGGTGCTGGTGCCGGTGCATGGCGAGGCGATGCACCTGATGGCCCACGCCAAGCTCGGTCGCGAAGAGGGCATTCCCAACGTCATCGACGCCCGCAATGGCGACATGGTCCGCCTGTTCCCCGAGCCGCTGGCCTTCCCGGCCGAGGTGCGCACCGGTGAGCTTTATCTCGATGGGCTGGTGCTCTGCACGCCTGACGAAAGCGGCGTCAAAGGCCGGCGCCGCCTGTCGTTCGGCGGTCATATCGTGGTCAGCCTCTGCGTCAATGGCAGCGGCCAGGTGGTTTCGGGTCCGGATCTCGTGATCGAGGGCCTGCCGGAAACCGAAGACGAATCGCTGACCGAACTCGTGGAAAACACCATTGCCGGCGTGCTTAAGAGCGTGCCGCCCAAGCGCCGCAGCGACACCGAAGTGCTCAACTCGGCCCTGTTCAAGGCCGTGCGCAACGAGGTCAACGCCTATTGGGGCCGCAAGCCCAACGTCTCGGTCTTTGTGCACCGGGTTTAGCTGCACCTCTCTTCTGGGGGAGAGGTCGGCGCGTAGCGGCGGGTGAGGGGGCCCATGGCAAACACCTCACCCGACAAAGCGCCCTCACCCGACCTAAGAAGGTTGACCTCTCCCCCAAAGGGAGAGGTGAGGGCAGGCTACTGCGACAATTGGTGCACGATCTCGTGGTTCGACAACTGAGCCACGCGGTCTAGTGTGCCGCAACTTTAACGACCCGCCGGAATCCCCGCCATGCAGATCGGTTCGCTCCTCGCCGTCTATTTCGTCATCTGGTGGCTGTGCTTCATCCTGGTGCTGCCCATCGGCTCACGCAGCCAGGCGGAGGCCGGAGAGATCGTGCGTGGCTCCGACCCCGGTGCGCCCGCCGTGCTGCGCATGTGGCCCAAGGTGCTGGCGACGAGTGCATTGGCGATCGCTGTTACGGCTCTTCTGTTTTGGGGCCTCAGCAATCCGACGCTCAAGGAATATTGGAACTAGGCAACCGCTCGGCGCCTCGCCACCCGCTGTCCTTCCCGCGGGCTTGACCCGCGGGCCACTCTCAACGCGGCACAAGCGGGGAGAGGCCCGCGGATCAAGTCCGCGGGAAGGGGGCGGACGTGCGTAGCGTGTGGCAGCACTTTCAGTTTCGAAAGCCCTGACGGCGGGACGCCCGGCTCAATCGACTCTCATCTCGCCCGCTTGCGCGCGACCACTTTCGGCTCGGCGTGGCGCCAGGCCATCTCCAGCACATCGCTAAGATCGGCTTCGGTGGCCGCGGGCAGGTAGATGGTGGTCCAGCCCTGCCGACCCCAAGCATTGTCGAGCGGCTTGAAAATGTCTTCAGCCACAGTGCATTTGAGTTCCTGCTCATCGGGCGTCAGCTTGAGATTGGCCGTCATGCCATCGCCGGCCAGCGTCACGTAGATTCGCGCCACCTTGAACGCGGCGCGATCAAAGTGCGGCGCCTCGGTGGTGCCGGGCAGAGCCAAGGCTAGTCGTCGCAGGTCGGCGGCATTGGCCATTTGGCCTCCAGGGGATAACGCTCAAATCAGCCAAGCCGTGCGAGGCTGAGCCATGCGTTTGGCGCGTATAGTAGAACTGCGCAAACGATAGTTTTGCACGCCGTGACTCGAATGCCTAAGCCAGATGATGCAATCGATTGCACAAACAAAAAAGCAGGGCCCAAAGGCCCTGCTGAATTGAGTTTGTTCGACAATACGCTGGTCTTAGGCACGCTACGAAAGCGGCAGCCAACGCTCCTCCCTTGACGTTGTCGACGTCCGGCGGTTTGGAACCACCTTTGTTTTATTGAGGCAGACCCTAACAACAAGAATCGGCCCTGTCACGCAGATTCTGCATGGCTTGCATGCTTGCCACGGATGGACTTGTAGGATTTCAGTGGGCACTAACAAAAGCCTTGAGTCGCCGTCAGTTTTGGAGTCGTCATGCGTCTGTCCCGCTACTTCCTCCCCGTGCTGCGCGACGTTCCTAAAGAGGCCGAAATTGTCTCGCACCGCCTGATGCTGCGCGCCGGCATGATCCGCCAGCAGGCCTCCGGCCTCTACTCCTGGCTGCCGCTCGGCTACAAAGTGCTGATGAAGGTGCAGAAGATCATCGAGGAGGAGCAAAACCGCTCCGGCGCGATCGAACTGCTGATGCCGACCATCCAGTCGGCCGACCTTTGGCGCGAAAGCGGGCGCTACGATGCCTATGGCAAGGAAATGCTGCGCATCGAGGACCGGCACGAGCGCGAATTCCTTTACGGTCCGACCAATGAGGAGATGATCACCGACATCTTCCGCACTTATGTTAAGTCCTACAAGGACTTGCCGCTGAACCTGTACCACGTGCAGTGGAAGTTCCGCGACGAAGTGCGCCCCCGTTTTGGCACCATGCGCAGCCGCGAATTTTTGATGAAGGATGCTTATTCCTTCGACCTGACCAAGGAAGATGCGGTCAAGGCTTATGAACGCATGTTCGTGGCGTATCTGCGCACCTATTCGCGCATGGGCCTGACGGCTATCCCGATGCGCGCCGATACCGGCCCCATCGGCGGCGATTTGAGCCATGAATGGATCGTGCTGGCAGAAACCGGCGAAAGCGCGGTGTTCTGCGACCGCCGTCTGCTCGACAAGCCCATTCCGCCCCAGGACATCGACTTCCGCGGCGACCTCAAGCCGGTCTTCGACGACTGGACCTCGCTCTACGCCGCCACCGAAGACATGGTCGATATGGCCGAGTTCGAGGCGGCTGTGCCGGAGGAGCATCGTGTTTCTGCACGCGGTATCGAAGTCGGCCATATTTTCTACTTCGGGACCAAGTATTCCGAGCCGATGAAGGCGACCGTGACCGGTCCCGACGGCAAGGAAATCATCGTGCATATGGGCTCTTATGGCGTCGGTCCGACCCGGCTTGTCCCAGCGATCATCGAAGCTTTCCACGACGAGGCGGGCATTGTCTGGCCGGTCAGCGTTGCGCCATTCGAAGCGGTGCTGATCAACCTCAAGGCCGGCGACGCCGAATGCGACGCGGCCTGCACCAAGCTCTACGAAGAGCTGAACGCGGCCGGCATCGACATGCTCTATGACGATCGCGACCAGGGGGCAGGGGCCAAGTTCACCACGGCCGACCTGATCGGCATTCCCTATCAGTTGATCCTGGGGCCGCGTGGCCTGAAATCGGGCGAAGCCGAAATCAAGCATCGCAAGACCGGCGAGCGCGAAACCCTGCCGATCGCCGATGCGGTTGCCCGCATCGTCAGCCTGATCGAACCGCAAAGGCGGAATGACATTTGAGCGACGCGGCAGCGCCTGCACTCAATAAGGGAACGCGCGCCTTCGCCCGTTTCGAATGGATGATCGCCGGCCGCTATCTGCGCGCCCGGCGCAAGGAGGCGTTCATTTCGGTGATCGCCAGCCTGACCATGGTCGGCCTCGCCATCGGCGTGGCCACGCTGATTGTCGTCATGTCGGTGATGAACGGTTTTCGCGCTGAGCTACTGACCAAAATCCTTGGTCTCAACGGGCATTTCACTGCCTTCCCGATCGAGCGCGAATTCACCGACTACAAGGAAACCATCGCCAATCTACAGAAGATTCCTGGCGTGGATTTTGCGGTTTATTATGTCGAAGGCCAGGTGCTCGCGTCGGGCAAGGGCAGCTCGACCGGCGTCACCGTGCGCGGCATGGACGAAGAAAATATCAAGAAGCTCAAGCTGCTCTACAATGCTGCGGACCAAGGCGGCTGGGACAATTGGGACACCAGCAAGGGCATAGCCATCGGCTACCGCCTGGCCCAGACGCTGGGCGTATCGCTTGGCGATAGCGTCACCATCATCAATCCCGATGGGGCGATGACGCCATTCGGCACCACGCCACAAATTCGCTCCTACCCAGTCAACGTCATCTTCGACCTGGGCATGGTCGAGTTCGACAGCTTCTTCATGTACATGCCACTGGAGCCGGCCCAGAGCTATTTCAAGCTCTATAAGGATGAGCTCAAGCCCGGCCTGAAGCCACTCGATCCGATGGCGACCGATGCGGAAATCGATGCCGCCTATACCCGCGTCGGGCAGGCCTCGGCGGCCGAAATCTTCATTCACGATGCCGATGACATCACCAATATGCGCGCCAAGCTACAGGCCGATCCGACGACGCGGCCATTGGTGCTGACCGACTGGCAGCAGCGCAACGAGACCTTTTTCTCGGCGCTGCAAGTGGAGCGGGTGGTAATGTTCACCATCCTGTCGATGATTATCCTCGTGGCGGCGTTCAACATCATCTCCAGCCTGATCATGCTGGTGAAAGACAAGAGCTCCGACATCGCCGTGCTGCGGACCATGGGCGCCACGCGCGGCTCGATTATGCGCATATTCTCCATCACCGGCACCACGATCGGTTTCGTCGGCACGCTGATAGGCCTAGGGCTGGGGCTGTTGGTGGCATCATATGCCGAGCCGCTACGGGCCTTCCTATCCAACACGCTGGGCGTGGCGATCTTCCCGCCCGAAGTGTTCTTCCTCGCGGCCCTGCCGTCCAAGACAGACCCGGTAGAAGTCACCGTCGTCGTCTGCTTGTCACTAGGCCTGAGTTTCCTCGCGACGCTGTATCCGGCCTGGCGCGCCGCCCAATACGACCCCGTCGAGGCCCTGCGTTATGAGTAAGCCGCATCTGGTGCTGACCGACGTGCATCGTCATTACGGGCAGGGGGACAAGATGGTCCGCGTGCTCGAGGCCGCCAACCTGACGGTCGAGAGCGGCGAAATGGTCGCGTTGGTGGCGCCATCGGGCGCTGGAAAATCGACATTGCTGCATCTGAGCGGGCTTCTGGAAAGCCCGCAAAGCGGCGAGATCGAGATCATCGGCATCAAGACCAGCAAGTTGGGCGATCGTGGCCGCACGCAATTGCGCCGCTCGACGGTGGGTTATGTCTACCAGTTCCACCATTTGCTGCCCGAGTTCACCGCGCTGGAGAACGTCTCCATTCCGCAATTGATCGCCGGCCAGTCGCAGGCCGCGGCCGACAAGCGCTCGATGGAACTGCTCGACCTGCTCGGTGTCGCTCCGCGCGCTAGCCACCGTCCGGCCGAGCTATCGGGTGGCGAACAGCAACGCATCGCCATCGCTCGCGCCGCCGCCAACCACCCCAAGGTGATTCTGGCCGACGAGCCGACCGGCAATCTTGATCCCGAAACCAGCGACCTGGTGTTCGAGGCACTCCGCAATCTGATCAAGAACGAGGGCGCCGCGGCTTTGATCGCCACCCACAATCACGACCTGGCCCGGCGCGCCGACCGGATCGTGACGCTGCGCAATGGGCTGGTCATCTCCCACACGCTGTAGAAGCGCTATTCGTCCTGCATGCTGGCCTTGCGGGCCTGTTCGGCGATGACCGCCAACCGCCGTCGCGCGGTCTTGAGCTCGGCCGTCAGTTTCTGGTTTTCGGCCTTGAGCTGGCGCATCCGGGCCTCCGCGGCCTCGTGATGCTCGATGCCATATTCGTGGATGCGTTTGACCACGACCTTGCTGGCGCTGGCCTGCGGATGCTCCAGCAATTCCCGCCAGCTGAGATCCAGCGTTCCAACCAGCTTGTGCGCAGCCAACGCAGCCGATGCCCGCTCGCCGGCATGCTCCGATCCCAGCATGCCAAGAATACGCGTCAGCTTGGTCAATGTTGCAGGCTTCACCACGTCCTCCTGATCCAAGGATACATGGTTTAAAACCGCGCCGAAAACCAGAAGCGAACGGCCAAATTTCCGTGCGATCGACGATCCGAAAACGCCGGCATCGCCATCTCCTAACGAATTCCTAACCAAGCGTGGGCAATCCCCGCTGTCCGCGCAGTTCTCCATAGACAGGAACAAATAGCGAACCTATAAGAACATATCAGAAACACAGGAGACGGAAATGCTGACTTTCTTCAAGGATTTCGCTGCGTTCGTAACTCTCGGTGCCTTCACCGTTGGCTCGCTGACCTGGATGGATGTGCTGACCCGACTCGTGTGACCCTGTGGATTGCGCGCCGATTTGATTTCGTATTGGCGCTGAGGCTGTCACAAGGGGAGCTTCGGTTAAAGGACGATCATGAGCGGTCCCGGCTTCATTCATCTGCATGTGCATTCGGCGTATTCCCTGCTTGAGGGAGCGCTGCAGCTCGAAACGATTTTGAAGCTGGCCAAGGATGACCATCAGCCGGCGCTGGGCATTGCCGATACCGGCAATCTGTTCGGGGCGCTGGAATTCTCCGAAAAGGCCGCCAAGAAGGGTATCCAGCCGCTGATCGGGGTGGAGCTGGCTGTCGATTTCGCCGCCACCGAAGAGCGCACCAATGAGCGCGGCAACCATACCCATTCGGCCAAATCCAGTGTCGTGCTGCTGGCCAGCAGCGAAACCGGCTTCGGCAATCTCTCGCGCCTGGTGTCCAAGGCTTACCTCTTGGGCGACGGCGGCGCACCGCGCGCGCAGGTCGACTGGCTCGACCGCGACGGGCTCGAGGGCATCATCTGCCTGACCGGCGGCCCGGAAGGGGCGATCGACGCATGCCTCGCGGCGGGGCAGGATGTTCACGCCTATCAACGGCTGGAGCGGCTGGAAAACCTGTTCGGCGACCGGCTTTATGTCGAATTGCAGCGCCACGGGCGGGTGCAGGAGGCTTCGGTTGAGCCGCGGTTGGTTGATTATGCCTATCGCCGGGGCATACCGCTGGTGGCCACCAATGAGCCATTCTTCAAATCCGCCAAGGAATTTGAGGCCCACGATGCACTGCTGGCCATTGCCGGCGGCACCGTGTTGGCGCAGACCGCGCGGCGCAAGCTGAACGACCAGTATTATTTCAAGACCCGCGCCGAAATGGTCGAGCTGTTCATCGATTTGCCTGAGGCGCTGGATTCCACCATCGAGATTGCCCAGCGTATTGCCTACCGGCCAAAAACCCGCGCGCCGATCCTGCCAAAATTCGCCGCAGCGCCGGACCTGACCGACGACGAGGCCGTCGCCGTGGAGGCTGCGGCCCTGCGCAAGATGGCGGAAGAGGGGCTCGACATGCGCCTCGCCACCGTAGGCACCGCGCCGGGCAAGACCGAACAAGAATATCGCGATCGGCTGGAATTCGAGCTGGGCATCATCGCGTCGATGAAATTCCCCGGCTATTTCCTCATCGTGGCCGACTTCATCCGCTGGGCCAAGGCGAACGGCATTCCGGTCGGCCCCGGCCGTGGTTCTGGCGCCGGCTCGCTGGTGGCCTATGCCACCACCATCACCGATCTCGATCCGCTGGCCTACAATCTGCTGTTCGAGCGCTTCCTCAATCCAGAACGCGTGTCGATGCCGGATTTCGACATCGACTTCTGCCAGGACCGCCGCGAAGAGGTGATCCAGTACGTGCAGACCAAGTACGGCACCGAGCAAGTCGCCCAGATCATCACTTTCGGAACGCTGCAGGCGCGCGCCGTGCTGCGCGACGTCGGCCGCGTGCTGCAAATGCCCTATGGGCAAGTCGATCGGCTGTGCAAGCTGGTGCCGGCCAATCCAGCCGATCCCTATTCGATCGAGCGCACCATGGCCGAGGTGCCGCAGTTCAAGCAGATGGCCGAGGAGGACGAGACCGTCCGCGAACTGGTCGCCATCGCCAAGAACCTTGAGGGCCTGTTCCGTCACGCCTCGACCCATGCCGCCGGTATCATCATCGGCGATCGACCGCTGCAGGATCTGGCGCCGCTCTATCGCGACCCGCGCTCGGACATGCCGGTCTGCCAATACAATATGAAGTGGAGCGAGGCGGCGGGCCTCGTAAAGTTCGACTTCCTCGGCCTCAAGACGCTGACCACCATCGATTATGCCGTCAAGATGATCAATCAGGACGGCGGCGATTTCCGCATCGAAGATATTCCGATCGACGACAAGCCCACCTATGACCTTTATGCCCGTGGCGACAGCTTTGGCGTGTTCCAGGTCGAGGGCGCCGGCATGCGGCGCGCTTTGGTGGACATGAAGCCCGACCGGTTCGAGGACATCATCGCTATCGTGGCGCTGTATCGGCCGGGTCCGATGGACAATATCCCCCTGTTTTGCGACCGTAAGCACGGCCGCGAAGAGGTGGAATACCCCCATAAGGACCTCAGCGTCGTTCTCGACGAGACCTATGGCGTCATCGTCTACCAGGAACAGGTGATGCAGATCGCCCAGCTTCTATCAGGCTATTCGCTGGGCGAAGCCGATATGCTGCGCCGCGCCATGGGTAAGAAGATCAAGGCGGAGATGGATGCGCAGCGCGAGCGCTTCCGCGACGGCGCCATCAAGCACGGCCTGAAAAAGGGCGAAGCCGACACAATTTTTGACCTTTTGGCCAAGTTCGCCAATTACGGCTTCAACAAGAGCCATGCCGCGACCTATGCGTTGGTCTCTTACCAGACCGCCTATCTCAAGGCGCATTATCCCAACGAGTTTCTCGCGGCGTCGATGACGCTGGATATGGGCAATACCGACAAGCTGGCCGAGTTCCGCAGCGAGGCCAAGCGCAACAAGATTGAGCTGGTGGCGCCATGCGTCAACCGCTCCGAGGCAGTGTTTTCGGTCAAGAACAAGGCCATTCATTATGGCCTCTGCGCGGTCAAGGGCGTCGGCCGGCAGGTCGCCGAGCATATAGTCGAAGCGCGGGGCGATACCCCGTTCAAGGACCTGGGCGATTTTGCCCGCCGGGTGGATCCGCGCATTCTCTCCAAGCGCACGCTGGAAACCCTGGCCAATGCCGGCGCCTTCGATGACATCGTGCCGCGCCGCGAAGTGGCCTTCGGCGCCATCGAGGCGGTCATGGGCATGGCACAGTCGCTGACCACCGAGCGCACTGCGGGACAATGGAACATGTTCGATTCGGGCGAGCCCGAGCCAATCAAGCTTCCCGCTGGCGTGCCCGCCTGGAGCACGACGGAGCGCGCTGACCGCGAACTCTCCGCTATTGGCTTCCACCTCTCCGCGCACCCACTCGATGCGTATGCCGATGTGTTCGAGCGGCTGCGCGTGCAGAAATGGGGGGATTTCGAGCGGGCAGTGAAGGACGGAGCCGGGGCTGGGCGGTTGGCCGGCACCATTTCCGGCCGCCAGGATCGGCGCACTCGAAAAGGCACGCCGATGATGATCCTGACCCTGAGCGATCAGAGCGGCAGCTTCGAAGTCATCGCGTTTTCCGAACAGATCAATGAATTCGGCGGCATCCTCAGCCCCGGCAAGTCAGTAATCCTGCAGGTCGGCGCCGATGAACGGGCGGAAGGCATCAGCCTGCGACTGCTCTCTGCCGAGCCGATCGAGGGCGTGGCGGAAAAGATCGATAGGCGGCTGACCGTCTTCGCGTCGGACTCCAAGGCCCTTGGCTCGATCAGCGCCCAGCTCAAGCGGGGCGGGGAGGGGTCAGTGAACTTCGTCGTCATCCGCGACGGCGGCGCCCGCGAATACGAAATCGAACTCCCCGGCAGCTACCGGCTGACCGCCGAAGTCGCCGGCGGCATCAAAGCGCTGGAAGGCGTCATGGACGTGCGGTTCCACTGATGCTGAGCCATGTCTCGCTGGGCGTAACAGACTTGGCGCGGGCAATGGCCTTCTATGACGCGAGCCTGGCGGCGCTCGGCTATGTCCGGCTGTGGACCGGCGTCGACGGACTGGGCTATGGCGAGCCGGGCCGCGGCGAAAAGCTGAATGTCTTTGCTCGTGAGGACGCGGCGCCCCCGGGAGCGGGGTTCCATCTGGCCTTCGTGGCGCCGGATTCGGCCTCGGTCGATCGGTTTCATGCGGTAGCTTTGGCCCATGGCGGCACCGACAATGGCCCGCCGGGGCCGCGACTGCATTACGGGGCGAGCTATTATGCGGCCTTCGTGCGCGACCCGGACGGTCATAAGCTGGAGGCGGTTTATCAGTAGCCGATGGATAGGGCGTTGCCTGGGTCGGCGGAAACTGATGAACCGCCCCCAAAAACAGCGCGGGAGAGGTGAGCCGCGGCCCGTCCTCTCCCGCTAGGGGTTTTCACCTTGTCCCCACGCTGAAACGCGGGTCGATTGCTGATAAGGTGAGCCTGATCCGTTTGGTTCGGCTTGCCAAGATGTCGCCAGGATTGAGCTTAACTAGGTCTGAATGCCGCTGGCCTTGCGCTTGGGCGCCATTTCCCCTATATGCGCGTTTGCGTTCGACTGCGTGTCGTCGCGATTTCACACACGAGGCAGGCGATCTGTTCGATCAGATTGCCATCCGGTGGCAGGCAACTGTCGCAAGGCCGCGTGGAGGCATCAACCGGTAAACAGGAGCAGCCATCATGGCACTGCCCGAATTTTCTATGCGTCAATTGCTTGAAGCTGGCGTCCACTTTGGTCACCAGAAGCACCGTTGGAACCCCAAGATGGAGCGTTTCATCTTTGGCGTGCGCAATGACATCCACATTCTCGACCTGAGCCAGACCGTGCCGGCCCTGAGCCGCGCGCTGCAGCTGATCTCCGACACCGTTGCTGATGGCGGCCGCGTGCTGTTCGTTGGCACCAAGCGCCAGGCGGCTCCCCTGGTTGCCGAGGCTGCCAAGTCGTCGGCCCAGTACTTCGTCAACTCGCGCTGGCTCGGCGGCACGCTGACCAACTGGCAGACCATTTCGAAGTCGATCTCGCGCCTGCGCGAACTCGAAGCGATGGGCCCAGATGAGCTCGAAGGCCGCACCAAGAAGGAGCGCCTGATGATGAGCCGCGAGCAGGAGCGTCTTGAGCGCGACCTGGGCGGTATCAAGGACATGGGCAACCTGCCGTCCTTGCTGTTCATCATCGACACCAACAAGGAAGCCAATGCGATCAAGGAAGCCCGTCGTCTGGGCATCCCGGTAATCGCCATCGTCGACACCAACTGCGATCCCGACACCGTCGATTTCGCGATCC
This sequence comes from Devosia sp., assembly GCF_028290435.1. Lineage (GTDB taxonomy): Bacteria > Pseudomonadota > Alphaproteobacteria > Rhizobiales > Devosiaceae > Devosia. Next base: position 98,925 of record NZ_JAQGJV010000078.1, on the reverse strand, counting down.
CCGGCAATGACGACGCCAGCCGCGCGCTGGAGCTTTATGTGTCTCTGGTCTCGCGCGCTGCGATCGATGGCATTGGCCGCTCGTCGAGCGCCATGGGCACCGATCTGGGCGCCTCTGAACGCGCTCCTGTCGAAGAAGCGCTGCCGGAAGCTGCTGTCGAAGCCGCTCCTGCCGCTGCCGAGCCCACACCAACCGTCAACTAAGACGGTTCATATAGCCCCGTTTTATTGAACCATGCGGCCCCGTTGCGGGGCCGCCGAGAGGTGAACCTATGGAAATCACTGCTGGAATGGTCAAGCAGCTTCGCGACGCCACTGGTGTCGGGATGATGGACTGCAAGAAGGCCCTGGCTGAAACCGCTGGCGACATGGAAGCCGCGGTTGATTGGCTGCGTACCCGTGGCCTGGCCAAGGCGGCCAAGAAGGCCGACCGCATCGCTGCTGAAGGCCTGGTTGGCGTTGCCACCAACGGCACCACGGCCGCCGTGGTCGAAGTCAACTCCGAGACCGATTTCGTGGCACGGAACGAGCAGTTCCAGGCCATCGTCGGCAATGTCGCCAAGCTGGCGCTCGATGCCGACGGCGATGTGGTCAAGCTCGGCGAAATGCCCTTCCCGTCTTCGGGCCATTCGGTTTCGGCCGAAATCACCGAAGCCATCGCCAAGATCGGCGAGAACATGAACCTGCGCCGCACGGCGACCGTTTCGGTCACTGATGGCGTGGTGGAAAGCTATGTTCACTCGGCCGTCAAGCCGGGCCTGGGCAAGATGGGCATCCTCGTCGGTCTGGAATCGACCGGCGACAAGGCGGCCCTGTCGGCCCTCGGCAAGCAGTTGGCCATGCACATCGCAGCGACCAACCCGCTGTCGATCGACCCCGCAGATCTCGACCCGACCGTGGTGGCCCGCGAGCGCGCCATCATCCTGGAGCAGGTCAAGGAATCGGGCAAGTCGGCTGAAATCGCCGAGAAGATGGTCGATGGCCGCATGCGCAAGTACTTCGAAGAAGTGACGCTCCTGGCCCAGACGTTCGTGATCGATGGCGAGACCAAGGTCGGCGTCGCGATCAAGAACGCCGAAAAGGACGTTGGCGCCCCCATCAAGCTGACCAAGTTCGTGCGCTTTGCGCTCGGCGAGGGCATCGAGAAGGCCGTCACCGATTTTGCCGCCGAAGTTGCCGCCACTTCGGGCGTCAAGCAGAACTGATTAGTGAGGGCGGGCCTGCGGGCCCGCCTTTTGCTCTCTGCCGGGGGCGCCTCCCAAAACCGGTATCGATCGAGCACAATGTCTTAACCTGATGGCAATTCGTACTCGCCGGTGCTTCCCACCGGACGGGCATATGCACTAGGGTCTGCCGGGCGCCCCGGATTCGGCGCGCCCATTATCAATTCGAGAAGGATTTGCCAATGGCGCCTGCCTATAAACGCATTTTGCTCAAAGTGTCGGGCGAAGCGCTGTCAGGCGATCAGCAGTTTGGCATCCAACCTGAGTTCCTCGACGGGGTCGCCCGCCAGATCGCCGACGTGGCGCGAACCGGGATCGAAATGGCCATCGTCACCGGCGGTGGCAACATTTTCCGCGGCATGGCCGTGGCCGCCAACGGTGGTGACCGGGTCACCGCCGACATGATGGGCACTCTGGGCACCGTAATAAATGCCCTGGCGCTGGCCGGGGCCCTCACCAATGCGGGCGTGAAGGCGAAAGTATTCAGCGCCACCACCATGCCGTCGGTCGCCGATACTTATACGGCGCGGGCTGCGAAAGCAGCGCTGGAAGACGGCTATGTCGTCGTCCTGGGCGGCGGTATCGGCAATCCGTTCTTCACCACCGACACGGCCGCTGCCTTACGCGGCATCGAACTCGAATGCGACGTCGTGCTCAAGGGCACCAATGTCGACGGCGTCTATTCGGCCGATCCCAAGAAGGATCCGACCGCTACGCGCTACGATCAGATCAGCCACGACGACGTCATCAAACAGAATTTGCGGGTCATGGACACGGCAGCCTTCGCTCTTGCCCGCGACAATAATCTGCCGATAATCGTCTACGCGCTGGACGACAAGGAAGGCCTGTCGGGCGTTCTTGCCGGACGTGTCCGCAGCACGCGCATCGGCGAGCCGCTCTAGCCTAGAAGGACGAATATCATGGCCTACAACCTCGTCGACATCAAAACCCGCATGCAGAAATCGATCGCCTCATTGCGCGACGAATTGGTCGGCTTGCGGACCGGACGCGCCAGCGCTAGCCTCTTGGAGCCGGTATCGGTGGAAGCCTATGGTTCGCGCACGCCGCTGAGCCAGCTGGCCACCATCACCGTGCCGGAGCCGCGCATGCTCAGCGTCCAGGTCTGGGATCGCCAGCTCGCCAATGCTGTTGAGAAGGCCATCCGCGATAGCGGCTTGGGCCTCAATCCGATGGGGGAGGGGCAGGTGATCCGTGTGCCACTGCCCGAACTCAACGAAGAGCGCCGCCGCGATTTGACCAAGGTCGCGCATAACTATGCCGAAGCGGCTCGCGTCGCCATCCGGCACATCCGCCGCGACGGCATGGACGCGCTCAAGAAGGCGGAAAAAGATGGCGATATGAGCCAGGACGACGCGCGTGCACAAACCGATGTGGTGCAGAAGACCACCGATGCGCATGTGGCCGAGGTCGATGCGCTGGTAGCGGCCAAAGAAGCAGAAATCATGCAGGTCTAGGACCTCATGACCTGCTGCGCCGGGAGGGCGTAGATGTCCAGCGACTCCGCCATCACTGCCGAAACCGCGCAACGTCCGCGCCTGCGCATTCCCGCGCATATTGGCATGATCATGGATGGCAATGGCCGCTGGGCCAAGGCCCGCGGCAAGCTGCGCACCGAAGGCCATATTGAGGGCGTCAAGGCGCTGCGCAATCTGGTCGAACTCTGCATCAATTACGGCGTCGCTAACCTGACGGTGTTCAGTTTCTCCTCCGAGAACTGGACCCGCCCACGCGATGAAATCGCGTTTATTTTCAATTTGCTGCGCCGGTTTGTTGCATCTGATTTGCAAAAGCTGATTCGGAACAATGTGAAGGTGCGCATCATCGGCTCGCGCACCGGGCTGGAGCCCTCGCTGACCCGGCTGATCGATGATGTCGAGGCCAAGACGGCGGCCAATACCGGGCTGACGCTGATCGTGGCCTTCAACTATGGCGGCAAGGCCGAGATCACTGATGCGACGCGTCTGATCGCCCGCGAAGTGGCTGCCGGCCGGCTCAATCCGGACGATATCACCGAAGCTACCGTGGAGCGCGCGCTCTACACCCATGGCATTCCCGACCCCGACCTGATCATCCGCACCAGCGGCGAACAGCGCATTTCCAATTTCCTGCTGTGGCAGGCCGCCTATTCGGAATTCGTCTTCGTGGACGAATATTGGCCCGATTTCGACGAGGCCAGCTTCCTTCGGGTGCTCGAGACCTTCTCCCTGCGCGACCGGCGCTTTGGTGGCATCGAGGCGAAATCGCCTTGACCAATCCCGGCGATCCCGCTGCCGATCCTACCCCCAATCGCCGCCGTAACTGGGCCGATCTCGGCCCGCGACTGATTTCCGCATTCGTGCTGCTTCCCGTCGTGGCGCTGACGCTTTACCTCGGCGGCTATCTGTTCGCACTTGTGGTCGGTGTGGTGTTTGCCGGCGTCTATCGCGAGTGGGAGACAATGGTCACCCGGGCGCCGTTGACGCCGGTCGGCATTGTGTTGATCGGTCTCATAGCGCTTTCGGGCCCGCTGTTTCCCTGGCTCGGCCTAGCCGGCTCGGCAGGCTTTATTGGCCTTGCCTGCGTCGTCGCGCTCGTCGCGCGCGGGGAAGGGGTCCTTTGGCGCATTGGCGGCCTGGTGCTCACCGGAGCAGTCATCGTCGCCCTGCTGGCCCTGCGTGGCACGACGCTGACCGGCGTCTGGGCCGGCGTGTACCTCGCCACGGTCGTGTGGATGACCGATTCGGCCGCGTTCTTCACCGGTCGGCAGATCGGCGGAGAAAAGCTGGCGCCCGATATCTCGCCCTCCAAGACATGGTCCGGCGCTTTGGGCGGGCTGTCGCTCGGCACCACGGCCGGCCTGATCGTCTGGATCATCGCCACCGATTCGCCGTGGTGGATCGGCCTGATCATCTCGGCCATCATCAGCATTTTGGGCCAGTTGGGCGACCTCAGCGAGAGCGCGGCAAAGCGCCACTTCCGCATCAAGGACAGCGGCGATATCATTCCCGGACATGGCGGCCTAATGGATCGGCTCGACAGCCTCACATTCGGCGTGTTGTTCGTGCTGCTCCTCGGGACGCTGCATGCTGGTTTCGGCGCCGTGGCCGAAGGACTGCTGTTCTGGTGATACCGCCTCCTGCGCGGTGATTGCCGCCGATAAGGAAGACAATGTTCGCTTCAGTGCTCGCCTTCGTTCCCTGGCTTTTGTCTTATGTGCTGCCGTTCCTGGTCGTGCTGACCGTGATCGTATTCGTCCACGAAATGGGCCATTACCTGGTGGCGCGCTGGAATGGCATCGCCATCCAGACTTTCTCAATCGGCTTTGGGCCCGAACTGGTCGGCTGGAACGACAAGCGCGGCACGCGCTGGAAAATTTCGGCGATTCCCCTGGGCGGCTATGTGCGCTTCGTCGGCGACATGAATGCCGCCAGCGTGCCGGATCCCGATGCTGTGGAAAACCTCGATCCGGAACTGGCTCCGCATCTGTTCGCCAACAAGAACGTCTGGCAGCGCATTGCGGTCGTCGTCGCCGGCCCGCTGGCCAACGTGATCCTGACTTTCGTGATCCTCTACGCGCTGCTGCTCGGCTATGGCCGCTATACCATCCCACCAGTGATCACCGGGGTGACCGCCGGCTCGGTGGCTGAGCAGGCCGGCCTCCGGGCCGGCGACACCATCGTCGCCGTAGACGGCTATGTGGTGCGCGGTTTCGAGGATTTTCAACGCTTTGTCGCCACCAGCCCGGCGCGCCAGGTGAGCCTTGCCATCGAGCGCAACGGCGCCCCTCAAACCCTGACTTTGACGCCCGAAGCGGTCGAAGTGCAGGACCGTTTCGGCAATAACCAGCGCATCGGGCGCATCGGCGTCAGCCGCGATGTCGCCGATAACGACGTCACGCTGTATCGGCCCGGCCCGGTCGAGGCCTTGGGCATGACCGTTGAGGAAATCCGCCTCATCGTGCAGCGCACCGGCGCATTTCTGGGCGACTTCTTTGTCGGCCGCGGCGATGTGGAGCAGCTTGGCGGACCCGTCAAGGTTGCCAAGGTTTCCGGCGAGGTGGCGACCCTGGGCGTGGTGGCGCTGATCAATCTGACCGCGCTGCTCTCGCTAAATATCGGAATTTTCAATCTTTTGCCCGTACCTATGCTCGACGGCGGGCATTTGATGTACTACCTGATCGAAGCTGCGCGGCGTAAGCCGCTGAGCATGAGGATTCAGGAAATGGGCTTCCGCCTCGGCTTCGCGCTGGTGCTGGCGTTGACGGTGTTTACGCTGTTCAACGACACATTGTTCGCATACCTCAGGACCCTCAGTTAAGTCGCTGTTAACCTTAGTTCGCAAGGTGTTGCACGAATACAAGGCCGCCAATCATTTACTAACCGCTACAAGGCATGCTCCTTGTCTGTGGTTAAAAAAACAGTAAAACAGTTCAATGGAGTTAGCTTGGGGGAGCGCTGTGCATGGCGATTCCCCGGGCAGGTCGCAGAAGGCAATAAAAACGATGATCCACCCTACCAAGCTGATGCGCGGCGTGTTCTTTGCGCTGGCAATCCTGGGCGCTGCGCCACTGGCCGGCACCAGTATTCCAGTCCTCGGCACCGCCATGGCGCAAGCGCAGGAGCAGTTGGTCGGCTCGGTGCTGTTCGATGGCAACAAGCGCTTCTCTGATGCACAACTCCTGACCATGGTGGATGTCTCGGCATCCGGCATCTTCACTCAGGCGCGTCTGGCCTCCGACATCGAAAGCATCCGTCAGGCTTATGACAAGGATGGCTATCGCTCCGTCGGCGTGACCGCCAAGACCGAAACCATCCCCGATGGCCGTGTTCGCGTTACCTTCGTCGTCAACGAAGGCGATCGCGCCGGTATCGCTGCAATCAATTTCACCGGTAACAACGCGATCAATGGCGGAACCCTCAAGGGCACGCTGCTGACCAAGGAAACCGGCTTCCTGAGCTGGCTGTTCAAGGACGACGGTTACGACGAGCAGAAGCTTGCGGTCGATCGTGAACGCGTCCGCCTCTACTACGCCACCCATGGTTATCCTGACGCACAGGTGACCTCGGTCGGCGAGTACGATGCAGCCCGCAATGACTATTTTATCAACTTCACCGTCAACGAAGGCGAGAAGTATGAGTTCGGCAATGTTGGTATCGAAACCAGCATCAGCGGCCTGAACACCAATGTGCTGACCGGCACCGTCAAGACCGGGCAGGGCAGCCGCTATTCGATCACCGACCTGCAGAAGTCCATCGAGGACATGTCCTACGAGGCCACCACGCAGGGTTATTCGTTCGCCGACGTCCGCGCTCGCCTTGATCGTGACGTCACCAATCGCAAGTTCAACGTCACCTATCTGGTTGACGAGGGCCCGCGCGTCTATGTCGAGCGCATCAACATCACCGGCAATACCAAGACCCGTGATTTCGTGGTCCGCCGTGAGCTGGAGTTCGCCGAAGGCGACCCCTTCAACCGTTCGATGGTCGTTCGTGGCCGCACCGCGATCCAGAACCTCGGCTTCTTCTCGGCTGTCGATATCACCACCCAGGCCGGCTCTTCGCCCGATAAGGTCGTGATCAACATCGCGGTGACTGAGCAGTCGACTGGTGACTACGGCGCAACCGCGGGCTATTCGACCTCTGACGGCGTCCTGGGCGAACTGTCGCTGACCGAGCGCAACTTCCTTGGCCGTGGCCAGTATCTGCGTGCCGCTGTTGGCGCTTCGCAGTCCGGCCGCACCTTCGACTTCTCGTTCACCGATCCCCGCTTCATGGGCCTGAAAGTATCTGCCGGCGTCGATGCCTATCATCGTATTAGCGACGAATCCGATACGAACTTCTATGGTTCGCAGTCGACGGGCGGCCAGTTGCGCTTCGGCGTGCCGATCACCCGTGACCTGTCGGCGACCGTGTTCGCCGGTGGTGAACGCAAGGTCATCGTCGACGAAGAAGGTCCGACCTCGACCCTGGTCGTGGATGGCCACGAATACTACAAGGCCTTCGTCGGCTACACTCTGACCTGGAATGGCGTCGATAACGTCAAGAAGCCGACCGAAGGCCTCTATGCAACGTTCACGCAGCAATACATCGGCTGGGATCATAACCTGATCAAAACCGAGGCCAAGGGTCGTTACTTCATCCCGCTGATGGATGACAGCGGCATCGTGGCCAGCATCAAGGGCCAGGCTGGCGTGATCAACGATCTGAGCGACAATGGCGTGAGCCCGGTCGAAGCCTTCAATCCAGGTGGTTCGCTGATCCGTGGGTTCCAAAGCCGTGGTCTCGGACCGCGTCTGTCGACTGGCGAATATCTCGGCGCCACGATGTATGCTGGCGTTTCGGCCGAAATCCAGTTCCCGCTCCCGGTCCTGCCGGAAAGCTATGGCCTGAGCGGCGCAATCTGGGCGGATGCCGCCTGGGTGGATGGTCTGCCGGACTTTGGCGCCAACACGGTTGAGCCAGGCAGCACGGATACGCCATGGCGTACGTCGATCGGTGCCTCGCTGCTCTGGGACTCGCCGTTCGGCCCGCTGCGTGGCGACTTCGCCCACGTGCTTGGCAAATCGAGCTCGGATCGTACCCAGGTGTTCCAGCTGACCCTGTCGACCTTGCTGTAGACGCCATTGCGTAAGTAGATTTATCGAGCCGCGGGGCGGTAGCGCCGCGGCTCGATTGTTTTTGAGTGACACCATGGTCGACACCCGTTTTCACCGCTTTGCCGGCCCAGCCAAGCTAAGCACCATTCTGGCCGCGACCGGCTGGAGCGATGCCCTGGCCAGCCTCAACGGTGAGGATTTCGAAATCCACGGCGTCGCCGAACTGGACCTGGCCGCTCCCGGCGACCTGGCGCTGGCCGCCCACCTCAACTACGTCGAAGACTTGCGCAGCACCTCGGCTGGTCTGGTCGTCATTGCCGCCGGCTTGGCTGATGCAGTTCCGGCGCAGACCCAGGCACTGGTCGTTGAACGCCCACACCAACTCTTTGCCGACATTCTCGATTTTCTCTATCCGGACAGCACCCGCTCGGTCATCGCCGCACAACGCAACGATCTGGAGCCGCCGCTGCTGGAGCGCGACGTGGTGCTGGGCTCCAATGTCGTCATCGGTCCGGGCGTCGAGATTGGCCGAGAAACTATTATCGGGGCCAACACCGTCATTGGTGCCGGCGTTACCATCGGCCGTAACTGCATCATTGCCGCCAATACCACGATCGATTGCACCCATATCGGCAATGGCGTGACAATCCATTCCGGCGTGCGTATCGGCACTGAAGGCTTCGGCTGGCTCGACCATGGCCAAACCAACCGCAAGATTCCACAGCTTGGCCGCGTTATCGTTCAGGACCGCGTCGAAATCGGAGCCAATTCGACGATCGACCGCGGGGCCTTGGGCGACACCGTGCTGGGCGAGGGCACCAAGATCGACAACCTGGTCCAGATTGGCCACAACTGCCGCATCGGCCGCAATTGCCTGATCGCGGCGATGAGCGGCTTATCGGGCTCAACCATTATCGGCGATGGTGTGCTGATGGGCGGCGGCACCGGCACCTCCGGCCACCTGACCATCGGCGCTGGCTCGGTGGTCCATGGTCGAGCCGCGGTCACCAAGAACTGGCCGCCCGGCTCCAAGCTTGCCGGGGCTCCGGCGCAGGATATAAGAGACTTCTGGCGCGAAATCGCCGTCATGCGAAAACTATCGAAAGGGGACAAGCGGCAATGACCGATCTATCGACCGCGAGCAAAGAGCTCACAGCGATGAGCATCGCCGAAATCCTCAAAAGCCTGCCCCATCGTTACCCAATGCTGATGATCGACAAGATCATCGAAATCGACGGCGACGAAACCGCCATCGGCATCAAGAACGTGACGTTCAATGAGCCGATCTTTCAGGGTCACTTTCCGGAAAACCCGATTTTTCCCGGGGTACTGATCATCGAAGGCATGGCCCAGACGGCTGGCGCCATCGTCATCGCCCATGATTCGAGCGGCGACCGCAAAAATATCGTGCTCATGCTGGGCGTGGACAAAGCCAAGTTCCGCAAGCCGGCCGGCCCGGGCGACAAGATCGAGTTCCACATTTCCAAGATTCAGCGCCGGCGCAATGTCGGCCGCTATAAGGCAGAGGCCATCGTTGATGGTGTCATCATTGCTGAAGCCGAGATCACGGCGATGATCGTCGGGGTTCCCCTGTGACGTCGGCCACCATTCATCCGACGGCAATCGTCGGATCTGGCGCCAAGCTGGGCTCAGAGGTCAAAGTCGGCCCGTTCTGCATCATCGGCGACAATGTCGTTCTGCATGACAATGTGGAACTCGTTTCCCACGTCACCATCGACGGCCATACCGAAATCGGTGCCGGCTCGCGCATTTTCCCCTTCGCCTCGGTTGGTCATGAGCCGCAGGACCGTAAATATGCCGGCGAGGCCTCGCGACTGGAAATCGGTGAGCGCTGCGTTATCCGCGAAGCCGTAACCATCAATCCCGGCACTGCTGCCGGTGGTGGGATGCTGACCAAGATCGGCAATGACTGCCTGCTGATGGCCAGCGCACACGTGGCGCACGACTGCATCCTTGGCAACAACGTCATCATGGCCAACTACGTCGGTTTGGCCGGCCACGTCCTGGTGGGCGACAACGTCACTTTCGGTGGCATGGCCGTGGTGCATCAGTTCACCCGCGTTGGGCCCCATGCCTTTATCGGTGCGCAATCGATGATCGATGGCGACGTCATCCCCTATGGTATGGCCCTGGGCAACCGCGCCTCGCTGGCCGGCCTAAACCTGGTCGGCCTCAAGCGCCGCAAGTTCGACCGCGAGGCCATTCATCGGCTGCGCGCAGCCTACCGTATGATCTTCGCCAGCGAAGGCACGTTGCGCGAACGTGTCGAAGACGCCGCCGAACTGTTTAAGAACGACGCGCTGGTCCAGGACGTGGTGAAATTCATCGGCGCCGCATCCGACCGGCCGATCCTCATTCCGCGCAACGGCCACACTCCCGAATAAATGGCCAAGGCGACAGGACGGCTTTCGATTTTCGCGGGCACGGGAACGCTGGCGCCTTATGCGGTCGATGCGGCGCTGGCAGCCGGCTATAAAGTGCAGGTGCTGACGCTGGAGCCGCGCAGCGATGTGACCAAGGTCAAGGTCATTGGCGTCGATGTTGGAAATCCGCTCGCCATCATCTGGTCGCTCAAGATTTTTCGCACCACCCACATCGTCATGGCTGGCGGTATTCATCTCTCCGACAAGACCCGCGAAGGGCTGATCCGCTTCGCCAACAAAGACGCACCTGCCGCATCGGCCAGTGCCGCGCCGGTCGGCGACGCCACTCTGGCCGCCTTAGGTAGCGTGCTCAAGAAAATGACCGGCGCCGATCTGGTCGGCATCCACGAAATCGCCCCTGAATTGTTGGCGCCTGAAGGGGCAATCGCGGGTCCTGTCTTGTCCGAAGACGAGATCGGGTTCGCCCAATTTGCGTTACGGACGGCCCGCGCCATTGGCGCTCTGGATATCGGGCAGGCCGCAGTCGTCTCCGGCCACCGGGTCCTCGCCGTCGAGGATATCGGCGGCACCGATGCGCTGATTGCCAGGGCCGGCGAGTTGAAACGGCTGGGTCTAGCTGGTGACGGCGCGGCGCGCCTGATTCTCGCCAAGGCCGTCAAACCGCAACAGCCCAGCTTCGCCGACCTGCCGGCCATCGGCCCGCAGACCATAGCCAATTGCGCCGCCGCCGGCATTGCGGCGATCGCCGTCGAGGCAGGCAACAGCCTGCTGTTGCAGCGCGCCGAGCTGGTCGATGCCGCCAACCGCCTCGGCGTCAGCGTCGTTGGCCTGAGGCTCACCGATGGCTGACGCGCTCAAGCTGTTCATTCTGGCAGGCGAGCCGTCCGGCGACCGCATTGCCGCAGATCTTGTGACGCGACTGCGCGCCAAGGTCGCGGTGACTCTGTCCGGTATCGGCGGTGACGAGCTGATGGGGCAGGGGCTCAAGCCGCTGTTCCCGATGAGTGATCTGGCGGTTATGGGGCTGACCGACGTGCTGCTGCGACTGCCGCTACTGCTATGGCGCATCGAGCAGACGGCGCGCGCCATCGTCGCTGGCAATCCCGATATCGTCGTGCTGGTCGATGCGCAGGATTTCTCCAAGCGCTTGGCCAAGCGGGCCAAGGCACTTGGATTCACCAAGCCGATCCTGCTCTACGTCGCCCCCAGCGTCTGGGCCCGCGCGCCACATCGGGCCAAGGCGCTGACGCCGCTATTTGACGAAGTGCTCGCGGTCTTGCCATTTGAGCCTGCGGTAATGACACAGCTGGAAGGCCCACCGACGCACTATGTCGGTCACCCCTCGCTCGCCGAAGGCATCCCCACCTCGACCAGCATGGACCGGGGGCTGGTCGCTCTTCTGCCGGGCAGCCGCAATGGCGAATTACGCCGCCATCTACCCCTGCTAGGTCAGGTTGCCGCCCAACTAGCCGACCATCCCGCCATCAGCGGCTTCTTCATTCCCACCCTGCGCTCGCTGGAGGGACGGCTAAGCGCCGAGACCGCCAATTGGCCGGTGCCCGTGACCATTGTCGCCAATCGCGCCGAGCGGCGTGCGCTGTATCAGCAAAGCGTGCTGGCGTTGTCCGTTTCTGGAACCGCGACACTGGAACTGGCGCTGGCCCGCGTCCCCATGGTCGTCGTCTACGTCCTCGACAAGCCACAGGCGCGCGAGTTCGACCGCATCGGCCGCCCGCAGGTTGGCTTGCCCAATATCGTGCTGGGCCGCATCGTCACCGATGAGTTGATCACCACGGGGCCAGAGCCCGAAACGCTCAAGGCCGCGGCGCTGCGCCTGCTCGACAATAAAAAAACCCGCCAGGACCAGATTGTGGCCTTTGGCGAGCTTGCGGATTTGATGGTGCACGGCACGTCGGACGCGCCCCGGCAGGACCCGGCGGACCGGGTCCTCAGTCATTGGCAGATCAGCGGGCGCTGATCGCCTCGTAGTCGCGGGCCGGCGAGCCATTATAGAGCTGGCGCGGACGGCCGATCTTCTTCTGCGGATCGGCGATCATTTCTTTCCACTGCGCGATCCAGCCGACCGTACGGGCGACCGAGAACAGCACTGTGAACATCGAGGTGGGGAAGCCAATGGCCTCAAGGATGATGCCCGAATAGAAATCCACATTTGGGTAGAGCTTGCGATCGATGAAGTACTGGTCCTCGAGTGCAATCTTTTCCAGTTCCTGCGCGACCTGCAGGATCGGGTTGTTCTCGACACCAAGCAGAGCCAGCACTTCCTTGGCCGTCGCCTGCATGACCGTGGCGCGCGGATCGAAGTTCTTGTAGACGCGATGGCCGAAGCCCATCAGCTTGAAGCCGGAATTCTTATCCTTGGCGCGGGCGATGAATTCGGGAATACGGTCAACCGTGCCGATTTCCTTGAGCATGTTGAGCGCCGCCTCGTTGGCGCCGCCATGGGCCGGGCCCCAAAGGCAGGCCACGCCAGCCGCGATACAGGCAAAAGGATTGGCGTCGGACGAGCCGGCGAGCCGGACCGTCGAGGTCGAGGCGTTCTGCTCGTGATCGGCATGCAGGGTGAAGATCAGGTCCATCGCCTTGGCGATAACCGGGTTCACCTTGTACTGCTCGGCCGGGACCGAGAAGCACATGTGCAGGAAATTGGAGGCGAAATCGAGATCATTGCGCGGATAGACGAAGGGCTGGCCCACCGAATATTTATACGCCATGGCGGCGATCGTCGGCATCTTGGCGATCATGCGGATCGAGGCGATCTCGCGCTGCTGCGGATCGTTGATGTCGGTGGAGTCATGGTAGAACGCCGCCATGGCGCCGACCACGCCAGTCATGACTGCCATCGGATGGGCGTCGCGGCGGAAGCCGCGATAGAAATAGTGCATCTGCTCATGCACCATGGTGTGGTGCGTAACGACCTCTTCGAAGTCCTTCAGCTGCACCTTGCTCGGCAGTTCGCCATAGAGCAGCAGGTAGCATACTTCCAGGTAATTGCTTTTGGCGGCCAACTGGTCGATCGGATAGCCGCGATACAGCAGTTCGCCCTTGTCGCCATCGATATAGGTGATGGAGCTGTCGCAAGCGGCCGTGGAGGTAAATCCGGGGTCGTAGGTGAACATGCCGGTCTTGGCGTAAAGCGATCGGATGTCGATGACATCCGGCCCGACGGACCCGGACAGAACCGGAAATTCGTAGGACTGATCCCCGATGACGAGTTTGGCGACTTTGTCGGTCATTCAGCTCTCCTCGATGGCCCGCAACCCAATAGAAAAGGAGTTTCGTTGAGCTGGGCCGGCAAATGTGGCTTAGGCATAGGCTGCTCCTGAGGTATCAGCTTTTGCCGTCGCGAAGCAATTGATGGGTAAGCATTCCTTACCCACCTAACTGTCATTATTTCGTGTCGATCTGGTCTCCCAGGCGGGCGAGGCTCTCGTCCCGGCCAATCAAAACCATCACCTCGAAAATCCCCGGCGACACAGTGCGTCCGGTCAGCGCCGCGCGCAACGGCTGAGCCAGCTTGCCCAGCTTCAGCCCCTTGGCCTCGGCCAGGGTACGCATCGCCGCGTCGATTGCTTCCACGCTCCAATCGTTCAACCCGATCAACAGGTCCCGCACATCGCCGAGCACGGAGCGTGCGTCCGGTGTCAGCAGCGCCGAGGCCGCGCTATCGATAGGCAACGGACGTGACGCATAGATGAATTGCGCTAGGTCGATCAGCTCCAAAATGGTCTTGGCGCGCGGCTGCAGTTCGGGCAGGGCGGCAAGCACGGTGGCCTTGTCGGCGGTCAGGCCTTCCAGGTCCGCCAGTCGGCCAACTTCTTCGGCCAGGGCAATCATCACGCCGTACAGATAGTCCGGCTTTGCCTCGCGGATGTAGTGGCCATTGATGCTCTCAAGCTTGACGAAATCGAACCGGGCCGCGCCCTTGTTGAGACCGTCGAGGCTGAACCACTCGATCATCTGCTCGCTGGAGAAAATCTCGTCGTCGTCGTGCGACCAGCCGAGCCGCGCCAGATAATTGCGCAGGGCCTCAGGCAGATAGCCCATCTGGCGATAGGCCTCGACGCCGAGTGCACCGTGGCGCTTGGAGAGCTTGGCGCCGTCCGGCCCGTGGATCAATGGAATATGGGCCATCTCGGGAATGTCCCAACCCATGGCGTTATAGACCACGATCTGGCGCGCGGCGTTGGTCAGATGATCGTCGCCGCGGATGATGTGGGTGACGCCCATGTCATGGTCGTCCACGACCACGGCATGCATATAGGTCGGCGTGCCGTCGGAACGCAGGATGATGAAGTCATCCAGGTTCTCGGCCTTGAACACCACCTCGCCCTGCACATGGTCATGCACCACAATATCGCCGCTGAGCGGCGACTTGATGCGGATGACTGGGGCGACGCCGGCCGGAGCCTCGGACTGATCGCGATCGCGCCAATAGCCATTGTAGCGCGGCGGCTTGCCGGCGGCGCGGGCCTCTTCGCGCATCTGGTCCAGCTCGGCGGGCGAGCAATAGCACTTGTAAGCGTGACCGCGCGCGATCAGCTCATGGGCGATTTCGGCATGGCGCGAAGCGCGGCCGAACTGGCTGATGGCGTCGCCATCCCAATGCAGGCCGAGCCAGCTCAGGCCATCCTTGATCGCCTCGACAGCGGCTTCGGTGGAGCGTTCGCGGTCGGTGTCCTCGATGCGCAGCAGCATCTTGCCGCCCATCTTGCGGGCATAGGCCCAACTGAACAGCGCGGTGCGGGCACCGCCGATGTGCAGATAGCCGGTGGGCGAGGGGGCGAAGCGAGTGACGACCTGAGACATTATAGACCGGAACGGTTGGACGAGTTTCGGTGCCGTGTGTAGCATAGGCGGGCATGAGCGCAAGGGCGGGGGGCCAGGCCGGTGCTGAGCGCGGAAACGCTGGAGACCACCGAGCTGCCGGCGCCGCCCAAGCCGCGGGGCTCGCTCGTCTTGCGCCCGGGCCGCTTGCCGGCGGCTACAAGTCCGCTGTGGCGCCGTGTTGCGGTTTCGGCGCGCGATGCAGTGGTCGAAGCGGTTGAGACGCGGCGGCTGTTCGTGCTGCTGCCATTCTGCGTTATTGGCGGAATGGTGGCTTATAGCCAGGTGGCATTCGAGCCCAATCCGTGGGCTTTGCTGGGCGTGGCGATCCTGCTTGCTGGATTTCTTGTTGTCTCCCTGCCGCATATCGCGCGCTTTCGCGTCCTGCTGCTGGTTTCGGCGATCTGGGCCGGCGTGTGCATGCTGCCGATTCACGGATTGCTGTTCGGAACGCCGATGTTGCGGTTTCCGGTCTATGGGCAATATCAGGCGACGGTGGACGAAATCCTGTCGCAGACGGAAACCCAGCGTCGCATCGTGGTCTCCAATCTGGTTGCGATCGGCGATAGCAAGCCGGCTGGGGTGACGCGGGCACGGCTGCTCATTGGCGCCGACCCGCCGCTAGCGCCGGGTGACGTCATCGAGGGCAAATTGCGGCTGGCGCCGATTCCTGGTCCGGTATTGCCAGGTGCCTTCGACAGCCAGTTCCATGGTTATTTTGCCGGCATCGGTGCTTACGGCAATGTCACGAGTGGGCTGGCCCTAGTTTCCAACGGTTCAAGTTTCGATCCGACCCGCGCTATCGAGGGACTGCGTCGTTCGATTGCCGAACGCATCGGGCATGTTTTGACCGGCTCGTCCGCCGCAATCGGCGACGCCATGGTGATGGGCGACCAGAGCCTGATTTCCGATGAAACGCGCGACGTGATGGCAGCGTCGGGGCTGGCGCATATCTATTCAATTTCGGGGCTGCACCTGTCGCTGGTGGCGGGCGGCGTGTTCTTTCTGCTGCGGTGGCTTTGGCCGCATTGTCCGGCTGGACGCAGCGCTTGCCAATCAAGAAGATCGCGGCGGTCGGCGGCATTCTTGCTGCATGTTTCTATCTCTTGCTCGCCGGTGGCCTCGCCAATGTTCCGGCGCTCCGATCGACCCTGATGCTGGGCCTGATCTTTGGGGCGATCCTGGCCGGGCGCCGGGCGCTGACCATGCGCAATGTCGCCATCGCAGCCCTGGCCATCATCCTCATCGATCCCGCCAGCGTGTTCCGCGCCAGTTTCCAACTATCGTTCGCGGCTGTGGTGGCGTTGATCGGAGTCTACGAGTTGCCGCGCAAACCGCCGGTCGAGGGCAGGGGATGGATTGGCCGGTCGGTTAACCATGTCTGGGTCGCCGCGCTGACCAGCCTGATTGCCGGCACCGCCACTTTGCTGTTCTCGGCCTACCATTTCCAGCAGACCGCGCCGCTTGGCGTGCTCAGCAATGTGCTGGTGCTGCCGGTGGTCAGCTTCATCATCATGCCAACTGCCATCGCGTCGGTGCTGGCCATGCCGTTCGGGGTCGAGCAGCCCTTCCTCATTGCCATGGGCTGGGGCATCGAGCGCATGGTGGATGTGGCAACGCTGGTGGCCAATTGGAGCCAGGGGTTGGAATCGAACCCGCTACTCACGCCGATTGCGCTGTTCATCGGCCTGTTGGCGATGGCTTGGTTCGCCTTCATCAAGAACTATTGGCGCTTCGCCGGCCCGGTTCTGGCGATTCCCGCTATTTTGCTGTTCGCGCTCGATACCAGACCGGATGTGCTGATCGCCGATACGACCCAAGCCGTGGCGGTGCGCGATGGCGGCGGCATGGGTCTGCTCACCGGCAAGGACGGCACTTTCGCCGTCGATGTCTGGAGCGAGTATTATCAGGAAGACTTCGCACCGAAACTGGCTGGCGCGCATTGCGATAGCGTCGCCTGCGTCTATGCCAATGACCGCTTTTCGATATCGGTGATCAAAAGTGTAGAGGCCTTCGCCGAGGACTGCGAGCGCAACGATCTCGTCATCGCCCGTATTCCCGCGCCCCAATATTGTGGGGCGCAGGTGATCGATGCGAAAACCCTGCGGAACACTGGCGTGCAATGGCTACGCTGGGACGCGGCTGCAGGGCGGTTCGACGTCCGCCCCGCAGTGGCCAATCTCACCCGGCCGTGGCGAGCCGCGCTACAGTGACGCCCGCTCCGGGAATGCTCGCTTCGCCAACCACATAGCCGGCTTCATCAGCCGCCTTGTTGAGCGTCGCGGCGCCTGCACCGTAGTTGACGTAGATGCGGAACCCGCCGCGCACCCGGCAGCGCACGCCAGCCGGCAGGTTCAGCACCGGCAGGTCGGCCTCGGCGATCAGGTAATCGACCACGCGCTGCACCAGCGCTTTGTTGCCGCTGGCGGTGAGGTAGAACAGCTTGCCCTGCGACACCAGCACCGGCAGGTTGTCTTCGTCTTCAATTACGACTTCGCCGCCGGTCTCGACGCGCTCGCGCCAGTGGTGCACTGCGCCGCCACCCTTGACCGGGGTCTGATGCACCGGATCTGTGGTCGATACGCGGGTGACCCGCAGATCCATCATATTGCGGGGCAGATCCGGCGCCAGTTTCGCCGGAATGGCAAAGTCCTGCGTCTTCGAACCGCTGCGCGGCCCGATCAGCAATTGGCCCTCGAATGTCTCGATTGCCGTCCGCAGCGCATCGTTCCAAGCGAACAGCGCCGGAATGGCCACAATGTCATATCCGGCGAAACTGGTCGTGTGCGGCGACAGCACATCGATATCGATGCCATGCTTGCGGAACGCCGAATAGAGCGCCCGCACATGCGCGCCATGCGAGAACCCCTTGGCCTGCGGGGCGATCTCCCAGGCCCATTCGCTTTGATAATCATAGACGACGGCGACGCGCGCTTTGCCGGCAACCCCGGCAATGCCCGTCGCCTTCAGCTCCTGCGCCACCTGCATGGCTTCGCCATGCGCCGGGGCCGGTTCGCTATCGGGCCGCAGCAGGCCGGCATGCATCTGCTCCTGCGCGAACGGCGCCTGCCGCCAACGGAAATAGGAGACTACTTCCGCGCCATGCGCGAACGCTTCCCAAGCCCAGAGCCGGGCCATGCCGGGCAGGGGATCGGGATTGAAATCGGCCCAGTTCACCGGACCCGGCTGCTGCTCCATGATCCACCAGCGGCCGTGGCCGACGGTGCGATAGAGGTCATGGTGGAAGGCGGCATTATCGGGGTCGCCCTGGCGCATATACTGGTGCTTGAGCTCGTCGGACTCATTGCTGACCGCCAGATGGCCCAGCGGGTAGCTGTCCCAGCTGGCAATATCGAGGGTTTTGGCCACGTCATAATGATCGAAGTCGCTGGTGCGGCTCATGAAATTGTGGATCACTGGCAGGTCAGGCCGCCGCGCCTTAAGAATATCGAACTGCACCTTGTTGAATTCCGCCACCTGGTCTGAAGCATAGCGGCGGAAGTCCAGCGCATGGGCCGGCGCGGCTTCGGTCACCAGCAGGTTGGGCAATTCGACCTGGTCAAAGCGGTTGTATTCCATCGACCAGAAGATATTGCCCCAAGCCGTGTTGAGCGCATCGACCGTGCCGTATTTCTGGGCCAGCCAAGCCTGGAAACCGGCTTTGGCAGCCGGCGAATAGGAATAGGTCGTGTCGTGGCAGCCATATTCATTGTCGGTCTGCCAGCCGCCCAAAGCCGGGTGGTCGCCCACGGCATCGGCCAAGAGCCGAGTGATCCGTCCAGCTTCTTCGCGATAGCCGAGATGGGAAAAATCGTAGTGCCGGCGCGAGCCGAAGCCGCGCTGCCGGCCCTCTTTGTCCACCGACAGCATGTCAGGATGCTTGTCGACCATCCAGCGCGGCGGCGTCGCTGTCGGGGTACCAACGATCACCTGCAGCCCGTGCCGGCCCAGCGCATCCATGGCGCGGATGATCCAGTCGAATTGCAGGTCACCCGGCGCGGGTTCGAACTTGGACCAGGCGAATTCCCCGATTCGCACGAACGTGATGCCGACCTCGGCCATGCGCTTGGCGTCGCTCTCCCACCATGCCTCGGGCCAATGTTCGGGATAGTAGCAAACGCCGAGGGCAGGGGTCATTACGTGGACTCTTAGAGTGTGATGAGGGGTTCAGGCTGGCCGGCGATATCGAGCTCGATGGCGAAGACACCGCCCGCGACTTTTTCGGCGGCGAGCTGGTCGGCGCTGAGCGTCTTGGCGGCGGTGGTCAGGAACAGGGTCTTGAGGCCGGGGCCGCCAAAAGCCGGGCAACTTACCTGGCTGACGGGCACTTCAATGATACGATCAATCGAGCCGTCCGGCGCATGCCGGACCACGCAATTGCCGCCCCATTTGGCGTTCCACAGATAGCCTTCGCTATCGACGACGGCGCCATCGGGATAGCCACGACCGTCGGACACATCGGCAAATATCAACCATTCGCCAACCGGCAGACCGGTGGCGGGATCGGCCGCGCATTTGAGTATCTGCTTGGTCGGCGTATCGCTCCAATAGGCGGTGCGTCCATCGGCCGAAAAGCAGGTGGCGTTGGGGATTTTGACCTGCGTGCGGATGGTGGTCAGCTTGCCAGCGCGATAGTGGTAGACCGCACCGCCTGGCTCGTCCTCTTCCTTGCGCATGGTGCCGATCCAGAAGGCGCCGGACGGATGCACGCGGCTATCATTCGTGCGCGTGCTGGCGTCGTCGGCCTCGATCGGCACGATCAAGCTGGTCGCCCCGGTCAACAGGTCATAGCGCTTGAGCCCGGTTTCCGTGGCAAGTGCCAGCGTGTCATTGTCGATCACCGCCGCTGCCGCAACGATCTCGTCGAACGACCAGATATTGGCGACCGCGCCATCGGCTTCAGCCGCGAACAGTTTGCGATTGTTGATATCGAAAAAGAACAATTGCTGGCGCAGCGGGTGCCAGAACGGACCTTCGCCGAGGGCGCATTGGCTGTTGATCAGCAGGCGGGCCGTTTGGCTCATTGGGCTTGGCCCCGGTCATAGGCGGCAACGGCCAACGCCGCATGCTCAGCGGTCTGCGACAGTTCCATGCCCGGCTTGTAGAGATAGGTGCCCAGCCCGAAGCCGACGCAGCCGGCGGCGAAGAACTCGGCGAAATTGCCCGGATCGGCGCCGCCCACCGCATAGAGCGGCAATTCTGGCGGCAGCACGGCCTTGATGGCCTTGATGCCCTTTGGCCCCAGCACTTCGGCGGGGAAGAACTTGAGCCCGGTGGCGCCCGCCCGGATGGCGCGGAAGGCATCGGTGGGCGTGAACACGCCCGGATAGGAGGCGAGATGGATGCGCACCGTCTCCTCGATCACCGCCTTGTTGGTATCGGGCGAGACGATGAAGGTGCCGCCGGCATCGGCGACCGCCAGGACCTGTTTTTTACTCAGCACCGTGCCAGCGCCGATCATGGCGGTGTCGCCAAAGGTGTTGGACGCCAGCGAAATGCTGGTCAGCGCGTCGGGCGAATTGAGCGGCACTTCGATCATGGTGATGCCGGCATCGATCAGCGCCTTGCAGACGTCAATGATCTCGGCCGGCGTGATGCCGCGCAGAATGGCGATGATGTGGCGAGGGGTTTCCATGAGGTCCGTCCGCTAAGAGGAAAATTGGCGCGCGGCCTTGAGGCCCGCCAGCACCGCTTCGGTAGCATCCACCAGCCGCGAACGCACGCCGATCCGCGTCAAAGCTTGGCCATAAAGCGCACAAAGCGCCGCCGAGCCGATGAGCGGTACTTCGGCATCGCCGATCCATTCGCGATTGGCGCCGATTTCACTGCCGATCAGGAGGCCCGACAGATAGCCGGCGCACCAATCCGGCTGCCGTCCCGACAGCAGTGAGCCGGCGCGCACTTCGAACAGTTGGCCCAGGAGGCCTTCGGGATGGTCGAGACCGGCCTGAACGCCGACCGCAAAGCCTTCGTCGCGCCCGGGCCCATCGAGGTCCCCGCCCAGCGAATGGCGCAAAACCGAGTGGGTGCGCAGCACCTCGAACATTTCGCCGGTCATGGCGGTGGCGAAGCGCTCGATGCGGGTGCCAGACAATTGCGCCCATTTCGAATGGGTGCCCGGCATGCAGACGACGCCGTTGAAGCCGGGGTTGAGCGCCGCGAGCCCCAGCAACTGGGTTTCCTCGCCGCGCATCACATTGTCGGAGCCGGGGGTTTTCTGGCAAACACCGGGTAGGATTGCCGGGGCCAGACGCGCGTCGGGCATTTCGGGGCGGACGGCGCCGTCAAGCAGGCCGCGCAGGTCGGTGGGCGCCTGCAGATAGGGGGCCTCCAGCCAGCCTTGCCGCGCCCCGGCCATGCCGCAGATCAGCACCTGGATGGGTTGGCTGGATTGGCTGTCGACGCCCTCCAGCAGCTCGCTCAGCGCGCCGGGAAATTGCTCGCGCGTCAGCTTGCCCATGCCATTGGGTGAGGTGCGCGAAACCGCGACCGCCCCGGCGGCGTCGATGCCCCAGGCGCGCAGGTTGGAGGTGCCCCAATCGACGGCAACCCAGTCCACTTTGTCAGTCACGGCAAAACTCACCCTTTATGCGCGACCGATCCGGCCGCAATCGGGCCGAACGCTACCGCCTGCATCGGATTCCAGCTAGCCTCAATCGACTTCGCCGCATTGCTGCTTCTATCGGCGCAGAGGATCGGCTCGTCTCGTCATTTGGTAAGGCCGTTCAGGCGTCTGGAAACATCTCCCCGGCAGATTTTGAGCCAGCCCAAACCGGGGAAATTTCGACAGAATCCCGTTCCCTCTTGCCCCTGTCGTGGTACAGATGGCAAAATGTTGAGGCACGTTACCGCGGCGTCATATCGCGGACATGAGGAACAGAAAATGACGGCAGACACCAGCGGCGGTCCGGGTAACGGGCAGGGCGCAGCGAAAAAGTTGCGCTCGCGCGCTTGGTTCGACAATCCGGATAATCCGGACATGACCGCGCTCTATCTCGAGCGCTACATGAATTTTGGCGTCTCGCGCGAAGAGCTGCAGTCCGACAAGCCAATCATCGGCATCGCCCAAACGGGCTCCGACCTGTCGCCGTGCAATCGCCACCACATCGTGCTGGCCGAACGCGTCCGCGAAGGCATTCGCGAAGCCGGCGGCATCGCCATCGAATTCCCTGTGCATCCGATCCAGGAAACCGGCAAGCGCCCCACTGCGGGCCTCGACCGGAACCTGGCCTATCTCGGTCTCGTCGAAGTGCTCTATGGCTATCCGCTGGACGGCGTGGTGCTGACCATCGGCTGCGACAAGACCACGCCCGCCATGCTGATGGGCGCCGCCACCGTCAATATTCCGGCCATCGCCCTGTCGGTCGGCCCGATGCTGAATGGCTGGCACAAGGGCGAGCGCACGGGCTCGGGCACCATCGTGTGGAAGGCTCGTCAGATGATGGCGGCCGGCGAAATCGACTATGCGCAGTTCATTGAGCTGGTCGCGTCATCGGCGCCCTCCACGGGGTATTGCAACACCATGGGCACGGCCTCGACCATGAACTCGCTGGCCGAGTCGCTGGGCATGCAGCTGCCGGGTTCGGCCGCCATTCCCGCGCCGTATCGCGATCGCCAGGAAATGGCTTATCGCACTGGCAAGCGCATCGTCGACATGGTGCGTGAGGATCTGAAGCCGTCCGATATCCTGACCAAGGACAATTTCATCAATACCATCGTGGTCAATTCGGCCATCGGCGGTTCGACCAATGCGCCGATCCACATCCAGGCCATCGCCAAGCATATCGGCGTGGAACTGGAACTGCAGGATTTCCAGACCTATGGCCACAAGGTACCGCTGCTGGTGAACCTGCAGCCGGCCGGCGAATATCTGGGCGAGGACTTCTACCATGCCGGCGGCGTGCCGGCGGTGGTCAACGAGCTGATGAGCCAGGGGCTGATCCGCGAGAACGCGCCCACCGTCAACGGCAAGTCCATCGGCGACAACTGCCGCGCCACGACGATCCAAGACGACAAGGTCATCCGGCGTTTTGACAATCCGCTCAAGACCGAGGCTGGTTTCCTCGTGCTGCGCGGCAATCTGTTCGACAACGCCATCATGAAGACCAGCGTGATCTCGACCGAGTTCCGCGATCGCTACCTGAACAATCCCGAACATCCCGGCATGTTCGAGGGCAAGGCGGTGGTGTTCGATGGTCCCGAGGACTACCACCACCGGATCGACGATCCCTCACTCGCGATCGACGAACACACACTGCTGTTCATGCGCGGCGCTGGCCCAATCGGTTACCCGGGCGCGGCGGAAGTCGTCAACATGCGGCCACCCAACTACCTGATCAAGAAGGGCATTACTGCCCTGGCCTGCATCGGTGACGGTCGCCAGTCCGGTACTTCGGGTTCGCCCTCGATCCTCAATGCCTCCCCGGAAGCCGCAGCCGGCGGCAATCTCGCCATCCTGCGCACCGGCGACCGCGTGCGGATCGACCTCAACAAGGGTTCTGCCAATATCCTGATCGACGACGCGGAAATCGCCAAGCGTCGTGCGGATCTGGAATCCATGGGCGGCTACAAGTATCCCAAGCACCAGACGCCGTGGCAGGAAATCCAGCGCGGCATCGTCGGCCAGCTCGGCGACGGCGCTATCCTCAAGCCCGCCGAAAAGTACCAGCGCATCGCCCAGAGCGAAGGCATCCCACGCGACAACCACTAAGCTAAATGCAAATGGGCCACTCTCCTTCCAGAGAGTGGCCCAAATCTGTAAAGTCCGACCGTTGTCTTATTCCTTGGCAGCCGTCTCGATCGTCACCCAGCGACCAGTGACATCGCACTGCAGCAGCATGGCGTCATTGTTGCGGATACCGACGATCGCACCTGCCGAGGACAATTTGCCTTCGAGCAGGCAACCCGCGACCGGAGTATCGGCTTTCGCTACGGCCCAGCCGGTTCCGGCGTTGCAGACTGCGGTGCCATTGCCAGCATTAATGCCCACACCTGCCGAAAACGTCACGTTGCCGACCCAACAGCGGGTCTCCTTGATGCTCGCTTCCTGAGCGAACGCCGGAATGTTGCCGACCGCCAAAAGGCCAAGCGCGACAAGCAGGGTGCGCCGCATCAGTATTTCCTCAGCAGGCCCACCAGACGGCCCTGGACCTTGACGCGGTCGGGTCCGAAGATGCGGGTTTCATAGGCCGGATTGGCGGCTTCCAGCGCGATCGTGTTGCCCTTGCGGCGCAGGCGCTTGAGGGTGGCTTCCTCGTCATCGACAAGAGCCACGATGATCTCACCGGTTCCCGCAGAGTCCTGCTTGCGGATCAGCACGGTATCGCCATCGAAAATGCCAGCCTCGATCATCGAATCGCCGCGCACTTCGAGTGCATAATGCTCGCCGGCACCCAGCATTTCAGGCGGTACGGAAATGGTGTGCGAATGGGTCTGAATCGCCTCGATCGGCGTACCGGCCGCGATGCGTCCCATCACCGGCACCGAAATGGGCCGGGCATAGTCTTCGACCGAACCGCGCATCGGCGGCGACGCCACCTTGCCCAGATTGCCTTCGATCACACTCGGCTCGAAGCGGGACTTACGCCCGCCCAAAGAGGGGTTCATCGAATCGGGCAGCTTGAGCACTTCCAGCGCGCGCGCCCGGTTCGGCAGCCGTCGAATGAAACCGCGCTCCTCGAGCGCCGTGATCAACCGGTGAATGCCCGACTTGGATGCCAAATCGAGCGCATCCTTCATCTCGTCGAACGATGGCGGAATACCGCTTTCCTTCATCCGCTCATGGATGAACATCAGCAGCTCGTGTTGTTTGCGCGTTAGCATTGGGCCCCTCGGTCGGGAATCGGAACAAAGACTGAACGATGATACGTGTTCCAGTTATGTTCTGCAATATGCCAATGCAATGCTGGCGCAATTTCCGCCCTTGCAAGCAAACCAGGCTTCGTACCGGGGCCCATGCGGTTTTATTTCAGCCTAGAACGCGTCGATACTGATGGCCTCGACCATAGTACCGGCCGGCTGACCCGGATCATGTTCTGGTTGCACGATGAGCATGTCGGCTTGCGCCAGCGAGGAGGTATGACCGCTATCGACCTCGGAAATCGGCATCAATGCCGTCCCACTGGACCCATGCAGGACATGGGCGCGCATGAAATGGCGCCGTGCGGTATTGGGCGGGGTCGGACCCGCCAGTGGCAGATGCCAGAGTTGACCAGTGGATTCGGCATGGCCCTGCAACAGCCGCAGTGCCGGCTTGATAAAAATTGTGGCGGTAACCAGCGCCGAGACGGGGTTCCCCGGCAGGCCGAAGATCAGCGTCTTTCCGCGCGTGCCGAACATCAGCGGCTTGCCGGGCCGCATATTGATGCGCCAGAAATCCAGCGTCACGCCGAGCGACAGGAGGATTTCCTGGACAATATCGTGGTCGCCGACGCTGGCGCCGCCGGTGGTAACGACGATGTCCGGCTCGCTGGCGAAAATGGCTTCCAGGGTCGCCGTCAGCGCCGCCCGGTCATCGCCGACAATGCCGTGGTCGGTGACGGTTTCGGAGTAGGGCGCCAGCAGGGGGCTTAGGCCGTAGCTGTTGGACGAAACGATTTGGTCCGGTCCCAGCGGCGTGCCGGGCACGACTAGTTCATCGCCGGTCGCTAGGAGCGCAATTTTCGGTCGGCGGTTGACCGCGATGGCGGGGACATTCGCCGCTGCCGCGACGGCCAGTTGCAGTGCGCCGAGGCGCGTGCCGGCGGCGACCAGAACCTGGCCGGTGGCAAAGTCATTGCCGATTGGACGAATGCTGCGGCCGGGCTTGGGCTGGTCGGTAAACTGAACGGTGCTCCCGGTCACCGTCGCCTCTTCCTGCATGATCACCGCATCGGCGCCGGCAGGGACGGGCGCGCCGGTAAAAATGCGCACGCATTGGCCTTCGCCAACAGTGCCGGCAAAGCCCGCGCCGGCTTGCGACATGCCGATAATGGCAAGGCTGCGCCCCGGTACGGCGTCCTGCGCCCGCACCGCGTAGCCATCCATGGCGCTGGCGTTGAACGGGGGCTGGTTGTGGCTGGCGACGATGGGCGCGGCCAAGACCCGGCCGGCGGCATCGCGCAGAACAACTGTTTCGGCCTGCGCCTGGGGCACGCGCTTCAGAATCGCAGCAATCGCGTCTTCGACGGGTAGCAGGCTCATGGCGTGCGCACGAAATCGCCGGACTTGCCGCCCGATTTTTCCAACACGCAGATATCGGTCACCACGATGGCGCGGTCGATGGCCTTGGCCATGTCGTAAAGCGTCAGCGCCGTAGTGGACGCCGCTACCAGCGCCTCCATTTCCACGCCGGTCTGGGCGGTGGTTTCTGCGGTGGCGTGCACGACGATCACCGTCGCGCTCTCGGCCGCGATGTCGACGCTGACCTTGGTCAGCGGAATCGGATGGCAGAGGGGGATCAGGTCCGAGGTCTTCTTGGCGGCCATGATGCCGGCAATGCGGGCCACGGCCAGCGCGTCGCCCTTCTTGAGGGAGCCGCCCATGATCGCCGTCACCGTCGCCGGCTCGGCGATGATACGGGCCTGGGCCACGGCCCGGCGGCGAGTGACGGCCTTGTCGCCGATATCGACGATGTGGGCTTCGCCCTTGGCGTTGAGGTGCGTAAGGCCGCCTTGTGCCATGCCTATGCGCTCACTGTGCCCATGAGCAGGGCGCGCGTGGCGGCGACAACGTCGTCCTGGCGCATCAGGCTTTCGCCAACGAGGAAGGTGCCGATGCCGGATGCTTCGTCCAGCTTGCGCACATCGTCGTGGCTGAGGATGCCGCTTTCGCTGACCAGCACCTTGCCGGCTGGCACGCCGGCGGCGAGGTCGATCGACGTCTCCAGGCGCGTCTCGAAGGTGCGCAGGTTGCGATTGTTGATGCCGATGAATTCCGCATCCAAGGCCAACGCCCGGTCCAGCTCAAGTTGGTCGTGCACTTCTACCAAGGCATCCATGCCCCATTCCTCGGCGGCGTCGAGCAGGTAGCGGGCCACGTCGTCGCCAACGGCGGCCAGGATGACCAGGATGCAATCGGCGCCCCAGGCGCGGGCTTCGGCCACCTGATAGGTTTCGAACAGAAAATCCTTGCGCAGCACGGGCAGGGTAGTCGCCGCGCGCGCCTCGATCAGATAGCTGGGCGAACCCTGGAACGATGGACGGTCGGTCAGCACCGAGAGGCATGTCGCGCCGCCGGTTTGGTAGGCGCGGGCGATTTCGGCTGGATTGAAATCCTGGCGAATCAAGCCCTTGGACGGACTGGCCTTTTTTACCTCGGCGATCAGCGCATATTGCTTAGCGGCGCGCTTGGCCTTGATGGCTTTGAGGAAGCCGCGGGGCGCTGGCTGGTCGTGCGCCATTGCCACGACTTCCGCCCAGGGTCGCATGGCCTTGGCCGCGGCGATTTCCTCGCGTTTGTAAGATTCGATCTGCTTGAGAATATCAGCCATGGTCTCGCCCGTTGGACACCGCGACGAGCCGCGCCAGCGTCTCCTTCGCCTTGCCGCTGTCGATGATGTCGGCGGCCAGTTCGGCGCCGCTTTTGAGGTCTTGCACACGATCGGCGACAATCAGCGCGGCCGCCGAATTGAGCAGCACGATATCGCGATAGGCACCGGGCTTGCGGTCGAATAGTTCCTGGATTGCAGCCGCGTTATATTCGGGGTCGCCGCCCAGCAACTCCTTGGGATCGGAGCGTTTGAGACCGGCCTGTTCGGGCGTCACCTCGAAACTGCGAAGGTCGCCGCCGGCGATCTGGGCAACGAAACTCGGGCCGGTGGTGGTGAGTTCGTCCAGCCCGTCACTACCATGCATCACCCAGGCCTTGATGGCGCGGTTAGCGAGAAGGGCGGCCGCGACCGGTTCCACCCATTCCTGGGCGTAGACGCCCAGCACATAGCGACGCACGCCAGCCGGATTGGACTGCGGACCCAGGAGGTTGAACATGGTGCGCACACCCATTTCCGCGCGCGCCGGGCCGACATGGCGCATGGCAGGGTGGTGGGCGGGGGCGAACATGAAGCCGATGCCGGCCTCGTTGATGCAGCGCGAGATTTCGGCGGGCGTGAGATCGAGTTTGACGCCAAGCGCTTCGAGCGCCTGAGACGAACCCGACCTAGATGACAGGGCCTTGTTGCCGTGCTTGGCCACGGGAATGCCGGCTGCTGCGACGACGATGGCGCTGGCGGTGGAGATGTTTAGCGTGCCGCCGCCATCGCCGCCGGTGCCGACGATATCGATGGCGTGTTCGGGGGCGTCCACCGTGACCATCTTTTCGCGCAGGATCGAGACGGCTGCGGCGATTTCGCCGACGCTCTCGCCTTTGACGCGCATACCCATGAGGAACGCGCCGATCTGGCTGGGTGTGGCATTGCCCTCCATGATCGTGGTCATGACGCCGCGCATTTCCTCGCCGGTGAGGTCGCGGTTGGCGGCGATTTTGTTGAGAGCGGCCTTGATGTCCATCAGGCGGCTTTCTTCTGGTTGAAGTCGCGGGCCAGATTCAGAAAATTCTGCAGCAGCGCGTGGCCGTTTTCGGAGGCAATGCTCTCGGGGTGGAACTGCACACCGTGGACGGGAAGGGTCTTGTGCTGCATGCCCATGATGAGGCCGTCGTCGGTGGTCGCGGTGATTTCGAGCGTGTCCGGCAGGGTCTCCGGCTTGACGATCAGCGAATGGTAGCGCGTCGCCTCGAAGCCGGAATTGAGACCGCGGAACAGGCCCTTGCCGGTGTGGTTGATCTTGGAGGTCTTGCCATGCACCAGATGCGGCGCGCGGATCACGTCGCCGCCCAGGGCCTGGCCGATGGCCTGATGGCCAAGGCATACGCCCAGGATCGGCATTTCGCCCTTGAACCTATTGATCAGCGCCAGGCAAATGCCCGCTTCATTGGGGGTGCAGGGACCGGGCGAGAGCACGATCGCCTCGGGCGCCATGGCGGCGATTTCATCGAGCGTGATCTTGTCGTTGCGCACGACAGTGATGTCGGCGCCGAGTTCGCCCAGGAAGTGGACGAGGTTGTAGGTGAAGCTGTCGTAGTTATCGATGACGAGCGTGCGGGTCATATCTCTGGTTCCAGCGCGGCTAGTGGGGTCACGGGTTCAGGTTCAGAACCAGTCCCGCCATCGGTGTTGAAACATTGCATGCGCCATCATTGCCCGATCCTGGCTTCGCCGGCGTAGCGTAGCGCTTCCTCGGCGGCGCTGAAAAGGGCGCGCGCCTTGTTTTCGCATTCGGCCTGCTCGAGTTCGGGCTGGCTATCGGCGACGATGCCGGCGCCGGCCTGCACGAACAGCTTGCCGTCCTTGAGGAGGGCGGTGCGCAGCACGATGCAGGTGTCCATTGTGCCGTCGGCACCGAAATAGCCGACGCAGCCGCCGTAGATGCCGCGGCGTGAAGATTCCAGTTCGTCGATGATTTCCATGGCGCGCACTTTTGGCGCACCGGACACCGTTCCGGCCGGGAAGCCAGCGGCCAGCGCGTCGACGAAGTCATATTTTGGATCGAGCACGCCTACGACGTTCGAGACGATGTGCATCACATGGGAATAGTATTCGAGGAAGAACTTGTCGGTGACCTTGACGGTGCCGGTCTTGGCAACCCGGCCCACATCGTTGCGGCCCAGGTCGAGCAGCATCAGGTGTTCGGCCAGCTCCTTGGGGTCGGCCAGCAGTTCGGCCGCCAGTTCCTGGTCGCGTGTCGGCGTGGCGCCGCGCTTGCGGGTGCCGGCGATGGGGCGAATGGTGACTTCGCCATCCTGCACCTTGACCAGGATTTCCGGGCTCGACCCGGCGACCGAGAAGTCGCCGAAATCGAGGAAATACATATAGGGCGACGGATTGGTGCGGCGCAGCGCTCGATAGAGCGCAGTCGGCGGCAGGGTGAACTCCGCCTCGAAGCGCTGGCTCAGCACCACCTGGAAGACATCGCCGGCGGTGATGTAGTCCTTGGCCTTGGCCACCATGGCGAAATACTCGTCTTTCGAGGTATTGCTGGTGACCTCGATCTTTTCCAGATCGGGAAGGGCAGGGGTCGTGGGCAGCGCTTGGCCCAGGCGCTGGATGGCGTCGTCGATATGCGACTGCGCCGATTCATAGGCCTGCCGGGCGGTCACGCCATCGCGGACGTAGACCGGCGCGGTGAGATAGAGTTCGTCCTTGAGCGTATCGAAAATCGCGAGCATGGCCGGGCGCATCAGGATGGCTTCGGGCATGTTTAAATGGTCTGGATTGCTGTTGGGCAGCGTCTCCATATAGCGGACCATCTCATAGCCCAGGAAGCCATAAATGCCCGCGGACTGCGGCGGCAGGCCCTCGGGCACTTCGATCTTGGAGCTGGCCACCAGATTGCGTAGGGCGTCCAGCGGCGCTGCGGCCAGAGGCTCGAAGCGGTCCACGTCAATATGGGCCGCGCGATTGATGGAGGCCGCGCCGTGCTCGACCTTGAGGATGACATCGGGGGCGAGGCCGACGATCGAGTACCGGCCGCGAATGGCGCCGTCCTGCACGGATTCGAGCAGGAAGGTGTTCTTGCGGCCCGCCGCCAGCTTCATGTACGTGCCAATGGGCGTTTCAAGATCGGCGACGACGCGACGCCAGACGATCTGGGACTGACCAGCATCGTATTGCACCGCGAAACGCCCAAAGACCTCGTCGCCCATAGTCAGTATCCGATTATAGAAGTTGCCGTTATTGCTGGCCGCCGAGTTGCAGCGTCTGCGTCAAGGCCTGCTGGTTGATGCGTAGCCCGGCTTCGTCGCGCACTGCGGTGACGAAATCGCCGTAAAGGCCGATACGGGCTTCGTTTTCCAGCGAAGCGTTCTGCTGGGTGGCCAGTGGACCATCAGCCGGGGTCACAGCGCTGACCTGGAACACGATGTGATCGCCTTCCGTGTTCACCGCCGAGCCGTGATGATCCGGACCGCCGGCAAACGCCGCCGCCGCCACCGGGCCGTCGATGGATGTGTTGGCTTCGCCAAACCGGGTAAAGGGCAGGCTGGCTTGCGGAACCAAGCTCAGCGCGGACGCCACGTCGATCAGGTCTTCGCCGCCATCGAGACGTTTGACAATGCTGTCAGTTTCGGCGTCGATCGCCGCGTTCACCTTCTCGGTTGTCCAGGCGGTGGCAACGGCAT
Source organism: Devosia sp. (assembly GCF_028290435.1). GTDB lineage: Bacteria > Pseudomonadota > Alphaproteobacteria > Rhizobiales > Devosiaceae > Devosia. The sequence continues at coordinate 67,706 of NZ_JAQGJV010000078.1, read as the reverse complement.
CGCGCACTTCGTCCAGGGTTTGATCGCGCGCCGGATCGACCTTTTCCAGGTCGAACCAGACGTTGCTATTGCCGTTCAGCGTGATCGACGGCGTCAGCTTGCCCTCGGTGGCCTTGAAAATCGCCTGCACGGCCTTGGGACGGTCGGCCTCGGCCAGCGATGGGATCACGGCCAGTTCAGCGCCGCCCTGCGTTACGGCAGCGTTGTAAAGCGGCAGCCCAAAGCGCTTGGCGATTTCGTCGAGCGGCTTGAACGCCGCGCGCAGTTCCTCGACCTGGTCGAGCACGTCGGCATACTCGGTCTTGGCCTGCGCCAGCGCCAGGCTGTGCGCGATTTCGTCATGGGCTTCGGCCAGGGTCTTGGTGTGCCCCGCCTCGATTGCCGAAACATGGATCGCGCGCTTGCCGGTGACGCCGTCGATGACCGCATAGCCATCCTGGGCCAAGCCGAACGCGGCTGTCGCCAGGTTCGCATCGGTGATGTCGCGCTGGGCCAGCGTGCCGATATCGGTCGCGGTCAGGCTGTTTTCGGCGACCAACGCGTCGAATGTCTTGCCGGCCGCTGCACCGCCTTCGAACGCTGCGATCTGCTCCGGCGTGGCCAGCGGCACCTGCTGGATGGTGCGGCGTTCCAGCGTCGTCATATTGGCCTTCGTGCGCTCGTACTCGGCACCGATAGCGGCTTCATCGATGGTCTTGGTGGCGGCCAGGGTATCCGGCGACAATGCCATCAGCCGCACGGTGCGGGTTTCGACGGTGCGGAAATCGGTCTGATGCGCGGCCAGATAGGTCGTCAGATCGGTATCGGTTGGTGCAGCCGGCGTCTCGATGGTGTTTTCACCAACCACGATGTAGTCGACCGTGCGCTTGTCGGCGGCGTAGCGGTTGACCAGGACCGATGCGGCGGCCGGCAGCTTGACGTCGCTGAACAGCGACAGAATCAACTGCTGGCGGCGCGCCGACTCGCTCTGGGTCTTGAAATATTCGGCTTCGGTTATGCCGCTCTGGCGCAGCACGTTCTGGAACTGGCTCGGATCGAAATTGCCCAGCGTGCCGGCGAAATTGGTATCCTTGCGCAGCATCTGGCTCAGCTTGCTGTCCGACACGCCAAGACCGAAATTGTCGGCCAACTGGTCGAGCGCCGCGTCTTGCGCCAGGTTTTGCAGCACCATGGAGGGAATGCCCAGGCTCATGGCTTCCTCGGGCGAGGGGACCGAACCGATCTGCTGGGACACCTGTTGCATCTGGATCTGATACGCCCGCAAGAAATCGCGCGAGGTGATATCGACATTGCCCACCTTGGCCACGTTATTCGTGCCAAGATCGGTGATCACATTATTGATGCCGAATCCAGCCAGACCTGCCAGCAGGCAGACCCCCATCGCCTTGCCGGGCCAGGATTTTGCAAACAGACGCAAACTATCGAGCATGTCAGACGTTCCAGTACGCAAGGTTGGTGCATTCGCCCCAAAGGGCCGGACGCACCGGATTTGAACCGCGGGCTTTACCGCCCTTATGGCGGGATACTAGTAAAGCGTTCCGTGGAAAAAGGGAGACCCTTTTATATCCCGGAAACGCATGGATAATCGGGGTTAGGGCAAAGCCCGTTCCGGTGCAAGAGGCAGGAGTAGCAAGAGTGACAACCACAATCACGCCGCTGATCGCGGGCAACTGGAAAATGAACGGTTCGCGGGCCTCCCTCGAAGAACTGCAGCAGCTTGCCGGATTGCTGACCACCGGCGAGGCCCCCAGGGCCATGGTCGTCATCTGCCCACCGGCCACGATCCTGCACGCCGTCGCCTCGCAGGGCTCCACCAGCGGCATTCTCGCCGGCGGCCAGGATTGCCACGCCACCGCCTCGGGCGCCCATACCGGCGATATTTCGGCCGGCATGTTGGCCGATGCCGGCGCCCAATTCGTCATTGTTGGTCATTCCGAACGCCGCGCCGACTATGGTGAAACCGACCAGACCGTCCGCGCCAAGGCTGAAGCGGCGCTTGGGGCCGGCCTCAAGCCGATCATCTGCGTCGGCGAGACCGAAGCCGAACGCGATAGCGGCAAAGCAGAAGCTGTGGTCGCCGCGCAACTGGCCGGCTCCGTTCCAGACGCCGCCGAACACCATGAAATTATCGTGGCCTATGAGCCGGTCTGGGCCATTGGCACCGGCCGCACGCCGACCAATGACGAGATCGCCCAGATGCACAATCGCATCCGCGCCATCCTCACCGATCGTTTCGGCGACAAGGGCGCTTCGACTCGCATTCTCTATGGCGGCTCGATGAAACCGCAGAACGCCCGCGAGATTTTAAACATCGAAAACGTCAATGGCGGGCTGGTTGGCGGCGCTAGCCTCTTGGCAAAAGACTTTTACACCATTATCTCCGCCGTATAGCCGCGTCTGGACGCAATCGAGCCAATGCCTGTGCCGAATTTCGGCGCAGGCGTATGGCATTTGTTTGCGCCCAAGTGTATGACGCCCCATCTTTTGACGGACCGAGACTGAAACACGCATGGCAAACGTCCTGATTGTGGCCTATCTGCTGATCGTTCTGGCGCTAATTGCAGTGATCCTGCTGCAGCGCTCGGAGGGCGGCGCCCTTGGTATTGGCGGTGGCGGCGGTGGCTTCATGACCGCCCGCGGTTCGGCCAATCTGCTGACGCGCACCACGGCAATCCTGGCCACTTTGTTCTTCCTGACCGCAATCGGCCTGACCGTGCTCAGCGAATTCGATCGTGGCAGTTCGAGCATTCTGCAGGGCGCGACCACGGGTGGAGAAGAGGGCGCGGCACCGACCAGCGTGCTCGATGCACTCAATGCGCTGCAAGGCGATTCGGATCTCCCGGTTCCTGCCGCCGACGGCACAGTGACACCGCCAGCCGACGCAGCCGCACCCGCGGCGACCACTCCTGCACCGGCGACAACGACGCCAGCCCCAGCAGTGACCCCGGCTCCCGCCAGCGACCTTCCGGTTCCGGTGACGCCAACCCCCGAGCCCGCCACGCCCGCCCCGGCGGCGGCGCCCGAACCAACACCGGCCGCTCCGGCGACCAACTAAGCGCCGCAAGGCACCAAAGAGGGGGATGGAAACATCCCCTTCTTCTTTTTGTGTAGAGCGGTTTTCCCGCCCTGCGAATCGTTCCTGAATCTATGTAAGGTGAGCGCCCATGGCTCGGTACGTTTTCATCACCGGAGGCGTGGTCTCCTCATTGGGTAAAGGTCTTGCATCGGCGGCGCTTGGCGCGGTCCTGCAAGCGCGCGGCTTCAAGGTGCGGCTGCGCAAGCTCGACCCCTATCTCAACGTCGATCCGGGCACCATGTCGCCAACCCAGCACGGCGAGGTCTTCGTCACCGACGACGGCGCCGAGACCGATCTGGATCTTGGCCATTATGAGCGCTTTACCGGCCGCTCCGCCAACAAGCGCGACAACATCACCACCGGCCGCATCTATTCCGATATCATCGCCAAGGAGCGCCGCGGCGACTATCTCGGCGCTACGGTCCAGGTCATTCCCCACGTCACCGACGCGATTAAGAATTTCGTGCTCGAAGGCAATGAGGAATTCGATTTCGTCCTCGTCGAAGTGGGCGGCACTGTCGGCGATATCGAAGGCCTGCCGTTCTTCGAGGCCATCCGCCAACTCGGCAACGACCTACCGCGCGGCCAAGCCATCTACGTCCACCTGACGCTGATGCCCTATATTTCCAGCGCCGGCGAACTCAAGACCAAGCCGACCCAGCACTCGGTCCGCGAATTGCGCTCCATCGGCATTTCACCCGATATCCTGCTGGTCCGCTGCGATCGCCCCATTCCAGAAGGCGAAAAGAAAAAGCTCAGCCTCTTCTGCAATGTGCGCGAAAGCGCCGTGATCCAGGGCCTCGACGTCGCCTCGATCTACGACGTGCCGCTGGCCTATCACAAGGAAGGCCTCGACACCGAAGTGCTCGCCGCCTTCGGCATCACCGATGCGCCGACCCCGGATCTGACGGCCTGGACCGAGGTTTCCCATCGCCTCCACAATCCCGAGGGCGAGGTCAATATCGCCATCGTGGGCAAATATACCGGCCTCAAGGACGCCTATAAGTCGCTCAGCGAGGCGCTGGCCCATGGCGGCATCGCCAACCGGGTCAAGGTCAACCTGCAATGGATCGACAGCGAGGTGTTCGAGCGCGACGAACCCGCGCCTTACCTCGAACACGTCCACGGTATCCTGGTCCCCGGCGGTTTCGGCGAACGTGGATCGGCCGGCAAGATCGAAGCGGCGCGCTTTGCCCGCATCAAGGACGTGCCGTATTTCGGTATCTGCTTTGGCATGCAGATGGCCTGCATCGAGGCGGCCCGCAACATGGCCGGCGTCAAGAATGCATCATCCACCGAGTTCGGCCCCACCAAGGAGCCAGTCGTTGGCATGATGACCGAGTGGCTCAAGGGCAACGATACCGAGACCCGCAAGGACGGCACCGACCTGGGCGGCACCATGCGCCTCGGGGCCTATCCGGCCCAGCTCACGCGTGGTTCGCGCGTTGCCGATATCTATGGCACCACCCACATCTCCGAGCGCCATCGCCACCGCTATGAGGTGAACATGGACTACCGCAAGGTGCTCGAAAAGAACGGTCTGCTGTTCTCTGGCGTATCGCCGGATGGCAAGCTGCCCGAAATCGTCGAGCGCACCGATCATCCGTGGTTCATCGGCGTGCAGTTCCACCCGGAACTGAAATCCAAGCCGTTCGAACCGCATCCGCTGTTCGCCAGCTTCATCGCCGCCGCGATCGAGCAGAGCCGGCTGGTTTGACCGTGCTCGTCACGGAGCGGCTGGTCTTGCGCCGGCCGCGCCTGGACGATCTCGACGCCATGTTCGCCATCATGTCGAACCCGATGGCCATGCGCTACTGGTCGACGCTGCCGCACAGCAACATTGACGTGACGCGCGCTTGGCTGGACCAGATGATCGCCAGGACGAACGCAGGCGGCGAGGACTTCATCATCGAGCATGATGGGGTTGCGATCGGCACCGTTGGGGCAGGGCGTCTACCCAGCTTTGGCTTTATCATCCATCCCGACTTCTGGCGGCGGGGATTTGTCAGCGAAGCATCTCGGGCATTTCTGGACTATGTCTTTGCCAGAAGCGATGTGCCGCTGCTGCGCTCGGAAGTCGATCCGCGCAACATCGCGTCGCTGACAGTCCTCGGCAAGCTGGGATTTGTCGAAACGGGACGCGTTGAACGGGACTTCCAGTTGGGCGATGAATGGTGCGATACCATTTATCTTGAACTGATACGCCCCTGACGCCAGCGCACTGGCAACAGCCCAGGACACGACCATGGCCGATATCGTCAACCTCCGAACCGTTCGCAAGCGCAAGGCCCGGGACGCAAAAGCCGAGACCGCCGCGGAGAACCGCGTTGTGTTCGGCCGCACCAAGGTTGAAAAGAGCCTGGCCGAGGCCAAGTCCGAACTGACCAAAAAACGCCTCGACGGGCATAAGCTGGACGATTAAGCGCCACGCGGCGCAGCACAACAGGAGAGCCGCATGGCCCGGATCGTCGTCATCGGAGCAATGGGACACGTCGGCACCTATCTTGTGCCGCGTTTAGTTGAGGGGGGCCACGATGTCGTCGCCATCAGCCGGGGCAAGGCCAAGCCTTATGCGCCCAACCGCGCCTGGGATCGCGTTGAACACAAAGTCATGGACCGCGAACCCATGGAAGCGGACGGCAGCTTCGGCCCCGCCATTGCCGCACTCAAGGGCGATATCGTCATCGACATGATCTGCTTCACCCTGCCAAGCGCGCAGCAGCTAGCGGAGGCGCTGGCCGGCAAGGTCAGCCATTTCCTCCATACCGGCACGATCTGGACCCATGGTTTCTCCACCGTCGTGCCCACGCTAGAAGAGACACCCAAGCGTCCATTCGGCGATTACGGCGTCCAGAAAGCTGCCATCGAAACCTACCTGCTCGATCGCGCTCACCGCGACAGCTTCCCAGCAACCTTGATCCATCCCGGCCACATCGTCGGCCCCGGCTGGGCGCCGCTCAATCCTGCCGGGCATTTCAATCCGGCTGTGTTTTCAGCGATCGCGCGCGGTGAACCCCTGACACTGCCGAATTTCGGGCTTGAAACCGTCCACCACGTCCACGCCGACGATGTCGCCCAGATGTTCATGGCAGCAATCGCCAACTGGAGCAGTTCTGTCGGCGAAAGCTTTCACGCCGTCTCGTCCGGTGCGCTAACGCTGCGCTTCTATGCAGAGCATATGTTCCGCTGGTTCGGGCGTGAGCCAGACCTAAGCTTCCAGCCATATGAAGCCTGGGCGGCGGGGCAGGACCCCGAGGAGGCCAAGGCCACCTGGGAACACATCGCGCGCAGCCCCAATTGCTCCATCGCCAAGGCCCGGCGACTGCTCGGCTACGTCCCGCGCTACACCTCTTTGCAGGCTGTGGAGGAGGCGGTGCAATGGCTGATTGCGGACGGACAGGTAGCCGACCCCGCCAAATAATTTGGCGCACCCTCTTTGATTCGTCACACACCGCGTCTAGACAGGCGCCAACACTGTGTAAACGCAGCCGGGAAAGGGCTTTCCATGTCTTCGATCATCCACGTCCAGGGCCGCCAGATCTACGATAGCCGCGGCAACCCCACGGTCGAAGTCGATGTGGTACTCGATGACGGCAGCTTCGGCCGCGCCGCCGTGCCGTCCGGTGCCTCCACCGGCGCCCATGAAGCGGTCGAATTGCGCGATGGCGGCAAGGCCTGGCTCGGCAAGGGCGTGACCCAGGCCGTCGAAAACGTCAACTCAGTGATCTTCGAGGAAATCCAGGGCCTCGACGCCCTCGATCAGCTCGGCGTCGACCAGATCATGATCGAGCTCGATGGCACCCCCAACAAGTCGCGCCTCGGCGCCAACGCCATTTTGGGCGTCTCGCTGGCCGTGGCCAAGGCCGCCGCCGAATCGAGCGAACTGCCGTTCTACCGCTATATCGGTGGCCCGAACGCCCATGTCCTGCCGGTGCCGATGATGAACATCATCAATGGCGGCCAGCACGCCGATAACCCGATCGATATGCAGGAATTCATGATCCTGCCCGTCGGCGCCGAAACCCTGGCAGACGCCGTCCGCATCGGCTCGGAAATCTTCCACACGCTCAAGAAGGGCCTTTCGGCCGAGGGCCACAACACCGCCGTGGGCGACGAAGGCGGCTTCGCGCCGAACCTCAAGTCCGCCGACGAAGCGCTTGGCTTCATCATGAAGTCGATCGAAAAGGCCGGCTACCGCCCCGGCGAGGACGTGTTCCTCGGCCTCGATTGCGCCGCCACCGAATATTACAAGGGCGGCAAATATGCCATGGACGGCGAAGGCAAGAGCCTGTCGTCGGATGAGAACGTCGCGTTTCTCGCCGATCTCGCCGCCCGCTACCCGATCATCTCTATCGAAGACGGCATGGCCGAGGACGATTGGGAAGGCTGGAAGGCCCTGACCGACGCTATCGGCAAGAAGGTTCAGCTCGTGGGCGACGATCTGTTCGTCACCAACACAGAGCGCCTCGTCTCCGGCATCAAGATGGGCGTCGCCAACTCTATCCTGGTCAAGGTCAACCAGATCGGCACGCTGTCGGAAACCCTGAATGCCGTCGATACCGCGCACCGCGCCGGCTACACCTCGGTGATGTCGCACCGCTCGGGCGAGACCGAAGACTCCACCATCGCCGACCTCGCCGTTGCGCTGAACTGCGGCCAGATCAAAACCGGCTCGCTATCGCGCTCGGATCGCCTGGCCAAGTACAACCAGCTCATCCGCATCGAAGAGCAGATCGGCTCGTGGGCCAAGTATGCCGGCTACTCGGTGGTCAAGGGCCGCTAAGCCGTTTCACAGAAATGACGAAGCCCGGCAGCGATGCCGGGCTTTTTTTGTTGCAGGCGCGTTATCTCAAGACGCAGGTCGTCCAATCGTCCAGTTTACCCTGACGCTTGCGTTGTATTCCAACTGGGCGGGAATCGCGATGCTGAGAGGAATTCTCCCATCGCGGGTGGTTGGGATAGCTAGGTCGGCCTCGCCATAGTCCGGCGGACTCGCATCGCCATCGGTGACGTTGCTAATATCGACAAGGTCGACGCCGAGCGCCTCCGCATAGGCCGTAGCCTGCTCCAGAGCATCGCGAGCGGCGTCCTTGCGGGCTTCCAGCAAGGGAATGCGTTTGTTCTTGACGGTGAAATGGATGTTTTCAACCAGCAGGTCGCCTTCGGCCAAGGTCGAGATGATGCTCTCCAGGCCGGCCAGATTGGCCGTCGACATGTCGAATTTGGTCGTTGCGACGAAGTACGGTTTTTCGGTGCATTCCTCGCCATCGCGAAGAACCCTGAAGCCGCCACCGCAGAGATCGATCTCTCTTATGCTGTACTGAGCCGTTTCCAGCCTAAGTCCGCTTTGCGCCAGCCCGTCGACGGCAGCCCTGACCTGTTGCGCAATCGCCGGATGAGCGTCCCTCGCCTCGGCGAGCGTGTCGCCTTTGGTGACGACGCTGCCGGAAAATTCCGCCATTTCGGGCACAACCCAGAATTCACCTTGCCCCGCGATAGACATCGTGTTCGCAGCCGACGGCGCCTCTTCGGACTGCGCAAACACTGCCGTCGAACAACTGACGGCAAGCAGCAACGCAAGTGACATTCGTTTGAACGCAAACAATCTATGACCCCAATATTGTTAACGAATACCCGGGAGATTGCTGGCCCGATTATGGCTTAATAATAGCCGCGTCCTACTGAAACGCCGTCTCAGCAAAACTGCGCAACTTCCGCGAATGCAGCCGTTCGGCGGGCTGGTCGCGCAAGATTTCCATCGCGCGAAGACCGATCAGCAGGTGCCGGTTGACTTGGGTGCGGTAGAAGTCCGAGGCCATGCCGGGCAGCTTCAGCTCGCCATGCAGCGGCTTATCGCTCACGCAGAGTAACGTCCCATACGGCACCCGGAAGCGGAAACCATTGGCCGCGATCGTCGCGCTTTCCATATCCAGCGCCACCGCACGAGATTGGCTCAGCCGCTGGGTAATTTCGGCTTGGTCGCGCAATTCCCAATTGCGGTTGTCGAAGGTGGCCACTGTCCCGGTGCGCATGATGCGCTTGGTCTCGAGCCCTTCGAGCTGGGTAATCTCCTCCACCGCCTGCTCCAGCGCCACCTGCACTTCGGCCAGCGCCGGGATCGGTACCGATAGGGGCAGGTCAGCGTCCAGCACGTGGTCTTCGCGCACATAGGCGTGCGCCAGCACGTAGTCACCTAGTTCCTGCGAATTGCGCAACCCTGCACAATGCCCCAGCATGATCCAGGCATGCGGACGCAGCACGGCGATATGGTCGGTAATGGTCTTGGCGTTGGACGGGCCAACGCCGATATTGACCATGGTGATGCCGCGGCCACGATCCGCCGTTAGGTGATAGGCCGGCATTTGCGGCACGCGCGCCGTGGGTGTGCCGACCGTGCCGCCGCCCAGCCGTTCATTGGTGGTGATGACATTTCCCGGCTCGATGAAGCTCGTATAGTGCTCGTGCCCGGTCGCCATATGCTCCTTGGCCACGCGGCAGAACTCGTCGATGTAGAAGCCGTAATTGGTGAAAATCACGAAATTCTGGAAGTGATCGGCATCCGTCCCGGTGTAATGGCTGAGCCGATACAGCGAATAGTCGACGCGCGGCGCGGTGAACGCGGCCAGCGGGTAGGGTCCGCCTTTCGGGGGCACGAAGGTGCCATTGGCGATTTCGTCGTCGGTATTACCCAGGTCGGGCGCATCGAACACATCGCGCAGGGGAATATTAAGCTTGTTGAGCGCCTCGCCGTCGACCCGGTCGCTGGCCGCCACCGCGAAATGCAGCGGGATCGGGGTATCGGACTCCCCGATATCGATGGTGCCGCCGTGATTCTTCAAGATGACTGTGAACTGCTCTTGGAAATAGGTGCGGAACAGGTCCGGCGCCGTCACCGTGGTACGATAGATACCCGGTGTATGCAGGTAGCCGTAGGGCAGGGTGGATGAGCTTTTGCCGTAGCTGGTGGAGCGCACCTCGATCTGCGGGTAGCAGGCGCGCACCTTGCCCTCGGGGACGATGCCCTGGGCCAGCGCGTTCAGGTGGCCGCGGATAAAACCGGTATTGCGGTGATAGATTTCGGCGAGATAGGCCCAGGCTTTTTCAGGATCGGTGAAAGACTGCTTTTCAAGGCGCGGCGGGCTGATCGTTGTCATTCTTGTTCTCGTTTGCGGGCTCCGGATTGAGCCCCCCGTCTGGCGGACGATAGATTGCGATAACCCCATGCCATGACAGTTTATCGGCGTGGCGGCAATCTCGGCACGACGATCCATCGCTTTTCACACTTGAGTGAACCCCACTTTTCCTGCCGCAATTGCGCACCATCTTGATAGCAGTTCAAAGGACACGCAAGCGACCCATGCGCCCGGCGAACTAGGGATTTCCTTTTCGCCGCTTGTCCCCCAAGCCCTCAACAGTGCGGTGGGTGGATTTCCCCCAGGGCTGTGATGGTAGAGATACCGTTGCAGCCCTTTTTCTTGTCTCCACCATGTCGGTCCGCGCCATGTTCTGCGCCAAGGGCGTAGACGTAGAGCCGCGATTTCCGTAAGGGAAACCCGTTCCCCACCAGCAGCTCGCCCGCCGGTTTTCGGCGCCGCGGACATTCCATGGAGTGCAGCATGGCAGCCAAGATCATCGACGGAAAACTGTTTGCCGAAGGCCTGCGCACCCGCATCGCGGGCCATGTAGCGCGGCTGAAATCCGAACACGGCATTACTCCGGGCCTGGCAGTGGTCATCGTCGGCCATGATCCCGGCAGCCAGGTCTATGTCGCGCAAAAAGCCAAGCAGACCGTCGAAATGGGCATGCATTCCGAAAAATATGAATTGCCGGAAACGGTCAGCGAAGCCGACGTTTTGGCGCTGGTGGAAAAGCTCAATGCCGATCCGGCCATTCACGGCATCCTGGTGCAGTTGCCTGTGCCCAAGCATATTGATTCATTGAAGATCATCCAGACCATTTCGCCCGACAAGGACGTGGATTGCTTCACCCCGACCAGCGTCGGCAAACTGGTCATCGGGCTGCCGGGCCCGGTATCCTGTACGCCTCTGGGTTGCCTGATGCTGCTGCGCGACCAACTCGGCTCGCTCGCGGGACTGGATGCCGTCATCATCGGCCGCTCCAACCTTGTCGGCAAGCCGATGGCACAATTGCTGCTGGCCGATAATTGCACGGTCACCATGGCGCATTCGCGCACCAAGAACCTCGCCGAGGTCGTACGTCGTGCTGACATCGTCGTCGCTGCTGTTGGCCGACCGAAGATGATCCAGGGCGACTGGATCAAGCCGGGCGCTACGGTCATCGACGTCGGTATCAACCGCATCGATGCTCCCGAACGCGGGGAGGGCAAGACGCGCCTCGTCGGCGACGTCGACTATGCCGCCGCGGCCGAAGTCGCTGGCGCCATCACGCCGGTTCCCGGCGGCGTCGGACCGATGACCATCGCGTGCCTACTGGCCAATACCATCACCACCGCCTCGCTGATCAACGGCCTCGTGCCGCCAAGCGATCTGACGGCATGATCGGCGACGACCACGATCCAGGCGGCAAGGTCCGCCTGGCACTGCCGCCCGGCGTGCATGGCGATGCGATTTTCAGCGACCACCAACACCGCCAGATCATGCGGCGCTGGACCGGGGATCGCTTTCCGGATCGCTACAGCTTGTTTATCGGTATGAACCCCAGCACGGCCGATGCGACCGTGAACGATCCGACCTGCGCCCGTGAATGGAATTTCAGCCTGCGTGAGGGGTTTTCGGGCATGGCCAAGGGCAATGTCGGCGACTATCGCGCCACTGTCCCCAAGGCACTGCTGGCTCCGGGCGTGGTGGCGTCATCGCCCGCGAATTTGCCGTCGCTGATGGAGGCGGCCAAGGGAGCGAGCTTGGTGATCTTGTGCCACGGCAAGCTGAATCGCGCGCTGGTGGGGCCGGCCCGTGAGATCGTCGCGGCACTCCGCGCCCATGACATCAGGATCATGTGCTTCGGCACCAATGCCGATGGGAGCCCCAAGCACCCGCTGTATTTGCGGTTGGATACCAAGCTGGTGGAATACGAGGGGTAGGAGGGGGCAGACACCCTCATCCGGCGCTGCGCGCCACCTTCTCCCCGGCGGGGAGAAGAATAGGAAGTCGCCCCTTATCTAGGGCACCGTGCCCGCAAGATTCCTCTCCCCATCTGGGAGAGGGTGGCCCACAGAAGCGGAGGTCGGGTGAGGGTGTCTGCCCTACGCCGTCCCTGCCAGATAAAACCGCCGCGCCACCGTATGATCGCGCAGTGCGGTCGCCTGCAATTTCCCCGTCAACGCATCCACGACCACGCCGGTATCCACCACCGCTGACGCATCCACCATCACGCTGGTGAAAGGCGGCCGCATCCCCAGCCGGACTTCCTCCAGCAGGTCGAACAATATCGCCCGCACGTCGCCACGCCCCGCGCAGGCGACACACTGAAACCCATCGGCATGCCCATGCCCGGTATTGGCCGCCAGCCGCACCAGCGCCGTGCCGCTGTCAAGCGGCAATAGCCGCCCGGCGGTGGTCACCAGCGTCACCGGGATCTGGTCGGCTCTGAACTGAACCGCGGCGCTCATCACTCGGCCGCCGCTACTGCTGGGCCGGGGATGTAGTTCAGGATGGGCCCGAGCCAGCGTTCGACTTCGGCCACGCCCATGCCCTTGCGCTCGGCATAGTCGAGCACTTGGTCATGTTCGACCTTGGCCACACCGAAATAATAGCTCTCGGGATGCGACAGGTAGATGCCCGACACGGACGAGCCCGGCCACATGGCAAAGCTCTCGGTCAGCGTCACGCCAGCATGTTTCTCGGCGTCCAGCAGCTTGAACAGTGTCGTTTTCTCGGTGTGGTCCGGCTGCGCGGGATAGCCGGGGGCAGGGCGGATGCCGCGATAGGGTTCGCCGATTAGGTCCTCGGGCTGCAGGGTCTCGTCGGCCGCATAGCCCCAGAACTCGCGACGCACCTTCTCGTGCATCTTTTCGGCGAAGGCTTCGGCGAAACGGTCCGCCAAGGCCTTGACCAGGATTGACGAATAATCGTCGTTCTTCTGCTCGAACTTTTCAGCGATCGCCACTTCCTCGATGCCGGTCGTGACCACGAACCCGCCGACATAGTCGGGCTTGCCGCTATCGACCGGCGCGATGAAATCGGACAGGGCGATATTCGGCTTGCCATCACGGCGGCTGAGCTGCTGGCGCAGCGTGAACAGCGTTGCCAGTTCGTCCTTGCGGCTTTCGTCGGTAAACAGGCGGATATCGTCGCCCACGGCATTGGCCGGCCAGAAGCCTACCACGCCACGCGGCTCGAACCACTTTTCGTCGATCACCAGCTTGAGCATGGCTTGCGCATCGGCAAACAATTGCCGCGCCGCCTCGCCCTGCTTTTCGTCCTGCAGGATCGCCGGGTAGCGCCCCTTAAGCTCCCAGGTCTGGAAGAACTGGGTCCAGTCGATGTACTTGGCCAGTTCCTCAAGGCTGAAGTCAGCGCTAGTGAACGTCCGCGTTCCGAGGAAGCTCGGTACGGGCGGCGTATAGCCGGCCCAGTCCGGCTTGAAGGCATTGGCGCGTGCCTTGATCAGCGGCAGGCGTTGCTTGTCGTTCTCGGCCCGCTCATGCGCCGCTGCTGCCTTAGCATATTCGGCCCGTACGTTCTCGATGAATGCAACCTTGGTGTCGGGCGACAACAGGTTAGACACAACGCCCACCGCACGGCTGGCGTCGTTCACGTAGACCGTCTGCCCGGCATGGTAGCGGGGGTGGATCTTCACCGCGGTATGCACACGGCTGGTCGTGGCCCCGCCGATCAGCAGCGGGATGTTGAACCCCTCGCGCTCCATTTCGCCAGCGACATGGGCCATCTCGTCCAGCGACGGCGTGATAAGCCCGGAGAGCCCGATGATGTCGACATTCTGCTCGCGCGCCGTCTGCAAAATCTTGGCGACCGGCACCATGACGCCGAGATCGATGATCTCGTAATTGTTGCAGGCCAGCACGACGCCAACGATGTTCTTGCCGATGTCGTGCACATCGCCCTTCACCGTCGCCATCAGAATCTTACCGGCGCTCTGGCGTTCGCTGCCACCGCCATTGGCGAGCTTTTCGGCTTCCATGTAGGGCAAGAGCAGCGCCACGGCCTGCTTCATCACCCGGGCGGATTTCACCACCTGCGGCAGGAACATCTTCCCCGAGCCAAACAGGTCGCCGACAATGCTCATCCCGGCCATCAACGGGCCCTCGATGACATGCAACGGCCGCGCTGCCGCCTGCCGGGCTTCCTCGGTATCGGCATCGATGAATTCGGTAATGCCATTGACCATGGCATAGCCGATGCGCTCCTCGACGGACTTATCGCGCCAGCGCAGATCCTTGGCGGCGGCTTCCTTGCCGCTGGCACCGCGATATTTTTCGGCGATCTCCAGCAGGCGGTCGGTTCCGTCAGCGCGGCGATTGAGGATCACGTCCTCGCAGGCATCGCGCAGTTCCCGGTCGATGGATTCATAGACGGCCAACTGCCCGGCATTGACGATTCCCATGTCCATGCCATTCTGGATGGCATAGTACAAAAATACAGCATGCATGGCTTCGCGCACGGGCTCATTGCCGCGGAATGAAAAGCTCAGGTTCGAGATACCGCCCGAAATGTGGACATGGGGCAGGGTGTCGGTGATGATCTTGGTGGCTTCAATGAAATCGACGCCGTAATTATTGTGCTCTTCGATGCCGGTCGCGATGGCGAACACGTTCGGATCGAACACGATATCTTCCGGCGGGAAACCCACTTCCTCAGTCAGCAGCTTATAGGCCCGCGTGCAGATTTCGACCTTGCGCGCCAGCGTATCGGCCTGGCCCTGCTCGTCGAACGCCATCACCACCACGGCGGCGCCATAGGCGCGCACCAGACGGGCATGATGCAGGAAAGCCTCTTCGCCTTCCTTCATCGAGATTGAATTGACAAGCGCCTTGCCCTGAACGCACTTCAGGCCGGCCTCGATCACTTCCCATTTGGAACTGTCGATCATGATTGGCACGCGGGCGATATCGGGCTCGGCGGCGATCAGATTGAGGAACTCGACCATGACCGCCTTGGAGTCGATCAGGCCTTCATCCATGTTGATGTCGATGATCTGGGCGCCATTCTCGACTTGGTCGCGCGCCACGGCCAGGGCAGCGGTATAGTCGCCAGCCGTGATCAGCTTCCGGAAGCGGGCAGAACCCGTGACGTTGGTGCGCTCGCCCACATTGACGAAGGGAATGTCCTTGGTCAGCGTGAAGGGCTCCAGGCCCGACAGGCGCATTTGTGGTGCGATCTCGGGCACCTTGCGCGGCGGATGTGGACGGACCGCGGCGGCGATGGCGCGAATATGGTCCGGCGTGGAACCGCAGCAACCGCCGACGATATTGATCAGCCCCTCGGCAGCGAAGCGCCCGAGTTGCTCGGCCATGAGTTCGGGCGTTTCGTCATAGCCGCCAAATTCGTTGGGCAGGCCCGCATTGGGATAGGCGCAAACGAAGGTGTCGGCGATGGCCGAAATCTCGGCGATATGCCCACGCAGCAGGTCAGCACCCAAGGCGCAGTTCAGCCCGATGGTGAACGGGCTGGCGTGGCGCAGCGAATACCAGAACGCCGTCGGTGTCTGACCGGACAACGTGCGGCCGGACAGATCGGTGATCGTCCCCGAAATCATCATCGGCAGGCGAATGCCCTTTTCAGCAAACACTTCCTCGGTCGCGAACACTGCGGCCTTGGCATTCAGCGTGTCGAAAATGGTCTCGATCAGGATGACATCAGCGCCGCCGTCAATCAGCCCGCGCACCTGCTCACTATAGGCAATACGCAGCTCATCGAAGCTGACCGCCCGGAAACCGGGATTGTTCACGTCCGGCGAAATCGAGGCCGTGCGATTGGTGGGCCCCAGCGCTCCGGCCACGAACCGGCGTACGCCGTCCTCAGCGGTTGCCCGATCGAGTGCCCGTCGTACAATCCGCGCGCCCTCGAAATTCAACTCATATACAACGGCTTCCATGCCGTAATCGGCCTGGGCGATGCTGGTGCCGGAGAAGGTATTGGTCTCCACGATATCCGCACCCGCCTTCGCATAGGCATAATGGATATCCTCCAGCGCCTTGGGCTCGGTCAGGATCAGCAGGTCATTGTTGCCCTGCAGTGGCTTCTGCCAATCCTTGAACCGGTCGCCACGGAAATTGTCCTCGGTATAGCCGAGCCGCTGGATCATAGTGCCCATGGCGCCATCGAGGATCAGGATACGCTCGCGCGCCGCCGCCGTCAGCGCCGCCAGAATTTCGGCGCCGTCGCGGAGGGCAGGGGGAGTTGATGAAGTTGAATCTGAGCTCATCATCGTCGTCCTATCTGATCGTTCTAGGCAGTCAGCCGAAGCACATACGCATTCATATAAAGATATCTTTATATCATTCAAGCGCCAAAAGCCAGTGACGGCTCCTGCTTTGGCTTCGACACAATTGCCACCAAATCGTTTAACGCTTCGCTCGCCTTAACCGAACCGAAACCCAAAACCCGTTCCATACGCGCGGGGATGGCGAGCATGGGGTAATGTCCAGGCTCCAATAGTAAAGAGCGTATGACGTTGAGTACACCGACATCCCCCTGGCGTAATGCCACTCGCCTTGTCGTCCTTACCGCTTTGCTTGCGCCGATACTGGCTGCCTGCGGTGGCGGCGGTCTTGGCGCCACTGTCAAGCGCGGTGCTTTTACGTCCGCCGAATTTGGCGTCAAGTCGTCGCCCCGCGTCACCAATAATCCCAATCCGCCCAAGGGCGGCGGTCGGTATCAGGTCGGCAAGCCCTATACCGTGCGCGGCCAGGTCTATACTCCCACCGAAGATCCCAATTACCAGGCGGTCGGCGAAGCCTCGTGGTACGGCTCGGACTTCCATGGGCGCCGCACCGCAAATGGCGAAATCTTCTCGGCCAATGCCATTACGGGTGCCTCGCCGGTCCTACCGCTGCCATCCTATGTGCGCGTCACCAATCGGGAAAACGGCCGCTCGCTGATCGTGCGGGTCAATGATCGCGGCCCCTATATGCCCGGTCGTGTCATGGACCTGTCGTTTCGTGCCGCCGAAATGCTGGGCTATGTGAACAATGGCCATGCCCAGATCGCCGTTCAATATGTGGGCCGCGCACCGCTCGAAGGCGATGATACCCGCATGTTGATGGCCAGCTATGATGGCCCCTCCGATTACGGCCGCGGCAGCAATAGCGGCACGCGCATGGCCAGCAATGACGGCACCAACAGCGCCATGGACATGGCCGGCAATTTCTTCGGCAGCTTGTTCTCCTACGCCGATACCACGCCTGAAAAACAAGACATCGCGATCGAAACCGCCCATGCGGCCGTCGATGCCATGGCGACCCGCTCGCCGGGGCTGCAGGATTGGGTCAACTCCACCGATCTCGACGCGCGGAACATCAAGCTCGGCCTCGGCGTATTCGCCGATCAGGACAAGGCGATCGAGCTTTCGGAACGCTTCGCTTTCCTTGGGGCAGTCGACGAAGACCAGGTCACCGTCAACGGTCGTCCGGCGACCCGCCTCACTCTGACGCATTTGAAGCCCGGCGTAGCGCGTACCGATGCGCTTGATCTTGCCCGCGAACTTGGCCTCGACGATATTACCGTCTATTAATGAGTATAGGGCGGCTTGCGCCGCATCTGTGCGAGAAGATGATGGAATTGAGGACGATCGTGAAACGGCTTTTGTGGCTTGCCTTTGCGGTCTTTACCTTGACGACGCCGGTCTTTGCTCAGGCAGCGGCCGATTTTGACACCAAGGCCAAATACGCCATTCTGATGGACGAGGAGTCTGGCACCGTCATCTTTCAGAAGGATGCCGATACCGCCATGGAGCCGGCCAGCATGGCCAAGCTCATGACCATTGCCGTGGTGTTCAACGAAGTCCGCTCTGGCCGGGTCAAGCTGACCGATGAATTCTTCGTCTCGGAAAACGCCTGGCGCACCGGCGGCGCCTCCTCGGGCGGCTCCACCATGTTCGCTGTCCTCAATTCCAAGATCAAGGTTGAAGACCTGATCCGATCGGTCATCATCCAATCCGGCAACGACGCAGCCATCGTGCTGGCCGAAGGCATTGCGGGGTCCGAGCTGAGCTTTGCGGCGATGGAGAATGAGCTGGCCGGCACGATCGGGCTGGAAGACTCGCACTTCGTCAATCCGACCGGCCTGCCGGACCCCGACCAGTACATGACCGCCCGCGACCTTGCCGTTGTCGCCCGCTACCTGATCCGCGAATTTCCCGAATATTATCACTACTTCTCGGAGCCCGAGATGGAGTGGAACAACATCAAGCAGCCCAACCGCAACGCATTGGTCGAGCTCGGCATCGGCGTCGACGGCCTCAAGACTGGCCATACGCTGGCGGCTGGCTATGGTTCGGTGATTTCCACTGCTGACGGGGGACGCCGCCTCATCGCGGTGCTGCACGGCATGAAATCCATGGCCGAGCGCACCGAGGAGGGCCGCAAGCTGATAACCTGGGGCGCACGCGCCTTTGAACGGGTTTCGGCATTCCCCGAAGGCCACATCATCGGCTATGCCAACGTCTATGGCGGCACCAGCGGCAGCGTTGGCCTCGTGGGTGACGGCGAGGTTGCGCTCTACCTGCCGCGCGGCTCGCGCAAATGCCTGCAAGCCAGTATCGTCTATACGGGCCCCCTGATGCCGCCGGTGGAGCAGGGCGCCAAGATTGCGGAACTGCGCGTGTTCTGCGATGACAAACTGGTGCAGACCGCGCCCCTGTTCGCCGCCGACACGGTGGAAGAGGGTGACATCGTGCGCAAGGCGACCGATGCGCTCAAGCAATTGGCGCTGGGCTGGCTCTAAGTAGGGAACGACATCACCAATGCTCGACGCTTCCCAGGCCAGCCGCGCCCGTTTCATTACCTTTGAAGGTGGCGAAGGCGTCGGCAAATCTACCCAGGTCAAGCGCCTGCTGGCGAGCCTGGCCGAAACCTCGATCCAGGCCGTGCGCACCCGCGAGCCAGGCGGCACGCCCAAGGCTGAGGCCGTGCGCTCCTTCATCCTGCAGGGCCGTTCCGAAAGCTGGGGCGCCGGTGGTGAAGCTGTGCTCTTCGCCGCAGCGCGCCTCAATCACGTCAACGAGTTGATCGCCCCTAACCTCGCCGCAGGCAAATGGGTGATCTCCGACCGCTTCCACGATTCGACCCGCGCCTATCAGGGCCTGACCGGCGGCGTCGATGACAAGCTGATCGCAGCACTCGAAGCTCTGGCTTTGGACGGCCATGCGCCGGACTTGACCATCGTGCTCGATATGGATCCCGAGATTGCCTTCCGCCGCGTCGCCCAACGCGCCATCGAAGATGGCCTAGCGCTCACCGGCGACCGCTTCGAAAAAGAAGACATCGATTGGCACAAGCGGCTGCGCGACAGCTTCCTGTCAATCGCCAAGGCCAATCCCAACCGCTGCGTCGTCATCTCCGCCGATCAGGGCGAAGATGCGCTGGAAGGCGCGATCTGGGCTGTGGTCAGCGATAAATTCCCCGAAGTCACGGGCAGGGCGCGCGCGTGACCGATCCCGATGGTCTGGATGATGTGGCTGCGCCCGAGCAGCACCGCACGCTTTGGGGCCACGCCGCCGCCAAGGCGACTATTCTCGAACGGCTGAACAATCACCGGCTCCCCGGCGCCATCCTGCTGCATGGCCCGCAAGGCATCGGCAAGGCGACGCTGGCGTTCAACCTGACGCGCCTGATCTTCGCCGCCACAGGCGACGAGGACGCCAACCGCGTCGACCAGCAGGTCACTGCGCTCTCCCATCCCAACCTGGCTTTGCTGCGCCGTCGTCCCAAGGACGCCAAGAGCTATTATACCGTTATCCGCGTCGAGGACGTGCGCAACCTGCGCGAGGATCTCCACCAGACCCGCGGTCGCGCCGGCCACCGCATCGCCATCATCGACAGCATCGACGATTGCAATCCGTCCGCCGCCAACGCCCTGCTGAAAACGCTCGAAGAGCCGCCGGCCGACACGACGTTCTTCCTCGTGTCTCACCGCCCCGGCCAACTGCTGCCCACCATCAAATCGCGCTGCCACAGCCTTGCGCTGCGCCCGCTAACCGATGCCGAGGTCCGCGCTGTTGTGGCCGAGCAAAGGCCGGACCTGCCGTCCGACCAGCTCGATCGCGCCGTGTCGCTCGCTGGCGGCCGGCCTCGCCGCGCCTTCGAAACCCTGACGCTGGGCGATGGGAGCGCGCTCGGCGCTCTCCAGGCATGGTTCACTGCGCCCAACAGTCATCCTGCAGCGCTCCATATCCAACTCGCCGAAGCCTTGGGCTCCAATACCCAAAGCACTGAGCTTTCCTTCGCCCGGGAAATGCTGACCGACTGGCTGGCGGCCGAAGCCCGCAACGCTGCCATCGCGCCCAATGGCCGCTATCGCCTTGCCTCGGCCAATGCACTATGGGACAAGGCACAGGCCATGCTTGCCGAGGCCGACAGCATCAATCTGGATATGAAGCAGACGCTCGTCGCTATCTTCGACGCGATCCGCAAGCATATCGAGACCACCACACCAGTTTCCATCGAGCCCTGATGACCGCCAAACCTTTCTACGTCACGACCGCGATTTCCTATCCCAACGGCGCTCCCCATATCGGCCACGCCTATGAAATGATCGCCACCGACGCCATCGCCCGCTTCAAGCGGCTGGAAGGGCGCGAGGTCTATTTCCTGACCGGGACCGACGAGCACGGCATAAAGATGGTCCAGACCGCCGCCGCCCAGGGCGTCACGCCGCGCGAGCTGGCTGACAAGAACTCCGCCGAGTTCCGCCGCCTCGCGGAGACGCTCAATATCTCCAACGACGACTTCATCCGCACCACGGAGCAGCGTCACCACGAGGCCAGCCAGGACATCTGGAAGAGGATGGCCGCCAACAACAATGGCGACATTTTCCAGTCGACCTACAAAGGCTGGTACTCAGTCCGGGACGAGGCCTATTTCGACGAAGACGAGTTGACGGAAAAGGACGGCAAGCGCTTCGCCCCGTCCGGCGCCGAGGTCAATTGGGTTGAAGAGCCGACCTATTTCTTCCGTCTCTCGGCCTACCAGCAAAAGCTGCTCGATCTCTACGAAGCCAATCCAGACTTCATTGCGCCCAAAGAACGCCGCAACGAAATCATCTCCTTCGTCAAAGGCGGACTGCAGGATCTGTCGATCTCGCGTACCACCTTCGATTGGGGAATCCCGGTGCCCGACGCGCCGGGCCACGTCATGTATGTGTGGGTCGATGCGCTGACCAATTACATCACCGGCGTCGGCTTCCCCGACATGGACAGCGAGCTGTTCAAGAAATTCTGGCCCGCTGACCTGCATGTCATCGGCAAGGACATTATCCGCTTCCACACCGTCTATTGGCCCGCCTTCCTGATGAGCGCCGGCATCGACGTGCAGCATCGCGTTTTCGCCCATGGCTTCTTGACCGTCGATGGCCAGAAGATGAGCAAATCGCTCGGCAACGTCGTCGATCCCTTTGAATTGGCGTCGGAATTCGGCGTCGATCAGTTGCGTTATTTCCTGCTGCGCGAGGTCTCCTTCGGCCAGGACGGCGACTATAGCCGCGACAAGCTGGTCAACCGCGTCAATGCCGACCTCGCCAACAATCTGGGCAATCTGGCCCAGCGCTCGCTGTCGATGATCAACAAGAACCTCGACGGCAAGGTGCCCGAGCACGGCCCGCACACGCCCGAGGATCTGGCACTGATCCGCGAAGTCGATGAAGCCCTCGACGCCGCCCAGAAGGCCATGGACGGCCAACTGGTCCATGACGCCGCCGGCGCTATCATCGCAGCCCTGAGTTCGGCCAATAACTACTTCGCCGGCCAGGAGCCCTGGGCGCTGAAAAAGACCGATCCCGTCCGCATGGCCACGGTCCTATACCTCACCGCCGATACGGTTCGCCGTCTGGCCATCCCGATGCAGGCCTTTGTACCGGCATCGGCCGAAGTCCTGCTCAACCAGTTGGGTGTACCCGCCGACCAGCGCATGCTTGCCGACGCACTCGTCCCCGATCGCCTCGTTCCCGGCACCGAACTTCCCGTGCCCCAAGGCGTATTCGCCCGCCTCGAGCGCAAGGCCGAATAGACCATGCTGATCGACAGTCACTGCCATCTGGATTTCGAGGCGCTGTCCGGCGATATCGACGGCGTTTTGGCTCGCGCCGCCGCTGCCGGGGTGACCGGAATGGTCACGATATCCACACTGGTGGATAACTTTTCCACATACGCTGCCATCGCGGAACGTTACCCGAACGTTTGGTGCTCAGTCGGCACCCATCCGCACAATGCCGACAAGGAATTGCACATCCAGACCGACGATCTGGTGCGCCTAAGTGCCCATCCACGCTGCGTTGCGATTGGCGAAGCGGGGCTCGACTACTTCTATGATAATGCACCGCGCGAGGCCCAGGCCACGGGCCTGCGCCGCCACATCGCTGCCTCCAGAATCACCGGTCTTCCACTGGTTATCCACAGCCGCAAGTGCGACGACGACATGGCCGCCATCCTGACCGAAGAAGCCGGGCAGGGGGCCTTCCCTTTCGTTCTGCACTGCTTCACCGCCGGCCAGGATCTGGCTCGCACCGCACTCGATCTGGGTGGCTATATTTCATTCTCCGGCATCATCACCTTCAAGAATGCCGAGGACATCCGCGAGGTCGCCAAGTTTGTCCCGGCGGATCGCTATCTCGTGGAAACTGATGCGCCTTACCTGGCGCCGATCCCGCATCGCGGCGCCTCGAACGAACCCAGCTTCGTGCGCTTCACCGCTGAAAAAGTCGCTGAAGTCCGCGGCCTGAGCATAGAAGCGCTCGGCGCAGAAACTACCGCGAATTTCGCCCGGCTGTTCGCCAAAACTGGCCTCGCATAAACCATGGCCGACGCGCAAAAGATCATTGCCACGGTGCTTGGCTGTGGCTCGTCCGGCGGTGTGCCGCGCATCGGCAATATCTGGGGCGATTGTGATCCCGCCGAGCCGCGCAACCGCCGCCGCCGCTGCGCGCTGCTGATCGAAGGCTGGACCGACGGCGTCGCCGAGCCAACCCGCGTCCTCATCGACACCGGTTGCGACCTGCGCGAGCAATTGCTGGATGCCGAGGTCAATCGCGTCGACGCGGTGCTCTATACTCACGAACACGCCGACCATACGCACGGCATCGATGATTTGCGTGTGCTGGCGCTGAATAACCGCCAGCGCGTCGACGTCTATTTCACCCGCGAGGCTGGCGCCCGCATCCGCGAGGCCTTTGGCTATTGCTTCACCGCGCCACCCGGCAGCGACTATCCGCCCATCCTCAATGCCCATGAAATCGAGGCAGGCACCGTGCTGTCGATCAATGGACCCGGCGGCACCATCCGCATCGACGCTTTCAGCCAAGTGCACGGCAACATTGAGTCTCTTGGCTTCCGCGTCGGCAATTTCGCCTATTCCTGCGACCTGTCGGCCATTCCCGCCAACTCCGACGCCGCCGTATCTGGATTGAGCCTCTGGATCGTCGACGCCTTGCGCCACGCGCCACATCCAAGCCATCTGAGCTTGCCGGAAACCCTGGATCTAATCGAGCGCTTCGCGCCAGGCAAAGCCGTGCTCACGAACATGCACATCGATATGGACTACCGGACGCTGCAATCGACTTTGCCCGCCAATGTCGAACCAGCCTTCGACGGCATGCGCATCGACGTCGTGGCAGGAACCATCATCAACCTCTGAGCCGACTTATCCTCGTGCCGCCGCGCTGAGCTATGATGGCGCCACCGCCGCTAGCCGCTGAACGCGAAAACCTGTATTTTTATACAAACCTCCATTGAATCAATGCCTTAGATCAATACAAAAGTTCCATAATATATATTATGCGAATCACGGATCGACGGTTCGATTGACTCGGTCCCCACCACCCCTTCACGATCCACCACCCCTTCACAATCAGACGCTCCAGCCGGCAGCACTGCATCCAATCGATTCAATCGATCTGCCTCGCCTCAGGCCTCACGATTGCGAACCGAAAAGTGCTGCACAGCGGATCGCAACTAGGCCGTTGGTCACTCAACTGCCACCGTCCATTTTCGGAGCGAGCCACGGTCGCGCAAGCGCATGGCAATTGCGCGACCGCTGCCCAGTACGGGCTTGGCAGGTGCAATTCGCCATTCAAATTTGGCACCCCCGCCCCCTTTGCTGATCGCATCGGGATTTCGCTCAGGCGCAGCCATCACCAACGCACCATTCTGTCAGCAGAACTTTGGGGTTGACGTCCTTTTGGCGTTATGGTGACCTCTGAAACGTCAATTCTGTCGACAGATTTGAGCGTGACGGACAAAGGCGCCAGATAGCGCAATAAACACCGCACGCTCGGGAGGATCAATAATGAAGCTTTCGAAGACACTGATTGCGCTTGCCATGACGGCGGCGCTTGGCACGGGCGCAGCCAGCGCCCAGGTCAATGTCATGCTGCCCGCCGCCCCCGGCGGCGGCTGGGACGGTACGGGCCGCCAAGCCTTCCAGGCTCTCAAGGATGCCGGCATCTATACAGACGGCGTCAATTTCACCAATACCGGCGGCGCCGGCGGCACTGTTGGACTTGCCGAGTTCCTGGGCACCTCGACCGGCCAGCCCGATGCGCTGGCCGTGTTCGGCGCGATCACTGTGGGCGCCATCCAGCTCAACAGTTCGCCCATCAACCTGGCGGATTTCCGTCCAGTGGCACGGCTGACCGCCGAATACCTGGTTGTCGCGGTAGCGGCTGACTCGCCCTACAACACGCTGGCCGACCTTGTCGCCGACCTCAAGGCCGATCCAGGCGCTCATCCGATCGGCGGCGGTTCGGCCGGCGGTGTCGACCATATCGCCGTGGCCCTGCTGGCGCAGGAAGGCGGCATTCCGGTAGCCGACCTCAACTATATCCCGCAGACCTCTGGCGCCGAGACGGTAACTGCCATCGTCAACGGTACACTGACGGCCGGCGTTTCGGGCACGTCCGAATTCGCCCAGTTCGCCGAGCAGGGCCGCATCAAGCTGCTGGGAGTCACCGCCGCCGAACGCCGTACCAACCTGCCCGACGTGCCGACCTTCACCGAAGCCGGCTATCCCATCGAGCTCGCCAACTGGCGCGGCATCCTGGCGGCGCCTGGCGCGCCGGACGACAACTATGCCCAATGGGTCGATCGCTTCACGCAGCTTTCCAAGAGCGATGCCTGGAAGGCCGTACTCGAAACCCAAGGTTGGGACGATTACTTCCTCGCCGGTGAAGACTTCGGCGCGTTCATCGCGCAAGAGACCGCGACCCAGGGCAAGGTCCTCAAGGATGCCGGCCTTGTCAACTGACGGGCAGGATAACAGCCAGAATGGAGGCGGCCCCGCGGCCGCCTCCGCACCCGCCCGCCCCTACTGGATCGGAATCGGGGTCATGGCCATCGGAGCGGTCTGGCTTTATGGAGCCTCCGGCCTGCCGCAGGGCGCTCGCTATGCAGCCGTTGGTCCGGGCCTTTTCGTCACCATATCGGGTGCTGCCCTGCTGGTACTGGGCGCCATCCTCATTCTGCAGATATGGCGCGGCGAAAGCTTCGAGCCGCAAGAGGCGGAAGACGCCCAAGCCGATGCCGGCATGGATCGCCGGGCTTTCTTTACGGCGCTTGTCGCCGTTGCCGTCCCGATCGCCACCATGAAGCCGCTCGGAATGCCCTTTACCGCCACGATCGCGTTCATGCTGGTCGCCAATGCCTTCGGCTCGCGCCGCTGGTGGCTGGACCTAATCTGCGGCGCCGTACTCGCCGCCCTCGCCTGGTTCCTGTTTGCCCGTCTCGGTTTGCAACTGGGCGGCTTTTTTCCACCCTTGGGGTTTTGACGCATGCAAACCTTCGGGCTGCTCCTGGACGGCTTCGCCGTTGCCGTACAACCGGTCAATTTGATGTGGGCCCTGGTGGGCTCGCTCCTGGGCACCATAATCGGCATCCTCCCAGGCATCGGGCCGGCGCTGACCATCGCCCTCCTGCTGCCCATCACCACCACACTCGAACCCACCTCGGCCTTCATCATGTTCGCCGGCATTCTCTATGGCGCCATGTATGGCGGGTCGACCACCTCGATCCTGCTGAATACACCCGGTGAAGCCGGCTCGATGATGACCGCGCTTGAGGGAAACAAGATGGCGCGCGCCGGCCGTGGCGCCGCTGCCCTGACCACCGCTGCGCTTGGCTCCTTCGTGGCAGGCACCATCGCCACGCTGGCCCTCACCTTTGCGGCGCCGGCCATTGCCGAGCTGGCGTTCTACTTCAAGCCCGCCGACTATTTCGCCTTAACCACGCTGGCCTTCTGCTCGGTCGCCGTGGTGATGGGCAACTCGCGCACACGCGGATTCATTTCGCTGTTTATCGGCATAGCCATCGGCGTCATCGGCATCGATTCCATGAGCGGCCAGCCCCGGCTCACCTTCGGCGTCATGCAGCTTTTGCGCGGTGTTGAACTTACGGTCGTGCTGGTGTCGCTGTTCGCCGTCGGCGAGATGCTCTATGTCGCCAGCCGCTTCCGCTCGGCCCCGGCCGCCATGGCGTCCGTCAAGGGCCAGGCGTGGTTTACGCGAGAGGACTTCGCCCGATCCTGGAAACCCTGGCTACGCGGGACCCTTATCGGCTTTCCAATGGGCGCCCTGCCCGGCGGCGGCTCGGAAATTCCCACCATGCTGTCCTATACGCTCGAGCGTAAACTCTCGCGCCACAAGGACGAGTTCGGCCATGGCGCCATTGAGGGCGTCGCCGGTCCCGAAGCCGCCAACAATGCCGCCGCCGCCGGCATTCTCGTGCCGCTGCTGACCCTGGGCCTGCCGACCTCGGCGACCGCCGCCGTGCTGCTCGCCGCCTTCCAGAATTACGGCCTGCAGCCCGGCCCTTTCCTCTTCACGTCCAACCCGGCGCTGATCTGGGGCCTCATCGCCTCGCTCTATATCGGCAATGTCATGCTGCTCGTGCTCAACCTGCCGCTCGTGGGCATCTGGGTACAATTGCTGCGCATCCCGCGTCCGCAGCTTTATGCCGGCATTCTGGTCTTTGCCATGATCGGCGTCTGGGGCCTCGCCGGCTCCTGGACCGACCTCGCCATCATGCTGGTCATCGGCCTGATGGGTTATGTGATGCGGGTCTACGATTTCCCCATCGCGCCGGTACTGATCGGCCTGATCCTCGGCCCCATGGCCGAAACCCAGTTGCGGACGGCCCTGGCGGCTGGGCAGGGCAACCCCATCGTCCTCGTCTCGACCCCGCTCTCGGGCACGCTGATGGTCATCGCCCTGCTGTTTTTGGCCGTGCCTCCACTGCTTCGGCGCCTGCGCGCCAATGCCTGAACGGCCCTAGGGCCCTGTTTCACTTCGACTAAGGAATGCCATCGACTATGAAGACCTACGACGTCAAGGTTCACGCCTCCGCCGCCAATCTGCCCCGCCAGCAGCAGCTCGCCTGGCACATCGCCGAATTTGCCGCCCATTGCGGGCCAATCGACGCCGACGTGCGCGAGATGATCGCCTGCAGGATCGTGGACAATGCCAGCGTGGCCCTGGCCGCCATCAACCGGGCTCCGGTCGCGGCGGCCCGCTCCATGGCGCTGGCGCATCCACGCAAGGGCGGCGCTACCCTCTACGGATTGGATGCATCGAGCCGGGTGGATGCCGAATGGGCCGCCTGGGCCAATGCTACCGCCGTGCGCGAACTCGACTTCCATGACACGTTCCTGGCTGCCGACTATTCCCATCCCGGCGACTCCCTGTCGCCGCTGATCGCCGTCGCCCAGCAGATGGGCCTCGACGGCGCGGCGCTGGCGAGGGGCGCCGCTGTGGCTTACGAGGTTCATGTCGCCCTGGTGAAGGCGATCTCGCTGCATAAGTACAAGAAGGACCACGTCGCGCACCTGGCACCGGCCACCACCGCCGGCATCGGCGCCATGTTGGGTCTTTCCACCGAGGTGATCTACCAGGCGGTCAACCAGGCAGTGCACCTGGCGTTTTCAACCCGACAGTCGCGCAAGGGCGAGATCAGTTCGTGGAAGGCCTATGTGCCCGGCTTTTCGGGCAAGCTGGCCATCGAGTGCATCGACCGCGCCATGCGCGGGGAAGCATCGCCATCGCCAATCTATGAGGGCGAGGAATCCGTGCTGGCCTGGATGCTGGGCGGGAGGGACGAGCGCTATAGCGTCAGCCTGCCGGCGCCCGGCGAGAGCCCACGCCAGATTCTGGAAACTTATACCAAGGCGCACTCGGCCGAGTACCAGGCGCAGGCCCTGATCGACCTTGCCATCGACCTGTCAGGTCAGATCGGCGATCTCAGCCAGGTTAAATCGGTGCTGCTCGAAACCAGCCATCACACCCATAACGTGATCGGCACGGGCGCCAACGACCCGCAGAAGAGCGATCCCGAAGCCAGCCGCGAAACGCTGGATCATTCGATCATGTATATTCTTGCCGTCGCGCTCGAAGACCGCAGATGGCACCATGTCGACAGCTATGCCCGCGAACGGGCCCGTACGCCATCGACCGTGGCGCTGTGGCACAAGATCACCACTGTCGAAGATCCCGAATGGACGCGACGCTATCTTGAGGTCGACCCGGACAAGCGGGCCTTCGGCGGCAAGATCGTCGTGACGATGCTGGACGGCACCACCATCGTGGGCGAGCGCGCCGTTGCCGACGCCCATCCCAATGGCGCCCATCCCTGGACCTGGCCCGACTATGCCGGAAAATTCGAAACGCTGACCCGCGACACGCTGGGCGCCTCCGAACGCCAGGCGTTCCTGGCCGCCGCCAAGGGCTTCACCGCCCTGCCCGCCAAAGCGCTCGATGGCCTGGTGCCCGCCTTGCCGGGCGGTTCGGTCATTCCTTCCAAGCCCACCGGCCAGGGCATTTTCGACCGCGGACTGGACTAGACCATGCTCAACCACGAAATCAACCAAGCCTTCCGCGCGCGCCTGGACAAGGGCGGCGCCGTGCTGATGCCGGGAGCGGCCAACGCGCTGGCTGCCCGCATCATTGCCGATCTGGGTTTCGAGGCGATCTATCTGTCGGGCGCAGGTCTCACCAACACTTATCTGGGCATGCCGGACTTAGGCTTTGTCAGCCTGCCCGAAATCGCCCAGCATACGTCCACCATCCGCGACGCCACGGACCTGCCCATCGTTGTCGATGCCGATACCGGCTTCGGCAACGCCCTCAACGTGCGCCACACCATCCGCACGCTCGAGCGGGCCGGCGCCAGCGCCATCCAGTTGGAGGACCAGGTCAATCCCAAGCGATGCGGCCATTTTGCGGGTAAGGACGTGGTCGATCTGGGCGAGGCACGCAGCCGTATCAAGGCTGCGGTGGATGCGCGGCAGGACCCCAACCTGCTGATCATCGCCCGCACTGACGCCCGCGCGACGCAGGGCTTTGCTGCGGCAATCGAGCGCGCGCAGGCCTTTATCGAGGACGGAGCCGACATCACCTTCGTCGAAGCTCCCGAGAGCATTGAGGAAATCCGCAGCATCCCCGCCCAACTCAAGAATACGCCCCAACTGGTCAATCTGGTCGTCGGCGGGCGCACCCCGATCCTGGGGCTCGAAGAGCTGGACCGGATGGGCTTTTCACTGGTGCTGTACGCCAATGTGGCGCTACAGGGCGCGATCTATGGCATGCAGGCGGCGCTCGGCCAGCTCAAAAGCAATGGCAGCCTGGACGAAACCGGTCCGGTTGCCAGCTTCAAGGAGCGCCAGCGGCTCGTGAACAAGCCGCTGTTCGACGAGCTGGAAAAACGTTACGCAACCAGGGACTAGAGGATTGCAACGGTGAGCACATTAGCCGACGAAAAGCACGACCCGGCTGACGACCGGCTGCTCACCGACCAACTTTTCGACCAGCTCAGCGAAGCCATCGTCATGGGGACGTTCGCCCCGGGCTCAAAGCTCAGCGAACCGCGGCTCGCAGCGCAATATGGCGTGAGCCGCGGCCCCGTCCGGGAGGCGATCCGGCGGCTGGAAGAGCGCAAGCTCGTCACCAGCGCCCCGCGCCAGGGCGTGCGCGTCGTGGTGCCGACTCCCGAGGACGCGCTGGAGCTTTTCACGATCCGTGAGGTGTTGGAGGGGCTGGCCGCCCGCCACGCCGCCGACAACGCCACTGATGCGGAAATCGAAGATCTCAGGACGATGCTCGCGGGCCATCGCCAAGCGCTCTCCAAGCCGGACGCCATGGTCTATTGGCAGGCGACGGCAAATTCCGATTTTCACTTCATGGTCGCCCGCATCGGGCGCAACCAGCATCTGTTCGACCTGCTGTGTGGAGAATACTACACGCTGTTCCGGCTGTACCGCATGCGGCATCGGATCGTCCCAGGTCGCGCCCAACGCGCTCTCGCCGAACACGAGCGTATCGTGGAGGCCATAGCCGATCGCGACGCAGAACTATCAGAACTTTTGATGCGCCGGCACATCGCCTCGGCCCGGACCGGCTTGATCAATCAGGCGACCGCTTAGGGCCGGTTGAGGTACCGCGCTGACGACATGCTCCGGCACCCTTGCTAAGCTCGGCTCACCGATTCCATCATCGAGCCCGCCATGCAGCCCTCCCGCGATATTTCCCGTCTGATCGAAATCATGGCCGCCTTGCGCAATCCCGTCGGCGGCTGCCCCTGGGATCTGGTGCAGGACTTTTCCACCATCCGCCACTACACCATAGAGGAAGCCTACGAGGTCGCCGATGCTATCGAGCGCCAGGATTTTGCCGACCTGCGCGAGGAACTCGGTGATCTGCTGCTGCAGCCGATCTACCACGCGCAGATGGCCAGCGAGGCCGCCCACTTCGATATCGGCGACGTCATCTATGGCATCACCGAAAAGCTGATCCGTCGCCATCCCCACGTCTTCGGCGATCTCGATGCCAATGATGCACAAGCCGCGCAGGGCCGTTGGGAAGCCATCAAGGTCGAGGAACGCGCCGCCAAGGCCGCACGCAAAGGCGATACCGTTCCCTCGGTTCTCGACGACGTCGCTGCCACGCTGCCCGCACTTGCCCGCGCTGAAAAGCTGACCAAGCGCGCCGCCCGCGTCGGCTTCGACTGGCCCGATCTCGCCGCCGTCGCGGCCAAGGTCACCGAGGAACTGGCCGAAGTCTCTGAAGCCGCAGCCTCAGGCGACGCTGCCGCCACGCACGAGGAAATCGGCGACCTGCTCTTCGCCGTCGCCAATCTGGCGCGCCACGCCGGCGTCGATGCCGAAGCCGCCCTGCGCGATGCCAACCAGAAGTTCACTCGGCGGTTTCACCACGTCGAAGCGCGAGCTCGCGGAGACGGCGTGGCGATCGAGGCGGCTGGCCTCGACCGGCTCGATGGCTACTGGAACGAAATTCGAGCGGCGGATAAAGGTTAGGCGTCCGAACTCTCGATCCGGCCGTTGAACCGTTCAAGAAACGCAGTCTTCTGCCGCGGCTCAATGCGCACAACAAAGCCGCTGCCTTTTTCGTTCGGCTCGTCACGCGAAATGATCTCGGCATGGCTATGCAGCCAGCCAATGTCCGCTCCGGCACTGTGTGGCACGTGCACATGATAGGTCCGGCTCTTCTCGGCGAGGCCCGCCTCAATGGCGAGCTTGAGCTGATCCAGCCCCTGCCCGGTCTTGGCTGAAACCGGCACCACGGCCGACACCTTGCCGATCGGCTTGGCCGTATTCAGCAGCCCATCCGGATCATCGGTGGCGGGTAACAGGTCGATCTTGTTCCAAACTTCGATGATCGGCGTCGTGTCGGTCGAAACACCGAGATCGCCCAGAACCTTGAGCACATCCAGCGCCTGAGCCAGATGATCCTCATTGGCCACATCGCGTACGTGCAGGATGATGTCGGCGTCCAGCACTTCTTCCAAGGTCGCGCGGAAGGCCGCCACCAGATCGGTCGGCAGATCGGCGACGAACCCGACGGTATCGCTCAGCATGATCTGTCGCCCATGGGGCAGTTCCAGCTTGCGCACGGTGGTATCGAGGGTCGCGAACAGCAGATCCTCGGCGAACACCCCTGCCCCAGTCAGCATATTGAAAATGCTGGATTTCCCGGCATTGGTATAGCCGACCAAAGCCACGGTCGGTGTATCGCTGCCCTTGGCACGTTGCTGGGCGCGGGTCTTCTTGACCTTCTCCAGTCGGTCTTCCAGCAGCACGATGCGGTCGGTAATCTGCCGGCGATCGCTTTCGATCTGGGTTTCGCCCGGACCACCCATGAAGCCGTAGCCGCCGCTGCCGCGCTGGCGCTCCAGATGGGTCCAGGACCGCACCAGACGGCCCTTCTGATAATTCAGATGCGCGAGTTCGACCTGCAGCACGCCTTCGCGTGTCGCCGCCCGCTCGCCGAAAATTTCCAGGATCAGCGCCGTGCGGTCCAGCACCTTGGCGCCGGTTTCCTGCTCCAGATTGCGCTGTTGAATAGCCGTCAGCGAAGCATCCACCAATAGCAGGTCGATATCCTCGGCCTTCACTCGAGCCTTGAGGCTCTCGGTATGGCCGCCGCCGATGAAGGTCGACGGCTTGACCTCGCGCACCTTGATGACTTCGGAAAACACGATATCGAGGCGGATCGCTCCGGCCAGTCCTTCGAATTCAGCCTTGCGCGCATCAATGCCGTGTTGCGAAAAGTTACCACGCACGTCGGGGACCACGAGGCCCACACGGGTCGCATGCTGTTGCTGGTCGATAAATGCCTTTGGGCCGCCCCGTGCGGCGGCCTCGTCGTCGTCGTGGTCATCCATTGCTGGGATCAGTCGCTATCTTGGTTCTGTTCGGGATCGAACAGTTGGATCGGCGCGCCCGGCATGATGGTCGAAATCGCGTGCTTGTAGACAAGCTGCGATTGCGCATCGCGCCGCAACAGCAGGCAGAAATTGTCGAACCAGGTGATGACACCCTGCAACTTGACGCCGTTCACGAGGAAGATTGTGACCGGCACCTTCTGCTTGCGAACGTGGTTGAGGAAGGAATCTTGCAGATTTTGTTGTTTTTCACTCGCCATCGAGGCCTCTTCTCGCGGCATTGCATGCCGCTGTTATCATTGCCTGGGAGTGCCAGGTCTCGCCGGGGACAGCCGCCCTGCCCCCGCACAGTCCATAATCGTTAGACCGCTAACGACTATTACACAGAACACTTTTACTGCCTACCCGCGCCCCACGCATGGCACGGGCGATATTTCTGTACGCTCACAGACCAAGCGATTTGATCTTGCGATGCAAGGCACTGCGCTCCATTCCCACGAACTCCGCAGTCTTGGAAATGTTCCCGCCAAACCGCTCGATCTGGGCCACCAGATATTGCCGTTCGAACACTTCGCGGGCGTCGCGCAGCGGCAGGCTCATCAGGTGCGCCGAAGCGTCGGTGTCCCCGACTGTGGGCAGCACCTCGCCGATATCGGACGGTAACATGGCCGCCGTGATGATCCCGTCCTCGGGCTGCTGGTCCTTCATCAGAATCAACAGCCGCTCAATCGAGTTGCGCAATTGCCGCGCATTGCCCGGCCATTCCTGCGCCTGCAACACCGCCATGGCGTCGTCGCCAATCGTCAGGCGCTGCAGATTATGCATGCGGCAGACCTGGTCGATGAACACATTGACCAGCGGCGGCACGTCCTCGCGGCGCTCTTTGAGCGGCGTCAGCGGCAGGGGCACGATCGACAGGCGGTGGAACAGGTCGCTTCGGAACTCGCCCGCCTCGATCTGCGCCGCCACGTTCTGCGAGCTGGCGGCGATGATGCGCACGTCGATCGGCACCGCCTGGGTGCCGCCAACGCGGGTGAAGCGGTTCTCCACCAGCGTGCGCAATAGCGCCGTCTGAGTCTGCGCCGGCAAGGTCGTCACTTCGGACAGATAGAGCGTGCCGCCATGCGCCTTCTCCAGCGCGCCGACTTCCGCCCGCAAGGTGCCGGTTTTCTCGCGCACTTCGCGGCCGAACAGCACCACCGGCACTTCCTCGGGCGCGTACAGCGAGGCGTTAATCTCGACAAACGGCGCGTCCGCACGCGGGCTGCGCTGGTGGATCAGGCGGGCCACCAAGCCCTTGCCGGCGCCCGACGGCCCCGAGATAAAGATGCGCGAATTTGTTGGTGCCGACTTCTCAATCACACCGCGCACCTGCTGCAGCGCCGGGGACGAACCCACCATATCGCCACTCTTGGCCGACGAGCGTTCCTTGAGCTCGGCGACCTCATTGCGCAGCCGCGTCGCTTCCATCGCCCGCTGGGTAATGTGCAGCAGTCGGTCAATCTTGAATGGCTTCTCGATATAGTCGTAAGCGCCGCGCCGGATCGCCGACACAGCAGTCTCGACGTTACCGTGGCCAGAGATCATCACGACCGGCATGTCCGGGTGCTGGCTCTGGAACACGTCGAGCAGTTGCAGCCCGTCGAGCCGCGACCCCTGCATCCAGATATCGAGGAAGACAAGACTCGGCCGCCGTCGCGCAATCTCGTTGAGCCCGCTATCGGCATCGTGGGCCTGTCGCGTTTCAAACCCCTCATCCTCAAGGATGCCGGCGATCAGGTCGCGGATATCGTCTTCGTCGTCGATGATCAGAATATCGAGTGCCATTATTTGTGCACGACCGCTGCCAGCAGCGGCTCCTCCATTTGGGCGATCATTGCCTCGGTTCGCTCGGCAATCTCGCCGTCAGTCGATGTCTTGTGGGGGGAAGTCAGGGGCAGCGTAAAGGTGACACAGGCGCCGATACGGCCATTCACATCGGGTTCGGCGTCCACCAGTTCAACCAGGCCACCATGTTGCTCGATGATCTTGGCCACGATGGCCAGACCGAGCCCAGTCCCCTTTTCACGGGTCGTCATATAGGGTTCCAGCAGGCGCTGGCGATTATCCTTGGGCCAGCCCTTGCCATTGTCCGATA
This sequence comes from Devosia sp., assembly GCF_028290435.1. GTDB lineage: Bacteria > Pseudomonadota > Alphaproteobacteria > Rhizobiales > Devosiaceae > Devosia. The sequence continues at coordinate 32,682 of NZ_JAQGJV010000078.1, read as the reverse complement.
CGGCAATTCTAGCATGGTTACCCTCAATCTGCCCCTGCACGAGAATAGCAGGCCCGAAATCCGATATATCAACGGCTTCAAAAGCTTCTACCGCATTCTTGATAAGATTAGTTAGACTCTGCGAAATCAGCCGGCTATCGAAATAGGCGTAGATCGGCATTTCCGGCAATTCGGTCTGAATGCTGATTTCCGGCAGTCGCACGCTTTCCAGGAACACCGCCTGCCGCACGGTATCGCTCAGATCGGCCACTTCGGGCGCCGCCTCGGGCATACGCGCAAACGCCGAGAACTCATCGACCATGCGGCCGATATCGCCCACCTGGCGCACGATGGTGTTAATGCACTTGTCGAAGACCTCGCGATCGTCCTCCAGCCGCGTGCCGTAGCGCCGGCGCAGGCGTTCGGCCGATAGCTGGATCGGGGTCAGCGGGTTCTTGATCTCATGGGCAATCCGGCGCGCCACATCCGCCCACGCGCTCGTGCGCTGCGCCGACTCGAGGTCCGTGATGTCGTCGAATGTCAGCACGTAGCCTTTTGACTCGGTCATCGAGCCCTCGCGGGTCAACTGCACCTGATAGGTTTTCCGGTCGGTCTCGTTGCCGAGATAGATTTGATCGCGCACCTGCCCGCGCCGTGCCGAGCGCGCGCGTTCGAGGATTGGGGCCAGTTGCGGCATAACCTCCTCGATCGCCTCGCCCATCATGGCAATTTCGTCGCGACCCAACATTTCGCAGGCGCGAGCATTGACCAGCGTCACCGCCCCGAACGGATCTAGCCCGATAATGCCCGCCGAGACGCCTTCCACCACGGCCTCGGTAAATTGCCGTCGTTTCTCGTTCATTTCGCTGGCGCTCAGCAGCGCCTCACGCTGGCTCTTGAGCTGCTGCGTCATGCGATTGAAGCGGCTGGATAAATCCCGAAAATCGCCCCTGCCCTCCTGCACCGGCACCTGCACATCCAGGTCGCCCTGGCTGACCCGGTTCGACGCAATCATCAGGTTTCGAATCGGATCAACAAAGCGGTTGGCCAGGGCGATACCGATCCACAAAGCCGCCAGTAGCAGCACCACGGCGAGGCCCACATACATGATGGTGAAGGTGATCTGGAACACCAGCCGATTGGAGGCATATTGGCGGTATTCGGTGATATTCTCGTCGGTTAGGCGCATATATTCGAGCACTTCGGCATCCACCGGCCGGGCGACGAACAGGAACGTATTGTCGTAGCCGCGCAGCTTGACCACCGAGCCGACCAGATTGGTCGAACCGGGCGCGATTGCCGTTGGCGTGCCCTCGACCACGCCCTGGGTAATGCCCTTCGGCAGCTTCGGGCTGGCGCCCTGTACGTTGATCTGCGCCCGCATCAGCGTATCGCCGTCTTGCGAGATCAGCGAGGTAAACGGCAGCGAGCGCGTCACCGCCAGCGCGGTCAGGATGCGCTGATAGCGATCGCGATCCGATTCGAAGGTGCCACGCGCCTGCTCCAGCTCGGTCGCAACCCAGATGATATCGTCACGCAGCACCTGCGCATGTTCGAGCATGTAGGAGCGCGCCACCAGCCGCGAGCTTTCCACCATGGCCCTGGTGCGTTCGGAGAACCACTGGTCGAGCCCCTGGTTGAGCGCGATGGTCGCCACCACGGCCACGATCACCGCCGGAACGGCTGCCACCAGCGCGAACATGGTCACCATGCGGATTTGCAGCCCGGCGCCAGCCTGGTTCTGTGCCCGCGCTTGCACCAGCAGCATGGCCTCGGTCACCACCAAGGCGATCATCAGCAGCACCAGCACGCCAGTGACGATCCAGATGATGGTCCACACTTCGGCCGAAGGCTCGATATTGGTGGTACCGGACAGGATCAGGAACGAGATCGACGACATCGCCACCGATGCCAGCACCACAACGAGGCCGAGCATGCGCAGCGCACGGTTGTTCTGCACGGCAAAAAACGGCGCCCGTGGTGGCTTGGGCGTCGTCGGCGTCGTGTTGCCAATGCCCTCAATCGGTGCTGTCGCGTCGCTCATTTCAAAAGCCAAACGGCTTCTCCGCGGGAGACAACAGAGTCTGGCCCAATTTCGCCAACCCTTCAAGACAATTGTTGCCAAAATGTGACACTGATCGCCGGCCGCCTTCGGCGGTAAAATCTCCCCAGTGGGGAGATTTTAGGCGATCAGGCCCGAAGAGCTATGCTCGCAGGGCCCAGATGCTCCGCAAACACGATCCCGAACTACGATGTCGTGGCGCCCTCATACACCATTCGCGCTTCGACTTCACCCCGCTTCGGCGCTCCCAGGCGACCGCCAAACGACTCACACTTGATCGCCGCTGCCACCGCCGCGAACCGCATGATCCACTCCATCGGCCGGCCTTCGACCAAGCCCAGCACAAAAGCGCCGTGGAACACGTCGCCCGCCGCCAGGGTATCGCGCGCCACAATCCTGGGGGCGGCGCAATGGCGGACCTGCTTGCTGTCACGGTCGAACCAATAGACGCCGCTCGGCCCAGCGGTCACCGACACGAAGCTATCGAACTGCGCAGCCAGCCGCTCCACCGCCGCTGCCGGGCCGGCACAGCCGGTCAGTTGCTCCGCCGCCGGCTCGGACGCCACGATATGGCTCGCCAGAGGCAGCAGCAGCGCGTGAGTCTCGGCCCGGGCGACATCGGCATCCAGCACCGCTGGGATCCCGGCCTGCCGCGCTGCGGTCAGCGCCCGCGCCGCTGCGAGCGGCCAGCGAACGTCCACCAGCACGGCCGAATGCGTCCGGCCCGAAATCGCAGGCATGGTCTCTGGCGCCGTCAGCAGTGCAGGATCGTAATGCGGCACGATGATGCGCTCGCCCGCCTGATCGACCAATATGGTAGCGAACGCCGACCGGGCACCAGAGACGGTTCGCACCGCGGCACAATCCACGCCTTCGGCCGCTATTTCCCCAATGAGGCGTGTCCCGGTCGCATCCTCGCCAACTGACGCCCACAGCGCCACCGCGCAACCCAGCCGCGCTATCGCGGTCGCCGCGCTCGACGCCATGCCAGCCGCAATCTCCACCGCCGCGACCGGGATGAATTTCCCCGGCCCTGACGGCAGTTCCGCCATCTCGAAAATCGTATCCAGCGTCAGCGCACCAACGCACAGAATCGGCCGCACGGCCTCACCCATTGCGGCGACTGTGCTTGACGATCTCGATGCTGTGCGTGCGGATTTTCTTGCGCAAGGTATTACGGTTCAGCCCCAGCAAATCGGCCGCCTTGATCTGATTGCCGCCACATGCATTGAGCGCCATGGCGATAAGCGGCGCTTCCACGCGGTCGATCACCCGCTGATAGAGCCCCGCCGGCGGCAGGTTCGGCTCATATTCGCGTAGCAACTGCCCGACATGGGTCTCGACCGCCATCGATACGTCCATCGGCCCCGCAGCTCCGGCCGCCTGCGGCCTGTCACTGATATTGAGCTCGTTCTGCACGATCTCAGCCGAGATGCTTTCATCGGCGTAGAGCGCCGATAGCCGTCGCACCAGATTTTCCAGCTCGCGCACATTGCCCGGCCAGGAATAGTTCTGCATCAGCCGGATGGCTTCGGGCGCGATCGACTTGATCGGTTCACCCTCGCGCTGCGAGGTCTTGAGGAAGTGCGCTGCCAGGTCACCGATGTCGTCGATGCGCTCGCGCAACGGCGGCAGGCGGATCGGCACCACGTTGAGACGGTAATACAGATCCTCGCGGAACAGCCCTTGCCGGATCATCTGGCTGAGATCGCGGTGGGTGGCGGCGACGATGCGCACATTGGTCTTGATCGAGGAGCGGCCCCCGACCATCGTATATTCGCCTTCCTGCAATACGCGCAGCAGGCGGGTCTGGGCATCCATCGGCATGTCGCCGATTTCGTCGAGGAACAGCGTGCCGCCTTCGGCCTGCTCGAACCGGCCCGACGAGCGGGTATTCGCGCCGGTAAAGGCGCCCTTCTCGTGCCCGAATAGTTCAGCCTCGATCAAGTCGCGCGGAATGGCGGCCATATTGATCGCCACAAACGGTCCATTGCGGCGCTTGCCGAAATCATGCAGTGCCCGCGCCACCAGTTCCTTGCCGGTGCCGCTCTCGCCGGTGATCATCACCGTCAGGTCGGTCTGCATCAGCCGCGCCAGCGCCCGGTAGATGTCCTGCATGGCGGTCGAGCGGCCGACCAGCGGCATGGTCTCGCCGGGCTCCTCGGCCTTGCGCTCCGCGCGCGTCGGCTTCTTGGCGTCCGCCAGCGCCCGCGCCACCACAGACAACACCTCGGTGATGTCGAACGGCTTGGGCAAATATTCGTAGGCTCCAACCTCATTGGCCCGGATGGCCGTCATGAAGGTGTTCTGCGCGCTCATCACGATCATCGGCAGGTCGGGCCGCAGCTTCTTGATCTTGGGCATGACCTCGAAGGCATTGCCATCGGGCATCGCCACATCGGTGATCAGCACGTCGCCTTCGCCCCGGCTGACCCAGTTCCACATCGTGGAAATATTGCCGGTCGGGCGCACTTCGTATCCGGCTCGCGTCAGCGCCTGGTTGAGCACCATGCGGATCGCGGCATCATCGTCGGCAAGCAGCACAACATGGCTCATTTGACGCCAACCTCTTCGAACGGCGATGTACTGAAAGCCCCGCTGGCCACCGGCAGCAGGATACGGAACCGCGTGCGGCCGGGGCGGCTATCGCAATCGATCACCCCACCATGGTCGCCGACAATTTTAGCCACCAGCGCCAGCCCCAGCCCGGAGCCGTTCTGCTTGGTGGTCACGAACGGATCGAACAGGAATGGCAGGATATCCGGGGGCACGCCCGGGCCATTGTCTTCGATGACGATTTCCAGCGGCAGCGAGATACGCTCGGAGACGCCCATCACGCTGATGCGAATGCCCGGCCGGAAAGCGGTGAAGAATTTTATTTCAGGTTTTTGAGTTCGTTCAAGGGCTTCCGAGGCGTTCTTCACTAAGTTCAGGAAGATTTGGATGAGCTGATCACGATTGCCGAACACGGGCGGCAGCGACGGATCGTATTCCTCGGAGAAGGCAATGCCCTGCCCGACCCCGTTGCGGGCCAGCAGCTTCACCCGGTCCAGCACTACGTGAATGTTGATCGGTTCGCGCTCCAGCGGCCGCTCGTCGCCGAACACTTCTACCCGGTCGATCAGCCCGACAATACGGTCGGTCTCCTCGCGGATCAGCCGCGCCAAGGGCACCTCATCGCTGGCGACGCTCTGTTCCAGCAGCTGCGCCGCGCCACGAATGCCCGAGAGCGGGTTCTTGATCTCATGGGCCAGCATCGAGGCCAGGCCCGTCACCGAGCGCGCCGCGCCGCGAGAGACCATCTGCCGGTCTATCTTATCGGCCATGGTGCGCTCCTGGATCAGCAGCGCCACTCTCCCGTCAGTGTCCGAGATCGGGCTGGCGAAGACGTCGGCAATGCGCTCATCGCCAAAGCGCGACGAGCCCACTCGCACCCGGTATTCGGTCATTGGCGCCCGACGCAGCATGACGGTTTCCACGAGGCTGATGATCGGCGAGCCGAACGCGATCAGGTCGTCCAGCCGCTGCCGCGCCAGCACGCTCATCGAGGCGCCAAAGAAGGCCTCGGCAGCATAGTTCACGAAGACGATCTGGTGCTGCTCGCCGCAGACGATGATCGGCTGCGGCAGCGCCTGCAATACGGCGGTCGACGTTTCCGCCCCCAAAGCCTCGATCATGCCGCCGCCTTCCAGTCGCCAGAAAAAATGTCGCCAATCATCGCCAGCACCGCTTTCGGGTCGTCATTGTTCAACAGAGCATTGCGCACCGGCTTTTCCAGCGCCAGCCCCGCCGCCTCGGCATACCAATCGAGATGCTTACGCGCCGCGCGCCCACCGACCTGCACGCCATATTCGATCAGCATCTGCTCGTAATGCTCGCGGATCAGCGCCACCAGTTCGTCGCCCTCGGGTGCCGCCATCGGCGCTTCGCCACGCAGTTGAGCCCCGATCTGTCCAACCAACCAGGGCTGTCCCTGCGCGCCACGGCCCAGCATGACCGCCGCCGCGCCCGACTCGGCCAGCGCCGAACGGGCGCTCTCCAGATCGACGATGTCGCCATTGACCACGACCGGCACGTCTACCGCATCGACCACCGCCCGCACCGGCGCCCAACGGGCAGAGCCCTTGTAGAATTGCTGCCGCGTGCGCCCATGCACGGTAATCATGCGCGCGCCTGCATTGACCGCACGCCGCGCCATGTCCGGAGCGTTGAGGCTGTCATCATCCCAGCCCAGCCGCATCTTGACCGTGACCGGCAACGGCGTTGCCGCAACCACTGCATCGACCAGCGTCATGGCGATGTCCGGCACCCGCATCAGCGCCGAGCCGGCATAGCCGTTGGTTACGCGCTTGGAAGGACAGCCGAAATTGATGTCGATGACGTCGGCGCCGGCTTCGTAGGCAATCTTGGCGCCCAGGGCCATCCATTCGGGCTCGCAGCCGGCCAGTTGCACCACGTGCGGCAGGTTTCCGACCTTGCCAAGCTTACGGACCATATCGCCATTGCCGGTGGTCAACGCCGCGCTGGCAATCATCTCGGACACGACCAGACCGGCGCCGTACCGTTCGGCGATGTCGCGGAACGGGCGGTCGGTAATACCAGCCATGGGTGCGAGGAACGCGTTATTCCGGGCAGACTGGTTGCCGATGCTCAACTCGCAGGCATTTTCAGACAAGGACTGCACCAGAAACGGTCATTTTCGGATTGTTGCCTGCACAATAGTCAAAATGACGCCGCACGCAACCACTTATCGCCCGTTCAATCCAATTTGAGCGGTCGCCCTTGCCGCTTGCTGGGGCCAGCGTTAGACCACGCAGATACGACAGTTTCTTGTTCGAGTGCCACCCCTCATGCGTGCTAAATCCATCGCTGTCATCATCGTCGCCGCCGGACGGGGCGAGCGCGTCAATGTCGATGGAGCCTCCGAACCCAAGCAATACCGGCTTTTGGCCGGCGTGCCTGTGCTGAGCCGGACTATTCAGTCCTTCCTCAACTATCCTCACGTCACCCATATTTTGCCTGTCATCCACCCTGATCACAGTGAGCGCTATGCAGCCCTGAGCCTGACCGATCCCCGGCTGATGCCGCCTGTCGTCGGCGGCGCCGCGCGGCAGGCCTCGGTGCTGGCCGGCCTCAAGGCGCTGGCGCCGTTGCGACCCGATCTGGTGCTGATCCAGGATGGTGCGCGGCCGTTCGCCGCGCCGGACCTGATCGGCGACGTGATCGCGGTGCTGGAAACCCATGACGGCGCCCTGCCCGCGCTGTCGGTCACCGATACTATCAAGCGCTCGCTGGACGGCCAAGTCATTGTAAATACAGAAGATCGCAGCCAGCTCTATGCCGCCCAGACGCCGCAAGGATTCCGCTTCGGGCAGATTTTTTCCGCCCATATGCGCGCCGCGAGCAATCCGCGCCAGTTCACCGACGACGCCGAAATCGCCGAGTGGGCCGGGCTGCGCGTCGCCATGGTCATGGGCGCCAGAGACAATATCAAGATCACCCATCCCGAGGATTTCGAGCGGGGTGAGCGCATCATTCTAGGAGACCAGCCCATGGAGACCCGCATCGGCACGGGCTATGACGTGCATCCGTTCGAGCCCGGCGATGCCGTGTGGCTGGGCGGTGTGCGCATTGCGCATACGGCAAAGCTGCAGGGACACTCCGATGCGGACGTGGCGTTGCATGCACTGACCGATGCCATTCTGGGCGCCATCGGCGAGGGTGATATCGGCACTCATTTCCCACCCAGCGACATGCAGTGGAAGGGTGCAGCATCCACGGTTTTTCTCAAGCATGCTGGATTTCTTGTTGGCAAAGCCGGTGGAAGGATCGTCAATCTCGACGTGACAATAGTTGCCGAGCGGCCCAGGATCGCCGAACATGTTCCGGCGATGCGCGCCGTCATCGGCGAGGCGTTGGGAATCGAAGCTTCAAGGATCGCCATCAAGGCGACAACAAGCGAGAAGCTCGGCTTTGTCGGGCGGGAGGAAGGGATCGTGGCGATGGCAAGTGCGAGTATAGAATTGCCGAGGTATTCTTGATGGCGGCGGCAAAGCCAACGGTCGATCCGGCCCAGCAGATCATCACCTTGCTCACCGCAGCGGGCAAAACCATCGTCACCGCCGAAAGCTGCACCGGGGGCATGATCGGCGCCGCGCTGACCGACATCCCCGGCTCGTCAGCGGCGTTCTTTGGCGGCTATATCACCTATGCCAATAGCGCCAAGTCACGCATGATCCATGTGCAGGCGCGGCTGATCCGCGATTATGGCGCCGTCAGCAACCAGGTCGCCCGGGCCATGGCCGATGGCGCTCGCAATACGGCGCATGCCGACTACGCCGTGGCGGTCACCGGCATCGCCGGCCCCGATGGCGGCAGCGAGAAGAAGCCGGTCGGCCTGGTCTATGTGGCGGTATCGTCGGAACTGGCAACGCTGGTCATCGAACACCGCTTTAGTGATCTCGGCCGTGCCGAAATCCGCAAGCGCAGCGTCGCCGCCGCGCTTGATGTGGTGATCCAGGTGCTGACTGGCACGCAGGCGGCCGAGCGCTAGGCGCCGACGAGCACGAACACGTTGCCGTCAGGAGCTTCCATCACGGCGACGTGGCCAGATTCGGTGGCAAACGGCTCGCGTATCCAGGTGATGCCGGGATTGCCGCGCATTTTGGCGAAGCTTTCGCGCACGTCATCGACTGCCAGCTCGATTTCGGTGAAATCGACATCGGGATTGTCGCTGAGCACCAGTTCGGAACTGGCGGCATCGGGGAATTTCAGCCCGGTCAGCGTCCACACCTGACCGCTCGGCAGCGGCCGCTCGATCGTCCAGGCCTGCTTGAGACCCAGCGAAATATAGAACGCCGCCGACTCAGCGACGTTCTTGGTTGCGATACAGACGCACTCGATTTTCTTGATCATTTCCTGCCCCCTGTGTCGAACAAAGAGTGAACGACGCCGTCCCTTTTACGGCAATCGGCCCCATAAACAAGGCCCGATCAGGAGCAACTGGCGTCAAGATGGGGCGCCAGCCATTCGAGGGCCGGCACGATAGCTTGTTGCCAGGTGTCCCAATAATGGTGGCCGGGCCCGATGCGCAGGCTGACATCGGCCTTGGTGGTGACCAGCAGGTTGTGAAACACGGCATTGGCCTCGATCAGGTCGGGATAATCCCGATCGCCGATGGTGAGATAGAACGCTGGTTTTTCCTTCAGCGCCCTGACGCTCGGAGCGCGCTTGAACACATTGGCAGCATTGAACCGGGCCGCATCGAACGGCGCGCCGAAGACGTTCTTGTAAAGGTCCGGAATCCATTGCTGACGCGGATCGTTCGGTTGCATGGGCCGATGCAGCGCGCCCGAAAAGCTCATGGCGGCGACATAGGTCTGCGGGTGATTGATGGCCTGGAGCAAGGCGCCTGCCCCGCCCATGGACAATCCGCCAACAGCCCTGCCCTGACGACACGCGGCCGTCGGCAGGCTCGTGTCGATTGCTGCCACCAGATCGGTCGCGAAGGCGGTGTCGATCAGGCCCAGCCCGCCGGGATCGGGATTGTCGACATACCAGCTGTCACCGGCGCTCGGCGCCACCACCACCATGGGCGGGATGCGTCCATCGGCAATCGCCTGATCCAGGATCGGCCCGAGATTGCCCCAGGTGAACCAATCCCCACCGGCGCCGCCCAGACCATGCAGCAGATAAACCACGGGCCAGCGTTCGCCCTCGGGCGGAAACGGAAATGGCTTATAGAGGGCGTAGGGTATTGGCCGCCCGAGAACAGGGCTTGGGGCCTCAAGATTATACTCGACGATACCGGCGGCATTTGCCGGAACGGCACAGGTCAGCAGTGCCGCCGAAACGGCGGCCATAAACAGAATGCGCATTTGGATTCCCCCCACGTTGAGAAAGCCTTCTCAACCTGACGACGATGCGCGGCCCCTTGAGCGCTCGCAAGAGACCATGGGTGGGAAATACTTGGGAAAATGTGGCGTGGGACGAGTTTAGTCGCCGTAACGCCGGTCGGCCTCGTCGACAAAGGCCCGGATGATCTCGGCTTGCTTGGCGGCGAAGGCCGGCTCGGCCACGGCGGCGATCAAGACGTTGGAAATCTTGAAGTCGACCTCGAAGCGCACGCGGGTGCCCATGCCCTCCGGCTCGAAGCTCCAGACGCTATCGAGATAGGCGAAGGGGCCATCGAGGGCCTGGGCTTTGATGGTATGCGCCGCCGGGTCGAGCACCACGCGGCTGGTATAGGCCTGGGTGATCGGCCCGAAAAACAGCGTCATGGTGGCCAGCTTGGTATCGTCGGCACTGCCAGGGCGCACCGTCATGGCTTTGCAGTTCGGCACGAAGCGCGGATAATCCTCAAGATCGGCGACGATCTCGTACATTTTCTGCGGCAGGTGCCGCACGTGGTGCTCGAAAAAACGCTTCATCAGTGACCAAGCTTTGCGAGGCGTGCGGCCTTGAGGGCGGCGAAGTCCTCGCCTGCGTGGTGGGACGAGCGAGTCAGCGGGCTCGACGACACCAGCGAGAAGCCCTTGGCGGTCGCCACGGTGGCGAAGGATTTGAACTCGTCGGGGGTGACGAAGCGGATCAGCGGATGATGCTTCTTGGTCGGCTGCAGGTACTGGCCGATGGTGAGGAAATCCACATCGGCAGAGCGCAGGTCGTCCATGAGCTGGAGCACTTCGTTGCGCTCTTCGCCAAGGCCAACCATGATCCCCGACTTGGTGAACATGGTGGGGTCGAGTTCCTTGACCTTCTGCAGCAGCCGGATCGAGTGGAAGTAACGGGCGCCGGGGCGAACCTTGAGATATTTCGACGGCACGGTTTCGAGATTGTGGTTGAACACATCGGGCTTTGCGGCGACGACGATCTCGAGAGCACCCTCCTTACGCAGGAAGTCCGGCGTCAGGATTTCGATGGTGGTGCGCGGATTGCGGGCGCGGATGGCCAGGATCACGTCGGCAAAGTGACGGGCGCCGCCATCGGCCAGGTCGTCGCGGTCCACCGAGGTGATGACAACGTGCTGGAGGCCGAGCTTCTCGACGGCCTTGGCGACATTTTCGGGCTCGTTCGGATCGAGCGGCCCGGGCATGCCGGTGCGCACGTTGCAGAACGCGCAGGCGCGGGTGCAGATCTCGCCCATGATCATCATGGTGGCGTGCTTCTTGCTCCAGCACTCCCCGATATTGGGGCAGCCGGCCTCTTCGCACACGGTCACCAGCCCGTGCTCGCGCACGATGGCCTGGGTTTCCTTGTAAATCGGCGAACCGGGCGCCTTGACGCGAATCCAGTCCGGCTTGCGCAGGGTGACGGTATCCGGGCGATTGGCCTTTTCAGGATGCCGCGGCCGGTCGATGGAATTGTCGATGAGCGTAACCAATTTATGGTCCTAACTGGCAGTCAATGCCGACTATATCGCTCCCAGGGCGTGCCGGTTCAACCCGGCCTATAGTTTATCGCGCGATGACGCGCGCTATGACGATGACGACAACCGCGCCGATGGTCGCAGTGATGACCTGGCTCAGAAGGACGTTCTCGATTGGCAGCGTAATTTTTGCTGCGGTCAGCACATAGCCGCCGACAAACGAGCCGATGACGCCGACGATCAGATTGCGCAGCAATCCGCCGCCGCCGAGGACGAAGCCAGCCAGCGTGCCGGCGACGAGGCCGATAGCGAGGAAAATCCAGATTTCTTGTGTCATGCCATCACCTCGGCGATTTCGACCCATTCACCGTTCCGGCTAGCCGACAGGATGGTCGCCTGCACCAGTGCCAGGGAATGCAAATTATCCTGCCCGGAACTGAACCGCGCCGGCATCGAGCCGCTTTCGATCACCTTGGCGACGGCCGCCAGCGTGCCGGTACGGTCGGCATATTCGACGGGCTGTAGCGCCACTTCCACCGGCTGGGCATCGCGCGCGCGGGTCGTCAGCCGGTCCGGTCCGTTCTTACCCATGAAATGGTCGCGCGAGGTCCACCAGATTTCGCCTTCTGAGCAATCCATGGTCCATTCGCCGGCCCATGGCGTGACCGGCCCGCTGCTCATCCACGAGCCGCGATAGGACACGATAGTGCCCTTCTCGAACTCGACGGTCGCCACGCCGATGGGATGATGCCCGAAGGGGCTCGCCGCCGGGTTCCAGGTGCGGCAGGAGACGCGCTTGGGATTGTCGTTGAGCACCATGCGCATCAGGTCGAAATGGTGGATCGACATATCGGCCAGCAGCGGATCGGGCATGTCCCAATAGCGATAGCCCTGGCTGGGGGCATGGCGGCGGAATTCGATCGAGACCAGATTGACCGGGCCGAATTTTTGCGCGCCGATGAGTTCAGCCGCCGCAATCGGCGCGGGCTGGAAGCGGTAATTCTGGCTGACCATCAGGATGCGGTTATGCGCCTCGGCCAGTGCCACCAGTTCCTTAGCCTGGGCGATGGTGGAGGCGAAGGGCTTTTCCACCAGCACGTTGAAGCCTAGCTCCAGCGCCTGCTTGACCACCGGATAATGCGCCTCTGTGCGCAAGGTCGCGATCACGAGGTCGGCTTCGGTGCCCTTGGCGGCTTCCTCGAGGCTGAGGAAACAGCGCTTCTCGTCGATGCCCAGCTCGGTCTGCACGCGTTTGACCGCGTCGGGATTGGCATCCACATAGCCCACCATGTGAATAGCAGGAACTTTGGGGATAACTTCCTTGGTCCAGCTGAAACCCCAGTGTCCGAGGCCGACTTGAATGGCTTTGACCATGTGGATAACTCCTTGAAAACCTGTGCAATGCCTGCGGAAAGCGGCAGCTAGATGTTCAGCGCGCGTCCGTAGGCATCGAGCACACTTTCCTTGAGAGTCTCGCTCAAAGTGGGATGCGGGAATATGGTGTGGATCAGTTCTTCCTCGGTGGTCTCGAGGTTCATGGCCACGACAAAACCCTGGATCAACTCGGTGACTTCGGCGCCAACCATGTGCGCGCCGAGCAGCTCACCGGTCTTGGCATCGAAGATGGTTTTGACCAGCCCATCGGGCTCGCCCAGTGCGATGGCCTTGCCATTGCCCACGAACGGGAAGCGGCCGACCTTGATCTCGCGACCGGCTTCCTTGGCCTTGGCCTCGGTCAGGCCGACGCTGGCGATCTGCGGCTCGCAATAGGTGCAGCCGGGAACCTTGGTCTTGTCGAGGCCATGCACCTTGAGGCCGGCAATGGTCTCGACGGTGACGACGGCTTCATGCTCGGCCTTGTGCGCCAGCATGGGTGGGCCGGCGACGTCGCCGATGGCCCAGATGCCCGCAACATTGGTGCGGCCATAGCCGTCGATGACGATGGCGCCGCGCTCGGTCTTGACGCCGACCGTCTCCAGCCCCAGCCCTTCGATATTGCACATCACGCCGATGGCCGAGATCAGCTTGTCGCCGGAAATTTCCTGCTTTTCGCCGGACTTCAGCTCGACATGGGCGATTACGCCATCCTTGGTCTTTTCGACCTTGGACACTTTGGCATCGGTCAAAATCTTGATGCCGCGCTTTTCCAGCCGCTTGCGGGCGAGCGCGGAGATTTCAGCGTCTTCCACCGGCAGAATCTGCGGCAGCAGCTCGATGATCGTCACCTCGGCGCCCATCGAGCGGTAGAACGAGGCGAATTCGACGCCGATGGCGCCCGAGCCCATGACCACCAGCGATTTCGGCATGGTGGCGGGCTTCATTGCCTCGAAATAGGTCCAGGTCTTGTCGCCATCGGGCTCGATGCCGGGCAGCACGCGCGGACGCGCGCCGGTGGCGATGATGATGTTCTTGGCGGTGTAGGTGCCCTCGCCCAGCGGGTTTTTTGGCACCGGGCCCTGTGGCTGCACGATGGCCTTTTTGGTTGGGCTGACCTTGACCTCGCCCGGCTTGGTGATGACGGCCTCGCCCCAGATGATGTCGACCTTGTTCTTCTTCATCAGGAACTGCACGCCATTGTTCATCTGCGCCGCGATGCCGCGCGAGCGCTTGACGATGGCGTCGAGATCAAAGCCGTAATCGCCGGCGGTGAGGCCATAGTCCTTGGCGTGGCTCATGTGGCCATAGACCTCGGCCGTGCGCAGCAGCGCCTTGGTCGGAATGCAGCCCCAGTTGGAGCAGATGCCGGCCATGTGCTCGCGCTCGATAATGCCCACCTTCATACCCAATTGGGCACCACGGATAGCCGCAACATAGCCGCCGGGGCCGGCGCCGATGACGAGAAGATCGTATTGGTCAGCCATAATTTATTCCTTCACCATCAACAGCCAGTCCGTTCCATGCTGCGGCGTGCCGGGAAACGGCAGCATGGGGCGGCTCGCCGTTACCGCGAAACCGCGGCTTTCATACAATCGCCGAGCGCCTTCATTGGCATCCTCGACGATCAGTGCTTGTCCATTCGCCTGTGTCGCCCGGGCCTGCGCATCGGCATGGTCGAGCAACACCGATCCGACACCCTTGCCGCGCCAGGTCTTGTGCACGCCGACCATGGAAATGAACCAGCGGCCATTGGCCTCCGCCTCCAATTCCTCGATCGGCCGCATCGGCGCCCAGACAGTGTCCGGTACCGCCTCGCGTTCATCCGCCTTGCGATAGCCGAGCAGCATGCCGGCAATTTCGCCATTGGCCTCGGCCATGGTGGCGCTGCGCCAGTTGAACTCGGTGTCTTCACGCATCATGTCAAGCCGCCCGACTTCGAGCGGATCATAGGTTCCGGCCGCCCGCTTGTCCTGCGCCCAGCCAGGCCCGATGCTGCCATGCACGGCGATATTGACCAAGAGGGCAATCTCCGCGGCATCAGACTTGCGCGCCGGCCGAAGGGCGAACTGTGCAGTCAATGCACATTCTCCCGCGCCATCAGCACCCAAGTCACTGGCAGACCCAGCGAATAGAGCCCGTCACGCTCCGCAAGAACTGAAAATCCCTCGCCCTCGAAGAACGGCACAAAATCGGTCCGTACCCGTCCGAAGACAACACTCAATCCTGTGGCTCCCGCAGCGTCAGCCAACCCTTCGGCGAACTCAAGCAGTTGACGTTCGACGCCTTGATTTTTCCAATCGCGATCAGCGCCAAGACAGCGAATGAGCCAGCTGCCGCTGGCGATGACCTCAAGCTGATAGATGCCCCCAAAGGGATTTTCGTTCGAAGGGTCATCGGAAGCCACCTGCACTGTGTGACCAACGATCATTCCGACGAGCTTGTCGCCTGCCTCGGCTACCGCCATCTTCACGGGACGCTTGTTCCACGCCATGTCAGGCAGCCCCGGCATCATCGCGTCAAATGCAAGCCAGCTCGCACGGCTGAAGTCGTCGCGAACGGCCTCACGAATGATGAATTGATCGCTCAAAGCCCGAGCGCCTGCTTGACCACCGGCACCAGGCCCTGCCCGATTGCGCGAGTGTTGGCGGCGTCCAGATGCACGCCGTCCAGCGGGTCGGGCCTGGCGACGGTCGCGGCGTCGAAGAAGCCGGTGCCCAGTTCAGCGGCCCGGCGGGCATAGTGATAGGCGAACTCGGCGGATTCTTTGGCAGCATGTGGCAGGCCGCCAAAATGGCCGAGCATATCGGCGTTTTCACTATCGACCACCAGCGGTGGCGAGACGATGACGATACCCGGTACCTGCTCGCCCAACATGTGGAAATGG
This sequence comes from Devosia sp., assembly GCF_028290435.1. Taxonomy (GTDB): domain Bacteria; phylum Pseudomonadota; class Alphaproteobacteria; order Rhizobiales; family Devosiaceae; genus Devosia. The sequence continues at coordinate 17,013 of NZ_JAQGJV010000078.1, read as the reverse complement.
CCGCGGGTGAGCTGTACCAGGCGGCGCATGCCGTAGGAGGCCATCAGCGCCGTGCCGAAAATGGCCGGTTTCAGGTCATTGGTTCCCAGCATGATGACGACGAGGTCCAGCGGGGCGTGGCTGGCGAGCAAAGTCGGCAGGATGCGTGCGCCATTGCGGTCGGCATCTGCGGTGAAATCGTCGGACGAGGTGGTGCGGCCGCCCAGCCCTTCGGCGATGACGCGGACCTGGCCGCCGAGGCCGGCTTCGAGCGCGCCCGGCCAGCGGTCTTCATAGGCGTGGCGCGCGCCGCCGGGGGCAGGATTGGCGCCATAGGTGATGCTGTCGCCGTAGCAGAGAATGGTTTTCATTGCAGTCCCAATGCCTGTTTCACCACCGGTATCAGTCCCATGCCGATCGCCCGAGTGTTCGCCGCGTCCAGATGGACGCCGTCGATGGGCGAGGCTACGGCGACCGAGGCGGCATTGAAGTAACCGGCGCCAACTTCCTTGGCCGCAGCAGCGTAGTAGTGGTCGAACAGCTGATCGTCCGTCGTGCGGGGCGACACGCTGGCCGGCGCGACATTGCGCGGCGACGGCACTGTTAGCGGCGGCGCGACGAAAATGATCCTGGGCGCCAAACCATTCAGATAGGGAAAGGTCCGGACGATTTCGGCCAGCCGTTTCATGCCATTAGCCGCGGCGAAAGCGGAGCCGACAATGAAAGTCTTGATGTCGTTGGTGCCCAGCATGATGACGACAAGGTCGAGCGGCTGATGGGTGTCGAGCACTGTCGGCAGCAGGCGCACGCCGTTGCGGTCCGAGGCGGCAGTGAAATCGTCCGACGCCGTCGTGCGACCATTCAATCCCTCAGGGATGACGCGCGCCTGCCCGCCCAGCCCAGCCTCCAGCACGCTTGGCCAGCGGTCGGCATAGGGATGGCGCACGCCGCCGCCTTCCGGGGCATGGCCCCAGGTCAGGCTATCGCCATAGGCCAGAATGGTTTTCATCCGCCCTGCCCCTTAGGCCAGCATCATCACGGGATTTTCAATCAGTCCCTTGAACACGCCGAGCACTTCGGCGCCGAGCGCGCCATCGACCGAGCGGTGGTCGCAGGAGAGCGTGACGGTCATGAAGTTGGCGATTTTCACCTGCCCGGCTTCGGCATAGACGCGCTCTTCGCCGACGCCGACGGCGAGGATCGTGCCATGCGGCGGGTTGATGACGGCCGAAAAGCTCTTGATGCCGAACATGCCGAGATTGGACACGGACGAGGCGCCGCCCTGGTATTCGTGGGGCGCGAGCTTCTTGTTGCGGGCGCGGGTGGCGAGGTCCTTGACCTCTTCGGAGATCTGGCGGAGCGACTTGGTATCGCAGGACTTCACCACGGGGGTGAAGAGGCCACCGGGCACCGCCACGGCGACGGCCACGTCGGAGCGCTTGTGGTAGAGGATGCTGTCGCCGGCCCAGGTGGCATTGGCGGTGGGAACGCGCTGCAAGGCGACGGCCCAGGCCTTCATGACGAAGTCATTGACCGATAGCTTGAATTCCGGCTTGCCGTCCTTGCCCTTGGGGGCGGTGGCATTGATCTGCTCGCGAGCGGCGAGCAGCGCGTCGATCTTGCAATCAAGCGTCAGGTAAAAATGCGGAACGGTCTGCTTGGACTCGGTGAGGCGCGCAGCCACGACCTTGCGCATGCCATCGTTGGGCACCAGCTCGTAGCTGCCCTCGGGATAGAGCGCGAGGACTTGGGCCTTGGTCATGCCGGTCGGTGCAGCACCGCCAGCGGCGGATGCGGACGCAGCAGTCGCGGCCTTGAGCGGTGTCTTGCCGGATTTGGCGGCTTCGACGTCGGACTTGACCACGCGGCCATGCGGGCCGGAGCCCGAGATGGCCGAAACATCGATGCCGGCCTCCTTGGCGAGGCGGCGGGCGAGTGGCGAGGCAAAGACCTTACCATTGGCGCTGGCCGGCGCTGGGGCAGCAGCGGGCTTTGCAGCCGGAGCCGGGGTGGCCGTGGTATCGGCCTTGGCGGTGGGCGCGGTCTGAGTGGCCGCATCGGCACGCGTGATGGTGCCAGCGTCCGCCTTGGTTTCCGGCTTCTGTGCCGGGGCCGCCTTAGGCGCGCCAATGGCGTCGGCGCTTTCGCCTTCCTGCAGCAGCACGGCAATCACGGCATTGACCTTGACGTTATCGGTGCCTTCGGCGACCAAGATTTTGCCGATCGTGCCTTCATCGACGGCTTCGACTTCCATCGTCGCCTTGTCGGTCTCGATTTCGGCAATCACGTCGCCGGAGGAGACGCTGTCGCCCTCCTTGACGTGCCACTTGGCAAGCTTGCCCTCTTCCATCGTGGGAGAGAGCGCCGGCATGGTGATTTCGATCGGCATCAGAACTCTCCCTTACGAACGGTAGGTCACGGCGTTGACCGCCGCGATCACTTCATCGACGTTCGGCAGCGCCAGCTTTTCGAGGTTGGCGGCGTAGGGCATCGGGACGTCCTTGCCGGTGACGCGCAGGATCGGCGCGTCGAGATAGTCGAACGCCGCTTCCATGACGCGGGCCGAGATATCGGCGCCGATGCCGCCCTGCGGCCAGCCTTCTTCGACCGTCACCAGGCGGCCGGTCTTCTTGACCGAGGCGATGACGGTGTCGATGTCCAGCGGGCGCAGCGTGCGCAGGTCGATCAGTTCGACATCGAGCCCGGCCGCAACCAGCTTTTCGGTGGCCTGGGTCGCGTAGCGCATGCCCATCGAGAACGAGACGATGGTCACGTCCTTGCCCGAGCGGGCGATGCGCGCCTTGCCGATAGGCAGCACGAAATCATCGACCTTGGGGACGAGACCCGTCGAGCCGTAGAGAATTTCGTTTTCGAGGAACACGACCGGGTTGGGCGAACGGATCGCCGCCTTCAGCAGGCCCTTGGCATCGGCGGCGCTATAGGGCGCGATGACGGTGAGGCCGGGAACATGGGAGTACCACGCCGAATAATCCTGGCTGTGCTGCGCGCCGACGCGGGAGGCGACGCCATTGGGGCCGCGGAACACGATGGGCGCCTTGACCTGGCCGCCCGACATATAGAGCTGCTTGGCGGCGGAGTTGATGATCTGGTCGATGGCCTGCATGGCAAAGTTCCAGGTCATGAATTCCACGATGGGACGCAGGCCGGCAAAAGCCGCGCCGACGGCGAGACCGGCGAAGCCGTGCTCGGTGATCGGCGTATCGATGACGCGCTCGGGCCCGAATTCCTGCAGCAGGTTCTGGGTGATCTTGTAGGCGCCCTGATATTCGGCGACTTCCTCGCCGATGATGAAGACGTCCTTGTCGCGGCGCAGCTCTTCGGCCATGGCCTCGTTGAGCGCCTGGCGGACGGTCATTTCGACCATTTCCACGCCGGCCGGCAGATCGGGATCACCCTGGGCCTCAAACTTGGGAGCAGCAGGCGCCGCCGCAACCGTTGGCGCGGGAGCCGGCGCCTCTGCCTCGACCATACTGGGAGCGGCTTCTGCGACCGGCGCGGCGGCGGGAGCGGGAGCAGCCTCAGCCGTTTCGCCTTCGGCTAGGATCAGGGCGATGGGCGTATTGACCTTCACATTGTCGGTGCCCTCGGCGATCAGCAGCGCCTTGACCACGCCTTCATCGACGGACTCGACTTCCATCGTTGCCTTGTCGGTTTCAATCTCGGCCAGCACGTCGCCGGACTTGACGGTATCACCGACCTTGACCAGCCATTTGCTCAGCTTGCCTTCTTCCATGGTGGGCGACAGCGCGGGCATCAGAATATTGGGCATTTAGCTCTCCTGCCGCGCGAGCTGGGGCATTGCTGCCGCCCGGGACGCGGGAAACGGGACTATGTTGGCAAATTGCGCCGGAATGACGCGTGGATCATTGATGAGGGCCGGCCCCTCGGCGACTGTGGCAGCAGCTGGCACCGAGCGGGAGCCAAGGCCACCGAGCACCACGCCGATGACCACCAGCACGACGAACACGATGACCGAACGCTGGTAGATCGCCAGATGCGGCTTGGCCTCGGGGCCAGACTTGGCCGCAAGGTCCTTGAATTTCCACCAGCCGAGCAGGAAGAAACCGCCCAGGCCCTGGGCCTTGGGCGACAGCCGGACAACGGACATCGCCTCACGCACGGCGACGGCCAGTGTAAGGAGAGCCAAAACTGCGACGACGCCGGCCAGGATGGTCATGACGTTATGCGCTGACCGTGATGTCGGTCCACAGCTCGGCCGCATCAGGCTCGGGCGCGGTGGTGGCGAAATCCGCGGCTTCGGTGACGATAGCGCGGATATCGGCCTCGATCTTCTTGAGGCTATCCTCGGTCTCGTAGCCGGCTTCCAGCAGACGCGCCTTGACCTGTTCGATCGGGTCGCGCTCCTGGCGATACTTGGTCACTTCGTCCTTGGTGCGATACTTGGCCGGATCGGACATGGAGTGGCCACGATAGCGATAGGTCAGCATTTCGAGGATGTAGGGGCCCTTGCCGGAACGGGCATGCTCGATGGCGCGCTCGGCGGCGTCGTGCACCAGGCGCACATCCATGCCGTCGACCTGCTCGCCGGGGATATTGAACGACGCGCCGCGCGTCGACAAATCGGTGGTCGCCGCGGCGCGCTCGATCGAGGTACCCATGGCATACTTGTTGTTTTCGATGATGAAAACGACCGGCAGGCTCCAGAGCTTGGCCATGTTGAAGCTCTCATAAACCTGGCCCTGATTGGCCGCGCCATCGCCGAAATAGGCGATGCTGACCGAACCGTCGCCGCGATATTTGGCGGCGAAGGCGAGGCCGGTGCCGAGCGAGACCTGGGCGCCCACGATGCCGTTGCCGCCGTAGAAGCGGTGCTCATTGGAGAACATGTGCATCGAGCCGCCCTTGCCGCGCGACAGGCCGGCTTCGCGACCGGTCAGCTCGGCCATCACGCCCTTAGGGTCTAGCCCCATGACCAGCATGTGGCCGTGATCGCGATAGCCGGTGATCTGGGCATCGATGCCCTTTTTGGAGGCCATGGTGACGCCGGTGACGACGGCTTCCTGGCCGATATAGAGATGGCAGAACCCGCCGATCAGGCCCATGCCATACATCTGGCCGGCCTTTTCCTCGAAACGCCGGATCAGCAGCATCTCGCGATACGCCTCGGTCTCCTGCTCCTTGGAAAATTCGGGAACATTGGACTGTGCCTTGGCCTTGGTGGCCACCGCCTTACGCGCCATGACATACGCTCCGCATCGATTGGGATTTCTGTGTGGCCGAGTTGGCCATAGATCGGCACAATAGCGCAAGTCGCCCTGCCCTAGCAAGGACAGCACGGGTCACACAATCGTCGCTAATGGTCTATAACATCAGTCAAATTCGGGTTTAACTGGTTTTCAGATAATTCTGAATATGAACTGGAAATAGGCTTACCTGTCGCTGGATCGACCATGACGATGATGTCGTCGGCATTGGCCATGTTAAGCAGTGCCCGCGCCCGCTCGGTCACCAGATCCGGATCGAGCCGCCGCGTATCCATCAGGCTGGCGCGGTGCTTATAGGCGTCGATTTCGGCCTGCAGCGCCGAGGATCGCGATTTCAGAACCTCGATATCGGCGATGATCTGCTTGCGGTTCTCGGTGCCGAACTGCCCGCCAATGGCGGAAAAGCCGAGATAGCCCTGAAAACACAGCAGCGCCGCGCTCAACGCGAGCGAGCGCCAGATTGCACGTTTCTTGAGACGGGTGGGCATGGGCGAACCGAATTGGAGAAGCCCACTATGCCTGCCAAGGGTTTAACGGGGGGTTTCTTCGCCTCTCCCTTTGGGGGGAGAGGTGAAGAAGTCCTCACACCAGCACGTAATCGATCTCCAAAAACTTCGCCACCTCCGGCACCCAGCGATCACGGACAAACGCCACGTGGTCCGGATGGTTGTCATAGCCCGAATAGGCGGCCTGGTCGGCGAACTCCATGGAGAAGCCGAAGGCATAATCGTTCTTCTTGGGGCTGACCTGACGGAGCTGCTCGAACTTGGTCACGCCGGGAATGGTGGCGAGGATTTTCGCATCGCGCAGGAAGGCCGCCTCCTCGCTGGAGCCGGCTGCATGCTTGAGGGTGAAGATGACGCTATGACGGATCATGTTTATCGCACTGTTCCAAGGGATTCGGTGGCAGCGATGGCCGCCATGTTGACGATGCCGCGGCTGGTGACGGACGGCGCCAGGATATGCGCGGGCGAACGCGGTCCCATCAGGATCGGGCCGACCGACAGCGCATTGTTCATTTCCTTGAGCAGCGTCATCGACAGGTTGGCGGCGTCGAGATTGGGGAAAATCAACAGGTTGGCTTCGCCCTTGAGCACGCTGTCCGGGATATAGCGCTCGCGCAGCTCCTGATTGAGCGCCAGGTCGCCTTGCATTTCGCCTTCAACGAGGAGGTCGGGGGCGACGGCCTTGAGCTTCTGATAGGCCTCGCGCATCTTGTAGGCGCTGTCGCCGTCGCGCGAGCCGAAGTTGGAATAGCTCAGCAACGCCGCCCGCGCCTCGATATTGAAGCGCTTGAGGTGGTCTCGCGCCTGCAGGGTGATGCTGACGATTTCGTCGGGCGTCGGGTCCTGATTGACATAGGTGTCGGCCAGGAAGAACGCGCCGCGCGGCATGATGAGCATGGAGAGCGCCGAAATGTCGGCCACCCCGTCCTGCATGCCAATGATCGAGCGGATATCGCGCACGTGGCGGATGAACCTGCCTTGCAACCCGCAGATCAGCGCATCGGCATCGCCGCGCTTGACTGCCAGCGACCCGATCACCGTCGTATTGGTGCGCACGACCTGACGGGCAGTGTCCGGGGTGACGCCGCTGCGGCCCACCAGAGAGTGGAACAGCGAGACGTAGTCGCGATAGCGCGGATCGTCCTCGGGATTGATGATCTCGAAGTCCCTGCCAGGCTTGAGATTGAGCCCAAAACGCTCGATGCGCTGCTCGATCACCGAGGGGCGCCCGATCAGGATCGGACGGCCGATCTTTTCTTCCAGAATGACCTGAGTGGCCCGCAGCACGCGCTCGTCCTCGCCGTCGGCAAAGGCAATGCGCTTTTCCTGGCCCTGGGCCCGGTCGATGATCGGCTTCATGACGAGGCCGGAGCGGAACACGAAGCGGTTGAGGCTGTCGCGATAAGCGTCGAAGTCCAGGATCGGCTTCTTGGCCACGCCCGAATCCATCGCCGCCCGCGCCACGGCCGGCGCGATGCGCAGAATCAGGCGCTGGTCGAACGGATTGGGGATGATGTGCTCCGGCCCGAACACGGCCGGCGCGCCCGAGGGCGACACTTCCAGCCCTGGCTCATGCGCCAGCTTGGCGATGGCCCGCACGGCCGCCAACTTCATTTCCTCATTGATGGTGGAGGCGCTGACGTCGAGCGCACCGCGGAAAATGAACGGGAAGCAGAGGACGTTGTTGACCTGGTTCGGATAATCCGAGCGGCCGGTGCACACCATAGCGTCGGGGCGCAGTTCCTTGGCCGCTTCCGGCATGATTTCGGGATTGGGATTGGCCAGCGCCAGGATGAGCGGCTTGGGCGCCATCTTCATCACCATTTCAGGCTTCAGCGCACCGGCCGCCGAGAGGCCGAGGAAGATATCGGCGCCGTCGATGACTTCGGCCAGCGTGGTCGCTTCGCTCTCACGGCGGAATTGGCCGCGCCATTTGTCGTTGACGTCGTTGCGCTTGTGGGTAACCAGCCCGTCCTTGTCGGCCACCCAGATATTCTCGTATTTGGCACCCAGCGCCACCAGCACGTTGAGGCAGGCGATTGCCGCCGCCCCTGCCCCCGAAGTGCAAATCTTGACGTCTTCGATGCGCTTGCCGGCCAGTTCCAGCCCGTTCAGGACTGCGGCGCCGACGATGATCGCAGTGCCGTGCTGGTCGTCGTGGAACACCGGGATGCTCATGCGCTCGCGCAGGGCTTCCTCGATCTCGAAGCAGTCGGGCGCGCGGATGTCTTCGAGGTTGATGCCGCCAAAGGTCGGCCATAGTGGCGCCACGGCTTCGATGAATTTCTTGGGATCAATCTCATCAATCTCGATATCGAACACGTCGATGCCGGCGAACTTCTTGAACAGGACCGCCTTGCCCTCCATCACAGGCTTGGACGCCAGCGCGCCGATATTGCCGAGGCCAAGCACGGCCGTGCCGTTGGAGATGACGCCGACGAGGTTCTGCCGCGAGGTATAGCGCGACACGGTCTCGGGATCGGCGGCGATTTCCTCGCAGGGGGCAGCGACGCCGGGCGAATAGGCCAGCGCCAGGTCGCGCTGGTTGCCCAGCGGCTTGGTCGGCTGGATTTCGAGTTTGCCAGGCTTGGGGAATTCGTGGAAATGCAGGGCTGCCTCACGCAGGGCCTTACGCTGTTCATTGACGTCAGTGGTCACCGAATTCCTCCCAATGCACGATTCTGCGGTGAGCATGATCCACCGTCACCCGAAGGGTTCGTGCCACCATTCCATCGGCAATGAAAGGGCCTCTGCTCTCAAGGCCGTTCGACTAAAGTCGGAAGGTGGCATCAGGCGGCGGCGGCGACCACGCCTTCGGCGGGACGGCGCGGCTGCTTGCTGGACTGCAGGGCGAGCGCCAGTTCCTTGTAGGCCGGGGCCTTGAGCGCCGGCGCGAAGATATAGCCCTGCGCATGCAGCACGCCGCGCGCCCGCAGATACAGCGCCTGCGCCTCGGTCTCGACGCCCTCGGCGATGATTTCGCAATTCAGATCGCGCGACATGGCGATCAGCCCGTCGAGCACCGGCACCTGGGTGGTGTCCGGCTTGATCATGTCGACGAACACACGGTCGATCTTGATGATGTCGAGGCCCAGCGTCTGCAGATAGGCCAGGTTCGAATGGCCGGTGCCGGCGTCATCCATGGCGAGGCGGCAGCCCAGCGCGTGCAGCCCCGCGATGACGCTATTGGCCTGCATCGAATTGCCCAGCGGCCGGCGCTCAGTAATTTCAAACACCAGTTGGCGAAAATTGATGCTGGAGCCGCCGAAGATGGCCTGCACGTCTTCCACGATCGAACTATCGCGGAAGTGCCCTTCGAACAGGTTGATCGAGATTTTCATGTCCGGCATGGTCTTGCACAGCACACCCAGGTCGACCTTGACCTGCTCCATCAGCGATAGCGTCATCGGGATGGCGAGGCCGGTGACCTCGGCATAATCGATGAAGGCGCCGGGCGGCACCACGTCGCCGTTCTTCTTCTCCCAGCGGCACAGCACTTCGCAGCCGACCAGATCGCCGGTCTTAAGGTTGATCACCGGCTGGTAATACGGCTTGATCTCGCCATTGGCGACGGCGCGCTCGAGGTCGAACGCCGGAACACGCGTGCGCCGCACATATTGCAGCGCCATCAGCAGGAAGCTGGCGCTCATGAGGCAGCCGACGATGGTGAAGCTGGCATCGAGATCAGCATAGCTCGCCCGCACCATCGCGAACGGCACCGCGGTTTCAGCCAGCAGTGGCAACTCGCCCGCAAAGGCCTGGGCATAGACAAAATCGGTGCTGGAGGTGCGCCGGTCGAACGCCGTCGGATCGCCCACCGTCAGGATGGCGGTGCCGTCAGTCAGCATGAATCGCAGCAAAGCCGCAGGGCTCAGTCCGTTTGCCAATGCCCCCGTCGTCTGGCCGATCAGCGGCACGAAGGCCGAAATCCGGCGCGTATCTCCAAACGCCTGGGTGATCTTGAGCACCGGCATGGCCATGTCCGCCAGCTTGACCACGGTCATGGTCTCGGAGTGTCCCGGCACTGGCAGGCTCGCCGAAACCGGCGAATAAGCAACCGTGCGCCCGAAGGCATCGCAATATTGCACGCCATCACGATTTTCGACCAGCACCTGCTTCATGGTCAGGCTGGATTCGATTTCGTGCTGCACATTGGCCACGAAGGTGGGCGTGCACAGCGACGGGCTATCGGTCATGATCCGGCGCAAGGCCGAAATCGCGTCATTGGTGTTGATTTCAACCTGCGAGGTGATGGCGCTGATCGACTGCTGCGCCACGTCTTTTTCCCGCACCCGCACGTACCCGTCCAGCAGGTAATCGACGGCGATGATCGGGATAAACGCCAGAATGGCGCCCAGCAGCATCAGAATGTGGTTGTAGCGGGATTTCAACGCACGAATCCACCGGGCCCAATTGCATTCAATTGAGTATCAATGAGCGTTTAACGGACCGCTAATGGTGCTCGAAAGCAGGCGAGGAAACTGCTCTCAGTGCAAAAAAAAGCGGCTCTGCCCCGCAAGGGACAGAGCCACCGAGGCAAGTCGAACAAGCGGCTTACTTGTCCTGCACGTTCAAACGAATGCTTAATTCGCGCAGCTGGCTCGGAGACGCCGGGCTCGGCGCGCCCATCAACAGGTCTTCGGCCTGCTGGTTCATCGGGAACGCCGTGATTTCGCGCAGGTTCTGCCGGCCGCAGATCAGCATGACGATGCGGTCGATGCCGAATGCAGCGCCACCATGCGGCGGGGCGCCGAATTGGAATGCGCGATAGAGCCCGCCGAACTGCTCCTCGACCTCATCGCGCGACTTGCCGGTCAGTTCGAACGCCTTGACCATGGTCTCGGGCAACTGGTTGCGGATCGAGCCGGAGGCGATTTCGAAGCCGTTGCAGACCGCGTCGTACTGGTACGCCTTGATGGACAGCGGATCTTCGTTGTTCAGCGCGTCGATCCCGCCCTTGGGCATCGAGAACGGGTTATGGGCGAAATCGATCTTGTTCTCGTCGTCCAGCTCGTAGAACGGGAAATCGACGATCCAGCACAGCGCAAACTGCTCGGTATCGACCACCCCGATATCGGTTCCAAGCTTGGTACGGGCTTCGCCGGCGAACTTGTAGAACTTCTCTGGGCGACCGCAGACAAAGAACACGGCATCGCCGTCCTCAAGGCCGAGCTGGCTCTTGATAGCGGCTGTGCGCTCCTCGCCGATATTTTTGGCAATGGGGCCGCTTCCCTGGCCGTCCTTGAAGAAGATGTAGCCCAGGCCTGGTTGACCTTCGCCCTGCGCCCAGGCGTTCATGCGATCGCAGAACGCGCGGCCGATCGGCTCGGCACCCGCTTTGTTCTTGGCCGGGACCGCCCACACCTCGACCTTCGAATCGCTCTCGATCTGGCCGGCGAACACCTTGAAGCCGGAGCCGGCAAAGTGCTCGGTGACTTGGCTGATTTCGATCGGGTTGCGCAGGTCGGGCTTGTCCGAACCGTACTTGCGGAGCGCCGTGTCATAGGGAATGCGCGGCCATTCCTTGGTGACGCGCTTGCCGTCGGCGAACTCCTCGAACAGGCTCGTGATCACCGGCGCCATCGTGTCCCAGACTTCTTCCTGGGTGACGAAGCTCATCTCCAGGTCGAGCTGATAGAATTCGCCCGGCAGGCGATCGGCGCGCGGGTCTTCGTCGCGGAAGCACGGAGCGATCTGGAAATAGCGATCGAACCCGGCCACCATCAGCAATTGCTTGTACTGCTGGGGCGCCTGCGGCAGCGCGAAGAACTTGCCGGGGTGAATACGGCTCGGCACCAGGAAATCGCGCGCGCCTTCGGGCGAGGAAGCGGTCAAGATGGGCGTCGAATATTCGCCAAAACCAATGGCTTCCATGCGGCGGCGCATCGAGGAGATGACCTTGGTGCGCTTGACGATATTGGCGTGCAGCGTTTCGCGGCGCAGATCGAGGAAACGATAGCGCAAGCGGATGTCTTCGGGATAATCGGGCTCGCCAAACACCGGCATCGGTAGTTCCTTGGCCACCGACAGCACTTCGATTTCGCGGATGAACACTTCGATCGTGCCGGTCGGCAGGTTGGTGTTCACCGCCGTTGCGTCGCGCAGCTTCACTTCGCCATCGATGCGCACGACCCATTCGGAGCGAATCTGTTCGGCCGCGGCAAAAGCCGGCGAATCCGGATCGATAACGCACTGGGTCAGCCCGTAATGATCGCGCAGGTCGAAAAACAGCAGCCCGCCATGATCGCGAACGCGGTGAACCCAGCCGCTGAGCCGGACGGTCTGGCCCGCATCCTGCGCAGTCAGCGCGCCGCAGGTGTGGGAGCGATAGCGATGCATTGTCATGTCGTAACCACCGAAAAAGGCCGGAATCTTGGCGGGAAAAGCGCATGGGAGTCAGCACTTGTCAAGCAGCGCGGCGGGGCCGAAGGTACGGTTCGTACCCTTCGAGGCTAACCAATTCTCAAAGCTTAACAAATCCCTTCTGGAGTGGGGCTGCTGCACCTGCTAGGAAGAAATACGACGATTTTGAGACGGAAGCCGGTATGGACCTCGTTATATCCACAGACGTACTCGCGGGGTTCTGCGAGCGCGCCGCACAGTTTGATTTTGTAACGGTCGATACCGAGTTCCTGCGTGAAACCACGTACTGGCCCAAGCTCTGCTTGATTCAGGCGGCGACGCCCGATGAGGCGATTCTGATCGACCCACTCGCCCCGGGGCTGGACCTTGCGCCGTTCTTCGTGCTGCTGGCCAATCCGGCGGTCACCAAGGTGTTCCATGCCGCGCGGCAGGACATCGAAATTTTCGTCAAGCTCACCGGCAAGGTGCCGGTCAATATCTTCGACACCCAGATCGCCGCCAGTGTCTGCGGCTTTGGCGACAGCGTCTCCTATGACAATCTCGTCCGCGCCATCACCAATGTCGAACTCGACAAATCCTCGCGCTTTACCGATTGGTCGGCGCGTCCGCTCAGCGAAAAGCAGCGCCTCTATGCCGCCGCCGACGTCACCCATCTGCGCGATATCTATCTCGAGCTGCGCAAGCAGGTCGACGCCACCAAGCGCTGGGACTGGGTGGAGGACGAGCTGGGCGTGCTGCGCAGCATCGACACCTATGTGGTGCAGCCCGATCAGGCTTGGGAACGCCTGAAGATGAAGATCAACCGTCCCCGCGACCTGGCGGCACTGAAGCGCCTCGCCGGCTGGCGCGAAAAGCGCGCGCAGGACGGCGATCAGCCGCGCAGCCGCGTCCTCAAGGACGACGTGCTGTTTGAGCTGGCAATGCAGCGTCCGCTGACGCCCGACGCCTTCGACAAGCTGCGCGCCGTGCCGCGCGGTTTTGGCCGCAGCAGCGCCGCCGCCGAAATCATGGTCATGCTCAAGGAAGTCGAAGCGCTCGACAAATCCGAGCTGCCCCATATGCCGGATCGCTATCGCGGGCCATCGCCAAAGGGCGCCGTCGGCGACCTGATCCGGGTGCTGCTGAAATCGGTTGCCGAACAACACGGCGTCGCCGCACGTATCATCGCCACCTCCGACGAAATCGACGCCCTGGTGCTCGATGACGAAGCCGACGTCCCCGCCCTCAAAGGCTGGCGCCGCAAGCTGTTCGGCGACAAGGCGCTGGATATTAAGCACGGCCGCGTGGGTCTCGTCGCGACGCGCAAGGGCGTGGTGGAGTTTGCAGTCAAGGACACGACGCCGGCGGAGTAGTCAGCTCCCGCGCCTGCTCTAAGTGATCCGAACTTTGGCGTTCTTGTGGCCGGCGACGCCGGCGAATTGGTCGAGCCGGCCTTGCAGGTGTTCGCCGTCCAGAAACGCGAAGTCCTGCGGCAGGACGAGGACCAGCGTGTTGCCTTCGACCAGGAACCGGATGCGCGGCAGGATGCCCGGCATGGCGGCGGTCATTGGATAAGCGACGCGGAACAGAGCGCCGATCAGCTTGGCGCGGGCGGAGGCGGTATGTCCCGCAAGGCCAACCAGGGGCTGCGTGACGCCCTTGAGCTTGAGGCCGTTGTAGCGCACCGCAATGACATGAGCGAGGAAGGCCCGACCGGGGTGATCTACACCGGTCAGCGAGCCATAGGCCACGGCGTCGACGCTCTGGGCCCCGCGATAATCGGGGTGCGCGCGCCAGCCGATATCGGCGAGGAGGCACGAAACCTGGCGCAATCGCGTTTCCTCCGGTGTCTCGCTGACACCGGCCGCTACGAGATATTGGGTACTGAACTCGATCAGGTCATTGGCGTGCGCCGGGGAGCGCGAGCGCAGTACGGAAAGCTCTTCCGAGCCCTGGATCAGTGGGTCGATCGCCTGTTCGCGGCTGTCGAGCAGGCCGTAGAGATAGCCCTCGCGCACGCCCAGCGCGGAGAAAACCACGGTATCGAAGCGCCCGGCGCGCAAGACTTCGGCCAAGGCGACTGCACCGAACGGCACCAGATCGCGGCGCGACGAGCTGACGCTGCCGGAGCCCGGATAATCCTTGAGCGAGCCGGCGGCCACGATTTCGTCGCAGAGCGCCAGCATGTCGGCCACAGGTACGACGTAATGCTGCACCATCTGGAGCGGGTAATGCCGGCGGACCTGATGCAGCTTAGCCAGCGACCGCCACGTCCCGCCGATGGCAGCAAATGCGCCGCCGCCGGGGCCGCGCGCCAACGACGAATCCTTCAGGCGTTCGCGGGCGATCTCGCCGGCCTTGGCCGCCGAGCCACCGCTATCGTCCTGCAGCCGGATGACGCCCAGCTCATAGGTTTCGCCATTGGTATCGGCACCGCTGGCGATGGTGGATAGTTCAAGGCTGCCGCCGCCAAGATCGCCGACCATGCCGCTGAAATCGGGGATGCCCGCGACCACGCCGAGCGCGGCAAAATGAGCTTCCTGCTCGCCGCTCAGCACTTGCACCTTGGAGCCGATAATGGCCTCGACTGCGGCAACAAATTCGGTGCGATTGGCGGCGTCACGCACCGCCGAGGTGGCCAGTACATGGATTTTGCCGACGCGCATCATCCGGGCCACCAGCGCGAACCGCTTGATGGCAACCAGCGCCCGAGCGACGTTGCTATCGGCCAGCCGCCCGGTCAGCGCAATGCCCCGCCCCAGCGCGCACGCCGATTTCTCGTTGTAGAGCGGCGTCAGCGCCCTCGCGTGGCGCTCATAGACGACCAGACGGACCGAATTGGAGCCGATATCGAGCACCGCCACCGGCCTGGCGCCCTTGATGCGCCCCTGCGCGGTCGGATCGGCGTCGACGCCCCAGAATGAATTCAATCGAAGCCCTCGTCGCCTTCGTGCAATCCGGCGCTGCCGCGTCCCGAAAGCGATGGATTGGTCATGAAGTAATCGTGCGCGTTGAAGGGTTCTTCCCCCTCGCCAAGCCTGATCCGGTGTGAACTACCGTCTGGAAGCACTTCCCAGCTCTGCTGGTTATCCTTCAGGTAGGCAACCAAAATCCGGTCGAGGATCTGCTTATGCACGGTCTTGTTGAGGATGGGAACCATCACTTCAACCCGCCCGTCGAGGTTCCGCCCCATCAGGTCGGCCGAAGAAATATAGACCGTGGCACGCGGGTTGGGCATGGCCTCGCCATTGCCAAAGCAGTAGATGCGAGAGTGTTCGAGGAAGCGGCCGACGATGGATTTGACCCGGATATTCTCGGAAAATCCGGGGATACCGGGACGCAGGCAGCAGATGCCGCGGACGATCAGGTCGACCTTTACGCCCGCCTGGCTGGCATCGTAGAGGCCATCGATGATCTGCGGATCGACCAGCGAATTCATCTTGAGCAGAATGCTTGCCGGCTGGCCGTTTTTCGCGAACTCGATTTCGCGGTTGATGCTGTCCATCAGCGTCTCGCGCAGGTTGACCGGAGAAACCGCGATGGTCTCCAATTCGGTCGGCCGCGCGTAGCCGGTGATGAAATTGAACACCCGTGCCACATCGCGCGTAATCGCCGGATCGATGGTGAAATAGCTAAGGTCGGTATAAACCTTGGCGGTGATTGGGTGATAATTGCCCGTGCCGATATGGCAATAGCTCACCAGCTTGCCCTTTTCGCGCCGCACCACCTGGCTGAGCTTGGCGTGGGTCTTGAGTTCGATAAATCCGAACACGACTTGCGCCCCGGCCCGCTCCAGATCGCGCGCCCAGCGGATATTGGCCTCTTCGTCGAAGCGCGCCTTGAGCTCGACGAGGCACGTCACCGACTTGCCGGCCTCGGCGGCCAGCACCAGCGCCTTGATGATCGGGCTATCCGCCGAGGTGCGATAGAGGGTCTGCTTGATGGCGACCACGTCGGGGTCGCGCGCCGCCTGGATCAGAAACTGCGCCACCACGTCGAAGCTTTCGAAGGGATGGTGGACCAGGATATCCTTGGCGCGGATCGCCGCGAAATTGTCGCCGCTATAGTCGCGGATACGCTCGGGGAACCGCGCGTGATAGGGCGTGAACTTGAGGTCCGGCCGGTCGATATCGCAAATCTTGGCGGCATCGGCGAGGCCGAGAAACCCGTGCACCTCGAAGATATCGCCGTCCTTGACGCGCAATTGCTCGCTGATCTGGCGCTTGAGGGCCCGCGGCATGGTGCTTTCGACTTCCAGCCGGATCACCTGCCCGCGCCGCCGCTGCCGCAGCGCCGTCTCGAATTCGATCACGAGATCGGCAGCTTCGTCGTCGATTTCGATTTCGCTGTCGCGGATCAGCCGGAACGCGCCCGAGCCTACCACTTCGTGACCGGGGAACATCTTGTGGAAGAACAGCTTGACCAGCGTATCGATGGTCACGACCTCGCTGCGCCCTTCCGAAACCAGCCCACCGGGCAGGTTGATGAAGCGGTCCAGATTGGACGGAATACGCACCAGCGCCGTCAGCGGCTGATCATGATTGGGCCGATTCAGTTCGAACGCCAACGCCAGCCCGAGATTGGGGATGAACGGGAACGGATGCGCCGGATCGACCGCGATCGGCGTCAGCACCGGCACGATCTCCTCGCGGAACAGCTTTTGCAGATAGTCCACCTGGTCCGGCGTCAGATCGTCGGCCTCGTGGATCACCACATTCTGCGCAAACAGCTCTTCCCGCAGGCTCTGCCAGTGATCCTGCTGCTCGAGCTGCAGATGCTGCGCCAGCGTGGCGATCTCTTCCATCTGCTCGGCCGGCGACAGCCCGTCGGCGCTCTGCTTGGTCAGCCCGGCCCGCATCTGCCCCTTCAGCCCGGCAACGCGGACCATGTAGAACTCGTCGAGATTGTTGGCCGAGATCGACACGAAGCGCAGCCGCTCC
>NZ_JAQGJV010000071.1 GCF_028290435.1 Devosia sp. | reverse complement strand
AAGCCGATGCCGAAGCCGGCCTCCACCATGCGCACCAGGGCCGGAAAGCTTTCGACCCGCACGGTTTCGCCCAAAGGCTTGCCGGCCCTGTTGGCCGCCTCGATCAACAGCCGGTCGAGCGAGCCGGCATGGTGGATGCCCACAATGTCGTGGACGATCACCGCATCAAAGGCGATGTCCTTGCGCGGCTCGATCACCTTGGCCAGCGGATGATCGGGCGGCGCCACCACCCAGACCCGGTCGTCCTCGAAGGGTTTGATCTCGAACCGTGCAAAATCGTAATTGTCGGAAACGATGGCGATATCGGCCCGTCCCTCGTCCAGCGCCAGCAGCGCCCTGGCGGCGCTCATCTCCTGAATTTCCAGCACGATGGCGCTGTGCGCCTTGGCGAAACGTGCCAGCAATTCGGGCAATCGGCCGGTCAGGGCGGAGCTGGTGCAGGCCAAGCGCAGGCTGCCGCGCTGGCCGTTACCGAAATCCACCATCACTGCGTCGAGGTCGGCGATGGCGCGCAACACGCTGCGGCAGGCTTCGGCATAGGCCTGCCCAGCGCTGGTCAGCCGCACGCCCTGGGCGGAGCGATCGAACAGCACCACGCCGAGCCGGCTTTCGAGGTCCGAGACGCGCCGGCTGACGGCGGAGGACGCAATGCCCTCGCGCTCGGCGGCGCGGCCGATCGAGCCGGTTTCCGCCAAGAGCAAAATCAAGCGCGCGGTGACGCTGTCGAAACTATGCATGCCATCTCCCCAGATGGCGCACCATAACGACAAGATGCCGCTAGATCAGCAGCAAGATGCCCTGCACCAGATAATAAAGGCCTATGCCCGTGACGATCCAGCGCATCCAGACGCGGAAATTGACGTCGTTCATGCGCTGGAGCACCCAATAGCCGGCGCTGGTGCCGGCGATGGCGAAGGGTGCGGCCAGCGCGACGGCGCCCCATTCAATCGAGGTCAGAACCATGGTGGCCTGCCAGTAGAACACTACCTTGGCGATATGGGACAGCACCTGCATCGCCGCCTTGGTGGCCACCACGGTGCGGCGATCCAGCGTGGTGCGGATGAAGAAGATATCAATCGAGGGTCCGGAAACGCCCACCGTCAGGTTGAGCCCGCCGCCGACAAAGCCGCAGACGAAGGCATGCACGGGCTTGGCGGCATCGAGTTGCAGCCAAGATGCCGGAATCCACACCAGGATCGGCATCAGTCCGACCGCGACATAGACGGTGGCGAGTGCCGGCGTATAGCGGACGATCCATAGGATCACGCCCGCTGTCGCCAGCCCCAGCATCATGGTGCCCAGAATGCGCCAGTCGATGAACTTGCGCGACAGGATAGCGCGCGAGCCATTGGCGACGATCTGGATCACGCCCTGCACGGCGATGGCGGTGCCCACCGGCAGGATGATCAGCAGCAGCGCCAAGAGGATCAAGCCGCCCGCCATGCCGAAAACGCCCGAGATGGCGGAGGTGGTGAACACCGCCATCAGCATGGCCAAACCGATCCAGATACTCATGATTCCCCCGTCAATTCTGGAGGTCTTGTGAACTCTGGATGACGGTGGCGCCAGTGGCGATCCGGCATGAGGCCATGCCGGAGAGCGCCTATTTCTTGGCGAGCGAGGGGAACACCTCGGCGGCCGTCGGAGCCAGCAGTTCGGGGATATCGGCCAGCTTGACCGTCAGCAAATCCTCGCCACAGGCAAGGATGGCGTGCGGCAGCCCCTCGAGATCGAACACCACCTTGTCGCCCGGCAGGAAGCGGACGCCCAGATTGCTGGCGATCAGATCATTGATGCCGCAATCGTCTTCGGAGGCGGCATCATCGGTGGTCTTGTGGGCGATAACGTAGTCGATCAGTGTCTGTCCCGCCTGCCAGGTATAGTCCTGCGGCGCCGCCAGTGCCGTGGCCTGGTCGACCGGCGCCGTGTAATCGGTGGTGTTGCTCACGGCGACCCAGTCCTTGAACACACGGGCAAGGGCCAGGGGCTCGCCGGTCCCGGTGTCGATCATGAAGACATTGTCGTGATTGTTGGGATAGGCGCCGGCGCACCAGGTGCTGCCCGATTCCGTCCAGGTGGTGAGCGTCGGCGACAGATAGGTCATGATGACAGTTTCGTCGTCATAGCCCGCCAGCGTGCCGATGCCCATGTCGAGCATGTCGTCGCGCCCGCCAAAGCCGGCATAGATCTGCGACAGGCAATCCAAGGCGCCCAGGCTGATACCGGCATGTGCGCTGGTCAGGGCCAAGTTGGCAGCACTGACATCGCTGCCATCGACCAGATCGACCAGGCGCGGAAAAGCGAACTTGGTGCGCGGGTCGGTGACGTAGCGGAAGTGCGAACCGTCGAGCGTCTCGAGGGGCCCTTCGCTCAACGGTATGGCCAGCTTGATGACGTCATAAGGGTCGGTCTGCTCCGACAATTCCGCGTCAGCAGAGTAGAACAGCGCGTCGGCGCTATCGGGCAGGCCATTGGGGGTGTGTTCGGTGCCATCGGGCAAGGTGCGCTGGCCGGCTTTTTGCAGGTCAATGGCCAGTGTCTTGGACTTGCCCTGAGGCTGCCACGTGCCGGTTATGCTCCCATCGACCGCAATCGACAGCGTCCAGGTTGCCGCCACCGGCCAGGCGGTAACGTTGTAATCGTCATCCACCGGGCAGAGACCCGGCGCACAGGGCGCCTCTTCGGTCAGGGCGATTTGGCCGGTCGCGCCTTCGGCCGCCTGCAGCGGAATATCGACACCGTGCTCGATATAGCTATAGCGCCCCACCACCGGGCCATCGGCCGGGTCGGTCAGCTCCACCACGATCGGTGCGCCATTGAGCGTACCTTTGTATGTGATCGCCTCGGCAGCAAAGCCGGGGGTGGTCAGGGCAAGCAGAGCGAGAACGGAGACGGATATGCGCATAGATCACCTGGGCTGATTTGGCGCGACCCTAGCAGCTGACGTTGAACGGGGGCTGAATGGAACGGGAGCTAACGGATGGCATGGGCCAAACGTCCCCCCACCCCTGTCCCCTCCCCACAAGGGGGAGGGAGACGATGGAAACGCTGGCCAGGATGGCGTGGTACGAAGATTGGGAGGGTCTCCTTCCCCTTGTGGGGAAGGGTCGGGGGTGAGGGTGGCCCAGCACTCGGAGCCAGCAAAACGCCCCTAGGTCGACGCCGCCTTCGGCCCGCTCCCGGCGATCATTTCGTCGGGAATATCGTCGAACGACGAATAGTTCATATTATACAGCTTGGCGTAGAGCCCGTTCAGATCCATCAGCTCATCGTGGTTGCCGGTCTCGATCAGCTCGCCATTCTGCAGCACGATGATACGGTCCGCGCCGCGAATGGTGGCCAGCCGATGGGCGATGACCATGCCGGTGCGCCCTTCGAGCAGGATCAGCAGCGCCTTCTGGATTTGCCGCTCGGTATAGCTGTCGATATTGGCCGTGGCCTCGTCCAGCACCAAGATTTTGGCATCGGCAACCAGCGCGCGGGCAAAGCTCAGCAATTGGCGCTGCCCCAGCGACAGGTTTGAGCCACGCTGTTCCAGAACGCTGTCATAGCCGCCCGGCAGGCGTGAAATGAACTCGTGCGCGCCCACCGCCTTGGCGGCCGCAATCACGTCATCCAGCGTCGCGGAGGCCTTGTTGTAGCGGATATTGTCGAACACGCTGCCGGTGAACAGGAACGGCTCCTGCAACACCATGGCAACCTGTTCGCCCAGCGATTCCTGGGTGATGTCGCGCACGTCGTGCCCACCCACCAGCACGGCGCCGGATTGCACTTCGTAGAAGCGATGCACCAGTGACATGGCGCTCGTCTTGCCCGAACCGGTCGGGCCGACCAGCGCGACGGTCTCGCCCGGCTTGACCTTGAAACTCACATGCTTGAGCACCGGCCGGTCGGCGCTATAGCCGAACACGACGTCCTTGAACTCGACCGAGCCATCCATGTCGCGGGTCAGCACCACGGCGTCGGGCTTGTCGTTGATCGAGGCCGGAATATCGAGCACTTCGGTGATGCGGCGGCCCGAGGTCATGGCGCGCTGCATGATGGAATACTGCATGGTCAGCGAGCGGATCGGGTCGAAAAAGCGCTGGATATAGAACAGGAACGTCACGATGACGCCGATTTCCAGCCCGCCATTGAGCACCAGCGAGCCGCCCACAACCACCACGATGGCCATGGCCGCGCCGGTCAGGCTATCGACGATCGGCACCATGACCTGGGCAAAGCGCGAGCCGGTCAACTGGGTCAAAAGGTTGTTATAGGCCTTGTCGTCATAGAGGTCGAAATTGACCTTCTGGCGATCCAGGTTCTGCACCGTGCGCACGCCATTGATACCTTCAGCCATGGCGCCGGCGGTGATCGAATTGGTCTCATGCGCCGCCCAGAAGGCGCGCTTAGCGGGCGGCAGCCAGAAAATGCGCACGATAAACAACACCGGCATGGTGGAGAGCGTCAGCAGCCCAAGCCGGAAATCCAGCGTCAGCAACACCACCACAATGCCGACCAGCAGCACGATATCGCCGACCGACAGGACCGAGGTTTCGAGGAATTCCTGCATGGAATTGACGTCGCCCTGCAGCCGGCTCATCAGGCGGCCGACTTCGGTCTTGTCCATGAAACTGAGCGAGACGCGCTGGAGCTGGGCGAACATAGCGCGGCGCATGTCGAACAGCACGTTCTCGGCCACCGCGCCCACCTGGGTCTCCTGCACGTAGGAAGCGCCGAAGTTGACAAGGACCGCCACCGCAAAGGCGCCGACCGCCCAGAGCAGATGGGTCGCATCGCCGCCCTTGACCATGCCGGTATCGATGGCGCGGCCGATGATCAGCGGGATCGCCAATTGCGTGGCAGTAAACACCAGCACGGAAATCACCGACAGATAGATCTTGGTCCGGTACGGCCGCACGAACGCCCAGATGCGGCGCACCGTCTTGGGATCATAGGCCTTGCCGAAGACCTCTTCCTCGATGCGGTGCGAGCCGACGCTGGCGCGCGGCGGGCGCTGGCCGGGAAAACTGGCGACGTCGCGTTCGTCTTCTTCGATGGCGCTCATTGTGCGGCGCTCCCGATTTCGAGGTCCTCGGTCGGACGGGTCTGCAGGTCATAGAGCGCGCTGTAGCGACCGCCCTTGGCCAACAATTCCTCGTGGCTGCCGCGCTCGACGATCTTGCCGTCATCAAGGAACAGGATGGTGTCAGCGTGCATCAGCGAACTCAGCCGGTGGGAGATGATCAGCGTCACCCGGTTGCTGGCATAGCGGCGCATCGCGCTGCGGATGCGATGCTCGGTGCCCGCATCGATGGCGGCGGTCGAGTCATCGAACACCATGATTGCAGGCTTCAGTACCAGGCTGCGCGCGATGGACAGGCGCTGGCGCTGACCGCCCGAGAGCGAGACGCCGCGCTCGCCCACCACGGTGTCGTAGTCCGCCGGCAAGCCCATGATGTAATTGTGCAATTGCGCGCTTTCGGCCGCCTTTTCGATCTTGGTTTCCTTGGACCACGGATCGCCATAGGCGATGTTGTTCTCGATCGTGGTGGTGAACAGGAACGAGTCCTGCTGCACCACGGCGACCGAGCGACGCAGCGATTGCAGCGACACTTGGCTGACGTCCTGGCCATCGATGGTGATCTTGCCGCCGCTGACATCGTAAAAGCGCGGGATCAGATGGGCGAGCGTCGACTTGCCGCTGCCCGGTGCACCCACAATACCCACGGTCTGGCCGGCCTTGGCCTCGAAACTGACGCCGTCAAGCGTCGGGTGATTGGCGCCCGGATAGGTGAAGTGCACGTCCTCGAACTTGAGCGTGCCCTTGGTCACCTTGAGGTCGGGCACGCCCGGCGCGTCCTCGATGGCTAGCGGCTCGTCGAGGAAGGCAAACAGGCGGTCGCCGCAAGTCGAAGCGCGGGCGAAGGAATTGACCATCAGGCCGAGCTGGCGCACCGGCATCTGCAGGATGGTCATAAAGGTCAGGAACGAGGCGAGCGTGCCCACGCTCATATCACCGGCAATCACCTTGTTGCCGCCGAACCACAGCACCAGGCCCATGGCCGTAAAGAACGAGAAGGTCATGGCCGAGGTGTTGCGCACGCGAATATTGACGCGGTCATGCGACAGCTCCAGCGCCTCCTTGGAGGCACGGTCGAACTTGGCCAGCTCGAACTTCTGCGCCGAGAAGGCCCGGACCACGCGGATACCGCCGAGATTTTCTTCCATGACGCGGGTCATGGCGGAGAGCTTGTCCTGCAGGGTGACCCAGGTCGCGCGCAAGGTCAGTTGCGCGACCGAGGAGCGCCACGCGACGAAGGGCACGAAGCTCAGCGCCAGCAGCCCCAGCAACCAGTCGGTCGAGAGCAGCATGAACGCGCCGACGCCGATCAACACGGTCAGCAAGACCGTACGCACGAGGCCGGTGGAAAAGAACATGCGCACGCCGTCGAGATCGAGCAGGCCCATAGTGATCAGGTCACCCGTATGGACCTTGTCGTGGTAGGAATAGGACAGCCGCTGCACCTTGTCATAAAAGGCGAGCCGCAATTCGTAGCCGACCTGATGGCCGACGGCTTCCGAATAATAGTTCTGCGCCAGCGTGAAAAACCCGCGCGCCACCGACACACCGAGCAGGATCATGGCGCTCCACAGCAGCGCCTGTTGGGCGCCCTCGGCGCCGGTGCTCAAAATGCCCTGGGCCTGGTCGACCGCGTGCCCCAACAGGCGCGGGATCATCAATTGCAGTACCGAGGCAATAATCGTCGCCCCGATCGCGATGGAGGCCTGCCAAGGATGGCGCAGCGAATAGAGGGTGATGCGGAGCAGCGGCTTTTGGCCTTTACCCACATGGGCATCGGCAACATGGGCTCGGGAGTCGCCGCGCAGATACGCACGGCCAACCTTTTCGGTGGTCACGGGAAATCCAGACTTCAACAATTGGGGCGCCCGGGCGAGGGGAGTCGGAGAAACCGGCCCCTGTTCGGGCAAATCGCGTATGGACGTATACAAAGCCCATTTTTTAGGCTGTTCAAGACCTAATTGAGGCTAACGGCCCTCGATTATCGATATTTTGTGACAGCGCAAACTACTGTGCCGATGGTGCAACAGGATAAATTAGTGCCGAGCACTGGCGCGTGGTTTCATCGAGCTTGGATTGCTCTGCGGCAGTGACCATGCCGGTATAGACGGCATTCCATAAATCGTTGTCGGCGACGCCCTTGAGCCCACACTGGCAATAGGTGACGCAAAGCTGGGGCGTGGTGCCGCCTTCCTCGCAGGTGGAATGGCACGAAGCCAGGAACTGGCTTTCGCGCGCCGCCACTTCGGGATGCAGCATCCCCGCCAATGGAAACAGAATGCCGAGCAGGATCGGCTGATGCACCAGATAAATGATCAGGCTCCAGCGGCCCATTTTCGACAGAACGCGCGTCATCCAGTTATCCGGCTGGATGGCGGCGAGTCGTCCTGCCGCGCCGGAGCCCAGCACCAGTCGCGCCCCGATCACCCCAAGCAGCACTATGCCGAGCCAGGGAAACACCGAGACCAGGTCATTGGTCGGCGGCGCCTTGACCCAGAAACCGATCCAGGAGGTTTGCTTCAGGTCGAAAAACGGATCGGAATAGATTGCCGGGAGCAGGATGACCACGGCGGCGACCGCCACCACCAGAGCCAGCGGCGCGCGCAGGAAGGGCAGCGCCAACAGACTCGTGAGCGCAATGGCATGCAGCACGCCGAAATAGACGAAACTGTCGGGGAAGGCGAAATAGGTGGCGATCGTAATGATCACCGCGGCGCCCGCCACCATGGCTTCGCGGCGCCAGAACGAGGGCCAGCGAATGCCCCGGCCATGCGCGAGGACCAGGCCGATGCCGACCAGCAGCAGGAAGGCCGTCAGCACCAACCGGCCAAAGATCACCCAGCCCAGCCCGTAGCCGACATCGGCGTCGATGAAGCGGAAATAGGCCAAGTCCCAGCAGAAATGGTAGATCGCCATGGCGATGATGGCGATGCCGCGAGCGATATCGAGCACGGCAAAGCGCGGGCGGGGGGCGGAAAGCTCAGTCATGGCGCGGCGAACCTTCCGGCATCTCGATACGGCCGCACCATGCCGCGCGCCGCCGCGCCGATCAATCGTGAAAGTCGGTCACCAACCGGTTCCAGTCCTCGCCCATCAGGCCCCCAAGGTAGCAATCGCCCTTGAGCGCCGCATCGACGATCTCGCTATGCCTGGTGCTGATGCAATAGGCACCACGCGGTACGAAGCTCATGCCCTTCTGCTGGCCCAGCGCTTCGAGCAAGAACGGCTGCGCCATGCCCTGCGCCGCAACGCATCCCAGCGTATCGAGATAGGCCAGCAGATGGCCGACCACGACCGACTCGCTGCCGCGCGCCGTCATGATGTTGAGCACCTTGGCGGTTGCGCCCGGCCGCGCGTAGAGGGCGCAGCAGCCGCAGAGAGTGCCGCTATCGTCATGCACTTCCAGCAACCGCAACGGGCCGTCGACGGTGTTGCGGGCGGCCATATCGAGCAGCCAGCCAAGCTCGTCTGGCGCCCATACGGGATGGACGGCAAAACGCTCCACAAAGCGTGGCGCCGTGGCAATGAAGGCGGCGCGGCACATAGGCGCAACATGCGCCACTGGTCCGGATGCCATTTTGGGCAACATGCGTCGCAGCATTGCGTCGACAGGCCGCGCCAGACCCAACGCCAGCCGGTGCACGATAGACGGCAGGCGCGAGCGGGCGCGGAGCGCCAGCCAACCGGTGGGACGGAATACCACGCGCCAATCGAGGCTATGGATCGGCAATACCTTGCCGCCAACCGCCTTCCAGTGCCCGGCGCTGACCGCGTTGGCGCTGTCGGAAAAGCAGAAGTCCTGGTTGCGGGCGCGGATGGTCAGCACCATGTCGGCCCCGCCCCGCGTTCGCCGCTGCGGATCGGTCATGTAATTGCTCATCAGGCGCCCGGTGATGGTGCGGCCATGCACGCTGACCTGCATCGGAATGACCAGCAGCGCGCTATCGATCTGCCCATCGCCATCGCGATGCACCAGGCCCGCCTGCGCCGGATCATAGGAGGGGCTGCCGAAGAAGCTCTGCTCGAAATAGGCGCGGAATTCGTCGGCCGGATGCTGATCGGGGCGGCGGAAAGCGCGATAGAAGATCGCCGCAACCGCGGGGATATCGGCCGGGCGCATCGGCGCGATAGCGCTGGGTTTGGTCATGACGTCCATTTCACATCCGCTCCAGCGTTTGCGCCATGGTCTGGACGGCAATGCCACGGCTGACGACCATTTCCAGCACCGCGCCGAAATAGTCCGGCGAGCATCCGATGCCGGATGGATCGGTCCGCACGTCGTGGGTGTAGAAAATCAGCCAGCCGCCATCCCGTTCCAGATCGTCCAATAGCGCGTACATGCTGCCGAGGCTGGAGCTGACGTCGTACAGTTCCTGCGCCCGCAAATGCGCCAGGTCGATCCAGCCCCGATTGATGCCGGCCATGATGCCGCGCAGCCCGGCATAACGGGCCGCCAGCACGGCCTTGGAGCGAATTGACACGACGCCGAACGGGTAAGCGAAGGAGGTCGGCGCTTGCCCGGTCAGCGTCGCGATCGCCGAGGTGTTGGCAGTCACATCGGCAATAAGGTCTTTGGTTGTGCTGCGCTGCACATTGATATGCGCCCTGGTGTGGCCACCGATGTCGTGTCCCCGCGCCGCAAGGTCCGCCACCACGTCACGGCTGGCGATCGGCTGTCCGTTTTCGGACCCACCAGCCAGGCCATCGGCGAAGTAGAACGTGCCGCGCGCATCGGCCGCTTCCAGCAATGGCGCGGCGTGCTCGGCCGCCGAGAGCGGGAAATCATCGAAGGTAAAGGTCACGACCGGTCGCTCCAATGCGAGCCGGAACGGTCGATAGGGCACCGCCCGCGCCACCCGCCGCGACATGCCCAGCAAGCCATTGGCCGGCGTCATCATGATGCGGCCTCCAGCATGGCCAGCGGCGTTTTGGCCACGCCGAGCCCCCCCAGCACATCGGCAAAGCGGGCGACGGCGCGCTCGGTGGTGAAATCGGCGGCCCGCGCTTGCAGCGGCATCGGATCGGCCGGCTGATCAAGCGCCACGTCCATGGCGTCAACCAATCCACACAGATCGCCGAGCGGCACCAGCGTGCCCAGGGCGCCATCGCGCAGAATCTCGCGCGGCCCGTGCGGCGCGTCAGTCGCCACCACCGGCACGCCGCAAGCCAGCGCCTCCACGATGGCATTGCCGAACCCCTCATGCCGGGACGTACTGACGAACAGTGAGGCCTCGCGCAGATAGTCGAGCGGCTCGGCCACAAAGCCGGGTAGGTGCACGATCCCAGCCAGGCCGAGCGTCGCAACCTGCCGCTCCAGCGCGGCCCGTTCCGGGCCCTCCCCCAAGATCAACAGGCTCACATCGCGCACCTCATGCAGCGCGGCGAAACCCGCGATCAGGCTAGCAAAGTCCTTTTCCGGCGACAGCCGCCCAATGCCGACAATCAGCCCCGGCCGCCGCGCCGCCGGCTGCGAGATGTCCGCAAGCCGCGCCTCGGTCAAAACCGCATTGGTGCCCAGATTGATCGCCCGCTCCGGCCGCACGCCAAACCGGGCGATGAGGTCCTGCCGCACGCCCTCGGTCAAACTCAGCACACGATCGGCCAGCGGATAGAACAGCGGCGCCAGCCGGTAGGCCATGCGGTTTTGAACATATGGATCGGCCCGAAGGGCCTGCACGGGACTCGCCACCTCGCGCAGCACGATGCGGGGCCGGATATCGCGCGCGAGAGTTTGCGAGGCCAGCACCAGCAGCCCATTCGCCGCCGCTTCGGAGGCAATGACGACGGCCGGACGTAATGATCGCATCATGCTGACCAGCGCGGGCGCAGCACGCGCCATGCGGCGCTTGCGCCCCTGCCCAAGGTCGATCACGGTCATGTCCGGCTCGATCAGAGCCCGCAGCGGGCCACTGGCATCCAGCGTCGCAATAGCCATCGGCCAGCCACCACGATGCAATCCATTGGCCAGTTCCACCGCATCGCGCTGCGCCCCGCCGCCCGAAAAGGCGCGCACCAGCATGACGATCCGGCCGGGTATACTTTTTTGAGTTTCAAACATGTCTCAACAACGCGAATATCATGCGCAATTGTTTTACACATTCCTTGGTATTTGTAATTGCATCACGCCGAACACTTCGTTCTTGAGTTAATTGTACTGGAAACTACTTATCCATGTATACTTATGAAGGGCTCCGTCCTTGAGTGATCGCCATGCCAGCCTTTATCTGGTGTCGCGCGTTGCCGCGGCGGTCCTCAACCTGGTCTCCGTCGCGCTGTTCACCCGGCTGGCGCCGCCCGACGTGTTCGGGCACTACCTCGTGGGCTTCGCCACCGGCTTCATCGTCTTCGGCACGGCGTTCCAATGGCTGCTGCACGCCCATTTCGGCGTCTACACCCCAGCCCGCGCCGCGCGGCTGGCTGGTGCCCTGTCTGCGCTGCTGGGGGTGATCGCCCTTGCGGCCCTCATCGTCCTGGCCGGCGCGATAGCCTTTCGGCTGATCGACGCCCCTCAAGGGCTCGGCATCGCCGCGCTCGTGCTCGGGCTGGTCGTGCACATCGCGGCCGTCGAGGTTGGCCGGGCGCAATTGCTGGTCGGTCAGGTGACGGCGGCGAGCCTGCTGCGCGGCGTGCTGATGCTGGCCTTCGGTTGCGCCACACTGCTGGTGCTCAAGGATGCTACGGCGCTGCTGGCCGCCATCGGGCTGGCGCACGTCCTGGCAGCACTGCCGGTGCTGCTCGCGCTGCGGCAAGGCATATGGAAAGCCGGGTTTGTATCGCCCGAGCGCAGCGATATTCTGGCGCTGCTGACCTATGGCTGGCCGCTGATCCTGGCCTTGATGGCCGGGGCGCTGTCGATCAATCTCGACCGCATCGCGCTGGGCTGGTGGGTCGGGGCCGGCGCGGTGGGGCCCTATGGGGCGGTGGCCGATATCATCCGCCAGAGCTTCGTCGTCCTCGGCGAAGCCATCGCCGCCGCCTATATCTCGCAAGCCAAGGCGCAGGCCGGCGAGCAGGAAGCCCGCCGCGCCATCCTCAGGCGCGCCTTCGTCACGCTTTGGGTCATCGTGGTGTTCGGCGTTATCGGCTTCGTGTTGTTTGGCACTGGCGTGATCGGCGTCGTGCTGGCGCCGGACTATCGCGATACCGCACTCGCCGCGATGCCCATACTGGTGTTGGGCACGGCCGGCCTCGTGCTCCGGGCCTATTATTTCGGCCAGGTCATCTACTTCGCCAACTCAGCGCGGCGCGAGGTCCAGGCGTCGCTGCTGATGGTCGCAGTGGCTGCGGCAAGTTGCGCGATCCTGATCCCGCCGTTCGGGCTGATCGGCGCCGCCACTGCCTTCACGGCCACCCAGGCCACGGGCCTCGCCTATTTCCTCATTGCCGACCGCAAGACGGCGATCATGCCAATCGACTGGACCCAAGCCGGCGCCGCTACCGCCATCGCCATCGCCACGGCGCTGCTCGCGGCCTTCATAATGGCGGCATTGGGCGGCGCTGCGGGCTGGTTCGGCGGACTCGCCATCACCCTGCTCGGCGGGTTGGGACTGGCCGTCATGTGGAACCTGTTCGATCTGGGCCGGATCGCCGCCTACCTGCTGGCTCGCGTCGTGCCCTCTAGCAGAAGCTCATAGGCATCGAGCATCGGCGCAATGCCATGTCGGTCGGCCATGGCTCGGGCCGATGCGGCACGGCACGCCGCATCGGGATATTGGCCCAGCATGGTGCGCACGACAGCGGCGAGGCTCGCCACGTCGGCGGGATGGTGAAAATGGGCGAGGCCATGCAGGCAGGCGGGCTGGAGGACTTCCCGCAGCACCGGCAAATCCGCCGCCACGATGGGCAGGCCGGTCATGCCGGCCTCGACCACGGCCAGGCCGAAGGTTTCCCATATCGAGGGGAAGACATAGAGATCGGCTGCGGCCAGCAGGCTCGCCACGGCTTCGCGCGGGCGATCGCCGATCAGGTGTAGCCGGTCAGCGACGCCAAGGGCCTTGGCTTGCACTGCCAGCGCCACCCGCTCGCTGCCTTCGCCGGCGATGATCAAATGCATGCTGGGGAGTTTGGCCAAAGCAGCGACGGCCACCGCATGGTTCTTCTGCGGCGTCAGCCTGCCGGTACTCACCAATAGGGGCGCTTGCGGCGGGATGAGCAGGGCCGAGCGCCAGTTGAATGAAAACTTTGGTCGCGGCAGAGGCGACACCCCATGCAGGATCGTGCGGAGGCGCGCGCGATATGCGGCCGGATGGGAGACATAGGCCAGCTCGGTGGCGCGGGAATTGGCGATGATGACCGTGTGCAGACCCAGTGCGCCACAACACAGATCGAGCAGCCGCCAATGATGGCGTACCGCGTGCGGCATGGCGGTTTGGTGAACGGCACGAACCGGAATGCGCCCGATCCACCCGCATACGGCTGCGACCACGCTCGCCGCCGCCTGATAGGACAGCACGGCGTCGTAACGTCCCACCAGCAAGGCCCGCATCACGTTGAACATATGGGCAAGACGCGCCGGCAAGTTGCCGCCAATATCGAGTGCCAAGGTGGCCACCTCGATATCGCGGTCCCGCAATCCCGCGTCGATCATGCGAGTCAGCACCTGCACGCCGCCGGGCTCGTCGCGCGTCACCAATTGCAAAATGCGGGTCATCGCGCACGCGACCACAGTCGCAGGCAGACGATCGAGAGCAGCCCGGTGAACCAGATGGAATCGCCGCGATTGAATAGCACGGCCTCGAGACTGGAGATCATCAGCGTGAACAGCCAGCCCTGCACCAAAAATTCGAGAAACGCCGCCTCGGTGGCGTCGAGCGCGTTCCGGCGAATGGCCGCAATGTGCCGGAGCGGGGCATAGCCGGCCCAGATCAGCACCAGTAGCAACCCCGGCAGGCCCGCCGAAATGGCGACATCGAGAAAGCCATTGTGCGCGTGGGACACCTGGGCCGCCGTATCCCCCGAATTGGCGAGGCCATAGGCGGCGCCGGTATCCCAGAAGATGTTGTAGCCAAACCCGGTCAACGGCCTGGCGCCGGCGGCCTCCAGCCCAAGCGTCCAGATATCGGCCCGGCCGGTGAAGGTCGGATCGGGCAGATGGGAGACCACGGCGCCGACCGCGGGAAACGCCACTGAACCGAGCGTCAGCAGCGCCAGCCCGGCCACGGTCATGAAGGCGACCACGGCAACAACCATCGCGTTGCGCAATCGAACGATCAATGCGGCGGCGACCAGCGTCGGCAGCACCAGCAACGCCGCTGACTTGCCGCCGGACATGATCAACAGGACGACCGAGCCAACGATCACCGCGGCGCCCCAACCCTTATTGGCCACCCGCCACAACAAAATTCCCGCAAACAGGAAATGGATGGCCATCGGCGCCAGGTCGTTCTTGTGGCGGAACATGCCGCGCCAGTCGCCGGCCAGCCCCTGTTCGACATTGTCGCGCGCCGAGTGGATGGCGAGATCGGGCACGAACAGCACACCGAGAAAACACAGCGCCACCGCAATGCTGACCGCCACGCCATAGCCGGTAACAAAGTCTGAAAACCGCGCGAACAGCAGCGGCAGGCAGAAGGCGATGACGATGACCACCCCCGCCAGCACCAATCGGTTCAGCGCCAGTCCGGGACTGGGCGAAATGACCGAGGTCACTGCGAACCACACGAAAATGGCGACGAGGCCGGGGCTCATGGCATTCCAGAGCTGACGCATCTGCCCATCACGCCCGACCATCCATAGCGCCGCGGCTGCGATGGCCAGGGTCAGGTTGCGGCGCAGCGCATTGGACTGGGTGGGATCATCCAGCACGCCATAATTCTGCAGGCTGGCGAAGGGCTGCGCCTGCGTCCACAGCACCAGCATGGTGAATACCACGAAGGCGACGACCAACAGACGCCCGGCATCGATTCCACCAACGACGCGGTCCAGTGCCCGGCTGTCAGCGCTCATGGCGGTCACGCCCGAGATGGCAAATCCGCCGTCCGAGCTGGCGCTGGGTCAGCATCAGCATGGCCGCATGCGGGTTGGTGGTGAGGTAGCGCATGAGCAGGCGGCGCGGTTCCTGGCCGAGCCGATAGGCCCATTCCAGCCCGTTATCCTGCAGCCACTGCGGCGCGCGGCTCGCCGAACTGGAGAGAAAATTGAACAGTCCGCCACTGGTCTTGATCACCCCCACATTGGGCAGCGCATGGGCAAAGCGCATATAGAACTGCTGTTCGCGCGGCACGCCGAGCGCCACCCAGAGCAGGTCGGGCCCGACCGCATTGATCTCGGCGACCCGTCGGATCCATTCGGCGTGGCTATGATAGCCATGCATGCGCCCGACAATGCGCAGATGCGGATAGGCAGCGCGGACGTTGGCCACGGCGCGGGCGTTTTCGGCCTCGCTGGAGCCCAGGAAATACATGGTCAGGGGCCGGCTTTTGGCGGCCCGCGCCACATCGTGGAACAGGTCGGTCGTCGCCACGCGTTCGGGCAGGTCAAAGCCGGTGACCTGTCGGCTCGCCAACACCATCGGCTGGCCATCGGCGCTGACCAGATCGGCAAACAGCATGGCCTCGCGCAGGTCGGCATCGCGCGCCGCGTTGGACAACACCTGGCCATTGATGCTGGTGGAAATCCAGGGCCGATCACCGCGGCGGAACTTGACCGCCAAGTCAATCAGCAACTGCGTTGTGCGGGCGCGATCCAGCCGAGCCACCGGCAGGCCAGCGAATTGCACGGTCTCGAAGCGGGGAAAAGCATGGGCAGGAACTGGCCTGGGCCGCAGCACAGGGGCCGAAAGCCGACGTCTCATGATCTGTCTCCCGGCGCAAGTATCAACGGTTCGGCAGCAGCTGAGCTTCGCAACTGGTCCCGCACGAAGCGGCCATAGGCGGAGGGCCATGCGCCATCGGCAGCCAGCAATGCCGGAGTGGCGCCGGGGCTGTAGCACCAGGCGGTATGGCCCAGTCCCAGGCCGTCGAGAACGTCGGCAACAAAGGGCCGGGCAAAGTCGTCGAGCCCGCCCGTCAGGTCGCCCGGGCCATCGGGCAGGAAGCCCCATTCGGTCACGACGATGGGCTTTTGCGCGGCCAGCCCTGCCAGACTCTTCAACCAGCGGTCGGGGGCGTTGCGATCCTCATTGGGATAGACGTGCCAGGAATAGGCGGTGCGCGGATCGTCCATCGGCGCACCAGCCGCGCCGATCAGGTCATGCGCCCAACGGCCGCCCGTGCAGAGGATGATATTGTCACTGATGGCGCGGATGGCGGCGGTCAGTTCCACCCACGCCGCACGGAATTGCGGCCACCCCGCTCCATCGGACACCCAATGATGATCGTCGGTCACCGGCTCGTTCCACAGCTCGAACAGGATAGCCGGGTCATGACCATAGAACTGCGCCATAGCCTGCCAGAAATCGGCGGCGTCGGTGATGGTGGAGAGATAGGCATCCACCAGCAGCCCCCATTCGGCCGGCGGCACCGGCTGGTACATGCCGGGAAAGCCGATAGCGTGCCAGTCGATGATGACGAACAGCCCTTGCGCCCGCGCCGCCTGCACGTCGGCGTCGAGCAGTGCCGCCATCTGGCTGCGATCATAACGCCAGTGGCCGGGATGCACGCTGATGCGCACGCAATTGGCCGACCAGTCGGTCGCCACGGTCATATAATCACTCAGCGAGCGGCCGGCGCGAATGTAGACCGGATCGCCCATGGCGACGCCGCGCAGGCGCAATATCTCGCCGTTCCACAGCATGCGGTTGCCTTCGATCTCGATGCGTGTTGCCGGTTGCGCGCGCGCGGGCATGACGCCGGAAGCCAACAGTCCAGCGACCACGGCACGGCGGGACAAATCACGCATGGTCCCGTCCCTTTGCCCGCATACCCTGCAGTCCCAGTCCGATCCCTGCCCCCGCCAGCAGGCCGAACAGCAGCGCCACCGGCAGCAACAAGCTCAGCTTGGGCGGAAAGCTACGGCTGACTGGCGGCGAGGCCTGCGACACCACTTGGGCATTGAGCGTATCGATCTGCGCCTGCTCGGCGGTTTCACGCGAGCGCAGCAACGCATCCTCATAGACGGCCTTGCTGGCGTCTGCCTCGCGCTCCAACTGGCGCAGGCGCACCCGCTTGCTGTCGGTGCTCTGCAAATCCCCCGTCAGCCCCGAAACGCGGCCATCGAGCGAGGCTGCATTGTCCTTGGCGCGATCCAGATTGAGTTCGGCGCTGGCCAGCATGCGGCCGATTTCGGCATCTACCGCAGCGCGCGCGCCAGCCACGCGCTCCTCTGCCGCCAGCAGACGCGGGTGCTGCGCGCCCAGTGTCGCGGACAGCACGGCGGCGTCGCTGGTGGCGACCTGCAATTCGCCCCGCAACCGCACCATATCGGGCGACCCCTGGGCTTCAGGCAGCGCCATGATGCGGTTCGGATCGCCGGCCAGTGCTCGTAACTGATCGAGTTGGATTTGCGCCG
This sequence comes from Devosia sp., assembly GCF_028290435.1. Classification (GTDB taxonomy): domain Bacteria; phylum Pseudomonadota; class Alphaproteobacteria; order Rhizobiales; family Devosiaceae; genus Devosia. The sequence goes on along the minus strand of NZ_JAQGJV010000071.1, from coordinate 40,791 downwards.
ATGCGACTGCCGCATTGGCTGACAGCAGGCCCTGATTGGCCTGGCTGACCTCGCCTTCGAGCAGCGATTGCCCGCCCGTCTCGACGATATTGTTGGCGCTCTTGAAGCTCTCGACGGCGTTTTCGGCCGCTTCGAGCTCCTTGAGCAACTGCGCCAGCCTGCCTTCGAATTCTCCCGAGGCACGGCCCGCCTGGCCGGCGCGCTGACTTTCGCGCAGGTTGAGATATTGCTGCACCACGGCATTGGCGATTTCGGCGGCGCGGGTGGCGCTTTCGGATTCGGCATGCACGTCGACCACATAGGTACGGTCGAGCCGAACGACATAGACCGCCTTGCCCAGCGCCGTCACCGCGCGCTGCAGATCGTCCACATCGGCGCCTGGAGGGCCGTTCAGCAGGCCATCGATCCAAGCCTTGAGCGGGCTGCCGCTGCCGACGAATTCGGGGTCGTGGTCGAGATCGAGCTGGATCGCCACGGCGCGCAGCACCGATTGGGAGGCCATGACCCGCGCCTGGCTTTCGATCAGTACCACGCCGGCATCGCCGCCGGCGGCATTGGGGGCGAGGTCGCGCTCCAGCAATTGCAGGTTCTGCGGATCGATATAGATCTGCGCGCTGGCCCGATAATTGGGCGGCATCACCTGGCAGAACACCACAGCCAGTGCGCCGAACGCCAAGGCCGTCGATAGCGCCCAGCCCTTGGTGCGCCACAGCCGCGAACCGAAGTCGCCCAGGCTCAGCGGCAGGGACGGCACTCCGGCAAAGCCCGGCGCCGTGTCGCTGCGAAACATCGAGTGGCTGACTGATGACGGAGCAGTCAATGACGCGGCCGGGCTTGATCGAAAGGCACGGACCAGCGCTTCGCCGGAAGATTCCGTCCTGAAAGAGTTCGCCATTACCGCCCCCACTAGATCATGCTTAACGGTTTGTTACCGCTGCAAATTTTCTAGCAGGTGAGATGAATATCCGGTAATGAAACGCGGTCTTTACGTTAACTCGGGGAGTTTCAACGCAAGACTACATAGACCAATACTTACGCGTAATTACGTATGCCGATCCAGAACGGCCAGGAACGCATCGCCGTAACGTTCGAGTTTGGCTTGACCGATGCCGGGCAGGTCCAGCAGGTCATGCAATTGGCGCGGCCGCGCCAGTGCCATGGCGCGCAAGGTCGCATCCTGGAACACCACATAGGGCGGCACGCCCTGTTCCTTGGCGATGCGCAGGCGCTCGGCCCGCAGCGCATTGAATATGGTCATCGCCGGCTCGGCCAATTGCACCGCGCCAGCCAGTTGCCGACGCACATCGGCGGCCTTTTTCGGCTGGTCCTTGCGCAGGGTCACCTTGCGCTCATGCTTGAACACGGCGCGGGCTCCCTCGCCCAGCGTCAGTGCACCATGGGCAGCGTGATCGACCACGACGAGGCTATTGGCGGTCAATTGCCGCAACACTGATTGCCAGGTTTTGGCGTCGATATCCTTGCCGGCGCCGAATACTGCCTGGTTCTGGTGGCCGAAACGCTCGACCTTTTCTGTAGCCTTGCCCACCAGCACATCGATGACATGCGCCGCGCCGAACCGCTGACCGGTGCGATAGATCGCCGCCAGCGCCTTGATTGCTGCCTCAGTGCCATCCCAGCTTTCCACCGGAGATCGGCAGGTGTCGCAATTGTTGCAGGGCGCCTCATAGGTCTCGCCGAAATGCGCCAGGATCGCCTTGCGGCGGCAATCGGCGGTTTCGCAGACGCCGAGCAGGGCATTGAGCTTAGTGTGCTCGACGCGCTTGACCTCGTCGGGCGCATTGCCCTCGTCGATCATGCGGCGGCGCTGCACCACATCGGCCATGCCATAGCTCATCCAGGCATCGGCGGGCTGGCCATCGCGCCCGGCGCGGCCGGTTTCCTGGTAATAGGCTTCGATCGAGGCCGGCAGGTCCATATGGGCGACATAGCGTACGTCCGGCTTGTCGATACCCATGCCAAAGGCCACGGTCGCCACCATGCAGATATTGTCTTCGCGCAGGAATGCGTCTTGATTGGCATTGCGTCGCTCGGCGCTGAGGCCCGCATGATAGGGCAGTGCCGGAATGCCCTTGCCGGAGAGCCATTCGGCGGTGTCTTCGACCTTGGCGCGCGACAAGCAATAGACGATGCCCGAACTGCCCTTGTGCGCCGCAAGGAAACTCAGCAACTGATCGCGCGCCTTGTCGCGCTCGACGATGGAATAGGCAATATTGGGGCGGTCGAAGCTGGTGGTGAAGACTTTTGCGGTTTCCAGCCCCAGCCGCTCGATAATGTCTTCGCGCGTCGTCGGATCGGCCGTCGCGGTCAGGGCGATACGGGGAACACCGGGGAACAGTTCGGTGAGCTTGCTGAGCTCGCGATATTCCGGCCGGAAGTCATGGCCCCACTGGCTCACGCAATGGGCTTCATCGATGGCGAACAGCGCGATATCGATACCCGACAGCATATTGGCAAAGCCGGGCGTCGCCACCCGTTCTGGCGCGACATAAAGCAAATCCAGTTCGCCATTGCGCAATTGGCGACGCACATCGGCGGATTCTTCGGGGGTCAGCGATGAATTGAGCGCCGCCGCCGGCACGCCGGCCTGGCGCAAGGCCTCGACTTGGTCGCGCATCAAGGCAATCAGCGGTGAAATGACGATGCCGACGCCAGGGCGGCAAATAGCGGGAATCTGGAAACACGCCGATTTGCCGGCGCCAGTGGGGAACAGCACCACCGCGTCGCCGCCATCGGTGACGTGGCGGACCACCTTTTCCTGCTGCCCGCGAAAGCTCTGATGGCCGAAGATATCGCGCAGCACGGCCAGCGGGTCGCGGGGCCTGCCCACGTTTCCCGTGCCGAACATGTCGTATGTCGAATCCAGCGCGTTCACCCTGCCCTTGAATCATGAGCGGGGGTGAGCCGCAAGGCGGTCACGGGCGCGAGTGTGGATAATCGCGGGTTTATCCGCGCCTAGTGCGAGGCGTGGCTCTCGGCATTGCGCTTGCGCGTCGCGGCGCCTTTCTTGGCCGAAGCGGAGCGTTCGGCGGCGGATCGGCTTGCGGCGGCCTTGCCGCCCTTTTCGCCACCCTTGTGAGCGGCCGGATGGCCGGTATCCTTGCCGCGGCCGGAGCCGGATTTTTTGCCGCCGCCATCGTCCTTGTTGACCGTGGCCCAGGCGCGGCGCTCGGCTTCCTTTTCGGAAACGCCGCGATCTTCATAGCCCTCGGCTATGTGATCGGCCTTGCGCTCCTGCTTGTCCGTATAGGCAGATTTATCCCCTCTGGGCATGATGCTCTCCTCGGAAAATTGGTGAGGCGTGACGCGGGCGGGATAAGGGCTCGGCTGCCATTTCGTTGGCCAGGATGGGAGACCGGAAAAACCGTCCTGTTCCCTATGCCGCCATGTCCGGTCGACGCGCGTCTACGCCTCGGCAGGAAAACATCCGAGGCCGAAAAATGTTCCCGATAGTTCGCTTGCGAACCTAGGACGTGGGGATCGGCTTGCTGAGGAACGGCGATCCGCGCAACACGAACCGCCATGGCGTGTCCACGCCCTTGGTGAGGCCGATGCGAGGACCAGTAGCCACTTCGGCCACGGCGGACGCTGGCAGAAGCGTGAACGGGGCGTCGTCGAGCGGCAGGGCATTCTGCGCGATGGTTATGCCCAGCGCCTGGCACAGTTTGCCGGGGCCCGAACACAACTGCCGTGCCGCCAGCCCGCCACGTCGCTCGGCCATGGCATCGAGGCCATGGGTCGGCTGCAGAGCCCGGATCAGCACGGCGCTGCCGGGCTGGCAAACGAAGTTCAGACACCAGTGAATGCCATAGATCTTGTAGACATAGGCGTGGCCGGCCGGGCCGAACATGGCGGCGTTGCGGGGGGTCGGGCCATTGAAGGTGTGCGAGGCCGGATCGGAGGGATCGTAGGCCTCGGTTTCCACGATAAGGCCGCCGACGCCGTCGACCAAAAGCGTGGTGCCGATCAGTTCGCGCGCCACCTCCAGCATGGGGCGGTCGAAGAAGGAGCGATCGAGGGGAAGGATTTCGTGCGACATGCGTCGCTTTTGCGCAGCCAAAGGCGCGGCGTCAAGCTAGCATGAACTCCGGGCCGGCTGGCGCGTTGTGCCCGCTCCAAGGAGACTGCAATGACCAGGATTACCTACGATATCGTCGAACACGATGGCGGCTTCGCCTATAAGGTGGGCGACGTGTTCTCCGAAACTTTCCGCACCCACAAGGACGCACACGAGGCCGCAGCCAATGCGGCGCAGCGCCAGCAGGTTTCCGGCACCTCGACCGGCATCGAATACGAAACCCGCGACGGCGTCTGGCACCAGGAAGTTGCCGAAGGCGAAGACCGGCCGGAAGCCGTGGTCGAAGATAACCTGAAAGACTAGACCGAGCGCCACACCGCGACCGACAGGGCGGCCAGGGCCGCGCTGTCGGGCACGCTTGCGGTTCCGGCGAAGGCGTCCTGCCATTGGGTTGATGCCAGGGCTTCCGGCAATTTCAGCTCATCTCCCGGTGCGGTCCACGGATGCAAGGCCACCGCGACCAAGATGGAGCGCCCTTCATGCCGGCGCAGAAACGCGACGATGTGGTCGCCCGCCGCAACCGGCTCATATGAGCCCTTGGCAAATAGCTCCGGATCATCGGCCCGCTCGCGCAGCAGGCGCTCGATCACCTGCAATTTCACCGATCCGTCGCGCCAATTGGCGATATCGAGCGGCGCATCGGCGTTGTCGAGCAATTGCCAGCGCGCGACGAAATCGACCGGGCGGCGATTGTCGGGATCGACCATGCTCTGCTCCCACAGTTCGGCGCCTTGATAGATGTCGGGCACGCCGGGCACGGTAAGCTTGAGCACGGTCTGCGCCAGCCCGATCCGGGCGCCCTGCTCGCCAATGCTGGTGGCGAAAAGGCGGAAGGCCGTGAGGAAGCCATCGTCCGGCATGTCGGCCAGCGCCGTATCGATCAGCCTGGTTAGCGCCGTCTCGTAGACTTCGTTCGGCTTGGTCCAACTGGAATTGACCCGCGCCTCGCGCACCGACTTCTGCATCGCCGCCTGCAATCGCTGGCGGAACTGATCGAGTGCGGCTGCCGGCAGCTCGCCGGTTTCGGGAAAATCCGTAGGCCAGGCGCCAAGCAGCATCTGGAAGAAATACCAAAGCTCGTTGCGCTCGATGCCTTCGGCCACTGGCCCCAGCTGGGCAGTCCATTCATCGACAGCGGTTTTCCATGCACCGGCGCGGCCGGACAGCGTCAAAATACGCGCACGGGTATCCTCGCCGCGCTTGGTATCGTGGCTCGACGTGGTCAGCATAGCATGGGGAAACTGCGCCAGCCGCGCCGCGTTGAAATCATGGAACGCCGCGATGCCGATATTGAACCGGTCTGGCCGCTCGCCGACATCGTTGAGCGCAATCAATCGGTTACCGCGATAAAGCGCCGTATCCTCCAGCCCCTTGGCCATCGCCGGCCCGGTAAACTGCTGCAGCCGCAGCACGAACTCCAAACCGTTCTGCTCGCCCGGATTGGCAATCAGCTCAGCCAGAAAATCGAACACTGCGGGGTCCAACGTCGGGGCGTCGCGCCGCGCCTCAGCCAGCGACAGGCCGACATTGCGCCGGTCGATTTCGCTGCTGCCGTCGCCGTCCGCATAGCTGCGATAGACCGGCATATGGGCGACCAACATCCTGATGGCATTGCGTAAGGCGTTGCGGGTGAGGTCGCTGGTGGCGTTTTTGCCCACCGCAATTGCACGCGCCAGCGTCGCCAGTCGGTCGAGTTCGGCGCCCATTTCGGTGTCGATGATCGTTAGCTTTGACTCAAGCTCGATCTCGGTAAAAGCCAGACGCTCACCGGTGAACTCTTCATAGGCCCGGCTCAACCCGGCCTCACCAGCAGGGTCGCTGCCCAAGGCGGTGAGATGGGTGGAAAACTCATACCCTGTCGTGCCATCCACACCCCAATCACCACGCAACTGCTCATGCGGCGCCAGGATTTTCTCGACCACCAGATAGATTGGCCGCGGCGATTTCTCGCGCAATTTGACCGCATAAGCCTTGGGATCGCGTAGTCCGTCGATGTGATCGATGCGCAGGCCATCGACCAGCCCCTGCCCGATCAATTGGAAAATCAACGCATGGGCGTGATCGAACACATCGGGCTCCTCGATGCGAATGCCGGCCAGCTCATTGACGATGAAAAACCGCCGATAATTGATATCGTCGGCCGCCACCGAATAGCGGGCCACTCGCCAATGCTGCAGCTTGACCAGCCCATCGAGCCGGTCCTTGTCCGCGTTGATGGCGTCGATTTCACCGGAAGCGGGGTAGGTCTTCGGATCGAGCGGCAACAGGTTGGTGTTGTCGACCCAAATGGCAAAACTATTGGTGTCGGCCGAGAATTTCAGCACAAGACGATCCTGCTCCAGCGCCTCGCCATAGGAACAGCCCAGCACCGGCACCAGGACCTTGCCGGTCAGGCTGCTATCGCCCGGGTGCCAGTCGATATCGAACCAATGCGCATAGCGGCTCCCCTGCCCGAGTTTGAGCACGTCGAGCCAATAGACATTCTCAGTGCCGCCAATCCCCATGTGGTTGGGTACGAAATCGAGGATAATCCCCATTTCGCGCTCACGAGCAGCCGTAGCGAGCCGGCGAAAATCATCCAGCGTGCCGAGTTCCGGGTTGATCTCGCGATGCTCGACCGTGTCATAGCCATGCGTGCTACCGGCCCGCGCTCGCAGGATCGGCGACAGGTAGAGGTGGCTGATGCCGAGCCGGTCGAGATAGGGCACCAGCGCCAGCGCCTGGGCAAAGCCGAAATCCTTGTTCAACTGCAGCCGATAGGTGGCGCGCGGAACGGCGGCGGGCGTGGTCATGGGCGCACTTTCGCTAGCGGATGGTCGCAGCCGCAACGGCCCGCCGACCGTAAGGTTGCGGCCCTGCTCTGCGGACAGGCATGCTAGCGCATTTCTGCAATTGCGCGCCGTCATCGCCAAGGCCACTATCGCCCCTAAACAGGCACCGGAGAGCGTCGCGTCATGAAAGTCATCATCCTCGGCGGCGGCGTTATCGGGGTCACTTCGGCTTATTACCTGGCCAAGGCCGGGCATGAGGTGGAAGTCATCGAACGTCAGCCCGGCGTGGCGCTGGAAACCAGCTTCGCCAATGCGGGGGAGGTCTCGCCCGGCTATGCGTCGCCCTGGGCCGCGCCGGGCATTCCGCGCAAGGCGATCAAGTGGCTGTTGATGAAGCATCCGCCGCTGATCGTCAAAGCGGTCGCCGATCCATACATGGTGCGCTGGATGGTCCAGGTGCTGACCAATTGCACCGCCGGGCGCTACGCCACCAACAAGGCTCGCATGGTGCGGGTCGCCGAATATTCGCGCGACGTGCTCAAGGTGCTGCGCGCCGATACCGGCATCACTTATGACGAGCGGACGCAGGGGACGCTGCAACTGTTCCGCACCCAGCATCAGGTGGACGATGCCCACAAGGACATCGAAGTGCTCGCCCAATATGGCGTGGCCTACGAGGTGCTCGACAAGGCGGGATGCATCGCCGCCGAGCCGGGGCTAGGTGCCTCCGACGCCCCGATTGCCGGCGGCCTGCGGCTGCCCGGCGACGAGACCGGCGATTGTCATATCTTCACCACTAAGCTTGCCGCGATGGCGGCCGAACTGGGCGTCGTGTTCCGCTATGGCGTGACCATCAACGGGCTGGACGTTCAGGGCGGCTCCGTCACGGGTGTGCAGACCAGCGCGGGTCGCATTACCGGCGATCGCTACATCATGGCCATGGGTAGCTTTTCGCCCCGGCTTGGGCGCACGATCGGCATCGATCTGCCGATCTATCCGGTCAAGGGCTATTCGATCACGGCACCAATCGTGGATGAAGCCACCGCGCCGGTCTCGACGGTTCTGGACGAGAGCTACAAGATCGCCATCACCCGCCTGGGCGACCGCATCCGCGTCGGCGGCATGGCGGAACTGTCGGGCTATAATTCCGACCTGTCGCCGCATCGCAAGGACACCCTGGCCTTTGTCGTCAACCAGTTGTTCCCCGGCGCCGGCGATACAGTGAGGGCCAGCTTCTGGACCGGCATGCGCCCGATGACGCCCGACAGCACGCCCATCATCGGGGTCAGCAAATTGCCCAATCTCTACATCAATAGCGGCCATGGCACGCTGGGTTGGACCATGGCCTGCGGCTCGGCGCGGGTGATGACCGACATGATCTCCGGAACCAAGCCGGATATCGACATCAGCGATCTGGGACCGGGCCGTTACCGATAGACGGCGCGCGCAGGCCTAGGGCAAGCAAGAGCAATCGGCGGCCCAGTATTTACTGCCGATGGCGCCAGCGTGCTCTTTGTCGCGCGTCACCATGACCCGCGTCACCTTGCCGATGGTGTCGGGGTGAACTGTGGTCTAGCTTGAGCGGGTCGATCGTGATTGGCCAAGCAGTTGGAGGGACACCATGTTCTTGGGCCTTGATGCTGAAACCCTGGCGCGTATCCAGTTCGCTTTCACCATCTCCTTCCACTTCATCTTCCCCTCGTTCTCGATCGGGCTGGCGAGTTTCCTCGCCATGCTGGAAGCGCTATGGCTGATCAAGAAGGACGACGCCTACCTGCGCCTGTTCGATTATTGGAAGACCATCTTCGCCATCGTCTTCGGCATGGGCGTGGTGACCGGTATCGTCATGAGCTACCAGTTCGGCACCAATTGGTCGGTGTTTTCCGATAAGGCCGGGCCGGTGGTCGGCCCGCTGATGGGCTATGAGGTGCTTACCGCCTTCTTCCTGGAGGCGGGGTTCCTGGGCATCATGCTGTTCGGGCGCAAAAGGGTCGGGGTGGGCCTGCATTTCTTCGCCACCTGCATGGTGGCGATCGGCACGCTGATTTCGGCGACCTGGATCATCGCGGTCAATAGCTGGATGCAGACGCCGCAGGGCTATGGCATCAACGATGTCGGCCAGTTCATTCCGCTGGACTGGTGGGCGATCATCTTCAACCCGTCCTTCCCCTATCGCCTCGTGCACACGGTGTTGGCCTCGTTCCTGACCACAGCCTTTGCGGTCGGGGCGGTGGGCGCATGGCACCTGCTCAAGAACAAGAACAACCATCCGGCGCGCATCATCTTCTCCATGGCGATGTGGATGGCCGCCCTGGTGACACCGATCCAGATTTTCGTCGGCGACCAGCACGGGCTCAATACGCTGGAGTATCAACCCGCCAAGATCGCCGCCATGGAGGGGCATTACGAGACCCACAAGGGCGCGCCATTGATCCTGTTCGGTATCCCTGATGACGAGGCAGAGGTCACTCGGTTCGCCATCGAAATTCCCAAGCTGGGCTCGCTACTGCTGACCCATGATCCGGATGGGGAACTCAAAGGGCTCAAATCCTGGGCCAAGGAAGACCGGCCCAAGGCGCTGATCCCGTTCTTCACCTTCCGCATCATGGTAGGGCTGGGCGTGCTGATGCTGCTGGTCGGCGCCTGGTCGATCCTGGCGCGCATTCGCGGCAAGCTCTACGATTGGAAATGGCTGCATCGCGCCGCCTGGGTGATGGGACCCTCGGGGTTCGTCGCCGTGCTCGCTGGCTGGTACACGACCGAGGTGGGGCGGCAGCCGTACACTATCTACGGGCTGATGCGGACCGCCGATAGCCTGTCGCCGGTGTCTGCGCCGGCCGTGGGCACCTCCCTGATCGCCTTCATCGTGGTCTATTTTGTCGTCTTCGGTGCTGGCGTCCTTTACCTGTTGCAATTGATGCGCCGACCGCTGCTGAGCGACGAACGCGAGCTGAACAAAGGTCCAGTCAGGGCTGCGGGCATCAATCCGGGTCCCGCGCAGGATGAACCGATAGGAGCTGCAAATGATCCTTGATCTCCCCTTCGTCTGGGCGGCGCTGATCGCCTTCGTGGTGCTGACCTATGTGATCCTCGACGGCTTCGACCTCGGCGTCGGCATCCTGTTCCCGCTATTCCCCGCGCGGCATGACCGCGACGTCATGACCAATTCGGTCGCCCCGGTCTGGGACGGCAACGAGACCTGGCTGGTGCTGGGCGGCGGCGGCTTGATGGCTGTGTTCCCGCTCGCCTATGCGATCATTTTCCCGGCGCTCTACATGCCCATCATGCTGATGCTGCTGGGCCTGGTGTTCCGCGGCGTCGCCTTCGAATTCCGCTGGCGCTCGGGTCCCTGGATCCACCTGTGGGATTGGGGCTTTTCCGCCGGCTCGATGGTGGCGGGCTTCACCCAGGGCATTGCGCTGGGCGCTTTGGTGCAGGGCATCAAGGTCGAGGGCCGCGCCTATGCGGGCGGCTGGTGGGACTGGCTTACCCCGTTCAGCGTCCTGACCGGCTTCGCCGTGGTCATCGGTTATGCGCTGCTCGGCGCCACCTGGCTCAATCTCAAGACCAGCGGCCAATTGCAGGCCCATGCCAGGCGGATCGCCCTGGTGACGACCGCGATCACCGTCGCTCTGATCGGCGTGGTCAGCATTTGGACCTCCACCCTTAACCCGGTTTATTTCGAGCGCTGGTTCGGCTTCCCGACCGCGTTCTTCTCCTCGATCGTGCCCCTACTGCTGGCGGTCTGCAGCTTCGGGCTCTGGCATGGCCTGACCCGTGACAAACATCTGCAGCCGTTCCTCGCGGCTTTGGGCCTGTTCGTGCTGAGCTTTGCCGGCATCGGCATCAGCTTCTACCCCTTCATCATTCCGGGGGCACTGACCTTCGAGGCGGCCGCTGCGCCAGACAGCTCGCTGCAGTTCCTTCTGGTGGGCGCAGCCGTGCTGGTGCCGATCATCCTGATCTATACCGGCTACGCCTATTGGGTGTTCCGCGGCAAAATCGATCCACAGGAGGGCTATCACTGATGACGACGCACGCACTCGGATCGCGGCTGTTGTGGTTCGTCGCCCTTTGGGTCGGCGGCGTGGCGACAGTGGGGATTATCGGTCTCGCGATCAAGCTGATGCTTGGCCACTAGAGCGGAACGCCGGCGACACTCGCCGGCGTTCCGATGGGTCAGTTGACGCGTCGCGCCACTACAGTGGTCGGGCGCGCATTGCCGGCCGTGGGCGTATAGGTGCAGCGCAGGGCGCCGATCGCCGGCAGGTCGGGAACGATGATCCGCGCCAGAATGCCAGCAAATAGCCCCGTCCCGCGGCAGGACAGGCGATCGGCGCTCCAGGCGACGCCATTGCCGCAGGACGAGCGGCGCAGGTTGATGCTCACGTCGCGCCCCTGGGCCGACCAGTTGAGGCGGCCATTGCAGCGCACGCCACCACCGGTGACGGTGTAGGTGCCGCGCTGCTCGAGGCAAAAGTCCATGCGATAGGGGCCATAGAGCCGCTCGGTTACGCGATAGCAGCCAGCCAGCAGCGCGCCACCGGGAACGTCGGGCACGATAACCCTAGTATTCGCATCCTGGGCCATGACCGGGGCGAGGGCCCCGATGGTGAGACCAAGGGCAATCAAGGCGAGTTGGAGAAGCTTCATCAGACGCATGGCAGACCTCCCTGTGCACGACGCAGGGCGACAGCCGCCCGTGTTCCGTCAAGCCGGAGAACAGTTTAGCAGCGCCGCGACCTTGTCGCCACCCCGCCTAAACCGCCGGAGGTTCCGCATCGGGCGGCGGTAGGGGATCGGACTTGTAGCGGATATCGGCGATGCGCACGCCGAGACAGACAATGCCGATACTCACCACCGCGCCGACCAGCACGACGATAATCGACAGCCACGGCCGATAGAACATCCAGACAACCGCAATGGTCAGCGTGCCGAGGCCCAAACCGAGAGCCGTAGCGAAAATGGCCGTGCCGAACCGCACCATGGCGCCGAATCCCGAACTCAGATTGGCAATGGCGGCAAGCGGTCCACCAAGCAGCATGAAGCCGGCCATTAATCCGATCATTGCGATCGGACGAATGGTCCAGACCAGACTGTCGGGGTTGGATGGGATAGGTGCAGTCCCCAGCGCCAATGCCCGCTCGGCCTGCAGGACGCCGATTTCGTTCCAGGACAACAGCGCCACCATGCCGACGATCAGCGCAATGCCGACCGCGACCCCGATGAATGAGCGCAGAATGCCAAGCAGCCAGAAGTCGATCTTGGAGGACACACGGCGGCTCACGGACGTCCCTCCCGGTCAGATTGGTCAGCGCCGCAATGCGCGTTTCAACTCGGCGACAATCTCGGCGCTGGTTTCCTTGCCGGCCGGATCGGCAAAACCCAACCGGACTGCGGCAACATCAGCCGCTCGGGCCGGCGCAGAGCATGAGGCATGGACCTGGGTCAGCGACAGACGATCCAGCAGCACTCCGACATTGCCCGGGCGCACGCCCGAACCAGCCATGATGGCGACCCGCCCCGCAGCGCGTGCGATCATGGCCGCGATGGTGTCCATGCCTTCGACAGCATGACGGGCGCCACCGGACGTCAATATCCGCTCGAAGCCGAGATCGGCGGCGAGGTCCACGGCGATATCAAAATCGGGAACCAGATCAACCGCACGATGCAGCGTCGTGCCGAGACCAGCGGCATGCGTGGCCAGTTGGCGCAGCACGGTCTCATCCAGCGCCCCTCCCGCCCGGCTGGCACCAAGCACCACGCCGGCAAGGCCCGCCTCGCGGATGATATCGATCTCAGCAAGCATGACATCGAGATCGGCCTGCCCGAAGATGAAATCCCCGGGCCGTGGCCGCACCATGGCATAGACCGGGATCGGCGCCAGCGCCGCCTGCCGGATCAGCCCCGGCGATGGCGTCAGGCCACCGAGCTCCAGCGCCGAGCACAGCTCGATCCGATCGGCGCCACCGGCGATAGCGGCAGCCAGTCCCTCCGCGCTATCGACACAAATTTCCAGCAGGATGTCAGTCATGGTGTGCTCCCAGACCCAAAATAGCTGCGCCGATCAGGCCGGGTTCAACCCGGCATTGCCCCACCACCACCAGCGGCTCATCAGTGCGACGCAGGATGCGCGTGCGCACCGTGCGATCCAGCAGCTCGATCAGCGCCGGCACATTGGCGAGGCCACCGCCCACCGGCACGATGGAGGCGCCGACGACATTGAGCACCAGTGCCAGCGGCGAAGCCACCAGATCGACCCACACATCGACCGTCCGCGCCGCCGCTACATCACCGACCTGCCAAGCCGCGATGATATCGGTACTGGTGGCAGCTACGCCGTGAATATGCTGATGCAACCGCTCGATGCCCCGCGCCGCGCCGATCGTATCGACGCAACCGACCTGACCGCAGCCACAGGGGAAGCGCGGAACGGCAATGGGCGGCCTGCCCGCGCTGGTTGCCGTCGCCGGGCCATGCCCCCATTCGCCCGCAAAGCCGCCCGCGCCATTGACGATCTTTCCGTCCACCACCAGCCCGCCGCCGACGCCTGTGCCCAGGATGACGCCGAAGACAATCTCGTGGCCGCGCCCTGCCCCCGCACCAGCCTCCGCCAAGGCGAAGCAGTCGGCGTCGTTGGCAACCAGCACCGGCTTGCCCAGTTGCGCCGACAGGTCGGCGGCCAGCGCCCGCCCGTCGATGCAGGGAATATTGGCGACCTTGATGCGGCCGTCGCGCGGATCAACGACGCCGGTGATCGAGATCGACACGGCCCTGGCGGTTGGCGCCTGCGCCACCACCTTGGCAATGGCACCGTCGAAGGCCGCACGGTCATCGAGCGGCGTGATAATACGCTCCAGTGGCGTGATGGCGTCGGGGCTGGTGGCGATGGCGCCCTTGATGGCCGAGCCGCCAATATCGATGCAGATAATCATGCTGGCCTATATTTTTCTCAGGATAGTGCTGGCGAAACAGACGCGTAGCCGATTGCCGATTCGAACAGACATGATAGTGGAAGGATTGTCGCCGGTGATTGAGGAAATCCGCCGGCGAAAACGGAAAACAGGGACGCATCGCCTATGGCCGAAGACAACGGACGCCCGGCCGCCCCGACAATTTCCGATGTCGCTCAACTGGCCGGCGTATCGCGCGCCGTCGCGTCGCGCGCGCTCTCGACCGAGAAACGCCCGGTTTCCGCCGACAAGCGCGAACGCGTCATCAAGGCCGCCGAGGAACTCGGCTACCAGCCCAACCTCCTCGCCCAGAGCCTGACCAAAAAGACCGTCAATCTGGTCGCGGTCGTGGTCAATCATATCCATGATCTATCCGATCTTGACCTGTTCGACCTGCTGCTCGATGCGATCCAGTCGATTGGCAAGCAGGTGATCCTGATCCGCGTCGGCTCTGTGGGCCGTGTCGAGGAATTCCTACGCAATGGCGTCGCCTATCACGTCGATGCCGCTTTGGTGTTTTCCGATTTCGCCGATGCGCCGACGGTGCGCCGCATGTTCCGCTCCGACCACGTCGTAATGCTCAATGGCCGCCACGATGCGCTGTCCCCAGCGGTGATCGCCGACCATGCCAGTGGCATCGGCCAGGCCGTCGCCGACGCTGCCGCCAAGGGCGTGCGTACGGCCGTGCTGGTCACGGGCCGCAATTCCTCGCTGGTGGAGCTGGCGCGCACGCAAGCCTACAAGGCGGCCCTCGCGCAAAGCGGGATCAAGCTGGTCCGCGAGATACAGGGCGACTACTCCTATGCCAGCGGGCTTGCCGCCGCCGCCGAAATCAAGCGCCATGACCTGCCCGATGCGGTGTTCTGCTCCTCGGACGCGATGGCGATGGGCGTCTTAGACGCCTGCCGGGATGACTTTCCGCTGAACAAGCCCAAGCGGTTTCGGCTCTATGGGTTCGACAATCTGTCGCTGACCGATTTTGCCGCCTATCCGATTGCCTCGATCGGCTACGATAAGGCGGTCTATGTGGACCAGGTGGTGCGGTTCCTGGTCGATCCGCAGAGGTTCCAGCCGGGCGACAAGCCGGTCCTCGTGCCCACCACTTTCGTGCCGCGCGCCACGGCCTGAAGCAAAACCCCGGACCACTTGGTGATCCGGGGCTTTAGTCAGCTTACCAAAGCGGGGTCAAAGCCGGTGGGTTGGCCTTTTCGCCCCACCACTTCTTGTAGTTCGCGTCATACGCGCCCGACTGGATGTAGTCGGAAACGAACATGTCGATCCAGCGCACGAATTCCGGATCGCCCTTGGCGACGGCGATGCCGATCGGGTCATTAGAATAGAGGCCCGGCAGCGTCACCAGGTTTTCATTGGTGGTGGCGAGATAATCGAGGAGCGACGAGTCTTCGATGGCCGCATCAGCACGCTTCTGCTGCAGCAGCAGCACGCCATCGGGAGAGAAGTTGTCGGTGTAGACCAGTTCGGCATCCGGTACGGCCTTCTTCAGGAAGGCTTCGCCAGTGGTGCCGCGACCGACCACGACCTTCTTGCCGGCAAGGCCTTCAAGCGTGGTGATACCGGCGTCCTTCTGCACGATGATGCGCAGGCCAGCCCGGTTGTAGGGGATGGAGAAGTTGACGGACTTGGCGCGTTCCAGAGTCGCCGAGGTGTTGGCGACGACGATATCGAGCTGGCCGGCGACCAGCATGGAGACGCGGGCATCGCCCGAAACGTCGGTGAATTCCACCGGCACGCCGAGCTTTGCGGCCAGCATGGTGGCGACATCGACGTCATAGCCGACGGGGTTGTTCTGGGCATCGCGGAAGCCGATCGGCTCGCCGCCGAGCGACACGCCGATGCGCACGGTGCCGCGGCTCTTGATATCGTCGATCATGCCGGCAGTTGCCGGAAGGACCGTACCGGCGACGAGCGCCAGCGCAGCCAAAGTCGTCAGAATACGCTTCATTGCAGTTCTCCCTTAGAGTGATGATTTCTCGGCCGTCCGGCGTTCCGGCGCGGCCATTTTCGGCTCCCAGTACCAGTAGAAAATATCGTCCTGGCATCTGAAGTTCACGACCTTGTGGTTGCCGGCGGCGTCGATCGCGTGGATCACGACCCCCGCCAGGAACCCGGTGGTCAATTCGGCAAGTTCCTCGGTAGCCAGCTTGATGGCGTCGTCCAGCGAGCGCCCCAGCTTCATGGCCAGCACGATGGTGCGCGATGTCGAGCAGCGCATTGTCATTTCGCCGGTGTGGGTGCAGGCAGCCGCGCCATAGCGGCTATCGGCATAAAAGCCGGCGCCGGGAATGGGCGAGTCGCCCAGGCGGCCCGGATATTTCCAGGCCCAGCCGGAGGTCGAGGTCGCTACCGAAATGGTGTCCCTCACGTCCGAGGACAGGAACACGGTGGTGTCGCGCACGCGCTCCGGATCGGTGATGTGACGGCTAAGCGGCGCCAGCGGAATGTTGGGGAAGGCCGCCAGGTCTTCGGCGCTCAGCTCCTTAACCAACCGCTCCCACCAGACGCGCTTGCTGTCCTCGTACAGCGTCTCGTCAACCTTGAAACCGATTTCAGTGGCAAAGCGGCGCGCGCCATCGCCGGTTAGCATGACATGGGGCAGGCGCTTCATGACTTCCAGCGCCAAAGCCGAAACCGGGAGCGTATCCGGCACCGCGCCGACGCTACCGACTTCGCGGGTGGTGCCGTTCATGACGCCGGCATCGAATTCCATCTTGCCCAGCATATTGGGCCAACCGCCGAAACCGACGGACCGCACGCGGACATCGCGCTCGACATGGCCCATGCCGGCGACCATGGCTTCAAGGCCCGGCGCGCCATCCTTGAGCATGGCGATGGTGGTATCAAAGCCCGGATAGGCCTCGACATTGGCGAGGAGCTGCATGGCCTAGTCTTTCCGCATCTTGGAGAGGAACTGCGCGATGCGCGGATTGGCGAGGCCGCCATCGGCAGCAAAGAACTGCTCGGTCGGCAGATCGACCACCAGCCGGCCCTTTTCGAGAAACACCACACGCGAGGAAATGGTGCGCGCGAACTCGATCTCGTGGGTGACGAACACCATGGTGGTGCCCTCCTTGGCGAGCTTGGCCAGGATATCGAGCACGTCGGCGGTCATTTCCGGATCGAGCGCGCTGGTCACTTCGTCGAGCAATAGATAGCGCGGCTTCATCGCGAGCGCGCGACAAATGCCGACGCGCTGGCGCTGCCCGCCCGAAAGCTGGCTCGGAAACGCATCGGCGCGATCGGCCAAACCAACCGACGCCAACAGCGCCCTGCCCTCGGCCTCGGCTTCCGCCTTGGGGCGCTTGAGCACTTCGACCGGCGCCAGCGTCACGTTCTGCAGCGCCGTCATATGCGGATAGAGATTGAACATCTGGAACACGGTGCCGCTGCGCTTGCGCGCCTCGGCGAGTTCCTTGGGCTTGCTGACGTCGAAATCATCGACCGTGATGCTGCCGCCGTCGAGCCGTTCCAACCCGTTGATGCAGCGGATCAGCGTCGACTTGCCCGAGCCGGACGAGCCCAGGATGGAGACCACCTCGCCCGGCGCGACGGTGAGATCGACGCCATCGAGGACGGTGACGCTGCCGAAAACCTTGCGGACCGATTGTGCCTTGATCATGGATCAGAGACCTTTCCATGCGGTATGGGCCCGCAGGCGCCGTTCCAGAGTTGCGCCGGCATAGGCGATGAGTTTGGCCGCCAAATAATACAGCACCCCAACCACGGCCCAGACGATGAAGGGTTTCAGCGTGCGCAGGTTGAGGATATTGCCGATCTTGGTCAGGTCCATCACGCCGATCACCGAGATCAGGGAGGTGACCTGCAATTGATTGACCAGCAGCCCCGTCAGCGGCCCGATGGCGAAGGCCATGGCCTGCGGCGCGATGATGTGGCGCAGCACTTGCCATTTGGTCAGCCCGAAGGCGCGCGCTGCCTCGATCTGGTCGCGGCCGATGCTCTCGATCGCCGAGACGGCGATGACATAGACGAAAGCGGCGGTATTGCCCGAAAGCGTGATGACGGCGGCTTCCACCGGTCCCAGATTGATATGGAAGAACGCCGGGAAGCCGAAGAACACCAGGAACAGTTGCACCAGCACCGGCGAGTTCTTCAGCAGTTCGGCGACGAAAGTGATGACCTGCGTCAACACCGGCACACGATAAAACCGCACCACGGCCCAGAGCGTGCCGATCAGCAGCCCGATCACCGTGGTGGCGAGGAACAGCCCGACCGAAACGCCGAGCCCCTGGGCCAGCAGGACGATATCGAAAGGGGTAAATTCGGTATAGCGCATCAGCGAACCGCCTCCCCGAGATCGCGATTGAGCCGGCGATGCAGCGCGGCGATTAGCAGCGACACCAGATAGGTCAGCGTCGCATAGGCGATCAGCAGCACGACATAGACCTCGAACGGCTTGAAGGTGTCCGAGGCAACGATCTTGGCCGTGCCGGTCAGCTCGTTCAGCGTGATGGTCGACAGTATCGAGGAGGTCAGGATCAGGTTGATGAACACCGAGCCCATCGGCCGCACTGAGGTGCGCAGCGCCACGGGCAGCACGATCTTGCTGAAAACCTTGGTCTTGGAGAGGCCGCTGACCTGGGCGGCTTCAATAATGCCGGGCTCGATGGCCAAAATGCCCGAGCGGATCACGTCGGAGGTAAACGCACCGCCCGCAATCGACAAAGCCACGACCCCGGTGGTGAAGGCATCGATGTAGATGCCGATTTCGGGCAGGCCGTAATAGAAGAAGAACAGTTGCACGATGAAGGGCACGTTGCGGAACAGGTCGGCATAGATCGAGGCCGCCCGGCGCAACAGCGTATTGGCCGAGGTGCGCGCCACGGCCATCAGCGCGCCGACGATCAGGCTGCCGAGCAAAGCGAGCACGCAGACCTGCGCGGTTAAGAGCGCGCCTTCCAGCATAAACGGCAGATATGGCACGAGCAGCGAGAGATCTATCCGCATGCGCTTTCACACTATGAAATCGGTTTCACTTTTGCCGCCGCCAACAATTTTGTCAAGCCGGATAGGCAGAATTTCCCCATGCTCAATTGTTGGGCAGAGGGATCTGGGCAGCGAGGTGAAATTCAGTATGTAGAACGCGCGCTTAGCCTAAAGCGCGTTGTCGCGAACCTTGCGTGACAGAAAGGTCAGCATCAGGATGCGGATGTCGAACCACAGCGACCAGTGCTCGACATAATAGAGATCGTGCAGCGTGCGCCCTTCGATCTTTTCCTGGGTCGAGGTATCGCCGCGAAAGCCATTGACCTGCGCCCAGCCCGTAATGCCGGGCTTGATGCGCTGCCGCTGCGCATAGCGCTCGAACCGCAGCGCCAGTTCGGCATCGTGCGAAATGGCGTGCGGGCGGGGACCGACGAGGCTCATATTGCCGAGCAGGACGTTCATCAATTGCGGCAACTCGTCGATACTGGTGCGGCGCAGCACCGCGCCGATCGTGGTGATGCGCGGGTCATCCGGCACGGCCTGCTTCATGGCGCGGCCATCTTCCATAACGCTCATCGAGCGGAATTTGTAGATCTGGAAACTCTCGCCGTTGAAGCCGCGCCGCTCCTGCAGGAACAGCACCGGCCCGCGGCTATCGAACTTGATCCACACCGCCACGATCAGGAACAGCGGCGACAGCAGAAGCAGGCCAAAACCCGCCCCCGCGACATCAAAAGCCCGCTTCAGCAAGCGGCCGGTATCGTCGATCGGCTTGGCGAGGACACGGCCGGGCTGGGTAGAGCCCACCGGCAACAGGTCGACCAGCATCTGGCGTTCGTTGGTGGCGGAGGGCGCCATCATGACATTGAGCGCGTAGGAGCGGAACGGCGCCACCAGCGCATTGAATGTCTTGGCGTCGCCATGCGTGCCGACCAGCAGCACGGTGTCGCAACGGTACTCGACGCATTCACGGGCGAACTCGACGGTTCGCGCTTGCGACACACCGGCGGACCCGGCCTCGTCCAGCGTGAGCGAGCGCACCACCTGAGCACCCTGGCGCCACACTTCGACATTCTCGCGGAACTGCGCCAGGTCGGCCGCGCGGCCGACCAGCGCGACGCGTTCGATCTGCAGCCGGCCGGCATGCATCAGCGTGGAGCTGATCCCCATAAATGCCAATCGCGCCGCCACCAGCCCCAGTCCGGCCGCCACCGGCATGGCCCATCCGCCGTCCAGCGTATAGCCGCCCGACAGCAGCATCGCCCCGACCAGCACGACAACGCCGACCATCCAGATCAAGACCGAGCGCAGCATCATTGGGCGCCGCGTGGCCAGTGATCGCAGGTACTGCGCCGAAGCCAGCGCGCAACTCACGCCGTAGGCGCTACCGACCAGCACTGTCAGGGCGAAGCTTTGCGGGGATTCGGGGTGCGCGCGGGCCGCGATCAGCACCAGCAGTATTGCCAGCACGCCTTCGACGAAACCCACCGCATAGCCAAAATAGGTGCGGCTCGGAATCCGGTAGCGGCGGCGCTTCCGGGCCTCCACGGGCCAACGATGCAAACTGTCCTGGTTCATTGGCCTGCCGCATGTCGAACGCCCGCCGATCCACAATGGCCTTAGTGGTCTATGGCTGCACGTTTCACTCCAACATTTAGCATTGATTCACCACGCTGCGGCGCGTTACTTCGCGGCGCGGTTAACGCTAAAATGCCACCTATCGGGCGACGCGCCGGCGATCGAACTCAATATTGGTGGTTACCCCATTGGTATCCACCTCACCGCTCCACACAATGCGATCGGCGGGGTCCTTGTGGCCAAACCGGCTGGAAACCCACCCGCCCTCGGTGGGACCGCCCCCGCGGATGATCTGGATTGCGTCGGTGGGCAGGACCAGCCTGAAAACAGGCTTTCCGCCCCGGCTCACCGCAACCGTGTTGCCATCGATCTGTCCAAGCAGATCGGGGGCGAGCTGGAAGGTCAGCACGCAGTCAAGCGGCGATGTTGCGCCCGACAGGCGATCCAAAATGGACATCCCCTGCTCCGTCATGGCGGTGGTGCGCTGGTGCCGGACGCCAAAGCGGCGTTGGTAGCCATCATGGGAGGCCGTCACGCGCCAGGGACTGTCGGTACTGCCATCGAGACGCGTCTGTGCCTTGTGCGACCAGTTGAAGGCCCCGGCGGCCAGGCTCTGGCTCGCATTGGCGACCGTCATGGTGTTATGCGCCTGGCTGGAGCGGAACCAGTCGCGCCAGGCTCCCCCGCCCTGGTAGCGATAGGTGCCGGGATCGACCAGCACCGGCTTTCCGTCGATGGTGAGCCTGAGCGATAGGGCATCGGCATGGCCGTGCGCCGCGATCGACAGATAGCCGAGCGGGCCGTGATCGAGCACCGCGCCGACCTGGCGGCCCGTATGCTTGCCGCGCCAGACGCTATATCCGCCAACCGGGAATGTGCGGACGCCGCTTGTCACCTGATCGAGCGCAGTGGGCGCCGCGAAGAGGCCATTGCGCAATGTCGGGGGCGCCGCGGTTGGCGCGCTTTGACCCAGGAACCCGCGGATGGCGACGGCAACGGAGACCGGATAATCGGGCTCCGGCTGGCAGAGGCTGATCACGCGCCCTTCGTCATCGTCGCCGATGGCCGGCACCGTTCCGTCGGGTCCGCTGATCCAGAAGATGAAATCAGCGAACAGACCCAGCCGCTCCGCAACCTCGGAGGCGAATGGCGTGCCGGCATTCTGCGCCACCAGGGCACAGAGCAAGGCCATTTCGGCAGTGAAGGCCGCATAGGTGGGCGTCTGCTCGGCGCCCACACCGTCGGGCAGGATCTGCAGCATGACCTCGCGTTCGACATCGACCTGCACTTGCGCCGCGGCGGCTTTGTCATCCAGCGCTACGGCGATGAGGTAGCGGCCGGCAAGTTCGGCCATGAGGTGGTTGTTGGCCGACGAGAAATCGGAGGGAAACCGGTGCAGCCAGAAGGCGCTGGCGCGCAGGATCGCGCCGATCCGCGTCAATGTGGGCTGCGACAGAAGCTCGCCGCAGAGCGACACCACCAGCAACAGACTGATGGCCCGCAGGCCCACTTCGATGCCCGATGCCCAGCCGATGCCGCGGAACGGCGGATTGGCGGCGTACCAGCTGTCGATCGCCCGCTCGATAACGCCGAGTTCTGCCGTCCCGCCGGTCAGCGCCACCTGCGCGGCCAGCGGCTGCAGAAATTGCAGCCGGTTGAACTCCCAGGCATATTTGATGTCGCCGACGCCCGCCGTCTGGCGATAGTTGATGTCAAAGCAATAGGCGCCCGCAGGCCAGGCGCTGCCGGTATCGGGCGACAATCGCCACAGCGCTGCGGGAAACAGGTCGGCGTGCACGCGCTGGGGCCATTCCAGACCGAGCGCGGCAAATCGGCCGTCCATGATGGATTGCGCGGCAGCTGTGGTGGGGGGATGCGAGGCCGGGGTAGCGAGGAACGTCGCCTTCAGGCCCAATAGCGCCGACGGCAACGGCCCATCCGAAAATCGCTCCCAACCCTCATGGCGTCCGCGCGATTCAATGCGCTTCCGGTTCTCCACCAGCCGGTGGAGAACTTCGCCAGGGCTCATATTGCGCAGTCGCGCCAGATACCAGCCCAGCTTCATCCGTGTCCGTCCGCGTATACCATATCGCGTGAAAGCCCAGGGCGGGACCGGCGCATGCTGATAAAAATCACGAAGGCGCTCGACGAGCGCCATGCGGGCCAGTGACCGCACCAGAAGGCGTGGAGCCCGATCGTGAAAAACCGCAGTCTTGCCATCGCGTTGATCAGTCTCCTGGCTTTGGGGTCCGCGCAGGCTGCGCCCCTGGTTTTGCATCGCGGCATTGGGGTCCACGATTGGCTCAACTGGGCACCGCTGGATGCTTCGGGAAACTACCGCCAGCCGCCTTATAACACCATGTCGGAATGGTTGAGCGGTTACCGACCGCTTGACGCGTGGCCCGCGCAAGACCAGTTCGAGCGCATGAAGGGCCTCGGTTTCGACTTCGTGCGCCTCTCGGTCGATCCCGGTCCGCTGCTGGCCAATGACGGCGCGCAGCGGCAAGCGGCGCTCGATGTACTGGATAAAGCCGTGCGGCACGTCGTGGCGGCGGGCCTCAAGGTGGTGTTCAATCTGCACTTCAGCTCGCAGGTGGATGCCTATAGCCAGGAGGCCATCGAGCAGGGCGCGGATTCCGAACCCGTTGCCCGCTACAACGCCATGGTGGTCGATGTCGCCAGGATGCTGGCGGCGGTCGGCATCGAAAAAGTCGCCATCGAACCGTATAACGAGCCGCATTACTATCCCTGCGACGATACCGGCACCGACGACTGGCAGCGCATCCAGACCGCGCAGGTGCAGATGATCCGCGCCGTCAGTCCCGACATCACCGTCGTGGCAACGGGCGCCTGCGGCGGCGACATCGGGGACCTGCTGAACCTGGATGCCACCGCGTTCGACGATCCCAACATCCTTTATAGCTTCCACATGTATGATCCGCACAGCTTCACCCATCAGCGGATGGACGATGGTGGCTGGGCCTCGGGACTGCCCTGGCCGGCCAGCTCACGCAGTCGCAAGGATGTCGAGGCCGACTTGACGGCACGAATGGACGCTGCCGGCGTCGGCTTTCTCGAACAGCAGGCCAACTGGCTGAAGATATCGGGCGATATCGACGATTATTATGCCCGCAACTGGGACAAGGCAGAAATGGCCAAGCTGTTCGCCCAGGGCGTCGATTGGGCCAAGAGCCAGGGCATAGCGCCCGACCGACTCTTCATGGGCGAATTCGGCGTCATCGACATGAACGCCAAGGGCGACTCAGGCGCGCTGCCCGAGGATCGCAACCGCTATATCGCCGACGCGCGCTCGCTGGCGGAAAGCTACGGCATGGCCTGGGCCTACTGGGAATATGCCAACCCTTATGGGATGACCTTCATCGTGCCGACCGGCCCTGCCGTGCCCGACGAAACGCTGCTGGCCCCGCTGGGATTGCCGCCCACCGCTCAGTAGTCGGCAAGGTCCAATTGCTGATCGATATAGGCGCGTTTGCCGCTGCCGGGGTTTTCCAGCCCCTCGACGCGCTGCACCACGAAATCGAGCTTGCCCTTGGCTTTGCGGGCGAGTTCGCTGCGGATACGTTCGACCTTTTCGTCGCAGCCACCGGGCATCGCCACATATTTGATGACGCAGAGACCCGGCACGCTCTGGAAAAACTGATACCCCTCGATATCCTCGAAGAATGCCGGATCTTCCGGCGTCAGGTCGATCGCCACGATGCGGTCGCCGTCGTGGCTGATCAGGAAATCGGGCTTGCGGCGGGGCATGATGCCGCTCACGCGCAGGCGCTGGCCATTCTCCGCGCTCGGAAGTTGCACCAACTTGGCGCGATCCTGGCTATCATAGCGAATGAACGGCATGCCGGTTGAGACGAAGCCGGTGCCGACCAGGCGTCCTTCCTGCCCGATCCGGGTCAAGGGGGCGCCGTCATCGCCGATGAGTTCGGCAACGCCATACAGCGGATCGAACTCATAGATGTCGGGCTGGCCGGTCAGTTCGGCGGCAAACAGCGTCTTTTCGCTGAGCCCATAAAACGGCGCGATTGGCGTGTCGCCGAAAATCTTGTCGAACAGCCGACGCTGGTGGCCATATAGCGGCTCCGAGATCGGCATGATGCCCAGCAGTGGCAGTTTGGGCCGGCGGCCGAGCCGGTTGAGATGGCGCGCAAAGGTCTCGATGGCCGACGGATAGCCGTAGAGATAGCGGATGCGGCGCTGGTCAATCAGGTCGAGATAAACGGCCGCATCAACCCGCGTCATCGGAAACACGGCGAGGCGCAGTTCGCGCAGCGCTGGGGACCATTCGTGGCTCCTGCCGCTGGGCACTTGCGTGGCGAAACCGCGCATCACCACCTTGGCGTGGTCCGGCTCATATCCGGTGCGGCTCCAAACCTGATGCACGAACGCGATCTCGCGGACGCTGCGGTCCCTGTCGAGATAAAAGCTGAACGGCGGCTCGCCATTGGAGCCGCTGGTATGAGCCACATCCATGCTGGATTTGGGCACCGCCAGCATGGCGTCTCCCGCCGCCGCCAGCGTCCGCTTGTCGATGATCGGCAATTTGCGGAAATCGGCGAGCGTCATAGTCGCCGCCTCGAACTCCGGGCCGAACGTGCGCGCGAACAAATCGGCGTAGAACGGGCTGCCGGCCTGCGCCTTGGCCATCAACTGGCGCAGGGAACTGAGCTGAAAGGCCGCGGCAAAACAATTGTCGCTGGCGCCACGCGCAATGGTGGCGCGCCAGTTGCGATAGGTGCGGCCATAGATAAAACTGGTCGGCAGCAACCGCAAAAGCGGTGCCAGTGCTCGCCGCACGATAGCCGGGCTGCGAACATAGGCGCCTCGCGCCGCGTCCAGTTTAAACATTACCCCACCCTTAAAACGCGACCCACTCGCCCGCCAGCTGATATTCAAGCGGTCTCATGCCGCGTTTGAATTGAGTATAGCCATGGCCTTCATGGAGCCCGCCGATATCGAAGGTGGTGCAACCACGCGCCTTCATCTCGGCCATGATGGCCCACATCAGGAAATTCCCCGCATTGGCATCGCGCCCTTCGGGCCCGAACCAGCCAGTATGATATTCGGCAATGTCGCCGAAGCGAACCACCGACATGCCGGCAATCGGCTTGTCATCCAGCATAGCCTGAAAAACGATGTAATCCTGCGGCGCGGTCGCCCTTAGGTTAATCAAAAAATTAGCGTCGACCGCCGTAAAGCTTTTTTCGCGCATGTTCTCCACATGGCGGGCAATCATCCAGTCGACGGTCTGGATATCGCTGGCGACGCGCAGCGTCAGCGCGCTCTCAAGCGTCTTGCGCAGCCGGTTGCGGAAGGTCGAGGCGAAGCCCGCCTTGATGGCCTCGACTGGCTGCGTCAGGTCGATGCGACCCGACCACCACCCTTTAACGCCACGGAATTTATATCCGGCCTGGCGCAGCAGCGCGGCGTTCTCGTCGCTTTGGGTCAGGGCCGGTGCGATCGACAATGGACCCGAATACCAATGGCCCCAGCGCTGCCGAATGGCGCGATAGGCGGCCAGCACCCGCTCATTGGATGGATTGGTTTCCAGCATGACCGGGCCGCGATTGATGCGCGAGACCACGCGAATGCCCAGGACCCGCTTCTCCAGCACCTGGCACAGCGCGATCGGAACATCGCCGATCGACAGGCAGACGCGGATCAGCTTCCAGTTCTGTGTCGCCTTGGCGGCGCCATAGGCGAAGGTCTGGGTCAAGTGGGGGCGGTCGGCCAGGGCCAGCAACGCATCCCAGCGTGCGGCATCGTGAATTTGCGTGATGGTGACGTGGTCGGCGTCGCGGGCCGAAAAGGCCAGCACGGCTCCCGCAGTCAGTTTGGCCGATGTCTCATGAATCATAGCGTAACCGCTTCGTTCCGACTGGTTGCACTGTAGTAGACCGCTGCGCCGGCCGACCCAATCTTTACCCTTCGTTAAGCTTAATGCACAGAGCGCTGTGCGGCGCCCCGCCACGCATTTGTGATCGCGCCGAGATAGGGCTCCATATCGAGCCGCGTCCGATGCACTTCAAGGGCGGCCTGGCCAAGCCGAGCCCGCAGTTCGGGATCTGCGACCAGCCGCTGCAACGCCACCGTCAACGCATCGACATCGCCCGGCGGCACCAGCAGTCCGTTGACCTCATCGGTGATGATGTCCTCCACCGCGCCCACCGGCGTCACCACGATCGCAAGTCCGGCCGCCATCGCCTCGATCACCGAGATCGGCAGGTTTTCGTGGAACGAGGGCAGCACCATGATATCGGCGTTGGCAATCAGTTCGGCCACCTGCTCGGGCCCGACCCAGCCGGGAATATCGACGCGTTCCGCCAGGCCCGCTTCCCTGGCTGCGGCGCGCGCCGCGTCGACATGGCCATCGCCCGCAATGGTGGCGCGCCAGCCCGGATCGCCCTGCATCCGCCCCAGCGCTTCGCCCAGTTGGGGCACGCCCTTGCGATCGCCGACGCGACCCAGAAACAAGATATGCACTAAGTTACCGCCGCCGCGATGGGCCAGCGCCGGGCGCGGCGCCGCATTGGGGACAATGACGACGCGCGGGCCGATTTCGGGCACCCGCGCGGTGACGAACTGCTTCCAGACCGTACCGAGCACGATGATGCGCGCCGCATGGGCGAACAGCCAGCCGATCGCGCGGTTGCGGCGGCTCGGCACATCGGTCCAGTATTCCTGATATTCGGCACCATGCAGATGCAGCACGTAGGGCACGCCAATGGCGTGGGCGATCCAGGCCAAGATCAGCTTGCGCCAGGTGCTGCCCTGGATGGCAAGGTTCAGGTGGAGCACATCGAGGCGTCCGGCCAGGCGCAGGGCCAGCATGCGGACGATGAACACGCTCATGTGCCAGATCGAAAAGCCGATATGGCCGAGCCCGCGCGAGGCGCCGAACTGAATGCGAAGATTGGGCTGGCCCTGGCGTTCCGCCTCGGTGCGCAACGACGCCATCATGCGGTCGATACCACCCTGCCCGCCGCCGCCGCCCGGTGTCGCCACCAGAACGTCCAACATCCCATCCGCTTTAGCCATTCGCCGGTCTCTCCGCTGCCGAGACATGTCCGGCCCTGGCGGCCCAGCCACTATCGCGCCGGCAGGCCTTTTGCTGCAATGAAATGCCGATGTGTAGGTTAAGGGCGCGGGCCGCGCCGCTGCGTCCAATAGCTGGTCCACAGCATTTTCGCATAGGCGCGATTGGTGTCCCAGTAGCGCCGCCACAGCCGGCGCGGCTCCTGCAGCACGCGATAGAGCCATTCCATGCCGATGGTCTGTACCCAGGCCGGGGCGCGGCGCACCTTGCCGCCATAGACATCGAAACTGCCGCCCACGCCCATGATGAAATAGGGCGCCAGCACCAGGCGATACTTGTAGAGGAACCGCTCCTTGCGCGGGCTCGACATGGCCACGAACAGGCAATCGGCGCCCGAGGCATTGATGTCGAGCACGATCTCTTCTTCGTCGGTGAAATACCCGTCATGGGCGCCGGCGATCTGCAGCGTCGGATAGTCCCGCTTCAACCGCTCCTGCACCGCCTCGAGCACCTGGCTCTCGGCGCCCAGCAAATAGGGCTTGAACCCGTTCTCGGCGCACAGCTTGAACAGGCGCTCCATGATCTCGACGCCCGCCACGCGCTCCGGCACCGCAATGCCCAGCAGCCGCGCGCCCCAGACTACGCCGGCGCCATCGATATTGATCAGGTCGGCTTCCGAAACGTCGCGCGCCAATTCCGGGTTGGAGTGCATGTTGACCAGCTTGGACACGTTGATGACCGTGTGGTGCAGTGGCTGGCGCGCCCGCATGGCCTCGCCCGCTAGTTCCAGCGTTTCGAGCATGGTCAGCGTATGCATGGGCGCATCGAGGAAGGTCGTGCGATGCTCGGCGATCACCGGGTGCTGCTGCCAGAATTGTGGCTCAGCCTCGGGCGCCTTTTTCTGCGGATAGGGGCGGTAGGCATAAAACGGCGGCCAGATGCGCTCCGCATCGGGTGCCTTGATCTTGATATCAGTCATCTTCGTGTCGTCCGTTCGGCCCGACGCAGGCCTTGTGCGTAGAAATACGCCGAGTGGGGCCGTCCGTCGCCAAGTCCCTTAAGGCATCCTTAACGGCTAAAATTGCAGTGTTTTCATGGCGGGACCACGAGGGAGGATGAGCTATGTCTATCGCCATTGGCATCATTCTTCCCACGCAATTTTCGCGTCGCTGGCATGCAGAATTGATCGACCGCCTGCGCCAGTCCGGTCACCGCGTTAGCGTTTCATTAAGCTCCTACGGAGCAACGCGCAAACTGGATCATATCCTGGCCTTTGAAAGCCTGCGCTTCGGCCCCCGGCTCGCGTCACGAACCACTATTTCGCCCGACGACGCGCATGAGACGCCCGACCTCATCATCAACCTGTCTGGGCGCAACAACAGCGCGAGCGTCCCCGCCCTGACTGTCCTGTTCGATGGTCATTACAGTCTTGAGGGCACGGCTCATAGCGTCCTCACAGGCGGCCAACCCGTGGTTCACGTGCTGCTCGATGGAGCGCCGATCGGCATCGCCCGCCCGATGGTGAGCGAGCGCATCTGGCTTACCCGCGCCCTCAACGACATTCTCATTCGCACGCTCGACCTGCTGGAGCGCTGCGTCCGCGACGTCGCAGCGGGCAGGACGAGAGCACCACAGCCCCTCGTGACAGCGAAGTCATCCACCGCACTGACTGCCGCCTACTGGCTGGGTATCGCCCCGAAGCTGGCGCACCGCCTCTTCCTGAAGCTGCGCTACAAGCCCTTCCACTGGCGGGTCGGCTATCGCTTTCACCCTGAGCCCCTCGCCGGGCTCGGCTTCGATAGCACTGCCGCCGGCTATGCCACCCTGCCCGCCCCGCCGTGGCAGGAACTGCCCGAGGATGGATCGCGCTTTTACGCCGATCCCTTTCCGGTTGAGGTGAACGGCCGCTATTTCCTCTTCGTCGAGGACTTCCCCCACGCCACAAGAAAGGGCGTCATCGCTGTCGCCGAGGCCAATGACGACGGCACGTTCGGCACCCCGCGCGTCGTCTTGGAGGAACCGTTCCACCTGTCCTATCCGCAGGTCTTCGCCCATGACGGAGACTTCTGGATGATCCCCGAAACTGCCGGCGGTCGCGATCTCCATCTCTATCGCGCCGTGCAGTTCCCCGACCGCTGGGTGCGCCACGCCGTGCTTATCGCCGACACCCCACTCTCCGACGCCACCCTGCTGCATCACGATGGCCGGTTCTGGCTGTTCGCCGCCGATGGCGGCAGGGGCAGCTCCTCGGACGCCATGCTGGTGTTTCACGCCGAAACCCTGTCGGGCCCGTTCCTGCCTCATATCGCCAACCCGATCCTGATCGATCAAAGTTCGGCGCGTCCAGCCGGCGCCTTCATCTTGGGCGGCCCATTCGCGGTGCTGCCGGTACAGGACGGCACCAATGGCTATGGCAGCGGCATGGGGTTAGTCGACATCACCGAACTTGATCTCAACCACGTAGGCGTTGGCCCCGTCCGCCGCCTCGACACAACCGGCTGGCGTTGCGAGTTCAAGCACACCACCAATCGCGCCGGCAGGCTCGAAGTGGTCGACGGCGTGGTACGCCAGCCGCGCTGAGATTTACCAAGAATCCAGAAGCCGCGCAGGCAGACCGTGGTTCGGGCTTATAAAGAGGGCGAACAAAGCCACGGAAGCTCACCACGATGGCCAACGCCTCGGACAGCATGACCCCCGCCACGCCGGATGCAGGTGGCCGCCTCTTTGCCCGCCCGCGCACGCGGGCCGTCGGCGAGCGTCCCATGGTGCGCATCGCCGATCCGCGCGCGACCGCAAAAGTGCAGGCCCAAGCCCTGCCAAAGCCGCAACCCGAAACCGTCACGCTCGACAAGATCGGCGATTTCCTCGAACTCGACCTGCGCCGGATCACCGTCTGGCTGCGCAAGGGCCTGCCGTGGATCGCTATCCTGGTCGTGCTCGGCGCCATCGCGGGCGGTGCCTATGGGGTGCTCAGCAAGCCCAGCTATACGGTAACCTCCGATATCCTGATCGACCCCGCCGGGCTGCAAGTGCTGGGCGACGCTGCCGCCGTCACCGCCGGCCAACAGCCCGATAGCGCGCTACTGGCCGCCGCCAGCAAGCTGCGCGTCATGACTTCGGGCAATGTGCTGACCCGCGTCGTCAGCGATCTACGCCTGTCGAGCGACCCCGAATTCGCCGACCCGGCCGGCAAGATCGATCCGGAGGTGGCGGCCCTCGCGGCCCTGCGCGCCGCCATCAAGATCACCGCCGACGAGAAATCCTTCGTTGCCACCATGGCGGTGACCACCGAGGATATCGACAAATCCATCCTCATCTCCAACGCCGTCTTCGTGGCCTTTCAGGCCGAACTCGCGCGCGCCGAGACTGACGGCTCCAACCAGATCGTCAGCGGCCTCGATAGTCGCCTGGAAGACCTCAAGAAGGCCGTCAACCTGGCCGATGCGGCCGTCGAAGACTACAAGCGCGCCAATGGCCTGCAGTCGAGCGCCGGCGAATTGACCAGCACGCTGCGGCTCAACCAACTCAACGAACAGGTCGTCACCGCGCAGGGACAGGTGATCGCCGCCCAATCCGCCTATGATGGCCTGCGCGCCGGCGGCACTGGCAGCAGCGATGCCGCCCAGAACGCCACGCTCGACTCGCTGCGCGCGCAACTGGCGACCTCGCAGCAAAAGCTGCAGAGCCAATCCATGGTCTATGGCGCCCGGCACCCGATCATCCTGCAATTGCAGACCGAAGTGGACGCCTTGCAGGCCCAGGTGGCCAGCGAGAGCACCCGCATGATCGCCGCCGCCAAGACCCGTCTCGACGAGGCGACCAACGCGCTGCAGGCGCTGACCGCGAAATCCGACACCCAGCGCACCGCGGTGTTCTCCGATAACCAGGCGCAGATTGCCTTGCGTGAACTGGAGCGCGAAGCCAAATCGCGCAGCGCGGTCTACGAGGCCTTCCTCAGCCGCTCGCAGCAGCTCAGCGAAAGCGGCAATCTCGATACCAGCAATGTGCGCGTGATCTCGACAGCAGTGCCACCGCTGGCGCGCAGCTGGCCGCCGCGGAATATCCTGATGATCACGCTTGGCGGCGCCGGCGGCCTCGCGCTCGGCCTGGTGCTGGCGCTCGGACTAGGCATTGTGAGCGATATTCGCGGCCCGCGCGCCGAACCGACGGCCTAGCGACCCGCATGGCCAAGCTGATCTTTCACGTCCCCAGCCTGATCGGCGGTGGCGCCGAGCGGGTCTGGGTGCTGGTCGCCAACGAGTTGTCGCGGCGCGGGCATGATACGACGCTGCTGGTCTGGAATGGTCTGGGCCCCAACCGGGTGCATGTGTCCCCCCAAGTGCATCTGGTGGATTTCGGCATCCCGCTGTTTGCCGGCGAGCGTTTCGGCAAGCCCGCCACGCTGCGCGGCCTGCTGCGCATGGCGGCGTACTTCCGCCGCCACCAGCCCGATGCCGTGTTCAGCGCCCCCGAATTTGCCAACCTGACGACAGCGCTCGCCCTGTGGCTTTCGCTGAGCGGGGCCAAATTCTACCCCAGCTTCCACGCCGCCGCCACGCTGCGCGATAGTCGCACCGGCTCGGAACTGGCGCGCCGGTTTACCGGCCTGATGGCGCGACGCGCCAAACGCGCCATCGCGGTATCGCAAGGCATTGCGGGCGATCTCAGCGCCGGCATTGCGGCAGACAAGATCGCGGTCATCCACAATCCCCTGCCCCCGCCCTCGCTCAAGCCGGCCGAAGACAGCGAATGGATGCACACTCTGACGGCCATACGCGCCGCCGATACACCCATCATTATCACCGCCGGCCGCCTGGCGCCCGTCAAGGACCACCGCACGCTGATCGAGGCCTTCGCTCTTTTGCGCCGCGACATGCCGGCCAAGCTCGTCATCCTGGGCGATGGCCCGCTGCGTGACGAGCTGACGGCGCTGGTGGCCGAGCGCGGTCTCGGGGCCGATGTCTTGATGCCCGGCTTCGTAGCCGATATCCGACCGAGCCTTTTGGCGTCCGACCTGTTCGTGCTGACCTCGACCAGCGAGGGCTTTGGCAATGTCATTGTCGAGGCGCTGGCGGCCGGCCTGCCGGTGGTGAGCACCGATTGCACGCATGGTCCGCGCGAGATTTTGGAAAACGGCGCCCTGGGAGAACTGACGCCGGTCGGCGATGCGGGGGCTATTGCGGCCGCAATGGCGCGCATGCTGGCAAGCCCCACGTCCGCCAATCGCCTGCAGACGCGAGCGGCCGATTTCTCGGTCGAACGGATCGGCGATCAGTACGAGGCTTTGTTGACGCTTTAAGCGCGGACAGCTCAGGCTGTCTTGCTGGCCCGGCCGAACAGCTGGATCACATTGTCATGCCGGGGCATGACAGGCGCCGTGCGGCTGGCGCCGCCATGGCGGCGGCGTTCGGGCCCGCGATAAACGCCATCCACGATCGGGCCCGCTGCGCGCATGTGCAACTGGCTGCGCACGCTTTCCAGCAACCGCCCCGGCGCCACCGGCTTGCCATGCACCACATCGATGCCCTGAGCCACTAGCGCGGCGTGAAACGCCGGCTCGGCCCGCGTCAGCAGCATCAGCGCCAGATCCTGCTGCGCCCGCTTGGGCAGGTCGCGCAGCGCCGTGATGGTCTCGGCGATATCGGCCGGCACGCTATCGGCGTCCAGAATCACCATGTCGATCGGCGAGATACGAATGAAGGTGGTCACCGCCTCAAGCGTCTGAAAGGCGTAGACCTTGAGCCGGGCTTCGCTTTGCAGGCTGCTGCCGACAATAGCACCAAAGGCCGGATTGGCCGCGAGCAGAGCTATTCTTTTGGTCAGCATGGCGGTCAAATCCGTGTTGTTAATGTCTTGTTTAGCATGTCACATCGCTCGACACCCCTGTTGAAAGCGAACATCGTTAATCCCAAGATGGCCGGATAGCTTAAGGATAATCAAAGCTTTGGTGCCGTTCTGGCGCGAGGCGTGATAAATTTCGGTGCTGCAGAAAGAACGACAATGACCCCTGAAAATCGGCCGCCGCGCCGCCTGCTCATCGTCTTCGGGACGCGCCCCGAGGCGATCAAGTGCTTTCCCGTGGCGCGCGACGCCCTCGCCGACCCCCGCTTCCATACCGAGATCTGCGTCACCGCCCAGCATCGCGAAATGGTCGACGCCATCATCGCCATGACCGGGCTGCCGGTGCATTACGATCTCGATATCATGTCGCCCGGCCAGAGCCTGTTCGACGTCACCGCCCGCATCCTCAAGGGCATGGAAGCCGTGCTCGACGCCGCCAAGCCCGATGTGGTGCTGGTGCAGGGCGATACCACCACCGCGATGACGGCGGCTTTGGCCAGTTTCTACAAGCGCATCCCCGTGGCCCATATCGAAGCCGGCCTGCGCAGCCACGATCTCTATTCGCCCTGGCCCGAAGAGCTGAACCGCAAGGTCATCGGCGATATCGCAGCCTGGCATTTTGTGCCGACCACGGAAGCCCGCGATAACCTCTTGGCCGAGAACAAGGATGCCAGCCGCATCTTCGTGTCCGGCAACACCGTGGTGGACTCGCTGTTGCATTTCAGCGGGCGCTTCGATGCCGACGACAGCCTTGCCGCCCCGATGGAAAAGCGCTTCGATTTCCTCGATCCAACCAAGCGCCTGATCCTGGTCACCGGTCACCGCCGCGAGAATTTCGACTCCGGCATAGAGCGCATCTGCGCGGCGCTAAAAACGCTGGCTGCGCGTGGCGATGTCGAGATCGTTTATCCGGTCCATCCCAACCCGAAAGTGATGGTACCGGTCCATGCCGCCCTCGACCACGTCGCGGGTATTCACCTGATTCAGCCACAGGATTACCTGCCCTTCCTCTACCTGCTCAAGCGCGCCGATCTGGTGCTGACCGACTCGGGCGGCGTGCAGGAGGAAGCCCCTTCGCTGGGCAAGCCGGTGCTGGTGCTGCGCGACAATACCGAACGCCCCGAAGGCGTGCGGGCGGGCACAGCGATCCTGGTCGGTACCGATACCAATCGCATCGTCAGCGAGGCCAATCGGCTGCTCGACAATGAAGAGGCCTATGGCCAGATGAGCATGCGCCACAATCCCTATGGCGATGGCAAGGCCAGTTTGCGAATTCTCGAGGAGCTTGCGCGCGATGCGTGATTTCAAGACCGTCTGTGTCGTCGGCATGGGCTATATCGGCCTGCCCACCTGCGCAATCTTTGCCAGCCGCGGGCTGAAGGTGCTTGGCGTCGACGTCAACAAGAGCGTCGTCGAACGGGTCAATCGCGGCGAGGTCCACATCGTGGAGCCCGATCTCGATGGCCTGATCCAGAAGGTCGTCTCCAACGGCAACCTGCGCGCCGCGCTGAAGCCTGAGACCTCGGACGCCTATATCATCGCCGTCCCCACGCCGATGACCGAGGACCACCGCCCCGACACCACCTATGTCTACGCCGCCGCGCGCTCGATCGCGCCGGTGCTGAAAAAGGGCGACCTGGTGGTGCTGGAATCCACCTCCCCGGTCGGCACCACGCGCTCGATGTGCAAAGAGCTGGCCGTGCTCCGCCCCGATCTCAGCTTCCCCACCGGCGCCGGCGAGGATGCCGACGTGCTGGTCGCCTATAGCCCCGAGCGGGTGTTGCCCGGCAAGGTTTTGACCGAACTGGTGCAGAACGACCGCAGCGTGGGCGGCCTGTCGAAGCGCTCGGCCGAGGCCACTGGCCTGCTCTATTCGAGTTTCCTGACCGGCGAATTGTTCCTCACCTCCGCCGAGGCGGCCGAGCTGGTCAAGCTCAGCGAAAACGCCTTTCGCGACGTCAACATCGCCTTCGCCAACGAACTTGCCGCCGTCTGCACGCATCTCAAGATCAATGTGTGGGAAGTGATCGAGTTGGCCAACCGCCATCCGCGCGTCAACATCCTGCAACCCGGCCCCGGTGTCGGCGGCCATTGCATTGCCGTCGATCCCTATTTCATCATCGACGCCGCTCCCAAGCAGAGCCAGCTCATGGCCCGCGCCCGCAAGATCAACAGCGCCCGCCCGCAGGCGGTGGTGGACGAGATCAAGTCAGTGCTCGACCCCAAGAAAAAGCAGACTGTGGCCTGCCTCGGCCTGGCTTTCAAACCCAATATCGATGACCTGCGCGAAAGCCCGGCCGTCGAAGTGGTGCGCCTGCTGCACGAGGCCGGCATCGCCCACAAGATCATCGCCAGCGAGCCCCATACCGATGCCCTGCCCCCGCAATTGCAAGGCCTCGACATCGAATTCCGCGACGCGCTCACCGCGATCGATCGCGCCGACGTGGTGGTATTGCTGGTGGATCACCGCCATTTCAACTTCATCGACCCAGAAGCCCTCAGCAACAAGAAGCTGATCGATACGCGCGGGCTGTGGACCTGGAAGAAGAGCCGCAAGTCGGATGCAAGGCTGGTGGTTTAGGGCTGAATTGACTCCCATGCTGTCGCCGCCACGATCTGATCCCCTCCCCCTTGAGGGGGGGTTAGGGTGGGGGGAAGTTGCACAGGGAGCGGCGCCCAGTTGGGCAGACAACCTCGCCAGGCCGCGCGTTCCCCCCACCCCAGCCCTCCCCTCAAGGGGGAGGGAGCCCGTCCGGCGTTCGTTAGTCTGTGGAGTTTAGTCCGCTGCCTCCGGTGCAGCAGCCGATCGTCCCCGCCACCGCTCCTGCAACACCCGCACTTGGTGGCGCGTCCGGTCGGCTAATTCCGCGACCGCCCCCTTGGCACTCCCCGTCCCCGCAATCGTGCTCAGCATCACTGCCTCTGTCGAAAACCGGCGCTTGAACGCCTCTGCGCCACACAGGAAATCCACGGTGTGCAATCCATGATCGATCGACCACTGAATATAGTCCATCATCAGCACCATTCCGGGCGAGGCGCGCTCAAAGTCCGGATCATAGGTCGTCACGAACGCCATCATGCTGCCGCGCTGCACGAAATTGATCGACACGGCGATGACCGTGCCCTGGCTCTCCAGCACGAACACATGCAACACGCCCGCCTGCGCCAACGCCTCGACCAAAGCCGACAGCGGCACAGCGCCATCCTCGAACAATTCGGATTCGATGGCGCGCGCCGACAGCCATTTGCTCTTGAGCGCCGCTAGCCGATCGAGCACCGGCCCGAGCGGCGCATCCGGTGGTAAGAGCCTAAACTGCACCTCCCCCGCCTCGTCCAGCGCCTTGCGGCCGCGCCGATAATTCTGCCGCGTCTTCTTGGGCTGCTCGTTGAACCAGGTCGCGCCATCCGCCCATTGGCCGGAGACTCGATAGCTCATTTCCTCGCGATGATTGGCCCGCAGTTTGACGCCGGCCGTGGCGCCGGTCAGCCCATTGGCCAACGCGCCCGGCAACAGCCGATTGAGTCTGACCAGATCGTATCCGCCCAAGGCGGACATCTGCCCCCACAACCGCTGCAGCATCTCGGGCGCGCAGTCGGGCGCGGCCAGCGCATCCTCGTAGTCGCTATGCGCATTGGCGGCCCATTCAAGCATGAGCAGGCCCTTGCGCCGGCTGATCGCCAGCGGCAGCACTGCAACCAGTCGCTCGCCGTTCCAGACCAGCCCGATACGCAAGGCGCGGTCGCGATGATCCGGCAGCGTGGTCCACCAGGCCGAAATCCACGCATGGCTCTGAAAAATCAGCCCATCGGCTTGACGCCATAGCGCCATCCAGGCGGGTCCGATCTCGGCCAGCCGCTCGCCTGATTGAACGACCTCAAGCCGTTCATCTGCCGCCATCCCAATAGCGGCATGCGCATTCATGACCGCGGACTTTCCGGCGGCGGAACGGTCACCCGAGGCCGCCGCCCGGCCCATTTGGCCACGTGTCCGCCCATCTTCTGCAACGGCATGATGTAAAGCCCGAACAGGGACTGGTAATCGCGATGGTCGCGATCCAGCAGCCCGAATTTGAAATCCTCATCGGGCTCAGGCACGCAGGCCGTCCCGAACAGGCGATCCCAGAACGAGAACAACAGCCCGAAATTCTTGTCGTAATGCTTGGGATTGGTGCTGTGATGGAGTTGGTGCCAGTGCGGCGACAGCACGACGTTGTCGAGCGGGCCGAACGAAATCTTGAAATGGGTGTGCCGCACGAAATCCATCATCAGGATATTGCGGATCACGTAGACATTGATGCCGAAAATGGTCAGCTCGACCGGGTCGAGCGCGATCACGCTCCACAGCCCGAAACAGATGCCCGGAATGACCCCGTCCCAGGCGCGGTTGAGCAATTCGTCGAGCGGGTGGACGCGATCCTTGGTGATGCCGACCATGACCTCGGCCGAGTGGTGCACCTTATGCAGTTCCCACAGGATCGGCACTTTGTGCTGCGCCACGTGGTAGAGGTAATAGGAAATATCGTAGGCCACCAGCATGGTCAGCGTGAACAGCACGATGATCCACGGGCTGGCCGGGCCGGCCATCAGCGGCCCATCGAGATGGAACACACCGCCGATGAGCTGGTTGGTGCCATAGGCCACTGCCGCCACAAACCCGAAGCCGAACGGGATCAGGAAGAACGGCATGATCGCCCGCTTGGTGATCCAGAACAGCACGTCGGCCCGCGCCGAAGGGTGCATGATCACCTCCTTGGGGAAGGCGAAGCTGAGAAAATCGAGCAAGGATTTGTGTTCTTCAATTCTGATGTAGGCGACGAGCGCACTGCCAAACGCCGTCAAAAACAACAGGCCCGCGGCGAGCCCGTTGGCGCTCCACAGCTTTTCGACCACGATGTTGGCAAGATCGGCAATCATGAAGCGCTCCTGGGTCCGCAACGCGGCGATCCGACGGCGGTGCTGACCTGAGGATCGACGACCGAGGGGCGCGGCAGTGGCAAGGCCGGCCCATCGAATGGGCTCAAGATGCCATATCGGGCGGGCCAATTGGCGCCCAAAATCCCAACGTTCTTAATCGGTAAAATTGTATGTGCAGCCATCATGCCATGCCCAGGCGAGCCTTTAGCTTGCCGGTCAGTTGCAGTGTGGCCGCCGGATCGAACAGCGCGTTGAGGCCGAGGAACACCGCGCCGCCCAGCAATCCGCCAGCAGCCAGCCTGACAATAGTCGGCACTTGCCCCAAGGCCGCGGCAGCAAGACTGGCCGCCAGCCCGGTCGCCAGCGCAATGACGATGGAAACGCCGATATGGCGCCATGGCACCGGGATGGGTGTCAGCCGTTCGCTGATGACCAGACACGCAACCAGGCTCACCAGCGAACCGCCCGCCAGCGCTGAGGCCGCGCCGAGCTCGGCATATGGCGGCACCAGCAGCAGCGACAGCCCGATAGTGCCGACGGAGCCCAAAGCCGTGGGAATGCTCAGCAGCCAGGGCCGCTTGTGGGCGTGCACCACGTCGCCATAAACGAAGCTGGTGAGATTGGCGCAGAGCACGCTGAAGGCAATGAGCGGAAACAGCTGGGCGACATGGCCATGATATTCTGCCGGCAGCGCCAGTTCGGTGATGGCAGGAGCCAGCGCGACTAATAGCGCCGCGACCGGCAGGCAAAGCCGGATCATCAAACCCATCAGATGCGACAGGAAATCGGCGGCAGCCGAGGGGCCATGCTCGTCGAAGCGGCTGACCACTTCGGGGAAAGCCCCCATATTGATGGCGTTGGCCACCATGTCGATGGGCTGGCGCGCCAGCGCATAGGCGGCTGCGAACACCGCCACCGCGCCGGCGTCGTAATAGACTTTGAGAAACACGCGCTCGGCGCTGTTGAGGCCAAAGCCCATCAGCGCCATGACGATCAGCGGCACCCCAAAGGCAAAGAACGCCCGGTGGGTAAACCGCGCCTGACCAGGCGCAACCCGGCCAAAGGCCATAATACTGGCCACGACCCCGGCGATCAGCACACCCAATGACGAGCCCAGCGACACCATCAGGAACGAGTTGTGGAAGATGAAGATTGCCGCCACCGGCAGGATCATCTGCAGCGCCGCCCGCAGCGCCTCCAGCAGCGAATAGGTCGAATGGCGCTGCTGCATCTGTAGCACCGTCAGCGCGAAGCGGCTGATCGAGCCCGCAACCAGATAGCTGCACACAGCAATGGAGAACTCCACCCAGCGCTCCGGCGCCACCAGCGTTGCGCCCGCAACCGAGATGACAATGCCAAGCGCGGTAGTTGCCAGCAGCACGCGGCCGGCGAGGAACAGGCTCCCCCGGCTCACCTCGCCCTTGCCCCCCAACCGCAACAGCGCAATGCGCAGCCAATTGGTGACCGCCACATCGGTCATCTCGCCAACGGTAACGACCAGCGTCAGCAGGCCATATTCGCTCTGGTCGATCAGCCGCGTGGCAATCACCAGCAGCAGCAGCGCCGAAATGCGCGTCAGCAGGATCGCCGGGGCATAGATAAGAGTGGAGCGCAGCAGCAAGGTTATGTCCTTGGGCCATGGTGAGCCCGTTTACCTTGGATTAATCCTTCGCAAGCCCCTAACCCAGCGAAAACCCTGGGGACAGTAAATGCCCTTAATGTGATCGAGGCGCATCCTCGACCAATTCCGCCCTGTTCGGCACCGGCTTTGAATTATACGCCAGGATCAACACCACGATCATCATCACCACCGGCGTCTTGGCCGATAGCGTATTGTTGGACAGCGCGGCCAGCAGAAAGGTGATGGTGGCGATCCAGATCGGCATCGGGGCGCCGCGCAACAGGCGCAGCAACATCCAGAACACCAGCACCGCAAAGGCCAGTGCAATGGGCAGGCCCAGCAGCAGGATCAGCACCACTGGTGCGCTCTCGATAGCCGGCAAATGCAATTGCTCGCGTACGATGCCGATCAGGTCGGCAGCCTTCATGCCGAAGGTGATGTCCTTCCAGTCCACGTAGTTGAACACCTGATAGATGTTCACGCGGGCATAGAAATTCTCGTCGAAAATGGTGTCGCTGAACCGGCCCAGCAATCCGGCTGCGAACAGCGCTGACACCAACAGCGCGCCGCCGATCAGCGTGGTCAGCAGCACGAGAACCTTGGCCTGGCGTTCATGGCGCGGCGACAGGCGCGGCCAGCGCACGAAGACCAGCAGGGCCAGAATTTCGGCGGCGGTCAGCAGCAGTGCGAAACGCGCGCCCGAGGCCGCACAGCCAATCAGCAGGATAAAAATCGCCGCGACCCGAACCCAGAGCCGCCAATTGGTCACGGCCACGAAGCCCACCGCGGTGGCACACAGCGCACCCAGCGCCAGGGGATGCTCGGACAGCCCGATCGGCCGAAATTGCAGTTCCACATAGGGGTAAGGCAGCAGGCGATGATGGGTAATTTCCTCGACGAGGCCAATCACTGCGCTCAGGATCAGCATGATCAGCGTCAGGTCACCCAGCGCCCGCCGCACGCTGGGATTGAGTGCCAGCATGATCAGACCGGCCGCGCCC
>NZ_JAQGJV010000077.1 GCF_028290435.1 Devosia sp. | reverse complement strand
TCTCCACTCCTGGGGAAAGAACGCGTCCAATCCGCTCATTATGGAGACACAAACCTTCCCACCCACCGGCAGACACCTCCCCCATGATGGGGGAGGCTGGAGGGGGTGATGGCACCCACGATGCGTGCGGTTACGTCACCTTGCGGCTGCGGCTAAGTCTCGGGATACGTACCGGCCTTCGCCGGTATGACACCGAGTGGGTGGAGGCGTCGGATCACAACAAGCCCACTGAGCTATTGTGACCTCTCCGAGCCCCTTATGCCGGCTCCACTACCGATGAAATATCAATCGGCGTGCGACCTTCGAGCCATGTCGGCACCGGCAGGCCCTTGTCGCGCAGGAAGGCTGGGTTGAACAGCTTGGATTGGTAGCGGTTGCCGTAATCACAGAGGATGGTCACGATGGTCTTGCCCGGTCCCAGATCGTTGGCCAGCCGCACCGCGCCGGCGATGTTGATGGCGCTGGAACCGCCCAGGCACAGGCCCTCGTGTTCGAGTAGATCGAAGACGTAGGGCAGGGCTTCGGTGTCGGAAATCTGGTACGCACGGTCGATCTTGAGGCCCTTGAGGTTCTCGGTGATGCGGCCCTGGCCGATGCCCTCGGTGATCGAATTGCCCGAGGATTTGAGCTCACCCGTCGTGTAATAACTGTAGAGCGCGGCGCCTTCGGGATCTGCGAGGCCGATTTGGACGTCCGAATTGCGCGACCGCAGCGCTTCTGCGACGCCGGCCAGCGTGCCGCCGGAGCCGACCGAGCAGATGAAACCGTCGATTCGCCCGCCAGTCTGCTGCCAGATTTCGGGGCCGGTGGTTTCCACATGCGCGCGCTTGTTGGAGGTGTTGTCGAACTGGTTGGCCCAGACCGCGCCGTTGGGAAGTTCCTTGTTGAGCTTTTCGGCGAGGCGCTGGGAAATCTTGATGTAGTTGTTCGGGTCCTTATAGGGCTTGGCGGGAACCTCGATCAGCTCGGCGCCGTAAAGGCGCAGCGCGTCCTTCTTTTCCTGGCTCTGAGTTTCGGGAATGACGATCACCGATTTGAAACCCAGCGAATTGGCCACCAGGGTCAGCCCGATACCGGTATTGCCGGCCGTGCCCTCGACGATGGTGCCGCCGGGCTTAAGCGCGCCGCTCTTGACCGCATCGTGGATGATGAACAAGGCCGCGCGATCCTTGACCGACTGGCCCGGATTAAGGAACTCCGCCTTGCCCCAGATATCGCTGCCGGTCAGCGTCGAC
Source organism: Devosia sp. (assembly GCF_028290435.1). Taxonomy (GTDB): domain Bacteria; phylum Pseudomonadota; class Alphaproteobacteria; order Rhizobiales; family Devosiaceae; genus Devosia. The sequence goes on along the minus strand of NZ_JAQGJV010000077.1, from coordinate 1,765 downwards.
ACGCGATTGAGACGAATGAGCGGCGTGTTGCCGATTGCCGAGATGAGGTCTTGGTGCTTGGCCATGATATCTTCGTAGCTGGAGGAACCCAATTGGTAGGCGTGCACCAACGCGCCCACAAGGAATAAGTGCCGATCCCAGCACGGCTTTTCCCCTCCACGCGATTTTGCGCAAGTCCCGCCGCGATTGAGCGCCGCCTTCGCAACGCTATTCCAGCCTAGCTGCGCTTGGCCGCCTCCAGCGCGCGCTCGCGGGACAGCTTCAGATCGACGATCGGGCGGGGATAGGTGTCGCCCAACGCCACGCCGGCGGCCGCCAGCACTTCGGATGGCGCGGCATATGGCTGCTGAATCCATTTGTCCGGCAGGCCTGCCAATTCGGGTATCCACTGGCGGACGTAGCGCCCGTCGGCATCGAAGCGTTCGCCCTGCACCACGGGATTGAAAATGCGGAAGTAGGGGGCGGCGTCGAGGCCGGAGCCGGCGACCCACTGCCAGTTGCCCGGATTGTTGGCGCTGTCCGCATCGCAGAGGCAATCCCAGAACCATTGCTCGCCCAGCCGCCAATCGATCAGGAGGTTCTTGGCCAGCAGCGAGGCGGTCAGCATGCGAACGCGGTTCTGCATGAAGCCGGTGGCCCAGAGCTCGCGCATGCCGGCATCGATGAGCGGGAAACCGGTTTTGCCGCGCTGCCAGGCCTGTAGATCGGCGGGGGCATTCCGCCACGGGATATCGGCATATTTGGCCTGCATCGGCACGGTGGCGATATCGTCACGATGATAGAGCTGGTGATAGTTGAAATCGCGCCAGGCGAGTTCGGATAGGAACTTGTTGACGGCGTCCGCCGTGCCCGGCTCGCGCAGAGCTAGGGCCTGGGCTGCATGCCAGATTTGGCGCGGGCTGATTTCCCCAAAGCGCAGATGCGGAGAGAGCTTTGTGGTCGCTTCGCGGGCGGGGAAGTCGCGACCTTGGGCGTAGTCGTCCAATTGGTCGTCGAGGAAATCGGCGAGGATTTTATGCGCACCAGCTTCGCCGATGCGCCAATGCGGAACGAGTTTTTCCGCCCATTGGGGTTGGGCGTAGTCGGCGTCAACGGTGGCGGGCCGAACGGCGGGTTTGGCTGACGGCGTTCGAACCGGGGCGGCAATGTCGGATGCCTTCAGCGTGTTCCAGAACGGCGTATAGACCGAATAGGGATTGCCGGTCTTGGTCTTAATGGACCATGGCTCGACCAGCACGTTGGCGGCAAAGGACTGGGCCGGGATGCCTCCCGCTTTGAGGGCGTCCTTGATGACCAGATCAATGGCGACTTCCGCAGGTGCATAGCGGCGGTTCCAGAATACGGCATCGGCGCCGTTATCCTTGACCGCGTTCTGGATGGCTTGCAGAGCGTTGCCTGTGCTCACCACGAGGCGCACGCCATGCTCGGCGAGGCTGCGGCTCAAATCCTGTAGGCTATGATGGAGCCACCAGCGTGCAGCGCCACCCGGCGAGCGCAGGCCGGGGTCTGTTTCATGGATATAAAGCGCGATGACATGATCGCCGTGCTTGAAGGCAGCGCTGAGCGCAGGATTGTCGCTGAGCCGCAAATCGTTGCGCAGCCAGACCAGGGCAGTGTTTTGCGGCATCGGAACTCCCATTTGGGGACCGATACGCTGCCGCCCGTCCGATGGATCACTCCATCAGTTCGGCGAGCTGCTCCAGGGCGGCGTTCCAGGCTTCGATCGAGAAAATGCGTGATTCTGGATCGGCATGGGCCAAACCGC
>NZ_JAQGJV010000024.1 GCF_028290435.1 Devosia sp. | reverse complement strand
CCAGCGTGCCGGATCAGGCCGTCTCTGCGGTCACGGCTGACGCTGACGAGATGGCGGAAGGAACAGCCCCGCCTGCTTCGTCGGCGGAGCCCGATGTCGCGACCCTTGAGCTAGGGGCGTTGCGCAGTGCCAAACGCTTCTATCTCAAGGCGATGCTGAGTGTTCCCAGCATGGCACGGGCACGCGCGATGCTAGAAACGCTGCCCCCCGAAAAGCGGCTGGCGCAAACCTGCAATATTGAGGCCTTGGCCCAGATCGGCAATGCCGGGGAAGGCTTCGCGCCCGACATTGTGATGGCGGAAGCCTATGCCAGGTCGGAGATGACAGGGACGCGCGTCGCAGCGAGCGGCGCGATCTTCCGCTCCGGAGAAAGGTGGTATGGCCTCGCCTTCGACTGCACGCTCAGCGACGACCTCCAGAGTGTCACAGCGTTTTCCTATCGGCTCGGCGCCGACGTGACGGACGCGGTGCTTGCTCGACTGAGCAAGACCTAGAGCAGACATGCTTTTGACTAAGGAGTTTGGTAGCCTAGACGATATCTGTCGCTTTCGGCCAATGCGGAGCTGCAGAACTGAAAGATTCTATGACCGGGGACCTCATGCTATCTGTCTGCCAACACGCTACTGGCTGGTATTGGCCTGGATCGCAATCTTCGGCGGGCTCCCTGTCTGCTTGATCCTCACTTTGGGACCCGTGGATTGCGGGGGTGGCAGCGCTTGCTACCTGTTTGGTACAGACTGGAATAGCGAAGTCGAGGGCGTCTACGTTTTGGGTCTCGGAGCCGGTGCAATAGGTGGGTTTGCGGCCCTACTTTGGTGCCTCGGCGTACTGGCGCTGATGCTGGGGCAGAAGCCCTCAAGAACCCGGCGAGGGACGCCAGACATTCAGTTTTTTACTGGTTCACTCGCGGTATTAGGAGTCCCCTGCACACTCGCAACCACCGCCGCATTGCTTGGACGAGGTGGACTCGTGTCCAGTCAAATCTCTACCGAGTTCATATTGAGGATTTCCACTTTATGCCTCTTGGCCCACTTAGGGCTTGTCATTTGGATAATCGTCTTTGCTGTTCGCCGGACTGCAGCCGCGAGCGCTTAGCCCCGGCGATCAGAAAAACAAACTTGCCGGTTCGAAGACCCCTTTAGGTGAAAGGCCAACACCAACCTTCTGACCGAAATGGGGTCGGGAAACGACCGGGCGGCCAGGGGAGGAAGGGACCGACAGGTTTCCTGAGCTTTTCTGGAGAAGTACACGCTATTAGAGGTCGGCTTTTTTGGTGCTCATAAATACTGCCGTATCCTTCTTCACATGCAAAACCCCGCCGTGCCGACCGAAAGCGGCATCTATTGCGTGACGAAATTTGCCCAGCGTCTGCTGATCAGCAGAATCTCCCGGTGGATACGAAGTCAGAGCGAGATAAACCACCTCGGGATCAGTTACCCGCAGGCTGGCAGGATGAACAGCTTGGCTCACAGTTCCAAACTGCTGCTGCATCAGTTCCGTGGCTTTATGGTAGCCAAAGGCAACGGCAGCAGGATCCATTGGATCGCTCCCCAGCACGGTCGTCAGCTCATAAAGCTCCGCCAGATTGGCGACCCCATTGGTAGTCACTGCCAGCGTACCGCCGGGCTTCGCCTATTGGATCACCGTTGCCACGTGCTCCGTCGTAAGCTTCGTGATCTCGGCGCTCTGGGCGGTAAATGGTTGGCCTTCTCCCTTGCGGTCGACGGTCAACTATGAAGCAGTCTTTGCCATAATGTTCGGGCTGTTCGTTTTTTGTCCTGGATTGATACTGTTCGATGAGCATATTCCTGGGTCGTCGAGAAACCCGGCGCTAAAACGGGCGTTTGTAACCGGTCTTGCCTTTGCGAGCTATGCGTTCGCCCGAGGAGCGGTGCTTCTGCTGCAAATGACCGTGTTGCACCTCTTCTAGTTTCACTCCGGCGGTTCTTCCCGGCGCGCCGTGTAATTTCCACCCCTGCATGGTCGACGCCCCGAAGGTCGAGACCACCGGCCTCTAGGCGAGGCATGGTACCTTTTCGCCGCAATAGCTTCGGTACACCTTCGTTTGGAATGGCAACTCCTCTACGACTGTGTGGTTAAGTTGGAGACTTCGATGCGGGTTACCGAGCCGTCGGCCACCGAGTAGCGCCCGGAAGAGGGCAGCCCGATCGACAACCTCGCTTCCGTTCACCGAGCCGGATGCGGAGGAAAACGCAGGCTACCTCCCGAAATAGGCTTCAGGTAGGGCAAACAGAAAGTACGAAGGTCGGGATGAGTTTCTGCTGGCGGTACGTAATGTCCAACTGCGCAGTCCAATGTCGATCAAATAGCATTTGCCAGTGCCAGGTTTCACACATCAATCTTGTGAAGTCCGCGGATTGTCTCCCAAGGCCGTCTGCTCCCAGTTCCGACCCAGCTTGGGTAAGTTCCCACGTTTGAGTAAAACGCTTCTGGCCACAGTCAATCTCGAACAACGCGCTTTCGAGTTTGTTCCCTGGGAAGCTCATTTTCGCGGCGTTTGAATCAGCGGCTATTTTAGTCAGGACGGAACATACTTCCGCCTCGCTGGGTCCGCTCCCGCTCTCTTGAGCCCCAGACGGCAGTGTGAACCCAACCAGCGCCAACAGGACGAACCGTGATTTTCTGAAACTCATCAAGGTGCCTCTGTCCCAAAGTGCGTGACCATATATTTTCCGAACTCCCCAAAACAATAGCCTAAAGTGGCCCCACAGCGGGCCACTGACGCCCGTTCAGCAGTCCTGCACAAGGGTATACGCCTTATAGCAGTCCCGAGATCGTTCAGCCCCTGCACGTTCACTCTCTCACTCTGCTCAACGGCTACTCTGCGGGGTCCACATCTAAGGGTGCCATTCACCCAATGACATTGGAGATCCTCTCCAGAGTCGGTATTCCAACTGATGGCCTACGGTCCAAGGCGTGGGACGTGTTCGCCGTTCCTGGGGCACCAAAGATGAATTTCATCTTCCCGGTTTGTGATAACGCAGCAGGTGAACCTGTTCGCTCTGGCCCTCTTGGTCTGCGATTTCAATAGCTCTTCGACCAGTTCGTAGAGGTTGATGTCCCGATCGAGGAGTGCCTTCTTGAGGTCTCTGATCCGGGAAGGATCGAGGTAGACTAATAAGGCCCGCCGGCCATCCTTCCGAGGAGCTTTGCCGACCCCGTCAACTGAGGTGGTAGGTTCCTGGTGTGCTTTTCGCATGTGCGGTCCTCAACAGACGACGATAAGTTGCAACGTACTTTGTCACCTTCTCACTTCAGACTCTTCAATGGTCCTGGGCAGTCCCGCGGAGCTTCGCTCGGCCACATCGGGACTTGAACCGTTCCTGGCGCCAGCGGCAAAGTTCCCGTTAGCTGAAAACAAGCTTATCATGCTGAATCGTCACGGTTCTTTACTTTTCCTATGGCCGGGAATCAATTTCATGCGCCCGCTTTCAAAAATGCTGCAAAAGACGCATTGACGGATATGCCGGTTCGGGCGTATCTCCCGCCTCAGGACATCTTGCCCTAACGCAAGACGCATAGACCTGGGAGGGTCGCTGAATATGGCTGATATGCCCCATACCGCACCGGCGGTGAAACCGGCTAATCCAAATTTTTCGTCGGGCCCATGTGCCAAGCGTCCAGGCTGGACGGTTGAGGCGCTTGCTGGCGCATTGGTGGGTCGTTCGCACCGCTCCAAGCCGGGCAAGGCCCGCATTCAGCGCGCCATCGATCTGACGCGCGAGCTGCTCGAAGTGCCTGCGGATTACCGCATCGGCATCGTGCCTGCCTCCGATACCGGCGCTGTCGAAATGGCGCTGTGGAGCATGCTGGGCGAGCGCGGCGTCGACATGCTGGCCTGGGAAAGTTTTGGCGAAGGCTGGGTCACCGACGTGGCCAAGCAACTCAAGCTCGATGACGTGCGTATCATCAAGGCCGGCTATGGCGAATTGCCCGACCTGAGCCAGGTCGATACTGACCGCGACGTGGTGTTCACCTGGAATGGCACGACATCTGGCGTGCGCGTTCCGAACGCCGACTGGATCAAGGCCGACCGCAAGGGCCTCACCATTTGCGACGCCACCTCGGCGGCGTTTGCGCAGAAGCTGGAATTCGACAAGCTCGATGTGGTGACCTTCTCCTGGCAGAAGGCACTGGGCGGGGAAGCCGCCCATGGCGTGCTGATCCTGAGCCCCCGCGCCGTCGAGCGGCTGGAGAGCTTCAAGCCCGATCGTCCGCTGCCCAAGATTTTCCGCCTGACCAAGGGTGGCAAGCTGCTCGAGGAAGTGTTCGAGGCCGCCACCATCAACACGCCCTCGATGATCTGCATCGAGGACGCGGTGGACGCCATGGAATGGGGCCTGCGCGAAGGTGGGCTCAAGGGTCTGCAGGCTCGTGCCGATGCCAATTTCAAGGTGCTGGCCGATTGGGTCGGCAAGACCGACTGGGTCGAATTTTTGGCCAAGGACGCGGCGTTCCGTTCCAATACCTCGGTCTGCTTCTCGATCGTCGATCCGGCCGTGACGGCGCTCGACGGCGATAAGCAGGCAGCATTTGCCAAAGCGATCGTGTCGCGGCTCGACAAGGCTGGCGTGGCCTATGACATCGGCGCCTATAAGGATGCGCCGTCGGGACTGCGCATCTGGGCCGGCTCGACGATTGAGGCGGCATCGCTGGCCGCTCTGACGCCGTGGCTGGATTACGCATTCGCCGAAGAGAAGGCCGCGCTCCTCAAGGCCGCTGCTTAACAATACTTCCCCCCACCCTAGCCCTCCCCTCAAGGGGGAGGGGACCGATTGAGTTTGCGGCCAGCCTCGGATGATCGAGCGCCGCGATCGGCTCTCCTCCCCCTTGAGGGGAGGAGGTGGAGGTGGGGGGGACTCGCCACACACTCAGTTTCCAAGGAGGGCGTCATGCCCAAGGTTCTCGTTTCCGACAAGCTTAGCCCCACCGCCGTCCAGATCTTCAAGGATAATGGCGTCGAGGTGGATTACCTGCCCGATCTGGGCAAGGACAAGGAAAAGCTGCTCGAGGTGATCGGGCAATATGATGGCCTCGCCATCCGCTCGGCCTCCAAGATCACCGAAAAGATCATCGCTGCCGCGACCAATCTCAAGGTCATTGGTCGCGCCGGCATCGGTGTCGACAATGTCGATATCCCGGCTGCCACGGCCAAGGGCATCATCGTGATGAATACGCCATTCGGCAATTCCATCACCACCGCCGAACACGCCATTTCCCTGATGATGGCGCTAGCCCGCCAACTGCCCGAGGCCGATGCCTCGACCCGTGCCGGCAAGTGGGAAAAGAATCGCTTCATGGGCGTGGAAGTCACCAACAAGACGCTGGGCCTGATCGGCGCCGGCAATATCGGCTCGATTGTTGCCGACCGGGCCCTGGGCCTGCGCATGAAGGTCATCGCTTTCGATCCGTTCCTGACCCCGGAACGCGCCCAGACCTTGGGCGTGGAAAAGGTCGAGCTGGACGACCTTCTGGCTCGTGCCGATTTCATCACGCTGCACACTCCGCTGATCGACGCGACCCGCAACATCATCAGCAAGGAGGCTCTGGCCAAGACCAAGAAGGGCGTGCGCATCATCAACTGCGCCCGCGGCGGCTTGATCGATGAAGCGGCACTCTATGATGCACTCAAGTCGGGCCAGGTTGCCGGCGCGGCGCTCGATGTGTTCCTCGAAGAGCCGGCGCAGAACAGCCCGCTGTTCGAGCTGCCCAATGTCATCTGCACCCCGCATCTGGGCGCGGCGACGACCGAAGCGCAGGAGAATGTGGCGCTCCAGGTGGCCGAGCAGATTTCGGCCTATCTGATGAGCGGCGAAATCACCAATGCGCTCAACTTCCCGTCCATCTCGGCCGAAGAAGCGCCGATCCTGACGCCGTTCATCAAGCTGGCCGAAGTGCTGGGCTCATTTGCGGGCCAGCTCACCGAAACGGCGATCACGGGCATTCGCATCGAGTTCGAAGGCAATGTCGCGGCGATGAACACCCGGCCTATGGTGGCGGCGGCGCTCAATGGCGTGCTCAAGCCGATGATGGGCGAGGTCAATATGGTTTCGGCCCCGCAGATCGCCAAGGATCGCGGCATTAATGTCGAGGTCATCACCCGCGAGCAGCAGGGCGCCTACGAGAACTATATCCGCCTGACGGTGATGACGGAGCTGCAGGAGCGCGGCGTGGCCGGCACGGTGTTCGCCAATGGCAAGCCGCGTGTCATCCAGGTCAAGGGCATCAACATGGAGGCCGAATTGACGCCGTCCATGCTGTATGTGACCAACGAGGACAAGCCCGGCCACATCGGCCGCTTGGGCACGCTGCTGGGCAAGCTCGGCATCAACATCGCCAACTTCAACCTGGGCCGCGTCGAAGTCGGGCAGGACGCCATCGCGCTCGTCTCCATCGATGGCACGCTGACCGATCCGCAACTGGCCGAAATCGCCGCCCTCGAAGGCGTCAAACAGGCCCGCGCGCTGAAGTTCTAAGCGTTACGCATGATTGTTGCGACCGGCGCCTCAGGCGCCGGTCTTTTTTTATGGCCGCCGTGCCGACCATTCCGCCAGCACGATGCCGCCGATGATGATCGCGGCGGAGAGGTAGTGGTAGAGTTCAAGGTGTTCGCCGATGATCAGCACCGAGAGCAGCGTGCCGAATACCGGGATCAGGTTGTGGCTGGGGGCGGCGCGGTTGGCGCCGAGCAGTTCGACGCCGCGGGCATAAAAGATCTGGCTGAACATGGACGGAAAAATCATCACATAGGCAAGGACGCCCCAGACCTTGGGTGAGGCATGGGCGAGGTTGGCGAACTGGCCCAATCCGCCGCCGAACAGTTGCAGGGTGATCAGCCCCGTGACCGCCGCCCCGGCGAAGGCGACGCCGAGAAAGCTCATCAAATGCACGTCCGGGCGGTATTTCAGCGCCAGCGTGTAGATCATGTAGGTCAGGCAGGCGACGATCACATAGGCGTCGCCGATATTGATATCGAGGGTCAGCAGGCGGGCCGGGTCGCCATGAGTGGCGGTGAGAATCACTCCGCTGATGGCGATCAGCACGCCGGCGACCTGCAAGGCGCGGGCGCGGACCCGGAACACGATGAAATTGGCGCCGAGAATCATCATCGGCAGGGCAGCCTGTTCGATCGAGGAATTGACTACGGTTGTAGTCTTGAGCCCGACATAAAGAAAGACATTGAACAGCGCATAGCCGATGGCGCCATAGGCCATCAGCAGCGGCCAATAGCGGCGTACCACCGGCCAATCCTGCCGCAAATGGGGCCAGGCGAACGGTAAAATGACCGCAAGCGCGCCCAGGCACCGGGTTGCCAGCAGCAGGAACGGGTCGATTTCCCCAATCACCAGCTTGGCCGCAACGCCATTGCCGCCCCAGAATAATGGGGCCAGAATGAGCATCAGATAGGGCTGATCGAGCAGCCGGGCGGTTATGCCGCGATTTTGGGTCGCCACCGGCTTTGTCATCGTCGCTCGGGTGATGTAAGGACAGTCGGACTTAGCAGTTATTCGGCCGCGATCAAATGTCCTGAGCGACCGAAGCAACGATGGTGACGGCTTATCCGCCAAGCGGCCCGCAGGGGTCGGGGCGGCGTGGGCGTGCCGATCTTGAGGAATTAAGCGCATGGCAAATGTGGTTGTCGTCGGCTCGCAGTGGGGCGACGAGGGCAAGGGCAAGATCGTGGATTGGCTATCGGAGCGCGCCGACGTCGTCGTGCGCTTCCATGGCGGCCATAATGCCGGCCACACCCTGGTCATCGACGGGGTGAGCTACAAGCTGGCGCTGCTGCCCTCGGGACTGGTACAGGGCAAGTTCTCGGTCATCGGCAATGGCGTGGTGGTCGATCCGCACCATTTTGTGATCGAGCTGGCCAAGCTGCGCGCGCAGGGCGTCGATATCACGCCCGAACTGCTACGCATCGCCGACAATGCCCCGCTGATCCTGTCGCTGCATCGCGAACTCGATTCGATCCGTGAGGACTCCAATGCGGGTCTGAAGATCGGCACCACCAAGCGTGGTATCGGGCCCGCTTACGAGGACAAGGTGGGTCGCCGCGCGATCCGCCTGATCGACCTCAGCGAGCCCGAGACGCTGATGCCCAAGATCGAACGCCTATTGCTGCATCATAATGCGCTGCGCCGCGGCATGGGGCTGGTCGAGATCAATGCCGATGCGATCTACGAGGAACTGACCTCGGTCGCCGACCAGATCTTGCCGTTCATGGACCAAGTCTGGCGCATTCTCGACGAAAAGCGCAAGGCGGGCGCCCGTATCCTGTTCGAGGGCGCGCAGGGCGCCTTGCTGGACAATGACCACGGCACCTATCCGTTCGTGACCTCGTCCAACACCGTTGCCGGGCAGGCGGCGGCCGGTTCGGGCCTTGGCCCAACCGCCATCGGCTATGTGCTGGGCATCACCAAGGCCTATACGACCCGCGTCGGCGAGGGCCCGTTCCCGTGCGAACTCGATGACGAGGTCGGTCGCCATCTGGCCAGCGTCGGCAAGGAAGTGGGCGTCAATACCGGGCGGCCCCGCCGCTGCGGCTGGTTCGATGCGGTGCTGGTGCGGCAGACCGTGCGCACCTCGGGGATTTCCGGCATTGCGCTGACCAAGCTGGACGTGCTGGACGGGCTCAAGGAGATCAAGGTGTGCGTCGGGTACGAACTCGATGGATCACGGATTGATTATTTGCCTGCCTCAATGGGGGCACAAGCGCGCGTTAAGCCGATTTACGAGGTGCTCGAAGGCTGGTCCGAAACGACCGCCGGAGCGCGCAGCTGGGCCGAACTTCCCGCGCAGGCGGTCAAGTATGTGCGCTATATTGAAGAGCTGATCGGGGCACCGGTCGCCATGCTGTCGACGAGCCCGGAACGGCTGGATACCATTCTGGTGCATGACCCATTCCAAGATTGAGATTTTTTGTTACAAGATAGCCGCAATCGTGAGTAGCAAGTAACCTATGGCGGACTATAAAGAGCTGTTGCGCCGGGCCATCTCGGCGCTGCCGGAGAATAATGGGGCTGCACGACGTGCGGTTTACGAGAAGGCGCGCACAGCCCTTGTCGGGCAATTGCGCGCCATTACGCCGCCATTGCCGGCGCGCGATATCACCCAGCACCGGCTGCAGCTCGAAGATTGTATCCGCCAGGTGGAGCAGGAAGCCAGCGAGGCCGTGATCTCGCTGAGCCGCGATATCAATCTGAGCGCGCGTCCTGCTGCGCCCGAAACGGTTGCGCCAGCGGCAGCGCCGATTGTGGCGCAAGCCGCGCCAGTGGCAGTGCCGCCGCCGCCCAAAGCAGTTGAGCCGCCCAAGCCCGTCGAAGCGCCGAAGCCCGTCGAGGCCTCTCAGCCCGTCGAAGCCCCCAAGGCGGGCGGCAGCATCGAAGATATCATCAACCAGGCGGCCGCCTCGGCTTCGGCCAGCGTTGTCAGCATCACCGCCAAGCCGGCCGAACCGAAGCCCGAGGTCCGTGACGAGCGTCCGCTGCCCTCGATCGTGGCGCGCGCGGAAGCCGCCAAGAGCGGGCCGACCTCATCGATTTCCAGCGGCGTCGCCCGGCAGGCCGATAGCCCGCTGAAGGCACCGAGCTTCACGCCGCGTCGCGAGCCAACGCCCCTGGCGGCCAATTCGTCCGAAACCGTACGCGTCACCTCGCGCATGGAGCCGAGCCTGGGTAACCAGGCCCTGGCGCGCCAGCAGGTCGCCATGCCGCTGGCCGTGGTCGATGCACCGCCCGTCGAGGCTGCACTGTCGGCCGTCCGCGAAGTCGAAGTCGAGCCCGATCCACGCGAGGCTGAGGGCGCCATCGAGCGCGCCATCGAAACGCTGGACCGCGAGGCGCGCGGCGAAGTCACCGTGCCCTTGGCAGACCCGCAGGCCAGGCCGTCTGGCACCACTGCCCGCAACGGCACTGTCGAAGCCGATGACGACGCCAGCGACGTGAGTTTTGCCGCTGCGCCTTCGGGCGGGCGGAGTGGCGCCGGGCTGACGATTTTCCTCGTGGTGTTCGTGCTGCTGCTGGCCGGTGTGGGCGGTGGCGGCTTCTGGGCCTGGCGCGAAGGCTATGTCGATCTCGACCAGATGTTCGGTCGGGCCACCACGACGCCACAGGTCGCCGAAGTGGCGCCGCCGGCCGAGACTACTGCGCCGACGCTGGATACCAATGAAGCGCCGGCCCCGGCCGCCGACAATGCCGCCGGTCCGGGCAATACCGCGACCACCAGCGGCACCGATGTGCCGACGACCGCCTTGGAGGGCCTCGAAATCCAGGACCGGCTGGAGCCTACCCCCACGCCAGTGGTGCCCAGCGCCAACCAGACCGCCTTGCCGCAATTGGGCGGCGACGAGGTCAAGGGCGAAGAGCGCTTGCCCGACGAACAGGCCACCCCCGCGCCGAGCACCGACCTAACGGCATCGGTCGATCCGGCAGTGCTCGCGGGCAGCCAATCGCTGCTGCTGGAAGCCTCGCCTGATGGGCGCACCGGCGCAGTGCCGTTCTCGGGCACTATCGACTGGACCGAAGGCGTCGATGAAGTCGGCCTGCCGACCCTGGTCGGCAAGGCCAATATTCCGGCGCGCAATCTAGGTATCTCGATGACCATTCGCAAGAATGCCGATCCGAGCCTGCCCGCCAGCCATTTGATGGAAGTCGATTTCAGCGTCAACGACACCTTTGTGGGCGGCACCATTGCGGGCCTGCCGGGCGTGTTGCTGAAAAACGAGGAACTGGTGCCCGGCACGCCACTGGTGGGCGCATCGGCACGGGTGGTGGGCAATTCGTTCCTCTTCGCCCTCAGCGCTTCGCCCGCCGACGCGGCGACCAATACCGACCTGCTCGAACACCGCAAATGGATGGATCTTGCGGTGATCTACGGTACCGGGCGGAACGCCATCATCACGCTCGAGAAGGACGATGCCGCACAGGCGCTGTTCGACAAGGTGTTCACGGCCTGGGCCAAGCCCGCACCCTGAGCGGGCCGATATTCACGCCAGGGCGGCCTGCAAATGCCAGTCTTCTCCGCTTCCGGTGCTCACGTACCTAAGTACGCTGCGCTCCGGTTCTCGAAGACTAGCATTTTCGACTCGCCCTGACGTAAATCTCGACCCACTCACCGAGACTCTTTCAAAGTCAGCCGGTAATCGGCCAGTTGGTAGCGCCGGCTGGCGAGGGCGGCGACGTCGTCCTGATGGTGGCTGACGAGGATCGTGTGCCAGTTCTGCCGTTCGGTCAGGGTTCTTACTAGGGCGCGGATGGTCTGCCGGGTGTCGTCATCGAGCGCCGAAAAGGGTTCATCCAGCAACAGCACGGGACGGTTCCGCAGCAGCGTGCGAGCAAGCGCGACGCGCTGCTTCTGGCCGCCGGATAATGTGGCGGCGCGTTGCGGGCCGATCTCTTCCAGACCGACTTCTGCAAGCGCCTGCGCGACGCGCTGGTCGATGATAGCACGTGGCGTACGAGCGGGCAGACCCAGCGCCACATTGCGGGCAGCGCTCAAATGCTCGAACAGGCTTTCCGATTGCAGCAGTAGCGAAACCGGGCGGCGTTCGGGTGGCAATCCCAGCATGTCCATGCCGTCGAGGGTCAGCGTACCGGAAACCGGTGCCAAGAAGCCGGCGAGCTGGTCGAGCAGGGTGGATTTTCCCGAACCGCTGGCTCCCGAGATCGCGGTGATCTGGCCGGGCAGGGCGTCGAACGAAAACACATAGGGCGTGGCCTGGCCGGGATAGGCGAAGCTGAGGGCTTCAGCGCGCAACATGGGCGAGCCTTTCGAACAGTTTGGGCAGGGCGACAAAGGCTAGGATGGTGCCGACCAGAAGGATCGCAGCGATGGCGGCGGCGTCATTTCCGCGATAAGCGCCCAATGCGCGGAACATCAGCAGCGGCAGGGTCTGGAAATCCTGCGTACCGAACAGGGCGATGACGCCCAGGTCGCCGAGCGAAAAGCAGAAGGCCAGCGCCAGCGCCACGCCGATATCGCGGCCGAGCAGGGGGTATTCCACCAGCGCGAACTGCCGCCAGCCGGACAGGCCGAGCGAACGGATCAGTTTGCCGCGACTGCGGGCGATGGCGTCAAGTGGCGGGCCGAGCGTGGCGACGGCGAAGGGCAGCGACAACATGGCATTGCCGAGAATGACCACATAGGGCGCCGCAATGGCAGGGGCGACACCGAGATTGCGGACGGTAAGGAAGAAGCCCAACGAGAGCACCACGGCGGGGACCGCCAGATAGGCGTAGCTGGGAATGCCGAGGGCGGTGCGCGCTGCGCCATTGCCGGTGGCGCTACGGCCCAGCGTCAGGATCAAGGCGAGCGCCAGGGTCAACAGGGCCGAGACGCAGCCGATGACAAGGCTGGCGGCGGTGGCGTGCCAGAAGCTGGCGGTGGCGACCACCGGGGGGATGCCGGCGCCGAAGCCGCCGATCAGCACCGTCAACAGCGGTAGCACGAAGCCGAGGGTGCAGAGGATCAGCACCACGGTTTGCAGCGCGCGGGCGGCGAACGGGTCACGCCAGCTTGGAGCGATCGAGGCGCCCAGGCTGGTGGGCACTGGCGCCAGTGCAGAGGCGCCGAGGATGACGACGGAACAGACCCCGATCTGCGTCAGTGCCAGCATGACGGCACCCTGTAGGTCAAAATCCTGGCGCACCGCGGCGTAGATGGCCACCTCCAGCGTCTGGTTGGCCGGCCCACCGCCGAGCAGCAGCACGATGGGGAAGCTGGTGAAGGCGAGCAGGAAGATGATCGCGGCAAGGCCGGGGATGGTGCCGGCCATGGCGGGCCAATCAATGATGGCGAAGCGCTGGCGCGCGCTCAGTGCCAGGCTCTGCCCGGTCTTGAGACGCGGTTGTGGGATGGCGTCGAGCCGCGCCAAGAGGATGCGGGCGGCAAAGGCGCCGTCGAGAATGACATGGGCAAACAGGATGCCGGAGAGGCCGAAGGCGGGGTTGCCAATGGTGTGGCCGGTTAGCACGTCGGCCGCCTGGTTGATCCAGCCGTTGCGGCCCCAGATGGTGAGCAGGCCGAAGGCGACCACCATGCCGGGGGTGACGATGGCCGAGGAAAACAGCCCGACCACCAGATCACGGCCGGGAAAGCGCAGGCGGTTGAGGCTCCAGGCGAGCGCAATGCCGACGAGGAGCGACAGGATTGTGGTGAGGCTCGCCTGGATCGTGGTCATACGGACGAGGTGGGCGATGTCGAGCCGCGAGGCGGAGCTGGCGGCGCCGGTGGCGGTGGCGAAGATGGAATAGAGAACGACGGCGATCAGGCCCGCTATGGAGAGCGCGAGCAGGGCGGCGGCGGCGATGCGGAGGGGGCGTTGGGGGAGAGTGGTCATGAGGTGGCCATGCCAGTTCGAGCATGCGGAGGGCTCCCCCCACCCCAACCCCTCCCCTCAAGGGGGAGGGGCTCTGGGCCGGTGGCCGGCGCGTGATATTGCCGCGCGCATGATCCAGTCCCCTCCCCCTTGAGGGGAGGGTTAGGGTGGGGGGAGGCCAGGGTGAGCACGGACTTGCCCTACTGAATCGCCTTCAACATCTCATCGATCCACTCTTTCGAGTGCGCCGCGATCTCTTCATCGCTCAGGTGCAATGTCTTGCTCGGCTGCGGCATGGAGGCAAATGCCGGATCGAGGTCCGCGCCGAGGTCCACCACAGGGAACATCCAGTTGGTATCCGGAATAATCTTTTGGCCAGCGGTGGACGAGAGATAAGCGAGGAACTGCTTGGCCAATTCCTGGTGCTTGGACGACTTCAACACGCCAGCGACCTCGATCTGGGCGTAGTGGCCCTCATCGAACAGCGCGGCGTGGATCGTGTCGTCGTGCTCGGAGACAATGTGATAGGCAGGCGAGGTCGTGTAGCTCAACGCCATATCGGCCTCGCCCTTGAGGAACAGGTCGTAGCTTTCGCTCCATTCGCGCGTCACCGTCAGAATATGCGGCTTGAGGCCCTTCCAGATTTCGGCGGCGCGGTCGCCATAGGCGGCCTTGACCCAGAGCACGAGGCCGAGGCCCGGGGTGGCCGAGCGCGGATCCTGGATGGCGATCTTGAAGCTGTCCGGCAGCGCGATCAGCTCCTCGAAGGATTTTGGCGGCGTCTTGACCGTGTCGCTGTCATAGACGAAGGCGAAATGGGCATAGTCGAACGGCACGAATTGCTTGTCGGTCCAGGCATCGGGCAGCGCGAGGCCGGAAAGGTCGAGGCCATGGTCGGCGAACAGGCCCGTGGCGCGGGCTTCCCCGGCAATCGAGGTATCGAGGCCCACGATCAGGTCGGCCGGCGTGGTGTCGCCTTCAAGCTGGACACGCCGCAGCGTGCCAATGGACGAGTCAGCGGCGACCCAGTTGACGGTGCAGCCGCAGGTGGCCTCGAAGCCCGCCTTGAGACCGGGGCCGGGGCCCCATTCGGCGGCAAAGCCGTCATAGGTATAGATCGTCAGCACCGGCGCTTCTTGGGCGATGGCGGGAGCGGCGAGCAGTCCGGTTAGGACCGCAAGCGCCAGACGGGTGAATTTGACCATGGGTCATTCCCTTCAAGGTTTGCGGCCATGTGAGAAGGGAATATGTCAATGGCGCAGGCGCGAGAAGGCACCCCTTGCCATCTCGAACTTCCTCCGCCAGCATGACCTGGTTCAGGTTCAATGGGTAACTCTCAGCTCCGGATTTCTCCGGAACACCCCAGCGAGACGCCCCACACTTAATGAGTGCTTTGTGACAGTGCAAGAGACTTCCGTGGCCGAAACGGACGGGTTGCCTTTGGTCTTCGAGGGCCCGATCGCCATTGTGGGCGGGGGCAATGTCGATGCGTCCCTGCTGCGGGCGCTGGCGAAAATGGGCGTCATGCTGGTGGGCGCCGATGGCGGCGGCGACGCAATCGGCGCGGCCGGCCTTGTGCCGGCGGCGATCATAGGCGACCTTGATTCGCTCTCGGATCGTGCCGCATGGGAGACCCGGACGCGGGTCATCCATATTCCCGAACAGATCACCACGGACTTCCAGAAGGCGATCTATTCCACCCGCGCACCCGTGACGCTGGCGCTGGGGATGACCGGCAAGCGGCTCGATCACACGCTGGCGGCGCTCAGCGCCGTGCTGCAATTCGCGCCCGAGCGCAAGCTGCTGCTGATCGACGAGGTGGATGTGGCTTTCGCCGCCGTCGGCGCATTTGCGTTCGAGGCGACGGCCGGCGAGCGGGTATCGATCCATCCGCTGGTGCGGGTCGGTTTCGTGCGCTCGACGGGTTTGTTTTATCCGCTCGACGGGTTGTTGCTGGAGCCGGGCGGGCTGATCGGCACCTCCAATGCGGCGACCGGCGGCCGCGTGGAAATCGAGCCGGAGGACAACACGCCCTGGTTACTGATCCTGGGCAAGGAGCGGTTGTGGGATTTGCTGGGGGAACTCTCATGACCCAGACCGCAGCCGAAGCCGAGACCCACCGCGCCATTTCGGCGGTCTGGAAAATCGAGCAGCCCCGCCTGATCGCGGGGCTGACGCGGGTGGTGCGCGATATTTCCACGGCCGAAGAGCTGGCGCAGGATGCACTGGTGATCGCGCTCAAGACCTGGCCGCAATCGGGCGTTCCCAATAATCCGGGCGCCTGGCTCATGCAGGCTGCCAAGCGCCGCGCCATCGACATGTTCCGCCACCGCAAGATGGCCGCCGAAAAGCTGGTCGATGTCGGCCACGGCATCGAAACCGACACGCCCGACCATATTGAGCAACTGCACGAGGCGCTGGATGACGATGTCGGCGACGACCTGCTGCGGTTGATCTTCACCTCTTGTCATCCCGTGCTACCGCCCGAGTCGCGCGTGGCGCTGACGTTGCGGCTATTGGGTGGCCTCACCACCGAGGAAATTGCCCGGGCCTTCCTCGTGGCCGAACCCACCATTGGCCAGCGCATCGTGCGCGCCAAGCGCACCATTGCGGAGGCCGGCGTGCCGTTCGAAGTGCCCCGTGGTGCCGAGCGAGCCGAGCGGCTGGCCTCGGTGCTGGGCGTGGTTTACCTGATTTTCAACGAGGGCTATTCGGCCACCGCCGGCAGCGACTGGATGCGTCCGCAGCTTTGCGACGAGGCACAACGTCTCGGCCGCGTGCTGGCGCGGCTGACGCCCGAGGAGAGCGAAGTGCATGCGCTGGTGGCGCTGATGGAAATCCAGGCCTCGCGCACGCAAGCCCGCACCGATGCCCAAGGCGAGCCGGTGCTGTTGCTCGATCAGGATCGCTCGCGGTGGGATCAGTTGCTGATCCGGCGCGGCCTTGCGGCTTTGGCCGAAGCCGAACTCCTCGGCGGGGCCGAGGGACCTTATGCCATCCAGGCCGCGATCGCCGCCTGTCACGCGCGGGCGCACAAGGGCCAGGACACTGATTGGTCGCGCATCGCCGCGCTCTATGGCAGGCTGGCCGAGGTAACGCCCTCGCCGGTGATCGAACTCAACCGCGCCGTTGCCGTCTCGATGGCGGAAGGGCCGGGGCCGGCTCTGGCGCTGATCGACGCGATCAAGGACGAACCGGCGCTCAAGAGCTATCATTTCCTGCCCGTGGTGCGGGGAGATCTCCTGGAAAAGCTGGGCCGACGCGCCGAGGCCAAAGCCGAATTCGAAAAGGCGGCCAGCCTGACGCACAACGAACGCGAACAAGCGTTTTTGCGCGCGCGGGCGGAGTTGCTGGCTTAGGGGCCTCAGGCCGCTTCGAACTTGGACTCCAAAATCGCCCGGTCGAACGGCTTCATCATGTAGTCGCTGGCGCCGGCGCGCAGTGCCATGGCGATGGCGCCGATATCGTTCTCGACCGTGCAATAGACGATGCGCGGCTTGTCGCCGCCCACATAGGCGCGCAGCAGCTTGAGGAATTCCAGCCCGCTCATGATCGGCATGTTCCAGTCGAGCAGGATCGCGTCCGGCATTTCCTGGCGGCACTTGTCGAACGCTTCCTGGCCGTCCTCGGCCTCGTCGACGATGTAATCCATGTCTTCCATGATACGCCGCGCCACGGTGCGGACGACGGTGGAGTCATCGACGATGAGGCAGGATTTCATGGGCATGACTTTCGGCAGAGGCGGACGCTTGGTGATTATGCGCCGCCACTGCCTACGGAAAGGTTAGCGTTACCGCTGCAATAGAGCCGGTATCCGTATTTCCGCGATCAGGTCTGAACCGATCAGTTGACGGTTTCGGCGACCACTGCGGCCTTGGGCACGGCGGTCAGGTAGAACATCTCGTTTTCGATACCGATGGTGATGTCCATGTCGGTCATCCGCGCCAAGAGGCCAGTATAGAACGGCTGGATGCCCCGCGCGTCGACCGAGCCTTCTTCGGGCATGCCCGACAGCAGCCCGACGCAGCCGGCGGGGATCAGCGTCTTCTGACGCTTTTCCGGATCGCTCTTGGAGGTGAACTCAAACTTCTCGCTGCCGGCGTCGCCGGTGATGCTGGCCGTCACCTGGCCGCCGCGCGGTACCGACATGGCGGCGATCAGCAGCATGTTCATGAACAGCTTGGCCTTGTGCTTGGGCATCAGGATCAGCGGCACGTTCCATTCGAGATCGGCCTTTTCGATCTCGAACAGGATGCGCGCCACGCGTTCGCATTCGCGCGTGTCGATATCGGTGCCAGCGGTGGAGGACGCCCCATAGGCCAGGCGGGCGAATTCGAGCTTGGCGCGGCTCTGCTTGGCGGCGCTGGCGATCAGGTCGCGCGCCCCTTCGCTCATGTCGCCCTGGCTCGGATCAGCCAGAACTTCGAGCCCATTGCCGATCGCCCCGATCGGATTGATCAGGTCGTGACAGACCCGGGAGCACAACATGGCCGCGAGATCGGTTGCCTTGAGCTCGATGATATCGGCCATCTATGCAGTCTCCGTAAGAGCGCGCGCCGAGGGACGCGCGGGAATCAGTGACACCGACATTAGAGTGTCATCGGTAAAAATAGACCTATTTTTATGGCCGCAGGCGGCGATACGCGCAAATTGCCCCGAGACTGCCGGCGCTACTGTCGGACCAATACCTTGGCCAAAGCCGGCCAGTTCTTTGCGGCCTTGGTGGCTGCCTCCGCAGGCGCCAGCAGGAAGGCCTCGCGATTGCCGGCTGAATAGAACATGTAGAGGCGCTGCTCATAGACCGCATAAATGCTGGGGTCGGCATCGGAGACGAAGCCGCGCGCCACGCTCATGGCGCCATGGCCACCGAACTGCGGCGCATAGATTTCTGGCGCGCGGGCGAAGACGTCGCGATTGGCGGCATTGGCGAAATGCCAGGGCACGCCGCTCCAGGTGAATTCGTAGTCGCCGCGCCCCAGCAGCGGCGCGGGCTCGGTGAAATAGGAGACCGCGTCCATGCCGTCGATGGCGACGCCGGTCAGCGGATCGGTGATGATCGTGGTGACGATGGACTGCGCCTGCGCCGTCCCGGCCATGCTCAATAGCGGCAGAACAAAGGCAAGCATGGTTAAGATTTGTTTAGAGGTTTGCTTCATGATTGCCAGCAATGATCGGTGCGCGCGTCCGACGCTGAAGCTACAAGCCAAAGCTTAAGGTCCTCGTAAACACCGTGCTGCCCCCGGAGGACAATCATGTTCAAGCGCTTCGCTCTCGTTCTTGCCGTGCTGACGGCGATCCTTTTTCCGGTGCCCGCAGCCTTTGCCCAGGGGTCGCTCGGCGATACCTATTCGGGCGAGGAACTGGTCAATACCGGCAGCGCCTTCTTCGGCTCGGTAGCCCAGGGCCTTGCCTCGCTGATCGAACGCTCGGTGAGCCAGTTCGGCCTGCCCAATGGCTATATCCTGGGTGAAGATGCCGGTGGCGCCCTGTTTGCAGGCGCCCGGTACGGCCAAGGCACGCTTTACACTCGCAATGCCGGTGAAATCCCGGTGTTCTGGCAGGGCCCGAGCCTGGGCTTTGACGTTGGCGGCGATGGCTCCAAGTCGATGATGCTGGTCTACAATCTCTCCCAGATTCAGGAAATCTACGGCCGCTTCGCCGGCGTCGATGGCTCCGCCTATATCATCGGCGGGCTGGGCATGACGGTGATCAAGAACCGCAATATCGTACTGGTGCCGATCCGCTCGGGCGTCGGCGCGCGGTTGGGCTTCAATGTCGGCTATCTCAAATTCACCCAGGAGCCGACCTGGAACCCGTTCTAGCTGGCGAAAACCACACGATTTGATCGTAAAAGTGCCGTAGCCGGGGCCAAGGGTCCCGGCTCTATCGTGACTGGCTCGCGCAAACGCGTTAGGAATGTTGGGCGGTGAGGATGGCGCCTTTGCGCCATTGCTGCCAGATAGGGTTTACCCGCAAGGGCGTGGCGGCTCCGGAGTTCGGTCGATGGGCATCGAGAACATCATGTATTTCGCGCTCGGCCTGCTCGCTGCGGGCCTGTTGGCGCTGATCATCATGCCCGCCGTATGGCGACGCGCCGTCCGCCTGACCAAGCGCCGCATCGAGGCTGCGACCCCCATCACCATGGCCGAGTTCCGCGCCGACAAGGATCAGTTGCGCGCCGAATTTGCGCTCAGCACCCGCAAGCTGGAGATGACCATCGAGGCGCTGCGCAAGCGGATGGCCGAGCAGATCACCGATGTCGACCGCAAACGCGCCGACCTGGGGGCGCTCAAGGCCGAACGCGACCAGCACGGCGCCGTCGTGGGGGAATTGGAGGCCCGCGAGGCCGAAATCCGCGCCCGCCTGGCGGAGCTGGAGCGCGACAATACCGATCTGGCGCAGCGGTTGCGGATGCGCGAGCGCGAACTGTCGGTACGCAATGGCGAACTTGAAACCATGCGCGGTGGCGCCGGGCCCAAGAAGGCCACTGCCGACAGCCTGGTCGCCGCCGAAGCGCGTCTCGCCAGCGCCGAGACCCGGCTCAACGCCATTCTGGCCGAAACCGGCGAGGCGACCGAGAAGGCCGGGGGCCAGGCCAACCAATTGCTGGCCGACAAGCTCAGCCTCGACGACGAACTCGAAGTCCTGCGCACCAAGGTTGCGGGCGTCGAATCCACGCTGCTCGCCGATTGGGACTCCGATCGCATGGACGAGGCCAAGCTGCGCGACCGGCTCAATGAGATCGCCGCCAATGTCAGCCGCCTGGTTTATGCCAGCGAAAGCGAAAAGCCCGTGGTTGCCGGCCCCGAGGAAAGCCTGTTCGACCGGGTGCAACGCTTCGCCGCCGATGGCAAGACCACCGAGGAACTGCCCAAGCCGCCTCCACTGGGCAAACGCAAGGGCGGCAGCGTTACAGATCGCATGGCGGCTTTACGCGAGATTCAGGGGCGCTGAGGCGCTCGGATTTAGCGTCAAACCATCCCACCCACCGACCTTCCCGCGGGCTTGCTCCGCGGGCCACTCTCAGCACGGCACATGCGGCCAAAGGCCCGCGGAGCAAGTCCGCGGGAAGAACCGCGGGTGGGGAAAGCTAAAGCGCGCCACGACGCGCAGTTTACGGCGCCGTCCCGATCACCACCGTTCGCGTCAATTCCCCGGTCTTCTGATCGAACAGCGCCAGCGTCACAGCGCCCCCAATCCGATACGTCACATTGACCGTCCCATCCGCCACTACTGCCGAAATCACCTCGGCTCCCGCCGGCATAGCGACGCTTGCTGCGACCTCGGGCGGCGGGCTATCGCGCATTACTCGATAGACAAGCGCGAAACCAATCGCGATAAAGCCCAGCAACAGGATGCCGATCGATATTCCGAACGAGCGGCGCGCCTTTTTCAGGATGGCCTTCGCCTCGGGCGACAGTGGGGCATCCGCGTCTGGCCCGTTTGGCCCGGAATTTTGAGGATCGCTCATGCAGGACCTACCCATTGAGGAAATCGATGGTGATGAAGTCGAAGTCGTCGTCGATGCCGAACAGGCCGGCGGGCGGCTCGATGCTGTCCTCGCCAAGGCCCACGACGTTCTTAGCCGCAGCCGCCTCAAGGACTTGATCCTCACCGGCGCCGTGGCTATCGACGGCGTTGTCGTCAGCGAGCCCAAATATCGCGTCAAGGCCGGCGAGACAATCACTCTTATCGCCCCGCCCCCAGAAGATGCCGAGCCCCAGGGCGAGGATATCCCGCTCGACATCCTTTACGAGGATGACCAGCTCATCATCATCAACAAGCCCGTCGGCATGGTGGTTCACCCGGCGCCCGGTAGTCCCAACGGTACGCTGGTCAATGCGCTGATCTTCCATTGCGGGGAAAGCCTGCAGGGCATCGGCGGCGTCAAGCGCCCGGGCATCGTGCATCGGCTCGATCGCGATACGTCGGGCGTGATGGTGGCCGCCAAGACCGACCTGGCCCATCAGCACCTGTCCGCCCAGTTTGCCGACCATGGCCGCACCGGGCCGCTGCACCGCGCCTATATCGCTTTCGTCTGGGGCACCACGGAGACCGGCAAGGGCACCATTCAGGCCCCGCTTGGTCGCGACCAGAACAATCGCCTCAAGCAGACCGTGCGCAAGGACGGCCGCGAGGCCATCACTCATTACGCCGTCGAAGCCCGTTTCGGCGGCGAGGGTTGGGACATCACCCGTATCCAGTGCCAGCTCGAAACCGGGCGCACCCACCAGATCCGCGTCCACATGGCCTATATCGGCCACCCGCTGGTCTCCGACCTGGTCTATGCGCCCGGTTACGTCACCAAGATCAACCGTCTGCCGCCCGAGGTCGCTGGCCCCATCGTGGCGCTTGGCCGCCAGGCGCTCCACGCCGCCGAACTCGGCTTCGAACACCCGACGACGGGCGAGGAAATGATGTTCGAGGCGCCATTGCCGCCGGACCTGGAGGCGCTTGAGGAAGCGCTGGAGGATTTCGACAAGGCGTTTGCACGGTAGGGCAGGCACCCTCATCCGGCGCTGCGCGCTACCTTCTCCCCGACGGGGAGAAGAATAGGGGCACTGAGCCCTCAGGATTCCTCCCCGACGGGGAGAGGGTTGCCGAGCGAAGCGGAGGCCGGGTGAGGGTGTCCGCCCGGTTGGAACCCTATCCAATTTGTAACGTTAGCTGAGGTTCGGCAGCCCTTACAATTGCCGGATTGCTGCTTACATATGAGATCGTTTCGTCCCCTGTGCCGCTCTCGGACAGGGCCGAAATATTCCGCCCGCGGAATGCGGGGGAGCCAGAAAGGGGTGCGTTCAATGGCCCAGACTAATCTGCCCGTCCTATCCGCCGAAGGCGGTCTCAGCCGCTACCTGCAAGAAATCCGCAAGTTCCCGATGTTGGAACCCAATGAAGAATTCATGTTGGCCAAGCGCTACAAGGAGCACGCCGATCCGGGCGCTGCCCAGCGTCTGATCACGTCTCACCTCCGCCTCGTGGCCAAAATTGCTATGGGCTATCGCGGCTATGGCCTGCCTATTTCCGAAGTCATTTCGGAAGGCAATGTGGGCCTGATGCATGCTGTCAAACGCTTCGAGCCCGATAAGGGCTTCCGTCTGGCCACCTATGCGATGTGGTGGATTCGTGCCGCGATCCAGGAATATGTCCTGCGCTCGTGGTCGCTGGTCAAGATCGGCACCACCGCCGCGCAAAAGCGCCTGTTCTTCAACCTGCGCAAGGTCAAGGGCCAGATCGCCGCGCTCGACGATGGCAATCTGCATCCCGACCAGATCGCGCAGATTGCCACCACGCTCAACGTGACGGCCGAGGAAGTCGTGTCGATGAACGCTCGCCTGTCGGGCGATGCTTCGCTCAACTCGCCGATGCGTGCCGATGAAGGCTCGTCCGAATGGCAGGATTGGCTGGTCGACGATACGCCGAGCGCCGAAACGCGCCTGGGTGACAGCGAAGAATACAATGAGCGCATGGGGCTGCTGAACGGCGCCATGGAAGTGCTCAACGAACGCGAACGCGCCATCTTCCAAGCCCGCCGCCTGCAGGACAATCCGTCGACGCTCGAAGAGCTGGCCCAGCAATACGACGTCAGCCGCGAGCGCATCCGCCAGATCGAGGTCCGCGCCTTTGAAAAGGTGCAGGATGCCGTCAAGGACGCCGCCCGCCACCAGGCCGGCGCCAACGCCTAACAATCATCCGCAGAATGCGAAAGGCCGCCCCGAGGGGCGGCCTTTTTGTTTGTGCAGAACGTGTTAGCGGGTGATCGGTTTCTCATTGGCCTCTCGCCAGGCCTGCTCGGCCTCCAGATGCTCCCTGGTCACGCTGTCGGCGGGGAAGTCGAAGGACTCAAACACTTGGCGCAGTTCAACTTCCTGGCCCTCCTCGAACGGGATGCGCTTGCACCATTCCAGCGCCTCGGCCCGGTCCTTGACCTGGACCAGCCAGAAGCCGGCGATCAACTCCTTGGTCTCGGTGAAGGGCCCGTCGGTAACGGTGATCTTGCCCGCTTCGGATTTGATGCGGGCACCCTTGGAGGATGCCTGCAGGCCCTCGGCGACCAGCAGGATGCCGGCATCGATCAGGGTTTCGTTATAGCGACCCATAGCGGCGATCAGTTCGGACGGTGGCATGATGCCAGCTTCGCTTTCGGGAGAGGCCTTGACGATGATCATGAAGCGCATGGCGGTATCTCCTGAGGCTGGGGTTACATACCCATGAAGGATTTTGGCGTTTCGCCCTGCAGGAACGGCTCGATAAGGCCATGGAGCAGCTCGGGCTGGTTGATGACGGCAGTATGGGAGGTGGCGGGCAGGATGGCGAGGCGCGAGGCGGCGAGCGGCGCGCCCATGTCGCCCATGACACCACCGCCGAGCAACTTGAAGAACGCCACTTCGTGCTCCAGCGTCACCACGTCGCTATCGCCGGCGATGACAAGCACCGGGCTCTTGATGGTCTTGACGCCCGCCTCCCAAGCCAGAGGCTCGTGCTCGAGCGCGATCATCTTGTCGACGAAGGCCGGAAAACCGTCTGGATTGACCGCCAGCTTTTTCCAGGCGGTCTCCATGGGCGTGCCAATGAACATTTCCGGCTTCATCTGCGGAACAAACGCCATATAGGCCGGCTGCATGCCGGACATATCATAGCCAGCGGAGGCGCTGATCAGTTGATCGACTTTTTCGGGATGGCGAATGGTGAGTTGGATGGCGGCGCCCGCGCCCATGGAATAGCCGAACACGTCGGCCTTTTCGATATGCAGGGCGTCCATCAGGCCGGCGACGTCATCGGCGAGGTTCTCATAGGTGATCGGGCGGTCGATATCCTCAGTGCGGCCATGGCCCTGAAATTCCATTGTGATGACCTTGTGGGTCTTGGCCAGCATGGGGATGATCTCGCCCATATCGGGAATGGTCATATAGGCGCCCGGCAGCACGATCAGCGGGTCACCTGCGCCGGTAATCTCGTAGTAGATGTTCATGCCGTTGACCGGAACGGTTTCGGCGTGGGCGACACTGGCGGCCAGCAGGCTGGCGGCGGCTGCAAGGGGGGCGATGAGCTTGCGCATCTGGGTTCCTCGGATTGCGGCGCCAGTTTAGTGGCGCTTCTGGCAACACGACGAACCGGGTTCTGTCGTTTCGACAGCGTCGGGGGAAAAATCGCACCGCGAAAACCAGAACCCCGCGCAGGGGAGGCTGCACGGGGTTCGGTGTGACGTTAGCGGTGAGCCGAGAAGCTTTAGGCGATCTCGGAATATTCCTGCTCGTCGGGCTCGCGCAGCACATAGCCGCGGCCCCAGACGGTTTCGATGTAGTTCTTGCCGCCGGTCGCAACGCTCAGCTTCTTGCGCAGCTTGCAGATGAACACGTCGATGATCTTGAGTTCGGGTTCGTCCATGCCACCATAGAGGTGGTTGAGGAACATTTCCTTGGTGAGGGTCGTACCCTTGCGGAGCGAAAGCAGCTCCAGCATCTGGTATTCCTTGCCGGTGAGGTGCACGCGCTGGGTCATCACTTCGACGGTCTTGGTGTCGAGGTTGACGGTCAGCTCGCCGGTCGAGATGACCGACTGGGCGTGGCCCTTGGAGCGGCGGACGATGGCGTGGATGCGGGCCACGAGTTCGTCTTTATGGAAAGGCTTGGTCATGTAGTCGTCGGCGCCGAAGCCGAGACCGCGCACCTTGTCCTCGATGCCCGCCAGGCCTGACAGGATCAGGATGGGCGTCTGCACCTTGGCGACACGCAGGGTGCGAAGCACCTCGTAGCCGCTCATGTCGGGCAGATTGAGATCGAGAAGGATAATGTCGTAATCATAGAGCTTGCCGAGATCGACGCCTTCTTCACCGAGGTCGGTGGTATAGACGTTGAAGCTCTCAGATTTAAGCATCAGTTCGATGCTTTGCGCTGTCGCGCTGTCGTCCTCAATAAGGAGTACCCGCATTATATTCCCCTTGTCATTCGTTCCTGCTGGAACAGTGCGGCTGGTGGCCTGACGCCCGCCTCACTCCAAACCCTACTGGATATGACTGAACCCTAAGCCCTAATAGTTAACAAAGTTTAATTCGGTTGAGCAATACGCAAAGTCGGGTAAGATGAATTAAGTTTAAGTCATTGAAATTTAACGGTTAATTCTCTTCATTTTTCTTAAGAAAATGGTTTAAGTCGAGCCTTTAAGCGACTCTCGGGACTCATGGTATTGCGGGTGGCTGGGGGTTGGAGCGGGTGGCGGCGCGAAACGCACCACAGACGGCTCCAAATGTCTCATTAACGCTTTTTGCTTAACGATCGGTTACTATCCGATTCGGTTCATAAGACGAATCGGGACTGTGGGGTTCACCATGAAGGCGCTGACTTCGGCGATCGACGCGATCGACGATGTGGAGGTTTTTGGCCGGGTCAAATCCGTTCAGGGCCTTCTCATCGAGATCGTCGGGCCGGTGCGCGAATTGCGGGTGGGCGGACGGGTGGCGATCGAAACCACCAATGGGGCGGAACTCGCGTCCGAAATCATCGGTTTTAAGGACGGTCATGCGCTCTGCCTGCCGTTCGGGCAGCTCTCGGGCGTGCGGCTGGGCTGCAAGGCGGTGTTCCAGCGCAATGACGGGGCAGCCTATCCGTCCGAAAGCTGGCTGGGGCGCGTCATCAATGCTAATGGCGAGCCGATCGACGGCAAGGGCCCATTGCCCCGTGGCGCAACACCCTATCCGTTGCGACAGAATCCGTTATTGGCGCATGACCGGGTGCGGGTCGGCGATCCGCTCGACCTGGGCGTGCGGTGCCTCAATACCTTTACCACCGTCTGCGAAGGGCAGCGTCTCGGCATCTTCGCCGGCTCGGGTGTCGGCAAGTCCGTGCTCATGAGTATGCTGGCGCGCAATACCAATGTGGACGTCGCGGTGATCGGCCTGATCGGCGAGCGCGGCCGCGAAGTGCACGAGTTCGTGCAGGAATATCTGGGGGAAGCGGGCCTCCAAAATGCCGTCGTCGTGGTGGCGACCAGCGACGAAGCCGCGCTGATGCGGCGGCAGGCGGCTTATATGACACTGGCCCTCAGCGAGTTCTTCCGCGACCAGGGCAAGCGCGTTCTATGCATGATGGACAGCCTGACGCGCTTCGCGATGGCGCAGCGCGAGATCGGTCTCGCCATCGGCGAACCCCCCACCGCCAAGGGTTATCCACCGACAGTGTTCACAGAATTGCCACGTTTATTGGAGCGGGCAGGCCCAGGGACGGTAAATTCGGGCTCTGTTACCGGACTATTTACCGTTTTGGTCGAAGGTGATGATCACAATGAGCCCATTGCCGACGCCGTTCGCGGCATTCTCGATGGGCATATCGTGATGGAGCGCGGAATTGCCGAGCGGGGACGTTACCCCGCCGTCAATGTGCTAAGGTCCATATCGCGCACCATGCCAGGGTGCGTTCCGGTCAATTTTCGACCGGTCCTGGCCAAGGCGCGCGAACTCATGTCGATTTATTCCGACATGGAGGAGCTGATCCGGCTGGGGGCATACCGGAAAGGGTCAGATCCTAAAGTGGACCGTGCGATTGCCGTCTACCCGGCACTCGAGGCTTTTTTGAGCCAGGAGCGGGAAGAGACTACGACGCTGGCCGAGGGCTATAAGCAGCTCGAGGCGATTGTCGAAGCGGCAAGTGCGACGGTTTGATGGGGCGGTGTTCGCGTCCCGGAACTGACTTGGTGTGTAAGGAGTACGGGTCGTGAAATCGCGCAGCGAGAGCCTCATTAGGCTCAAGAAGTTCCAGGTGGACGAAAAGCGGCGTCAGGTCGCCCAGATCGAGATGATGGTCAACGACTTCGTCCGCATGGCGGGGGAACTGGACCAGCAGATCGAAATCGAGCAGACCAAGACCGGCATTTCTGATGTCGCCCATTTCGCCTATTCGACATTCGCCAAGGCGGCTCTGGCGCGGCGCGATAACCTGATCGCCTCGGCCAATGACATGCGCGAGAAGCTGGAAACGGCTCAGGACGCGCTGGCCGAAGCCATCGAAGACCTCAAGAAGGTCGAACTGCTGGACCAGCGCGAACATCAGCGCGAAGCCGTCGAGCAGCTCAAGGTCGAGCAAGCCGAATACGACGAAATCGGCCGGCTCCGGTTCCGCAACCAGTAAAAGGTTTCGGATCGACGTTTTAAGGCCCGCATGAGCGGGCCTTTTTCGTTTGACCACACCGACGCGTTGCGCTTGCCACGCCGGTGCTTTGCGCGAACCACACCCCCGTGTTTTACACCGAACGCACCCACACCCACGCTCCGTCCCGCGGCTTGATCCGCGGGAAGGGCGGTGGGTGGGAACCTAGTGCACACCGGACCATCCAACATGGCCTGCCCCGGTATGACACCGAGTGAGTGGCGGCTTTGAGCTCACATGAGCCGCTTAAGGCGTAATCACCATCCGCTGGTTGGCCCGATCCGCCGCATAAGTCGCCGGATCGTACGGCACCTGCTCTTCGAGCTGCCCGCGGCTGGCATTGATGAACAGATACCGCGTGCCGCTGGTGTCGGCGGAGAAGCTGAGTTTGTCGAAGCCCACGGCGACCGGCTTGGCGCCAAGGCCCAGGAAGCCGCCGACATCCACCACGAGCGCATCAATGCCGCCCTGGGGGGTCAGCACCACATCGCTGATGTTGCCGATGGGTTCGTCATCGATGCCATAAACGCCGGTGCCGCGCAGCTCGTCTGCGGTGAGGGTGCTGCCGTCGAAGTCGGTCAATCCGGTACGGTCCATCGGGATGCTGATCACCGGACGGTCGGGCTGGTCGGTGGTCTCGTCCGGATCGGCCGGCGCCGCATTGGGGTCGCCGGGGGCCATCTGCTCTTGTTCCTGTTCGGGCGTCATCGCGGGGCCCTTGGCCTCCTCGCTGTCGGTCCAGATGAAGGCCGGCGCGGCGGTCAGTTCTTCGGCGGTGGTATCGAGCACCCAGCGTCGGCTGCCGTCTTCAAGCTCGGCCCATTCGAGCTGGGCGAAATCGATGGCCACATCCTTGGCGCCGATGCCCAGAAACCCACCGACGCCAATGACGACGGCCGAAATGCCCTGGCCAGAGGTCACTACCATGTCGCTGATGGTGCCGATCTCCTTGGCGTCGTCGGCAACGCTGGAATAGACCTTCTGCCCCAAGAGCCGCGTCACCAGCGTGTCCTGGCCGCGGGTCGAATAGCCCTCGGAGAGAACGGTCGGCGGCGTCAGCCCGCTTTGTTCCAGTTCGCTGGGAGCAGCAACCGGTGGTGCTGCCTGCTGGGCCAAGGCGGGAGCGGCGAGCAGCAGCACAAAGGCGGGAAGGGCAAGCAGTTCGTGACGCATGGAATGGGTTCCTTTATGGGCGAAAGCCGGCCCCGAAGGGCCGGCCCGTTTTTTGGATGCCGCCAGGATTACTGGACGGCAGGAGCCGGCGTCGTATCGGCGGGCGCCATGGCGCCGCCATCGGCTGCAGGCGTAACAGCGTCAGCCGGCTTGTCGTCTTTCCAGACGAATTCGGGAGCGGCTGTCAGAGCGTCGGCGGTGGTGGGCAGTACCCAGCGCTCGGTATTGTCGGCCGCAAGGGTGAACTCCAGGGTGCGGAAATCGACGGCTACGGACTTTTCACCGATGCCGATGAAGCCGCCAACGCCGATGATGGCGGCAACAATCTGGCCGTTGGCATCGAACACCAGGTCGCTGACCTTGCCGATATCCTGGGCGTCGTCGCCGGTGGAGGAATAAACCGACTGGCCGATCAGCTTGGTGGCCAGATTATCGGTATCGACGGCTACATAGCCGGCCGAAATGTCCCAGGGCTCGCGGGCGGTCGCGTTATGCACCGCATCCTGAGCGTCTGCGGCGGCGTCCTTGACGGCCTCACCGGTGGCGGTGACGGCGCTGTTGACAGCATCAACCGTAGTGTCGACGGTGCTATCGACCGTTGCTGGAGCGTCTTGGGCTAGGACGCCAGCCGTCAGCATTATGGACAAGGCGGTGGTGGTCAAAAGGGTGCGGATCATTATAGGCTCCGTAGGTTCATTGTGATGATGAACGGGCGGTGCGGCGCAAAACTTTCCGGTAGCGTGCCGTGCCGCCCATTGCTTCGACAACGTGACATCGGCGGCAATCGTTCCGCGCTGCGACGTCCTGTCCGAAAGCGACAGAAATTGAAAAGGCCGGCCCTCGTAAATCGAGGCCGGCCCTTTCCGCCTCCCAGGCGGTTATCGTTTTTTGTTCTCGAAACTAGCAGCGATATGCGCGCACGGCTCCTGACATCGCCCACAATAGCGGACCCATGACGACAGCACACGCGCTGCCGCCTTTCAGCGTTAAGCGGTTGCTAACTGGTTAACGCAACCGATCAAATATCGTAAGTCCGCATGGCGCGGTGGGGCATGCCGGCATCGTCGAAAATCTCGCCGAAGGCCACGAAGCCCAGCTTTTCATACATGCCCAGCTTGTCGGTCTGGGCGGTCAGGTAGAGCCGTTCCTGACCACTCTCACGCGCGAATTCCATGGCGGCGCGCATCATCGCCTTGGCAATGCCGCGGCCGCGAAAGCGCTGGCGCACCGCGACGCGGCCGATCTTGGCATGCTCGGGCAGATCGACAATACGCAGTGTGCCCACCACCTCGCCCTCGGTAATTGCGACGAAATGGGTGGCGGTGGCGTCGTATTCGTCGTGTTCAAGTTCCTCGGGCACGTTCTGTTCCCAGACGAACACCTCGCGCCGCACGTTGAAGGCGGCATTGCACAGGCTGGAAAAGGCCGGGACGCGCAGAATCGTAACGTCGAAGGTCATTGGGCACTCGATGGTCAGGTGGGGTCTTTGTCGTAGGCGATTACGCCGGCCGGGAGCTGAACCCATGGATGGCGGCGACAGTCGTAGACCGAATCCTGGGGCGGCGGAAAGCTCGGATCGGCAAATGCGCCGACGGCGACAGCCACGAACCTGTCCTCGTAGCCTTCCTCCGTATGAAACACGGTGCTGCCGCAGACCGGACAGAAGCGAAACCGGAACCTGCCGCCGTGATCGCCGGTTCTCACATATTCGGTCGCGGTGCCGGTCACCTTGTAGGGTGTGGAAAAGCCCGCCAGCGCAGCAAAGACGCTGCCGGTGCGGCGTTGACAGGCCAGGCAGTGGCACACGCCAACGCCACCCGGCTCGCCTTCCACTTCAATGGACAACTGGCCGCAGCTACAGCTCGCAGTTCTGGAAGCCATGGCGCACCTCGCAATAAATCCTTATCGGGGCAATCTATCGCTGCCGCTTTGCATGCACCAGATCATGCACAAACCCCAGCTTTTCGATCACCGCCGGCGTGAGGATGAAGGGGTAGGCATCGGGCAGGCCCATGGTGCGGTTGAGATTGTTGAGCAGGGACGCCAGGGGCACCCAGTGGTCGACGATGGGCCCTATGCCGACGGCGCCGAAGGTGTCGAAATCGAGCCGGACGGCGTGGCTGCCATCGTCGTCGACGCGCGGCGTGGCCCGGACGCCGAAATCGGCCGCCATTTCCACCGTGTCGGTGATGTGCAGGTAATGCGCCCAGGTTTCGGCGAAATCCTCCCACGGATGGGCGGTGGCATAGGCGCTGATATGGGTCTGCGGCCAGCCCACGGGGGCGCCGTTGGCATAGTAGGTCTGCAGCGCCATGTCGTAGTCCTGCCGCTCGTCGCCGAACAGGGCGCGGCAGCGGGCGAGATCGGGACCATCGGCGACAAGCAGGTCCCAATAATGATGGCCGATCTCGTGGCGGAAATGGCCCAAGAGGGTGCGATAGGGTTCGCCCATGGCGGTGCGCCGCGCCTCGCGGGTAGGGTCGTCGGCTTCGGCCAGGGCGATGGTGATAATTCCGCCCTCATGGCCGGTCATCACCGGCTGGGCCTCGATCGGCATATCGGCGAGAAAGCGGAAGCTGAGGCCGTGGGCAGGGTCCTCGATGCGGGTCCGCAGCGGCAGCTTGAGGCGCAGCAGCGAATAGAACAGGCGCTTCTTGGCGCGCTCGATCACTTGCCAGCGGCTCAGGTTGAGGGGGGCGTCGACGGCCGGGATGGTCTCGTTGTGGCGACAGGCGGCACAATAGACGTCGCCGCCCGGAATGGCGGGGATCAGCCAGTTGCAGGCGCCAAACTGCGCATTGGCGCAGAACACGAAAGACTCGTCGTGGATGGCCGGGCTCGACCATAGCCCGCCGTCCTCGACCAGCGACACCAGGGCGTTGCGCTCGGGCACGTAGCCCAGCTGATGACCGCACCGTTCGCACAGTGTGTTCTCGAAATAGACGGTGTTGCCGCAGTGGTCGCAGGCGAAGAGTTTCATGATTGGCCCCGGTCTGTGCTGCGATAATGGCTGGGCGCCGGGCTGGTTCCAAGCGGCGTGGCGCGATCATCTACCTGGGTACGGGCACCATCGTGTGCCGCCTTGCCGGGCCAGAGTGCCTCGCCTAGTCTCCGCGCCAAACTGGAGACTCTCCCATGACCGATTTGTCCGCTTTCCCGATCACCAAGCGTTGGCCAGCGAAAAACCCCGATATCCTGCAGCTCTATTCGACGCCGACACCCAACGGGGTGAAGGTTTCGATCATGCTGGAGGAAATCGGGCTGCCCTATGAGGCCCATTCGATCAATATCGGGATCAACGAGACCTGGGGTCCTGAATATCTGTCGCTCAATCCGAACGGCAAAATCCCGGCGATCATCGATCCGAACGGACCGGGCGGCAAGCCGCTGGGCCTGTTCGAGTCAGGCGCCATCCTGCTCTATCTGGCCGAGAAGACCGGCAAGCTGCTGCCCACCGATCCGGCTGCGCGCTACGAGGTCATCCAGTGGGTGATGTTCCAGATGGCCGCGATCGGCCCGATGTTCGGGCAGCTTGGCTTCTTCCACAAGTTCGCCGGCAAGGAGTTTGAGGACAAGCGTCCGTTCGAGCGCTATCGCGCCGAAAGCGAGCGGCTGCTCAAGGTGCTGGAGAGCCGGCTGACCGGGCGGCAGTTCATCATGGGCGACGAGTACACCATCGCCGATATCGCGCTGATCGGCTGGGTGCGCAACCTCAACGGCTTCTATGGTGCCGGCGAGATCACCAAATACAACGAGCTGACGGCGGTGCCCGCCTGGGTCGAACGCCTGCTGGCGCGACCGGCGGTTGAGCGCGGCCTCAATATCCCGCCACGCGCCTAGCCGAGCAGCGTTTCGGCAATCGCCAGGAATTGCTGGCCTTTGCCCTGCTCGCCCAGTTGCAGCAGAAGCAGTCCCGTCGAGACGCGTTCGATAAAGCCCCACTGCCAGATCGCCTCAGCGGAGACCTGGGTGCGGGTGGCGAGGTGGCGGGCGTGGCTGCGGGCAATGTCGTGAGCGTGGCGGCCGTCCAGGCCCTCGTCCCAGGCGCGCAGCAGGACGCCGAGGTCGTAGGCCGGTTCGATCGCGATCCCGTCGGGGTCGATGAACTTGAAGCGATCGGTGCCGGGGACGGCAAGAATATTGGCCGGATGCGGGTCGCCATGGGCCAGCACTGCATGTTCGCGGCGGTAGCTGGCGGCGCGGTCGCGGCAATAGAGCAGGGCCTTGTCGATGAGGGCCGACGAGCAGGGCTGGCCGGTTTCATTCCACATTTTGATGATGTCGCTGCCCAGCGCGTTGGCCTTGTCGG
This sequence comes from Devosia sp., assembly GCF_028290435.1. GTDB lineage: Bacteria > Pseudomonadota > Alphaproteobacteria > Rhizobiales > Devosiaceae > Devosia. The sequence goes on along the minus strand of NZ_JAQGJV010000024.1, from coordinate 67,263 downwards.
CGCCGGTGGGAAATGTCATGCCGGCCGGCACCAGCATCCAAGCCTCGAGCAGGGTGGCGCAGACAATGTTGACCTGGTGCTCATAGGACAGGCCACTCGTCTCAAGCCGGGCGCCCAGATGTTCCAGCAGCATGGCCCGGCGCGGGGCATGGTGGCGCAGCAGTGTGACATAGCCCTTGCCGGCAGCGGCGTGCAGCACATCCACCTCATGCCGGTGCGCAGCCGTGGCCGGGGTGCTAACCTTGACCACGACGCTCTCGCCGCGGGAGGTCCTCGCTTCGGCGACGAAGGCGGCGCTGCCCCCGTCGAGGGTTTTGCCGATGGTCAGGTTCCAGTCGTGTTCGAGGCTCGTGAGGGTGGCGTCGAGCGATGCCAGCCAGGCAAGGCCCTCGCTGCCCTCGGAGATGGCGCGTCGGCGGACGAGATCGGGGACCGGGAAGGTCTTGCCGCTCATCTCACACGCTGCCGATGGTCTTCAATCGGATGCGCGGATGCACTTCGTTCTGGCTCATCACCACGGTCTGCGGCCGGAACCGCTCGACGATGGCGCGGACATGCGGGCGGATCGAGGGCGAGGTGATCAGCACCGGCAGCTCGCCCATCTGGGCGGCGCGCTCATAGCCCTGCTGCACGCCAACGATGAACTGCTGCAGGCGCGACGGCGCCATGGCGAGGTGGCGGTTGTCGCCGTCGCCCACCATGGCTTCGGCGAAATCGCGCTCCCATTGCGGCGACAGGGTCAGCAGCGGCAGGTTGCCGTCGGGGCCCAGATTGGCGGCGCAGAGCTGGCGCGCCAGACGCGAGCGGACGTGCTCGGCGATCACCTGCGTCGAGCGGCCCGGCCCGGCGATTTCGGCGACGCCTTCGAGTATGGTCGACAGGTCGCGGATCGAGATGCGTTCGTTCAGCAGTGCCTGCAGGACGCGCTGGATGCCCGACACCGAGATCATGCCGGGGACGATGTCCTCGACCAGCTTCTGCTGTTCCTTGGGCAGGCCCGAAAGCAGCGACTGCACATTGGCGTAGCTGAGCAGGTCCGCCACATTGGCCTTGAGCACCTCGGTCAGGTGCGTCGAGATCACTGTCGACGGATCGATGATCGACAGGCCCCGCAGTTCGGCTTCGTCGCGCAAAGCCGGCTCGATCCAGGTCGCGGGCAGCCCGAAGGTGGGCTCGGTGGTGTGGTGGCCCGGCAGGTTGATCTCGCGTCCCATGGGGTCCATCACCATCAACTGGTTGGCCCAGATCTGGCCATGGCCGGCCTCGACCTCCTTGATGCGAACCTTATAGTCGTTGGGCTCAAGCTGCATGTTATCGAGGATGCGCACGGGCGGCATGATGAAGCCGAGTTCGCCCGCGAGCTGGCGGCGCAGCGCCTTGATCTGCTCGGTGAGGCGATCGCTGCCGTTTTCGTCTTCCTTGACCAGGCCCAGCAGGCCATAGCCGAGTTCGAGCTTGAGCTCGTCGATCTTGAGGCTGTCGGTGATCGGCTGCTCGCTGGGGCCGGAGGAGCCGGAGGCGGCGGGGTTGGTGGTCAGGGCGAGGAGCGCCGCTTCGGCCTTGAGCTTGTCCTTGCCGGCCATGGAGCGCCAGGCCAGATAGCCGACGGCGCCCGCAATGCCGATAAAGGGAATGATCGGCATGCCGGGCAGGAAGGCCAGCAGCACCATGACGGCCGAGGACATGCCCAGCGCCTTGGGATAGCCGGTGAATTGGGCGGTCAGCGCCTTGTCGGCCGAGCCGGTAACACCGGACTTTGACACCAGGATACCGGCTGCAGTCGAGACGATCAGCGCCGGAATCTGGGAGACGAGACCATCGCCGATGGTCAGCAGTGTATAGACGTTGCCGGCTTCCTGGAAACTCAGCCCTTCCTGCATCACGCCGATGATCATGCCGGCGATGACGTTGATGAAGGTGATGATCAGGCCCGCAATGGCGTCGCCGCGCACGAACTTGCTGGCGCCGTCCATGTTGCCGAAGAAGGCGCTTTCGCCTTCAAGTTCGGCGCGACGGGCCTTGGCGGTGGTTTCGTCGATCAGGCCGGCGCTCAGGTCGGCGTCGATGGCCATCTGCTTGCCGGGCATGGCATCCAAATTGAAGCGCGCCGCGACTTCGGCGATGCGGCCCGAGCCCTTGGTGATGACGATGAAGTTGACGATCACCAGGATCGCGAAGACCACCACGCCGATGATGAAATTGCCGCGGGTAATGAAATTGCCGAAGGCCTCGATGACGTGGCCGGCGGCGCTGGTGCCGTTGTGGCCTTCGCTCAGGATCAGGCGGGTGGTGGCCAGGTTGAGGCCCAGCCGCAGCATGGTGGCGATCAGCAGCACCGTGGGGAAGGACGAGAATTCCAGCGGCTTCTGGATGAACAGAGCCGTCATCAGGATCATGACGGAAAAGACGATCGAGATCGCCAAGAGCCCATCGAGCAGCACCGGCGGCATCGGCAGGATGAGGATGACGATGATCGCCATCACGCAGGTGGCGAGCGCTATGTCGCCCGAGCGGACAATGTTGAAGACCGAGTTGAAGCTCGGAATCTTGAAAGCCGGACCCGGAATTTTGCCGCTGGGGACGATGTCGGTCATGAATGTTCGGGTCCGACTGAATGCGGTTTAAGGGCGGTGGGTTTCGAGGTTCGTAAGGGCAGATGACGCCGCGCCAACCCCGCACCGGATGTTTCTGCTGAATGCAGAAAAACCCTCTCCCGCAGGGGAAGAGGGTTGATCCGGTGGTTGGAGGAGGCTGGCCCCACTACGCGACCCGCTGTTCGCCGGGGCCGGGCACGTAGGTGCCTTCGTCCGAATATTGGTTCAGCTTGTTGCGCAGGGTGCGGATCGAAATGCCCAGTATGGTGGCCGCATGCGTGCGGTTGCCGAGCGTGTGGCTGACCGTATCGAGGATCAGGTCGCGCTCGACATCAGCCACGGTGCGGCCGACCAGGGCTTGCGACATGGTCTCGGCAGTGTGGGTGAGCTGGGACGACAGCGTGTGCGCCTGCACCGCTTCGGCGAGCCCGGTGCCATCCGGCATCAGGATGGCGTCGGGGCCGATGACATCGCCCGAGGACAACAGCACGGCGCGGTGCAGCGTGTTTTCCAGCTCGCGCACATTACCCGGCCAGGGCGCATGCAGCAGCGCATCACGGGCCGCCGGGGACAGCGAGCGCGGCGGCAGGCCATTGGCCTTGGAGTATTTGGCAACAAAGTGTTCCGACAGCGCCGCGATATCGCCCGGGCGGTCGCGCAGGGGCGGCAGCTTCAGGTTGACGACGTTGAGGCGGAACAGCAGGTCCTCACGGAACGTGCCGCCACGCACCGCGTCGTTGAGATTGCGGTTGGAGGTGGCGAGGATCCGGATATCAACCGGCACGGGCTTGGCCCCGCCCACGCGGTCGATCAGGCGTTCCTGAATGGCGCGCAGCAGCTTGGCCTGCAGGCGGAAATCCATTTCGGAGATCTCGTCGAGCAGCAGCGTGCCGCCATTGGCCTCTTCGAACTTGCCGATGCGGCGGGCGACGGCGCCCGTGAAGGCACCCTTTTCATGGCCGAACAGTTCGCTTTCGAGCAGCGCTTCGGGAATTGCGGCGCAGTTGATCGAGATGAACGGCTTGTTGGCGCGCTTGCTGCGGGAGTGGACGTATTTGGCGATGACTTCCTTGCCGGTGCCGCTTTCGCCGGTGATGAGGATCGAGGCATCGGAGCCGGCGATCTGGTCGGCCATGCGCACGACGCGCTCCATGGCCGGGTCGCGGAACAGGAAATCGGTGGCGTCGCGGGCGACGGCGGCGATCACGGCAGCGATCAACTCGGCATCGGGCGGCAGCGGGATATATTCCTTGGCGCCGGCCCGGATGGCGTTGACGGCGGCGGCCGCATTGGTCTCGACGCCACAGGCGACGAGGGGGATGGAGATGCGCTCGGCTTCCAGGCCCGCGATCAGCCCGGCAATGTCCATCATGACATCGACCAGCAACAGATCGGCACCACGCCCGGCGCGCAGCGATGCCAGCGCGATTTCGATGGATGGGGCGTGGGCAACCTTGGCGCCGCCCTGCATGGCGAGCTTGGTGGCTTCGCTGAGTTGGCCTTCGAGGGCTCCGACGATCAATAGTCTCATAACAGCTCCTCCTATTGCGGCTTGATGATCTCGGTCATCGTGACGCCGAGCCGGTTTTCCACCAGCACGATTTCTCCGCGCGCCACCAGGCGATCATTGATGAAAATCTCGACGGCTTCCCCCACTTGGCGGTCGAGTTCGATGATGGTGCCGGTATCCAGCTTCAGCAGTTGGGACACCGGCATCTTGGTGCGGCCGAGGACGACCGAAATGCGCACCGGCACGTCGAAGACGGCTTCGAGATCGGCGGCAGTGCGTTCGATATAGCCGCTGAATTCCCCGCCGGCGGCGGGCGCGTTCATTTCCTCGAAGCTTGTCGTGTCGGCGGTGGTGATATCGTCGTCTGGAACATCAGCACTCATGGGTGTTCGTCCTCTTGGCTTTGGCCGCTACGGGCGGCGAGGTAGGCTGAAATCTTGTTGTCGATCTGCTTGGAGATCGCATTGATGTCGCGCACGAGGCCCCCTTCGACCCATTCGAGCCGGCCATCGCCAAGCCGGATATCGGGGTCGCCGAGCACCACCAGGCGGCCCGCAAAGCCGGAACTGGACATGTGGCCGGTGGCGATATCGCGGACGCTGTCGGCGATGTCGGGATTGCAGCGGATGACCAGATGGGGGACGTGCTCGAGGCTGGCCATGCATTCGGCGATCAGCGCGTCGAGTTCGACCGCCGGATAACGCGCCAGCAGGTGCATGGCGAGCTTGCGGCCGATGCTGGCGGCCAGTTCGACCGACTCGCGCAAATTGGCCGCGTTGGCGTCATCGAGCGAAGCAACCATTTCGGCGGTGCGGGCGGCCAGCGCCGTGGCGGCGGTCGCCATGGTCTGGGCCGAATAGGCGGTAGCGTTGCGCTCGCCGGCGGCGATGCCTTCGGCATAGGCCTCTTCGCGGGCCTGGGCCATCAATTGGGCAACCAGGTCCTCGGGCACCATGGGCTGGTGCACCAGCTTGGGCGCAGCCGGGCGGCTGGCGAGGTCGAGATCGAAGGTGAAGCGGGCGGGTTGTGCCATGCTTTAAGCCACCATCTGATCGTCGGACTTGGATTTCATGATGACGATCTCGCCCTTGGCTGCGAGGTCCTTGGCGGTCGAGACCATGCGGCCCTGCGCCTCGTCCACGTCCTTGAGGCGCACCGCGCCCATGGCTTCCATATCGTCGCGCAACAGCTTGGCCGAACGGGCCGACATGTTGGCGAAGAAGAAATCCTTGACCGCCTCGTTGGCACCTTTGAGGGCGAGGGCCAGTTCCTTCTTTTCCATGCGCTGCAGCAGCGTCTGGATGGCGGAGGGTTCGAGCCGGCCGAGGTCCTCGAAGGTGAACATCAGCGCCTTGATGCGCTCGGCATCCTCGCGATTGTTCTCTTCCAGCGTCGTGAGGAAGCGCGCTTCGGTCTGGCGATCGAAGGAGTTGAAGATTTCGGCCATCTGTTCGTGGCTGTCGCGGCGCGTGGTGTGGCTGAGTGTCGACATGAATTCGATACGCAGCGTGCTCTCGATCTTTTCCAGGATTTCCTTCTGGATCGGATCGAGCCCGAGCATGCGCTGGACCACGTCCATGGCCAGCTCTTCGGGCAGCACGGCCAGCACCCTGCTGGCATGCTCGGTGGCGATCTTGGACAGCACCACGGCGATGGTCTGGGGATATTCGTTCTTGAGGTAGGTGGCGAGCACGTCTTCGGGCACGTGGGAGAGCTTTTCCCACATGTCGCGGCCGGCCGGGCCACGGATTTCGGCCATGATGGAATCCACCCGCTCGGGCGGCAGGAACGACAGCAGCAGGCGCTCGGTACTGTCGGAATTGCCCGACAGGTTGCCGTTCGAGGAAATCACCGTGACGAACTCGATCATCAGGTCGTCGAGCATTTCCTGGGTGATGGGCCCCAGGGTCACCATGGCGCGCGACAGCGCCTTGATCTCGAGTTCGTCGAGTTCGGCAAAAATGGGCTTGCCGTATTCGGGGCCCAGCGCCAGCAGCAGGGCGGCGGCCTTTTCATCGCCGGTGAGGACGCGCTGCTTGGCGTCGCCACCCAGCACGAGCTGGCCTGACGGCTTGGCGACTTCGATTGCGTTGCCGGATTGGGATACAAGAGCCATGGTTACGCTGCGTTACTCAGCCAGCCACGCACGATCAATGCGGCCTGCTTGGGGTTTTCCTCGACCAGCGTACCGACGGTACGAAGGGTATTGAGCTGGGCTTCGCCCATCGACTTGGCATTGGCGACCCAGGCGGGGGTCTTGTCGCGCGCCTCGTCGTCGAAGCTCTCGACCGGCACCAGATGGCCACCGGCGGTCAGCATGGCCTGGCCACCCAGCTCGGCGCCCGAAGGCAGAGCCAGAGGCTCAATCTTTTCGCTGGCCAGCGCCTTCTTGAGCAGCGGACGCATCACGAAGAACACCAGGGCCAGCGCGATCAAGAGGGTCACGGCCATCTGGGCGCCGTTCATGATGTCGTCGCGGGTGAAGTCGAAGAGACCGGATTTGGCGTCGGTACCGTCGCCAGCCACGGCAGGCCGATCGGCGAACTGCATGTTGACCACTTCGACGCTGTCGCCACGCGCTTCGGAATAGCCGACCGCCGAGCGGACGAGGGTCAGAAGCTGGGCGATTTCGTCCGGGGTGCGCGGCGTATAAACCGGGTTGCCCGAAGCGTCGGTGGAATAGACGCCATCGACCACCACGGCGACCGACAGGCGCTTGATATTGCCCGCTTCGGTGACGGCGGTTTCGGTCTTCTTGGAAATCTCGTAATTGACGACTTCCTGCGAACTCGTGCCCTTTTCGGTGGCGCCGGCAGCGGCCGGAGTGGCGCTGGCGCCGGGCAGCTCGTTAGCGACGCTGACCTGGCCATCAGTGCCATTGGCCAGGTTTTCGCTTTCGCTGGTCTGGGTCGAACGCACCACCTGGCTTTCGGGATCGAAGGATTCCGAGGTGACGGTGGAGCGGTTGAAATCGATCTCGGCGGTAACCTCGACGCGGGCCCGGCCGGCGCCGACCACATTGGCCAGCATGTCCTCGACGCGGGTGCGGACGCGGGTTTCGTAGCCCAGGGTCTTTTCAGCTGCCTCCCCGGAGAGCGCACCGTCGCCGTCTTCCGTGCCCGAGGCGAGCAGCGTGCCGGCATCGTCGACGATGGAGACGCGGTTGGGGCTCATGCCCTCGATGGCGGAAGCCACGAGATGCTGGATGGCGCGAATTTCGCCAGCCGACAATTCACCGCGCACGCCCACCACGATGGAGGCCGATGGCTCCTTGGTGGTGCGGCTGAACAGCTGGCGCTCGGGCAGCACCAGATGCACGCGAGTGCTCTTGATGCGGGCCAGCGAGCCGATGGTGCGGGCCAGTTCGCCTTCCAGCGCGCGGACATTGTTGATGTTCTGCACGAAGCTGGTGGCGCCCAGCGTGCCCTGCTGGTCGAAAATCTCGTAGCCAACCTGGCCCTTGGTGGGCAGGCCCGAGCCGGCCAGGTTCATGCGCAGCGTGGTGATCTGGTCGCGTGGCACCAAAATGGTGTCGCCCTCGCCGCGCAGTTCGAACGGCACATTGAGGGTTTGCAATTCGGTGACGATGGCCGAAGAATCTTCGAGCGACAGGCCGGTGTAAAGCGGGGCCAGGGTGGGGGTGGAGGCCCGCATCACCAGAAAGCCGAAGAAACCGAGCATGAGGGCTGCTACAACGGCCATGGCGGCGAGCCGGGGCAGGCCGATGCGGTTGATGAGATTGGTTATATTTTCCAAGCCGAATACTCGATTCCGAACAGACGTTTTCGACGCGAATGCGCAAATCCGCCGTTAGGCAAAAATTACCTAGTGAATGGTAAACATTGTCTTAACGTTCTGTGGCAGTTTGCAAATTCCGGCAAAAACTGCCGGGTAGAGTGAGAGAAGGATGAAGATATGACGTTGCGAGTGCTGGGCCGCGTGACCTCGATCAATGTGCGCAAGGTTTTGTGGGCCTTGGGCGAGATCGGGCTGGCCTATGAGCGCGAGGATTGGGGCCTGCCCGTGCGCGACCCAAACGTGCCGGAATACTTGGCGCTCAACCCAAACGGGCAGGTGCCGGTGATCCTGGACGGCGATTTCGTGCTCTGGGAAAGCAATGCGATCCTGCTCTATCTGGCCGAGCTTTACGGGCAGGAGACGCTGTGGATCGCCGCGCCCCATATGCGGGCCCGGGTCTATCAATGGCTGGGCTGGCAGGCCACCGAACTCAACCCGCCCTGGGGCTATGCGGTCAATGCGCTGGTCCGCCACACGCCGGGCTATGACGACCAGGCTAAAATTGCCGACTCGATCGGCAAATGGGGCATCAAGATGCAGCTCTTGGAGGCGCATCTGGCCCAGGGCGAGGGTTTTGTCGCTGGGCCCACATTCACGGTGGCCGATATCGCCATCGGCCTGTCGGTGCACCGCTGGATGCTGACGCCGTTCGACAAGACGATCGCACTGCCCGCGGTGACGGAATATTACGAGCGGGTCAAGGAGCGGAAGGCCGCGAAGGACTGGATGGGGGCAGGGACGCCTTAGGGGGGGAGTCGTGGCAGAAGTCGAAACAGTAGAGATGCCTGAGCCGCTGGGCATTTACGCGGGAGAGCTGCTCAAACGCGCCAAAGAGTATCTTGATGCATTCCGGACGCTCAGCGGCGGGCCCGATTTGGCCAAGTACCCCTACCCCAACTACTTCTTAGCGGTCCACGCCACTGAGTTGCTACTGAAGTCATTCCTCGTGGCTAATGGGACCACAAAGAAAGAGCTATCCGGACATGAGTTACGGCATGATCTAGTTAAATTGTGGGAACGGTCGGCTAAATTGGGTTTGCCTATCGTCGGTCTATTGGAGCCATTTGTTCGAACTCTGGCCGAGATGAACTCCAAATATGACTTCAGATATCCTAGCGGCTACAATTTACACGTCCCGCTGCTTTCAGATTGCAACGCAGTCATAACTGCTCTGCATGATACCGTTGAGCCAATTGTCAGCAGCATAGCGTGGTCGGCCCAGCTACAATGGTGGGATGATACCAATGGCCTTCGTGGCAAAAAGATTCAGTGGTCCGACTGAAGGCTATTCGTACCCCGCAAAACAGCAAAACCCGCCCAGGCGTTCTGCCAGGGCGGGCTTTGAATTTCTGGGATGAGCCTTTGGCTCAGCCTTCTCGATAGTGCTGGATCCAGGTGGTGCGCAAACCGGCAAGACCGTGCTTGTCGATGGCAGCCTGCCAGTTGAGAAATTCATCGACGCTCAATGTGTAGCGAGCGCAGGCCTCTTCGAGGCTGAGCAGCCCGCCGCGCACAGCAGCGACGACTTCGGCTTTTCGTCGAATGACCCACCGCCGAGTATTCTTCGGGGGCAGATCTGCGATCGTGAGCGGACTTCCGTCCGGCCCGATAACGTACTTAACGCGAGGTCGCATTTGTACGGTCATTTTACTCTCTACTCAACCTGACCATATAGGCTGAAGACTACGGCACTGCCCTTAAAATTCGACTAAGGGGAAACTTACAACAGGTTAAGAATGATCTGGGATTTCAGGGGGATGAATCGGAGCGCAGGGGTGGTCAATTGCCCTTCACCCGATAGATAGGGGCCCTCAGAACACCCCCTCCTACCTTCCCCATCAAGGGGGAGGTTTCTCTCCACTCGTTAAACTGGATCGAGTCCCAACCACCGGCAGACCCCCCCTTGATGGGGGAGGCTGGGAGGGGGTGACGTCTGGCCCGGTCTTAGGAAAAGCCGCTGCACCCAACAAAAAGGGCGCCCCTCAGGGCGCCCTTCAGTCTCAAGCCCCGTCGGCTCAGGTCGTCGGTGGCGTGGCAGTCGGAATCTTGACGGCAGTCACGTCCGACAGGCGGATCTTGGAGGAGCCGACGGTCAGGATCGGTTCGGCGCCGGAGAAGTCCACGGCCGAGACGACGCCCACGGTGGAGGTGTTGACGGCAACGTTGGCGCCGTTCAGGTTCTTGCCATCGATGGTGATTGTATAGACGCCGTCCGGCTTGGTCTGGCCGTCCGAGCCGACGCCGTCCCACAGGAAGTTTCCGGGGCCGGCATTGAGCGAACCGCTTTCCGAATAGACCACCTGGCCCGCCGCGTTCTTGATGGTGACCTTGGCATCGGATGCGTTAGCCGCGGCATTGTACGCCCAGGAGGCGCCGCCGGCCTTGAGCGTGGCGGTGGTGCCCGAGGCCGTTACTTCCTTGCCGATGTAGGAGACGGCATCAGTCTTGTTCGAGCTCTGGCTCGCGTTCATCAACGCCTCAAGATAGGTGTTGGACTTGAGCTGCTGCTCGACGCCGGTGAACTGCACCAATTGCTGGGTGAATTGGTTGGTGTCCATCGGGTCCAGTGGGTTCTGGTTTTTCAGCTGGGTGGTGAGGATGTTCAGGAAGGTGTCGAAATTGTCGGCGATGCCGGCGCGCGACGCGACTGCAGGGGCGTTGGGATTGGTGCCGCTGCTGCCGGCGATGGGACTGACTGCCATGGTGTGCTCCTAGGCGATAATGTTGACGCCGCTTGCCGACAGGCTCGCGCGGTAGAGGTTGATCTGGGGGGCCGGCGCCTCATCAGCTTCGGCCACGCTATCGCCGCCAAAGGTTGGCTGGCTCCCACCGCGGTCCTGGCCCTGCTGGTTGCCGGCGAAGGGGTTTTGCTTCAGCGAAAATTCGAGATTGGTCTTGGAGCTGTCGAGGCCGGCCTGCTGCAAGGCCTTTTCCAGGCCCCGCTGGTCGCGCTGCATCAGGTCGAGCGTTTCGGCCTTTTCCACTGTGAGGCGGGCGGTAACCTGTCCGGTGCGGTCGATATCGAGCCGCACGTCGATCTTGCCCAGTTCGGGCGGATCGAGCCGCATCTGGAAGCGCGAATTGCCATCATTGACCTGGCGCACCAGTTCGAACGCGATCTGGGGCAGGTTGAGCTGCTGCTGGCTGGTCTGGTAGCCGGCGATCACCGGACGCGGACCGGGCGTTGCCTCGATGCGCGTTGCGGTGTGGATGGTGGTTGGTACGGTGGTGACATCGGGCGCCGTATCGGCGGCCTTGGCGCTGGCGGCCACGACGGCGTCGAGCTTGGCGTCTTTGAGCTTGCCGCGCTGATCCTGAGCTTGGGCGGTGTCCGCATCGGCCTTGACCACCGGATCGATGGTCTTGGTTGATACTGGCGTGGCCGAAGTGTCGGGCGCGTCTGTCGTCGCGGTTGCATCCGCTGGCTTGCCGGCCAAGGTTGGCTCGGTGATTTCGAGCTTGGGCGCCGTGAACACTTGCGTTGTGCTGGCTGCCGCGATGGTGGCGGCGGCGGGCTTGAGCAGGCGATCGAGAGCCGCCTGCAGCTCAGGCCCGAGCGGGGCCTTCTCATCATTGCCCGCCATGGCGTCGAGGTCGACGGCGCCGCCGCTCAGACCCTTCAGCAGGGCTGCAAGCTTGTCGCCGATTGCCTGGAGCTGGTCAGCCGCGGCCGGATCGGTGGCGGCGGTTTTGGTGGCGTCGGCCAGCACACCCTGGGTCAGGGGAGCCAGCGTGGCGATCAACTGATCTTCCGGTGTGGCGCCGGGCGTCAGCGGCTTGGCTGCCATCGCGGCCAAATCGTCCATGCTGGGCAGGTCGTCGAGCGACAGGCCCAAGGCACCGGCCAGGGCTTCGAGGCTCTTGTTGAGCTTGGCTAGATCGTCGGCCGAGGGCACTTGCCCGTTCTGCGCGGCGGCGCGCAAGGCGGTCAGGCCATCGATGATCCCGGCCAGCAGGGTTTGGGGCGATACGGGCTGCTGGATCGGCACCACCGCGTCGACGGGCACGGCGACGGGATCGGGGGTTTCGTCGGGTTTTTCACCAGTGCCGCCGTCCTGGCCGAGAGCCAGTTCGACCAGGCCGCCGGCAGCGAGCGCTACCGTGGCGGTCTTGGCCGGCTCGTTGGTTGCCTCGACCGCCGCATTATTGCCCAGCAGCGCGGCGAACACGTCGTTGGCAGGCGCACTGGCGCTGGCCTGCGCATTGAGGCCTTTGACGGCGACCCCGGGATTGGCAGCGGTGGTAACGGTGAGATGACTTGCCACGATAGCGGCCTTTACTGAGACTAATCCAAACCAGACAATGCAAGCGCCTTGCCAAGTCGGTCGACCTCAGAAATTCGGTTCATTATCAGTGGTTTGTTGAACAGGCGCGCGATAGGCGCAGCCGCAGGTCGCGTTGGACGCGGCAGCAAATGTTGGCCTTGCGGCAAAAGCTGCCGGGTGGTTGCGGGGGACGGGCGAAAAGCGTAAAAGCGCCGCCACAGCTATCCGCTGGCCCTTGAACCCAACCGGATACATACAGGAAAATGTTGAACTCGCTTGATATTGCCAAGCGTCCCGAAGACACGCGCGTCGTCGTCGCGATGTCGGGGGGCGTGGATTCTTCGGTCGTCGCCGGCCTTTTGGCCCGCCAGGGCTATGACGTGGTGGGGGTGACGCTCCAGCTTTACGATCACGGCGAAGCCACGTTTCGCAAAGGCGCCTGCTGCGCCGGGCAGGACATCCACGATGCGCGTCGCGTTGCGGCCACTTTGGGCATTCCCCATTACGTGCTCGACTATGAGGAGCGTTTCAAGAAGGCGGTGATGCAGCCCTTCGCCAATGCCTATCAGCAGGGCGAAACGCCGGTGCCGTGCATTGCCTGCAACCAGAGCGTCAAGTTCGTCGACCTGATGGCGGTGGCACAGGATCTTGGCGCCGATGCGCTGGCCACCGGCCATTACGTGCAGTCCAAGCTTGGCGAGGATGGCCGCCGCCAGTTGTTCCGCCCGGTCGATGCCGAGCGCGACCAGACCTATTTCCTGTTCGCCACCACCCAGGACCAGCTCGATTACCTGCGCTTCCCACTGGGCGGCATGGGCAAGGCCGAAGTTCGCGAACTCGCCCGTGAAATGGGCCTCGAGATCGCCGAAAAGCACGACAGCCAGGACATCTGCTTCGTGCCGCAGGGCAAGTATGCCGATATCATCCGCAAGATGCATCCCGAAGCCGTGGCGACCGGCGAGATCGTCCATCTCGATGGCCGCGTCCTCGGCACCCACGAGGGCATCGTCAATTACACCATCGGCCAGCGCAAGGGCCTGGGCGTGGCGGCGGCCGAACCGCTCTACGTCATCAAGCTTGAGCACAAGACCGGCCGCGTCATCGTCGGCCCGCGCGAAGCGCTCAAGACCCACACCGTGCGTCTGCGCGATGTGAACTGGCTCGGCGGAACGCCACTCGCCGAACTCTCCTCCGGCAATGGCGCGCCGCTCGAGGTCAAAGTGCGCTCCACCCGCGGCCCACAGCCGGCCGTAATCCAGCAGCGCGATGGCGATGTGTTCGTGACGCTGGTCTCGGGCGAATACGGCATCTCGCCCGGCCAGGCCTGCGTGTTCTACGCCGATGACAGCGCCACATCCGAAGTCTGGGGCGGCGGCTTCATCGCCGAAGCCGTGCCGCAGGTTTTCGCAGCCTAAAGCTACTGCGCTGGCGCCGGAGCCGGGACTTCCTGGCCCGGCATCGGCTTGGGCAGCGGGATCGCATCCTCGGGGGCGATGTGCTGCTCGGCCTCGGTGCGGTCGTAATAGCCCCACATGCCGAAGTTCGACACCAGCGTGGCGCCGATGGTGATGATCCCCAGCACGATGAAAATCAGCAGGACGAGGCGATTGCTGTTCAGGGGGCTCATGGCGGTGCCTCAATAAATCTTTGGAATGCACCCAAGGAATGGGTGAGCCCCGGCGTCTTAGCACTATAAGGGACGCTAGGTTAAGGCCAGCAGAGTGTATGCCGAGGTGATGGGACTGTCTGCCGCACCACCGATCGCCGACGCCGCGACACAGGTTCGGGCGCTGGTGGCGCGTGCGCAAAAGGGCGACAGCGAGGCCTTCGCCGCCTTGATCGAGGCCCACTACGACCTGATCTATCGCACTGCCTACAAGTGGAGCGGCCATCGCAGCGATGCCGAGGACATAGCGCAGGACGTCTGCGTCAAGCTTGGCAGCGTCATCAAGAGCTTCGACGGACGCTCGGCGTTCGGAAGCTGGCTCTACCGGATCACGCTGAACGCCGTGCGCGACATGCAGCGGGCCCGCGGCCGGGCCAATAGAGGCAATGACGCCCTGGCGGAAGTGAGCCCCGAGGACACCCCGCCCGACCAAGAAGAAGCGGCAACCAGCCGCCAGCTCTGGGACGCGGTGCGCCGCCTGCCGGAGCAGCAACGCGATGCAGTCCTCTTGGTTTATGCCGAAGAGCTGAGCCACGCAGCGGCAGGCGAAATCATGGGCTGCAAGGAAGCAACCGTCTCCTGGCACATTCACGAGGCGAAAAAGACCCTGAGGGGTTTGTTATGAGCAATGACATGAACGACGGCTTCAAAGCGCTGAAAGACATCAAGGCACCGGCCCCGTCCGACGCCGCGAAAAAGCGCGCGCTGGCGGCCAGCATGATGGCATTCGAAGCCGCCAAAACCGAAACCGCAAAAAATACTTCAACCGCGACCCAAGGAGTTCGCCGGCCCAGCCGTCTCAGTTCCATCATCACTTCCTTGAAAGGGAAATCGATCATGGACATGCGTCTCCCCATCGGTACCGCCGCGATTGCTCTGCTGCTACTGCCGCTCGGCTATCAGCTCTACAATTCCACCGCGATGAGCCCGGCTGATCGCGTGCCGGTCGATACCAACCCCGTGGCCGATGCGGTCCCGAAACTGACGCCGCCGCCGACGACGCTGCCGACAGAGACCAACCCGGTCGCGACGAAGCAGCCCAACGACGAGCGCACGGATACTCCGGCGGAGCTCACTACCACGGCGCCCGTTGCCCAGACGCCCGCCACTCCGACGGCAGCGCCCAAGGCGGAAGCGGTGCCTGCCAAGCCGCCCATGGTGCAGCCTGAGCCCATGGCACAGGATAGCGCAGCGTCGGGGCAGGCCAACATGCTGGCTAGCGAAAACGAAATGGCGCCGCCGCCAGCCTCGGTCGTGGGCGGATCGCTCAGCCGCATGCAGACCCGCGCGGCCCCGTCGGCCGGCATCGTTGCGCCCGAAGGCGATTTCTACGCCATGCCCGCGCAGATCGCGACCGAGCCGAGCGGCGACGAGTTCACCCAATTCGATGAATCGCGCCTCAAGGTGGTGGCCGACGAGCCGGTCTCGACCTTCTCGATCGATGTTGACACCGCCAGCTATTCCTACGTCCGCTCCATGCTCGACGACGGCTATGTGCCCGAGCCCGACGCGGTGCGGCTGGAAGAGTTGATCAACTATTTCCCCTATGACTACGCCCCGGCCGATAGCGCCGCGGTGCCGTTCAAGCCCACCATGGCGGTGTTCCACACCCCCTGGAATCCCAAGACGCAGCTCCTCCATATCGGCATCAAGGGCTACGTGCCCCCAGCCGGCGAGGACAAGCCGAGCAACCTCGTCTTCCTCATCGATACCTCCGGCTCGATGGATGAGCCCAACAAGCTGCCGCTGCTGAAGCGCGCCTTTGCGCTGCTGGTCGATCAGCTTTCCGCCAAGGACACGGTCTCGATCGTAGCCTATGCGGGTTCGGCCGGCGTGGTGCTGGAGCCCACCAAGGCTGATGACAAGGCCAAGATCCTGGCCGCGCTGGATAATCTCGCAGCCGGCGGCAGCACGGCCGGTGCCGAGGGCATCGAGCTGGCCTATCAGCTGGCCGAACAGGCCAAGGTCACCGATGGCACCAACCGCGTGATCCTGGCCACCGATGGCGATTTCAACGTCGGCATCGACAATCCTGATGATCTTGAAACCTTCATCAAATCCAAGCGCGACAAGGGCGTCACCCTCTCCGTACTTGGCTTCGGCCGCGGCAATCTCGATGACGCGACGATGCAGGCGCTGGCCCAGAACGGCAATGGCAATGCCGCCTATATCGACAATTTCCGCGAGGCCCAGAAGGTGCTGGTGGAGGAGGGTGGCTCGACGCTCGACATGATCGCCAAGGACGTCAAAATCCAGGTCGAGTTCAATCCCGCCATGGTCTCCGAATACCGGCTGATCGGCTACGAAACCCGCGCCCTCAACCGCGAGGATTTCAACAACGACACGGTCGATGCCGGCGATATCGGCGCGGGCCACACCGTCACCGCGATCTACGAGATCACCCCGGCCGGCTCCGGCGCCAACCTGGTCGATCCGCTGCGCTACGACACCCAGCCGGCGGCCGACCCTGCGGCGGTGGCAACGACGAACGCGCCGACCGAAATCGCCTTCCTCAAGATGCGCTACAAGCTGCCGAACGAGGATGTCAGCCAGCTGCTCGAAGTCCCGGTCACGCCTAGCGTGGTCTATGGCAATATCGATGCGGTCAGCCCCGACATGAAGTTCGCCGCCGCCGTCGCCGCCTTCGGGCAGAAGCTCAAGGGCTCCAACTACGGCGGGTCAATGAGCTGGAGCGATATCGCCATGCTGGCCCAGACCGGCCGCGGTGCCGATGCCAGCGGCTATCGCGCCGAATTCATGGGGTTGATCAAGACCGCGTCGCTGCTGAAGCCCGATACGGCCACGCAGGCCAAGCCGGATGCACCAGCCGCCCCATAGGCCGCCGCTTCAGCATGAGCAGGTGCCCTCGGTGCAAACCGGGGGCCATCATCGTTTATTTGTCCGGCCGACGAAGCGAACGCAGGAAATCGTCCACGACGATGTGGAGCATGCCGCCGGTCGATTTGGCCTCATACATGCACTGGTCGGCGCGGTTGAGCAGGGTCTCGGCCGTGTCGGTCTTGATGTCGAGGCATGCCGTGCCGATCGCGGCGCCGATGTTCAGGCGCCGCCCTTCCAGGTCCATCGGCGTGAAGACGGCTTCCATCATGCGCTGAAACGCCGGAAATGCCGCCGCCAGGTTTTCCTGGGGAATAGGTAGCACGACGATGAACTCGTCCCCACCCAGCCGCGCCACGAAATCGCCGGCGCGGCAGCCGTCGCGCAAGCGCTGCGCCACGGTCTGGAGCACCTTGTCGCCAATGGCATGGCCCAGCGTATCGTTGATGCGCTTGAAGCTGTTGAGGTCGATGAAGGCCAGCATCAGGGCGGTCCTCGAATGGTCCTCCTGGTCGATGCAGGCAGCGATGTAGGCGTCATAGGCGGACCGGTTGGGCAGGCCCGTCAGCGCATCGGTGCGCGCTGCCTTGATCAAGGCCTGGTCGAGTTCGCGCTGCAGGCTGGCTCGCGCCGAGATATCGATCAGGATCTCGATGTCATAGGAGCGGTCGCCCACCTCGGTGCGCTGCGCCGAGATCAGGGTTGGAATGACCGTGCCGTCGGCACGCTTGATGTCGACTTCCTGGGATTGATAGGCGCCCTCCACATCGAGCAGCCGCCGGCGCTCGTCGCGGGCCGGACTGTTGATGGCGGCTCCCGACGAGGTCAGTTCCCGATCACGGATATCGTCCCATTTGAGCCCGGTCAGCCTCAGATAGGCGTCGTTGACCTTGACGTAGCGCGAATTGGCGACGTCGCTGGTGGTGATGGTCATCGCCACGGGCGCGAACTCGAACATGCGCATCAGCATGTCCGACAAAATTTGCGGAGAGATCGGATCGTCGTTTGGCATAGGCTGAAAACTTCTTGGACCAACCGGCGGAAACATCAATCTACCGGCCGGAAACGCTAATTAACGGTGAAAGAACGGCAATTGGCCGCCGGGAGTTTCCCGACGGCCACAGTTTGCAACGATCTTTTCCAGCAGTCTAGTCGAGCGGCTTGAGGTTAGCCTCGATGCTGGCGCGCCTGCTCTCCAAAAATGGCGGCAGCGACAGCTTTTCGCCCAGGCTCTCCATCGGCTCGTCGGCCGCGAAGCCGGGCACGTCGGTGGCGATTTCGAACAGGATGCCATTGGGCTCGCGGAAGTAGAGCGAGGTGAAATAGAACCGTTCGACCTCCCCACTGGAGCGCAGCCCAGCCTGGCTGACGCGGGCGATCCACTGGCGCAGGCTATCCTGGTCCGGGGTGCGGAAGGCCACGTGATGCACGCCACCAGCGCCCGGACGGGCCGCCGGCTGGGTCGGGTCGACCACGACATGGACCTCGGCAGCAGGGCCGCCTTCGCCCATCTCGAACACATGGGTTTCACCCAGTGTGCTGGTGGCCGGATAGGTGCGCACCTTGCGCATGTTCATTACCTGGGTCAGCACCACCTCGGTGCGCTCCAGAGCCGGCACCGCCAGGGTAATTGGACCCAGGCCAATGATCTGCTTGTCAGCCGGCACCGGGGACTTGGCCCAGGGAATGACCGTATTGACCCCATCGGTGACCATACGGAAGCGCTGGCCTTCGAAATCCTCGAAGTCGAGCGACAAATGACCGGCCCGCTCCTTTATGGCGCTGGTGCCCACATTGTTGCTCTGCAGGTGGTTCTTCCACCAGTTCAGAGTGTCCTCGCTATCGACCCGCAGGCCAGTGCGGCTGACGGTGTGGTTGCCGCGCTTTTCGCGGGCCGCGTCGAAATCGAAAAAGGTCAGGTCGGCGCCGGGCGAGGCAACGCCATCACCATAGAACAGGTGATAGGCCTCGGTCTGGTCCTGATTGACGGTCTTCTTGATCAGCCGCATGCCCAGGGTCTGGGTGTAGAACTTGAGGTTCCGGGGAGCATCGGCGGTGACGGCGGTGAGGTGATGGATGCCTGAGAGTTGCAAGGTCATGTCGGTCTCCTGAATTGGCGCTTGGCGTCGTTGCCCAAGATGTAGGTCAACGGCGCAGGTAGCAGAAGCAGGCTAATTGCAACGAGCTGTTGCTGATTGTTGAACGCTCATGCGTGCAGTGCTGGGCATCAGAAGCCTCCACAAACTCGATGTTACCCCGGCGAAGGCCTGGGCCCATCTTGAGATGCCGCCACGCAGCCGCAAGGTCGTCCCGCCATCTGGCGGCGCGTTGATCGATCTCGGGCTGGGCCCCGGCCTGCGCCGGGGTGACATCCAGTTTGGGCTGGGTTCAGCGGCAATTCGCTCTTCCACATCACAATCCGCCGACACGTGTCATTTTGCAATGCGCGCCACGTTGACTCACGCTATGACTAGTCGTGAACAAACCGGGAACTGATATGGCTGCGCTCACGCTTCGCCGCAAACTGGCCGTGCTGTCCGACGCCGCGAAATACGATGCGTCCTGCGCCTCGAGCGGCACGGAAAAGCGCGACAGCCGCCAGAGCGGTGGCATCGGCTCGACCGAGGGCAGCGGCATCTGCCACTCCTATGCGCCCGACGGTCGCTGCATCTCGCTGCTCAAGATACTGCTGACCAATTTTTGCGTCTACGATTGCGTCTATTGCGTCAATCGCTCGTCCTCCAATGTCGAGCGCGCCCGGTTCAGCGTCGAGGAAGTGGTTCGGCTGACGTTGGATTTCTACAAGCGCAACTATATCGAGGGCCTGTTCCTGTCCTCCGGCATCATCCGCTCGCCCGACTACACGATGGAGGAACTGGTCCGCGTCGCCCGTAGCCTGCGGCAGGACCACAGCTTCGGGGGCTATATCCACCTCAAGGTCATCCCCAATGCCGCCCCGGAAATCCTCGCGGAAGCCGGCCGTTGGGCCGACCGGCTCTCCACCAATATCGAAATGCCCACCGATGTGGGGCTCGAAACCTTCGCTCCTGAAAAGCGCCCGGGCGAAATCCGCACCGCCATGGCCAATATCCGCGGCAAGCTGGCCGAGGCCAAGCCGGACAGGAAGGCCAAGGCCCAACCCGCCAAGTTCGCACCCGCCGGCCAATCGACGCAGATGATCGTCGGTGCCGATAAGGCCGACGACAACGCCATCCTGACCCGCGCCGCTGGGCTCTATTCCGGCTACAAATTGCGCCGCGTCTATTATTCGGCGTTCTCGCCCATTCCCGACAGCAGCGCCCGCCTGCCGCTCAAGGCCCCGCCACTGATGCGCGAGCATCGCCTTTATCAGGCCGATTGGCTGATCCGCTTTTATGGCTTCGACGTGCCCGAAATTGTCTCCGGCGGCAGCGATGGCCTGCTCGATCTCGCCATCGATCCAAAACTGGCCTGGGCACTCACACAGCGCCAAAAATTTCCGGTCGACATCAACCGCGCCGATAAGGAACTGCTGCTGCGCGTTCCGGGTCTCGGCACTCGCAGCGTCGAGCGCATCATCGCCACGCGCCGCCATCACAGTTTACGCCTGGACGATCTGGCACTCATCGCCGGCTCGATCGACAAGGTCCGCCCCTTCGTCGAAACCGTGGACTGGACGCCGGGGGGCTTGACCGACGATCACAAACTGCGCGCCAGGCTTGAACCGCAGCCGGAACAGTTGAGACTGTTCTGATGCGAACCGTCATCCTGCAATCGCTGAACGATTTTGACGAATGGCGCGGTCAAGCGCGCGAATTGCTGCGGGGAGGTGTGTCGCCCGAAGAGGTCATCTGGCGTGATCCGAAGTCGGAGCCCGGCCTGTTCGAGCAAACTGAGCAAGAAATCCAGCATGCTGGTAAAAACCACCCCGTCGGCGCCGTCCCGCCAGCCTTCATGGCGCTGGCGCGCACGGCGGTATGCCATAGCGATCCAGAGCGGTTCGACCTGCTCTACCGTCTGCTCTGGCGCCTGCAAGCCGATCGCGGGATTATCGAGGTCGCATCTCACCCCGACATCGTCCGGCTGACCCGGATGGAAAGTGCCGTTCGGCGCGAGAGCCACAAGATGAAAGCCTTCATCCGGTTCAAGTCGATAGTCGATGATTCAGGCCTCGAACGGTTCGCCGCCTGGTTCGAACCCGATCACTATGTGCTTGAAATGACTGCGCCATTTTTCGAGCGCCGGTTCACCGGCATGATGTGGGCGATCGTTACGCCGTACAGTTCCGCCTATTGGGATGGGGAAACCCTGGCCTTCGGCGACGGCGGCACCAAGGCCGATGTGCCGCCCGATGATGCCGTGGAGGAGGATTGGAAAACCTACTTCGCCTCCATCTTCAACCCCGCCCGCCTGAAGGTGGCGATGATGAAATCGGAAATGGCGGTCAAATACTGGCGCAACCTCCCCGAAGCCGAACTCATTCCTGCTCTGATCCGAGGCGCCAAGGAAGCGGAGCAAGCCATGATCGAACGCACAGCCAGCCAGCCGCCATCGCACCACCTCAAGCGTGCAGAGCGGCAGGCCATTGATAAAGAACAACAATCTGAGATCACGAGCCTCGCCGACGCCCGTGCCGCAGTGCAGGGCTGCCAACGCTGTCCTCTCTACGAGCACGCCACGCAGGCGGTGTTTGGCGAAGGCCCCGAAAACGCCGACATCATGTTTGTCGGAGAGCAGCCGGGCGATCAGGAGGATCTGGCCGGCAAACCCTTCGTCGGCCCAGCCGGCAAGGTGTTCGACGCTGCGGTGGAAAAGGTCGGCATCGACCGCTCCCGCGTCTACGTCACCAATGCCGTCAAGCACTTCAAATTCGAGCCGCGCGGCAAGAAACGCATTCACCGGCGCCCCGACGCCGGGGAGGTAACAGCTTGTAAATTCTGGCTTAATCTGGAACGGGCCTTCGTCAAACCCAAGGTGATCGTTGCCCTTGGCGCCACGGCCGCAACGAGCATTCTGGGCAAGACCGCCACTATATCCAAACTGCGCGGCGCGCCGATCGCCATGGAGGACCGCACGGTATTGTTCGTCACCAACCACCCGTCCTACCTGCTGCGCATCCCGGATCGAAACCTGGCTGCTGTGGAGCAGGCAAAATTTGAGCAGGACCTAGCCCTCGTGCGTGATCACTGGCATACCTTAAACAATT
Source organism: Devosia sp. (assembly GCF_028290435.1). Taxonomy (GTDB): domain Bacteria; phylum Pseudomonadota; class Alphaproteobacteria; order Rhizobiales; family Devosiaceae; genus Devosia. The sequence continues at coordinate 45,407 of NZ_JAQGJV010000024.1, read as the reverse complement.
GAACAGGCCACGCCTTGCGCTTGACAGTGCCGCATCACAAATTTAAGAAGTCGGCGCGCACTCTAGGCGCTCGACCGTTCGGCTCGCCGAAACAGGTTCCTGGAGCGGAGTAGCTCAGTTGGTTAGAGCAGCGGAATCATAATCCGTGTGTCCCCAGTTCAAATCTGGGCTTCGCTACCATTCAAAACCCTCGGGAAACCGGGGGTTTTTTGTTTTTGTACAGGTTCGCTGACGCTCAGAGCTTCTTGCAGGAATTGCCGGGTACGAACTTGGGCGATAGCACAAAGTCCTGTGCCGGGTCGGCGGCGCCTTCCGGGCTCATGATGCGGTGCAGGATGCGACGGGCGATGATGCCGCCGAGCTTCAACGTGTCCTGGATCACCATGGTGATGCGCGGCGTGATCACGCTGCTCCATTGCACGTCATCAATCATCGCCAATGAGATGTCGTCCGGGCAGTTGAAGCCCAATTCCTGCATGGCCTGCAGAGCCGCGAGCGCCACGGCGTTGTTGGCGCCGATAATGGCGGTGGGGCGTTCGGGCTGGACCAGAAGGCGCATGGCTGCCTCGTAACCGGCGCTTCGCGTGAACTGGCCATCGACGATGAAATTGGGGTTCACCTCGACGCCAGCGCTGCCCATCGTGTCCATGAAGCCGCGCAGGCGCTCGGAGGCGGTGTGCATGTGTTTTGGGCCGGCGATGAAGGCGATGCGGCGGTGGCCGAGTTGCAGCAGGTGTTCGGTCAGCATGGCGCCGGCCAGTCGGTTGTCGGAGCCGACGAAGTCGCGGTCGATGCCGGCGACCTTTTGGTCAAAGCACACCGTCGGCATTTTGATGTTTTGCACGAAATCCACATAGGCTTGATCATACCCGGACGGGGCCAGAGCGAGCCCGGCGACCTTGAGGCCGGACAGGTGCTCGACCAGCGCGCGTTCGCGATCCGGCTTGCCCGATGAGTCGGTGATCAGCACGAAATGGTCGTGCTCGATGGCGTAGTTTTCGAGCTCGCGGCGAATGTCGCCAAAGAACGGATTACCCACATTGCCGACCACAAGGCCGATCATGCGGCTGCGCCCGCGCGCCAGACTTTGTGCCAGCGGGTCAACCACATAGCCCACGGTCTGCACCGCCTCGCGGATGCGCTCCAGCGTCTTCTGGCTGACGCGGCCGGGATTGCTCAGAGCCAGCGACACAGTCGACACCGAGACGTCGGCGAGTTTGGCAACATCGCGGATGGTAGCCATTACTGTGTCGAACCGCTTCTATAAATTCTGGCGTCGGCGAATACGTACGCTTGCCTGTTGGGAAGTGCCGAATGATGAGCATTCGTGCGGCATTCTGCAAGGCAATTCTCGAAATGATCACAGCTGTCGAAACCGACTTGACTCGGATCGCATCCTAAATCAGTTTGATATCGAACCGGTTCGATTATGAAGATGCGAAACCGGCAGATGGAGGAAACAATGGATAGCGCTGTGGGAAACGCCGGCCGTATCGACGGTTCGAGTGGCAAGGCCTGGTTCACCGAAGACCGTTTCGGCATGTTCATTCACTTCGGTTTGTATGCGCAGGGCGCGCGCCATGAGTGGCTGAAGCACCGCGAAGAGATTTCGGACGAGGACTACGCCAAGTATTTCGAGAACTTCAACCCCGACCTCTATGACCCGCGCGAATGGGCGCGCCGCGCCAGGGAAGCGGGCATGAAATATGTGGTGCTGACCGCCAAGCACCACGAGGGCTTCTGCCTGTGGGACAGCAAGTTCACCGACTACAAGGCGACCAACACGCCCTATGGCCGGGACCTGCTCAAGACCTATGTCGAAGCGTTCCGCGCCGAGGGGCTTAGGGTCGGCTTCTACTATTCGGTGATCGACTGGCATCATGAGGAATTCCCCATCGATGCCATTCATCCCCAGCGTAACCATCCCGACGCGATCGAGATCAACAAGTCGCGCGACGTGCGCAAATATGCCGAATACATGCGCAATCAGGTCACTGAGCTGCTGACCGGGTTTGGCGAAATCGCAGTCATCTGGTTCGATTTCAGCTATCCCAATCGCGAATATCGCGGCATGCCCGGCAAGGGCCGCAACGATTGGGAAAGCGAAGACCTGATCGGTCTGGTGCGCAAGCTACAGCCCAATATCATCGTCGGCGACCGCCTCGACCTGCCCACCGATGGCAACCATCCCAAGGATCTGGCGACCCCGGAGCAGTACACACCGCGCGTGGCGCCGACCGCACAGGGCAAGCCGGTTCGCTGGGAAGTCTGCCACACCTTCAGCGGCTCGTGGGGCTATCACCGCGACGAGACGACCTGGAAAGATGCGGGGCAGCTGATCAACCTGTTGATCGATACGGTCTCGCTCGGCGGCAACCTGCTGATGAACGTCGGTCCCACCGGACGCGGCACGTTCGATGTGCGGGCCGAGGATGCGCTGGGCGTCTATCGCGATTGGATGGCTGTCAACCAGCGCGCCATTTATGGGGCAGGGGCATCCAATTTTGTTGCACCCAATGGCTGCAAATTCACCCAGGTGGGCAATCGCCTCTACCTGCATGTGCAGACCTGGCCGTTCCGCCACATCCATATCGATGGACTGGGCGGCAAGGTGAAGTACGCGCAGTTCCTGCATGATGCCAGCGAGATTCACTGGCTCGATCCCGAGGCCGAAGTCGACTCCAATATCGGCGTCGCGGTGGGCAATGGCATTCTCACGCTCGAGCTGCCGGTGATCAAGCCGAACGTCGTCGTGCCGGTTATCGAGCTGTTCCTCAAGGACTGATCGGTGTCGCGATGAGCATCGAGCAAGACCTGTTTGCCAGCATGACTCCCCTCATCGCCAATCTGGCCGAGGACGGGAATGGCGCGGTGTCGCTTGGCGGCTCGCGCGCCAAGCAGCGCTCGGACGCGCAGTCGGATTTCGATTTTCGCGTCTATAGCGACCGCTACCAGGGGCCGGTTTTGCAGCAAACCAGCGCGTGGCGTCAGTTCGATGCCGCGCTGCAAGGCTGGGAAGCCAAGGGACTGCGCCTCGATGGCGTGTGGGCGCGCAGCTATGCGAGCGTGCAGGCCGACCTCGATGCGTGGATTGCCGGAAAGGGCCAGACCAAGACCTATGAGTGGACGATCTGGGGTTATCACCTGCCCACCGATCTCGCCCACCAGCAGATCATCGTCGATCCGCAGGGCATTCTCGCGGGCTGGAAGGACCAGTTGGCCGTCTATCCGGACGCGCTGCGGACATCGCTGATCAGCCAGCACCTCGAAGTGCTGCGCTACTGGGCGAGTGACTATCACTACGCCAGCAAGGTGATGCGGCGCGATCTGGTGTTTCTGGTCGGCCTCACCGGCAAGCTGGCGAATGCGATCCTTCAGGTCGTGTTCGCCGTCAACCGGACCTACTACCCGGGCGATGGCTGGAACCTGGCGATTGCCAAGGATCTCGCCCTTCTGCCGCCCGATTTCATTGGGCGCATGACCGCCATTCTGGAGCCCGGTCATGACACCGAATGCTGGCAGCGACAGCGCCATGCGCTGATCGACGTGATCGCCGACCTGGAGGTCCTGACAGCCGAATAATCCGGCCAGCCATCGTCGCCATGTTGAGGAGCATGGTCCGGCGGGCAGAGGAGCAGACGTTTACACCGTGCCTACACAAACATCGACACCATCATAGTCACTGAGGAGGAACTATCGTGAAACTGTCTCTTATTCTGGCAACTGCCGCTTTGGTGGGAACCTCTGCCTTCGCCATGCAGGTGCAGGCGCAGGACGCCCCGGTCAATCTCACCTGGCAGATGTGGGGCGACCAAAGCGATCAGGCGCTGTGGCAGAGCCTCGCCGATCTGGTCACCCAGGAATATCCCAATATCAAGGTGACCCCGCAGATTTCGGGCTGGACCGACTACTGGACGCGCCTGCCGGTGCTGGCGTCATCGGGCGAGATTGGCGATATCGTCGCCATGCAGTCCATGCGCATGCCGAGCTTCTATTCCATTCTGGAACCGCTCGACGCCCATTTCGCGACGGACTCGTTTGACATCAAAGCCTTCGAGCCATCCATCGTCAGCGGGTTGTCCCATGACGGTGCCGTTTACGGTCTGCCCTACGACGTCGGTCCGTGGCTGGTGTTCTACAACCGCGACATGTTCAAGGCCGCGGGCCTCGCCGAGCCGGCGATGGACTGGACCTTTGACGACTTCAAGGCTGCAGCCGACAAGCTGACCTCAGGCGACAAGTTTGGCTACGCCACCCAGGCGTTCGATTACATTGCCGGCCCGGTCGCCATGGGCGCTGAGTACTTCAACGATTCCAACCAGTTCGATCTGACCAATGCCGGCTATACCGCCGCTGTGGGCAAGTATGTCGACCTGACCGCCGTCGACAAGGCCTCGCCGGTGTTTGCTTCGGGCGCCAGTGCGGTGCAGGCCAGTGGCCGGTTCGCATCGGGCAATGCGGCGATGTATATTGACGGTCCATGGTCGATGATCTCGGCCGCCAAGGGCGCCAGCTTCGAAATGGGCATTGCGCCCCTGCCACGCGGCGATGGCCCTTCCCGCTTCATCACCGCCGGTTCCGGCTTCGGCATCGCCGCTGCCGGCCAGCACAAGGAGGAAGCCTATAAGGCGCTCCAGGTTCTGACCGGACCGAAGGCCGCTGAAATCCTCGCATCCGCCGGCCGTGCGCTGCCCGGTCGCCTGGCTGAGCAGCATTTCTGGTATGATGTGGCAGCCAAGGACGTGAAGGGCACCCGCGAAACGCTGGAATACTCGTTCGCGCACGCCACCCCTTTCCGCCTCAACGACACCTGGAACGAGTTCGAGAACCTGATCACCCAGTATATGCCGCTGGCCCTGAACGGCGACAACACCACTGACGGCGTGCTGGCCGACATCCAGAGCCAGCTCCCCTAAAGCCCTTACTGTGCCTGGCCGGGCAACCGGCCAGGCGTCATCCTGACATTCAGACGTGCTGAACTGTCGCCAGAAGGGAAAGTCCGATGGCTGTCGTCGAACGAATCGCCGCCACCAGGGCGGTGACCAGAAAGCGTAAAAACCGGCTGGACCGGGGCGAGGGAAGAACGGCGTTCTTCTTCCTGCTGCCAAGCCTGATCGGCGTTACGCTGTTTCTGGTCGTGCCCATCATTGCATCGGTGGTTCTCAGCTTCACCAATTGGAAGCTGCTGGGGCAGCCTCAGTTCGTCGGCTTCGCCAATTACATAAAGCTGTTCACCGCCGACCCGCAGTTCTGGCCGGTGGTGCGCAACACCTTGTTCTTCACCTTCGAATATCTGGTGCTGAACATCATTATCTCATTGGGGCTGGCGGTTTGGATATCCAGCCTCAAGATGGGACAGCGATGGTTCCGGGTGATTTTTTTCCTCCCAACCTTCACCCCAGGCATCGCTGTCGCCATCGTCTGGATGCTGATCTTTGCGCCCGGTGGCTTCTTCGACTTCGTCACGGGCTCGCTCGCCATCCACCTGCCAAATCTTCTGACCGACCAGAAACTGGCCATGCAGGCGGTGATCATCGTCTCGCTCTGGGCCGGGGTCGGCTACAATACGGTGCTGTTCAACGCCGCGCTCGACATGGTGCCGGCAAGCTATATGGAAGCCGCCCGTATCGATGGCGCTTCGGCCTGGGACCGGTTCTGGAAAATTCGCCTGCCGCTGATCTCGCCGACGCTGTTCTTCGGCACGGTGATGACGGCGATCACCTCGCTCCAGGTGTTCGACCAGATCTACGTTATGACACGCGGCGGGCCGGGTTCGGCGACGGCGACGCTGGGCTATTCGATCTTCCAGAAGGGCTTTCAGAATTTCCAGATGGGCTACGCCTCGTCCATTGCCTGGGTCATGTTCGCCATGATCATGGCGCTCACCGCGTTCCAGTTCTGGCTCCAGCGCAAGTGGGTGCATTATGACAACTAAAACCAAGGCCAAGGCGAACGCCCGCCGCACGCTGGCGCTCGATATTCTCAATCACGGCGCGCTGGCGCTGGTGGCGCTGCTGTTCCTGTTCCCGTTCTTCTGGATGGTGTCCAATGCGGTGCGCAGCAATGCCGAAGTGCTGGCCATCCCGGTGCGCATCCTCCCCGCCGTGTTCGAGTGGGACAACTTCGCCAAAGCCTGGACGACGCTGCCGTTCGGCCGATTCTTCCTCAACAGCGTGATTATTTCGGTCAGCGTGACCGTGATCACCGTGCTGGTGTCGTGCCTGTCGGGCTACGCCTTCGCACGGCTAAAATTTCCCGGTCGCGATAAACTGCTGATGGCGTATCTGGCGACGCTGATGGTGCCGGGGATCATGCTGATCATCCCGCTTTTCCTGATCGTCAACAAGCTGGGCATGATCAACACCTTCCAGGGCGTCATCCTGCCGGTGGCGTTCGGCACGTTCGGCTCGTTCCTACTGCGCCAGTTCTTCCTGTCCATTCCGCTGGAACTGGAGGAAGCGGCGCGCATCGATGGAGCATCGCGGCTGCGCATTCTGATCAGCATCATCATCCCGCTCTCCATGCCGGCTATCGGCCTGTTGTCGCTGTTCACGTTCATCGCGCAGTGGAACAACTTCCTGTGGCCGCTGATCGTGATGACCGGCGCCGACAATGCGACGCTGCCGGTTGGCCTGACCCTGTTCCAGACGCAGCAGACCACGGCCTGGAACTACATCATGGCCGGTGCCACGCTGTCGATGATCCCGGGCGTCATCCTCGCCGTCGTGCTGCAAAAGCTCATCTACAACAGCATTTCGCTGAACGCCGGCATGGGCGGTCGCTAGGCGACCGTCCGACAAAACCTCGCAGGGGAACCCGAAATGGCCAATGTAACAATCACCGATGTCGTCAAGAACTACGGCCACCTCGAAGTGCTGCACGGCGTTTCCGCATCCGTGGCGGATGGCGAATTTGTCGTGCTGGTCGGCCCGTCCGGCTGCGGCAAGTCCACGTTGCTGCGCATGATCGCGGGGCTGGAAAGCATCAGCGACGGTGACATCGAAATCGGCGATCGGGTGGTCAACGACCTCGAGCCCAAGGAGCGCGACATCGCCATGGTGTTCCAGAGCTACGCGCTGTATCCGCACATGACGGTGCGCGCCAATATGGCGTTTTCGCTCAAGCTGGCGCGGCGCAGCAAGGACGAGATCGAGCAGATGGTCAATCGCGCGGCCGAGATCCTGGATCTGTCGACGCTGCTGGATCGCTATCCGCGCCAGCTTTCCGGCGGGCAGCGCCAGCGCGTTGCCATGGGCCGCGCCATCGTGCGCAACCCGCAGGTTTTCCTGTTCGATGAGCCGCTCAGCAATCTCGACGCCAAGCTGCGCGTGCAGATGCGCGGCGAGATCAAGGCGCTGCACCAGCGGCTTGGCGCAACGATGATCTATGTGACGCACGACCAGATGGAAGCTATGACCATGGGCGACCGGATCGTGGTGATGCGGGCCGGGGTGATCGAGCAGATAGGCACGCCGCTCGAAATCTACGATACGCCGGCCAACAGCTTTGTCGCCTCGTTCATTGGTTCGCCCTCAGTGAACCTCATCGACGGCGTCGTGCAAACCCAGAACAATCAGCTCGTGCTGCAAGCAGATGACGGAGCCATTTGGCCACTGCCGTCGAACGTCAATGTGAAAGCCGGAACGCCAGTTCAACTCGGTATTCGCCCCGAACACATCTATCTCGACCCCGCCGGGCTACCCGCCGAGGCCTTCATGATCGAGCCCACCGGCGCCGATACCCACGTCCAGTTGCGCGTCGGCAAGCAATTGCTGATCGGCGTGTTCCGCGACCGCCCCGATATTGCCCTCAATGCCACGTTCCACGTCCGTCCGGACGTGAGCCGTGCGCATGTGTTCGACAGGGTCTCGGGCAAGCGTATCGGCGCCTAGCAGTTGGAGAGCCAAACGGCTACGTAAGTCATCGATTTCCGAGTGAGAAGCGCCGTTCGCAATCTGACCGGCGCTCTCCACAACGTCGGAGCTTCATGCCGGGAAATCGGCGACGACGATCTTGCCGCGGGCGGCGCCGGTTTCGACCAGCCGATGGGCCTCGCGCATATTGGCGGCGTTGATTGGCGACAGAACTTCGGCGAGGGTGGTGCGAATTCGTCCCGCGTCGATCTCATCGGCCACAAAGCTGAGCAATTCGTGCTGTTTGCTCATGTCCGGCGTTGCGAACATGGATCGGGTAAACATCAGTTCCCAATGCAGGCTTGCGGCCTTGGTCTTGAGTTCGCCCATCGGCATCGGCAGATGCGTATCATCGATCGCCACAATTCCACCCTGTGGCCGGATCAGCTCCACTGCGGCTGCCCTGTGCCGCATGTCGTTGAAGATGGCGATGTGATCGACATATTTGAGCCCCAGGGCCCGCACCTGCTCGACCAGCGGCTCGCGATGGTTGACCACGTGATCAGCGCCCAGTTCCTTTATTTGTGGCCATCGCCGGCCTGCTAGTCGTCGTCGATCGTCACCTGGCGTGCCTCCGCCGTCTCGTCAACGACGGCGGAATTGAGCAGGCAGCGTCCGCCCTGCTGCGGCCCACTCTCGGCAAACTCGGGCTCTGGCTGGGCGTCGCGGCCCTAGGCATTGGCTTGATCATGGCCGTCGCCCTGACGGGAGTCCTGCAACGACTGAGCACCGGTGTGGCCGTTTTTGGCTGATCCTCAGCCGCTTGAGCGGCCAAGCGATCGACATGAGCACACAGGTCCGCGGCGCATGGGACCGCGCTTGTCGGCGTTCAGGCTTTGGACCCAAAGCACTGCCTGATATGCTGGATTCGGCGGCGGTGCTGCCGACTGTCCAACCCATAAAGAGTACCTCACATGTCTGACGTTGCTGCGCCCGAACGGGTCATCGACATTCGCACCTTCTGGCAAGCTGTCGGCCTGCGAGCCGTCGGCACCGCCATCGTGACCGCAGAGGCGGGGGACGGACCGCGCGGGTTTCTGGCGTTATCGGCGACCCATCTGTGTGCCGAACCGCCGATGATGATGATTTCGGTCGACAAGAAAACTTCGGCGCTGGCGACCATTCTTGAGGCGGGTCATTTCGCCATCAATTATCTGAGCACCGAGCAAGCAGAGCTCGCCGGACCGTTCGGCGGCAAGGGCGACCTCAAAGGTGCCGAGCGGTTCCAGCTCGGTAGTTGGACGAAGCTGGTGACTGGTGCACCTATACTGGTCGGCGCGTCCGGCGTGATCGATTGCCAGGTGGAAGAAACCATCGAGCGGTTCGGCACGCTGATCGTGATCGGGCACCTCGTGGATTTCAGCGCCACCGAAGGCGCTGCCCCATTGGTCTCCTACAAGGGAAAAACGCTTTGAAAACCCAGCCCTCGGCTCTCCTCGTCATGGATTTCCAAGATGAGATCGTCGCCGGTATTGCCGACGCCACCCTTGTTCCGCGGGTCGCTGAGGTGCTCGCCGCCGCGCGTAGCGCCGGCATGCTGGTGGTGTTCGTCGTGGTGGGCTTTCGCCCCGGCTATCCCGAGGTTGGAGCCAGCAACAAGAGCTTTTCCGCTGCGAAGGCATCGGGACGCTTCGTCAATCCAACGGTCATCGACGCGCTCAAGCCCCTCCAGGAGGAAGCCGTCGTTACCAAGCGCCGAGTCTCCGCCTTCGGAACCACGGATCTGGCGACTATCCTCAAGGCGCATGGGGTTAATCACATCGTGCTGGCGGGCATTTCGACCAGCGGGGTGATCCTGTCGACCACCGGCATGGCGGCTGACATGGATTACGAGATCACCATCCTGTCCGACTGCTGCGCCGACAACGACGCCGAAGTGCATCGCGTGCTGATGGAAAAAATCCTGCTCCGCCGGGCCAGTGTCATCACTAGCCAGGAATTTCTGAGCGGCCTCGTTTCGGCGGGCTGATGTAGACCCCGGGTCTGAGTAAGGGACACCCGCTCCTAATAGACATCGCTTTGATAACGTTGTGTTTTCTTGAGGTCGGTGACGAAGGTCTTGGCTTGTTGGTCGTCGAGGCCGCCATGGGTCATGACGATCGTAGTCAGCGCCACTTCGACGTCCTTGGCCATGCGCCTGGCGTCGCCGCAGATGTAGAAGTGGGCGCCGGCGGTGAGCCATTGGTAGAGCTCGGCGCCGGCTTCGATCATCTTGTGTTGGACATAGGTTTTTTGGGTGCCGTCGCGGGACCAGGCGAGGGACAAATTTGCCAGCATGCTGGATTTCTTCATCGCTTCCAGCTCGTCGGAATAGAAGAAATCGGTCGCTTCGCGCTGGTGGCCGTAAAACAGCCAGGCTTTGCCCGGCGCATTGATCGCCTGACGCTCCTCGAGGAACGATCTGAACGGGGCGATGCCGGTGCCGGGGCCGACCATGATGATCGGGGTGCTCGGGTCGGCGGGCAGGGCGAAGCCGTGCGCCTTTTGCACATAGACCAGGACGTCTTGGCCGGCATCGGCGCGGTGGCCGAGGAAGGTGGAGGCACAGCCGTGGCGGGTGCGGTCGGCGATGTCGTAGCGGACGACGTCAATGGTGAGGGTGACCTGGCCGGGGACGGTCTTGGGCGAGGACGAGATCGAATAGAGGCGCGGCTGCATCGGCTCGAGCACTTCGATGAGGGCTTCGGGATCGGGGTGGATGCCGGGGAACTTTTGCAGGGCGGCGAGGACGTCGAGGGTGGCGATATCGCCATCGGGGTCTTCGCCGCGGGCCAGGGCTTGGGCCTTCTTCCGGCGCTCGCCGCCGGTGAGGTGGGAAATGAAGGTGAACAGGGAGTCGGGCGCCAGGCCCAGCGAAGTGTCCTCGATCAGCACCTCGCGGAGGGTGCGGTCGGCGATGGGGAAATCGGGAGGGATATCGAGCGCGGCAAGGATGGAGTCGGCGAGCTCGGACGGGTTCTTGGCGAAGACGCCGAGGCTGTCGCCGGCCTCGTAATCCAGCGCCGAGGCCGACAGGTCGATTTCGACATGCATGGTGGTCTTTTCCGAGCCTTCGCCGTTGAGGCGGCGGCGCGAGAGGAGGCGGGCGGCGACCGGATGGGTGCGGGAGCGGCCGGGTAGGGTCGTGGCCTCGGGCTTGACGGGCTTGGCCTCTTCGGGATCGAGCACACCGCCGCCCATTTCTTCGACGAGGGTTTTGAGCATGCGGGCGGTGGCCTTGCCGCCGGGGACGCAGAGATTGAGGCGCGGTTCGGCCTGTTCGGTGATGGCACTGGCGTAGTTGGCGCAGCTATAGCCGCACTGGCCGCAATCCTGCTGGGCCATGGCGGCCATCATGCGCTGCTTGAGCGGGCGCGGCGCGGCCATGGCCATGCGCTCGTCGATGGGCAGGGACGGGTCCTTCCAGGGCGTGCTGGTGTCCTCTTTCGGCGCCGACACTTCGGCGATCGGAGGCTGGGACTTCAGCAGGGTTTCGAAGAAGAAGCCATTGAGCCATTTGCGCTGGAGTTCGCTGAACGGCGCGCTGGCGGGGATGATCTCGATGGGGGCAGAGACGTGGATGCTCATCAGGCAGGCTCGCTGGCGAGAGTTTTGAGGGTGGCGATATCGTGGCGATTGGCGAAGGCAAAGAAGCTTTCGGCATCGTGGTCGCGGTGCTTGAGGTAGGCGCCGAGCAGGCTTTCGACCGCGCTGGGGCATTGCTCATTGGGGATATCGCGGAAGATTTCGCGGCCGATCTTGGCATCGGCGCCGCTGCCGCCGCCGATATAGATGTGAAAACCTTCGATGGGCTCCTGGTCCTCGCCCGGGGTGATCTTGCAGGCGACTAGGCCGATATCGCCGATATAGTGCTGGGCGCAGGAATGGTGGCAGCCGGTGAGGTGGATATTGACCGGCTGGTCCATGGTGAGGCGCGCCTCGACCTGGGTAGCGATCAATTCGGCGGTGCCCTTGGTGTTGGAGGCGGCGAACTTGCAGCCGGTATTGCCGGTGCAGGAGACGAGGCCGGCGCGGATTGGGGTGGCGGTGGTGGCGAGGCCCAGCACGTCGATGGCCGCGACGGCATCGGCGACGTGGGCATCGGGGACACCCGACAGCAGCAGGTTCTGCCAGACGGTGAGGCGGATATCGCCATCGCCAAATTCGGCAGCGATTTCGGCGAGGCCGCGCATCTGGATGGCGGTGAGCTTGCCGCTGGGCAGCACGACACCGATCCAGTTGAGGCCGCTCTGTCGTTGGGCATGCACGCCGATATGGGCGAGGCGGTCGGGCTGTGCGCGATCCTTGACCAGGTCGTCGGCGATGCGGGTCAGCGGCGTGCCGAGCGTGTCCTCGACGGCGGCGAGGAATTTTTCAAAGCCCCAGGCGTCGAGCAGGTATTTGAGACGGGCCTTGGTGCGATCGGTGCGGTCGCCATGGTCGATGAAGACGCGCACGATGGCGTCGGCGACGCGGGTGGCATCGGCGGGCTTGAGATAGACGCCGGTGGGGCGGGCAAAATCCTGGTGGCCGGTGATGCCGCCCAGCGCGAGGCGGAACCAGACGCCGGGCTCGACCCCGCCGCCGTCGACGACCTCGACGGCCTGAAAGCCGATATCATTGGTGTCTTCCAGCGCCGCGATCTTGCCGGCGCCGTCGAAGGCGACGTTGAACTTGCGCGGCAGGCCATGCAGCGTGCGGTTGTTGAGCACGTGATAGGCCCATTCCCGCGCATAGGGGCGGGTGTCGAGCAATTCCTGGGGATCGACGCCGGCGGTCGGGGTGCCGGTGACATTGCGGATATTGTCGGCGCCGGAGCCTTTGGTGTGGAGGCCGAGGTCCTGAATGGCTTCGATCAGGCTGACGGCTTTTTCGGCGGGAATTTCGCGAATCTGGAAATTGGCGCGGGTGGTGATGTGGGAATAGCCGCCGCCATGGGTGGTGGCGAGCATGGCGAGGCCGGCCAATTGCCAATGATTGAGAATGCCATTGGGCAGGCGCAGGCGGCACATATAGGAATTCTGGTTGGGCGCCACATAGAACAGGCCGTGGAAGCGCCAGCGGAAATTGTCCTGCGGCTTGGGATATTGCCCGCTTTGCGCCTGCGCCTTCATGCGGGCATAGGCATCGTGGGGGTGTTCGTCGCGCTTGAAGTTTTCCTGATCGACCAGCGTACGTCCCTCGGCCTCGGTGCGCGCCATGGCCTTGAGGTGGGGCGCATCGGGGCCGACCGGTTCGGCCGGGGCGGCCGCGCCACCTCCGGCCGAACGGGCCGCGTTCATGCCCGCAACGAGGCCTTCGAGATAACGGCGCTGCTCGGGGCTGAAATCGCTGTCCATTTGGGCTTACTCCGCCGCGACGGTGGCTGCGGGGACGGCGCTGGGCAGGCGGGCCTGCTTGCCATTGGCCAGCCAATAGGCGCCGCCCATGAAAACCACGCCGGCAATCACATTGCCCAGCGTGACGTAGCCCAGATTATAGATGGCGCCGCCCAGGGTGACGGTATCGGGATGAGGGGCCAAGAGGGCGATGGCGAAGACGGTCATATTGGCGACCGAGTGTTCGTAGCCGCTGGCGATGAAGGCGAACAGGCACCAGAAAATCAGAATAGCCTTGCCGGCATCATCCTTGGCGCGGGCGGCGCTCCAGATGGCCAGGCACACGAGCCAGTTGCAGAGAATGCCGCGGGCGATCAGTTCGAGCGGGGCGGCGTGCATTTTGGCGGCGGCGGTGACGAAGATCATGTCGGCGCCGGTTTTGAGGATTTGGCCGCCACCGCCCATGATGAAGAGGGCCGCTACGAGAACCGAGCCGATCAGGTTGCCGACCCAGGTCATGACCCAGGAGCGGCCGAGGCCCGACATGGGCACGGTGCCGCGCAGGACGCCGATGGTCATGATCATGGTGTGGCCGGTGAACAGTTCGGCACCGGCAAAGATGACCAGCGACAGGGCGATGCCGAAGCTGGCGCCCATGACCAGCGGGCGAATGGAGGCATCGACCAATTGGCCGAGGCTGAAAATGAGGATGATGGCGAGGCCCACATAGGCGCCGGCCATGGCTGAGCCGATCATGAAGCCAACGGGATTATCGCGAATGGCACGGACTTTTGCGGCGGCGGTGTCGGCGAACTGGTCGATGGTGGATTGATACATTGTCGTCCCCTGTTGCGTTGAGCCAAAACGAAAAGGCCGCCAACGGGAAAACCGCCGGGACGAGCCGGGGGAATCCTGTTGGCAGCCTTGCCTATCTGCGGCGCCCGTCATTGGACGCCAAAATGATGCGATTGCTCGCTTCGGATTGGATGTTGCAAGGGACGTGCCAGTTGGGAGGGGTTAGGTTTACCAGTGGGTTAGGGGATTTGGTGCGGCGCGGGATGGGTGCGCGTGCGCACAAATGGGCGGCATATGGGTTATAAATTGATCGATATGGCTGTGTGATTATATTGTAGGCAATGTCTCGGGCGGGTGGAAACAGGCGTTGGGAGATCAATCGACATTTGGGTTTTGCACAACAGTTCGGGGCCACCGGGGGCGTTCCCTCCCCCTTGAGGGGAGGGTTAGGGTGGGGGGGAAGGTTGAGCGGGAGTGGAGCTCCACTCTGGTGGCGAGCCACCCCCACCCCGGCCCTCCCCTCAAGGGGGAGGGGGGATCGGGGGCTCTCCGGGATCGTGCGTCACTTGAAGTTGGGCGCAGCTAAAGCAGTGCGGACCAGTCGAAGCGGGCGCCATCGAAGAAGCCGTCGGGGAATTGCAGCAGGGGGCCAGCGGGGGTGGCCAGCTCAGTGGGCTCGGTGATCAGGCCATCGATCTTGTAGTCGTCCTGAGGCACCGGAACGCCCAGCGGCGCGAGGGCAGCGCGGTAGAGATCGGGGCGGAATGACGCGGCGGCCAGCGCCAGGTTTTCTGGGTTGGCCTGCACCTGGCCCCAGCGGACCATCTGCGCGTAGAACCACGCGGCGTGGCTTTTCCAGGGGAAATTGGCGGCGCCAGCGTACGGCACGTAGAAGCGCTCGACCTGGCGGGAGGCATCGGCGCCGATGGCGAGGTGGCCGGTGAGGGCGCCGGCAATCAGATCGGCTGGCTGGTCGAGAAATTGCGGCTGGGCCATGATCCGCGCAGCTTCGGGCAGGTTGGCGGGGTTGCTGGACCAGAGGGCGGCTTGGTGCAGGGCGCGGATCAGCGCAGCCAATGTATCTGGATTGGCCTCGGCCCAGGCGGCGCGCATGCCGAGGACCTTGTCGGGGCTGGAGCGCCAGATGCGCGATTTTGTGGTGACGATGCGCGCAGTTCCGGCGCGGACGGCCACGCCGCCCCAGGGCTCGCCGACGCAGTAGCCGTCGATGGCGCCGGAGGCCAGCGCATCGGGCAGCAAAGGCGGTGGAAGGACGACGATTTCCACGTCACGATCGGGGGTGACACCGCTGGCGGCCAGCCAATAGCGCAACTCGTAATTGTGCGAGGAGTCCTGATGCACGACCCCGAAACGCAGGCGCTTGGCCGAGGCGCGGACAGTCGCGGCGAGGGCGAGCCCGGTTGTGGCGGGATCAAGGTCGTCGGTGGCGCCATGCGCGAGCATCCGCGACCACAGATCGAGGCTGACGGTGACCGCATTGCCGCCATGACCGAGCGCCATCGGCGCGATGAAGGGCACCGGCAGCGGCGACAGGCCGAGATTGGCGGCGACCGGCATGGGCGCGAGCATGTGGGCGACATCGAAATGGCCGACGCCGACGCGGTCGCGAATATTGGCCCAGGAGGTTTCGCGCATAAGGCGCAGCGACAGGCCCTCGGCGGCGGCAAAACCCTGTTGTTCGGCGACCACCAGCAGCATGCTATCGGTCAGCGGCATGAAGCCGGCGGTGATGATGGTGTGGCTCATCTCAAGGCTCCAGCAGACCGGCGGCGGTAATCAGGCTTTGGGCGATATCGGCCATGCGCTTGTTCTGGTTCATCGCCGTCGTGCGCAGCAAAGCATGGGCCTCGGCCTCGCTGATATTGCGCGAGCGCATCAGGATGCCCTTGGCCTGCTCGATGACCTTGCGGTCTTCCAACTCGCTGCGGGCCTCGCGCAATTCGCGCTTGAGGGCCGAGAAGGCGTTGAAGCGGCTGATTGCCATATCGAGGATCGGCTTGACGCGCTCCTTGCGCAGACCATCGACGATGTAGGCCGACACGCCCGCCGCGACCGCCGCCTCGATGGAGGAAGTGTCGGAGCGGTCGACGAACATGGCGATGGGGCGCTCGAGCGCGCGGGACAGGGAGAAAAAATGTTCAAGGCGATCGCGGTTGGGATTTTCGAGATCGATCATGACGACGTCGGGGGCGACCTGCTCGACCACGCGCGCGACGGCGTCGATATCGATCACCACGGCGACCCGGCTATAGCCAGCCTCGCGCAGGCCTTCCTCGATGATCGAAGCGCGGATGCGGTTGTCGTCGATGATCAGAATGGACAGGTCGGGCTGGTTCACGAGGGCATTCTGGCTGAGCGGTGGCAACAAGCAAGGGGCGGTTGTGCATGCGTCGTCTGCAGGGGAGCAGGTTCATTTTGCCAAGCGGTACTGAAATGGAAGTTGGTTACGTAAAGGCACCGAATAACGCATGGCCATGCCTTCGGGCGGAGCGGCGGAACTGGTAGCCTTGCGGCCCTCTCCCTCTTCGTCTCCAAAGGGCTATTATGGCTAAACTTACTCTCATCAGCTTTCCGACCTGTCCGTTCGTGCAGCGCGCCGTTATCGCGCTCAAGGAGAAGGGCGTCGATTTCGACGTGACCTATATCGACCTGGCCAACAAGCCCGACTGGTTCCTGGCGCTGTCGCCGCTGGGCAAGGTGCCGGTGCTCAAGGTCGAGCGCGACGGGCATGAGCCCGCCATCGTGTTCGAAAGCGCGGTTATTCTGGAGTATCTCGAGGAAACGGCTGCGGGCGTGAAGCTGCATCCGGCGGATCCGCTGGAGCGGGCGCAGCACCGGTCGTGGATGGAATATGGCTCGCAGCTGCTGGGCGATATTTTCAAGTTCAACAGCGCCAAGGATGTGACCGAACTGGACGCGGCGCGGCAGGGCGTGCTGGCAAAGTTCAAGCGGCTGGAGGATACGGTGACCGGGCCGTTCTTCGCGGGCGAGCAGTTGAGCTATGTGGATACGGTGTTCGCACCGGCGTTCCGGCAGCTCGACGCGCTGGAGACGGTGGTGCATACGGGGCTGTTCGACGGGTTCCCCAAGCTGTCGGTTTGGCGCCAGGCGCTGGCGGTGCGGCCGAGCGTCAAGGCGGCGGTGCCGGACAATTTCGTGGAACTGCATCTGACGCGGTTGCGCAACAATGACGCGCAAGTGCTGAAGTTGGCGGCGTAGGAATGATGTGCCGGCGGCGGTGACGCTGCCGGCAATTTGCTTATTTGCGGGGCTGGAACAGGGCCAGAACCATGGTCAGGGCGGCCATGATCGCGGCGAATGCCACCGTGCCGATGACGGAATAGCCGTCCACGATGTAGCCGCCGATCATTGCACCCACGGCGATAGCGACCTGGAAGCAGACCACCATCAGGCTGCCGGAGGCTTCCAGCGCATCGAGCGCGGCGCGTGACAGATTGGTCTGCAGCACGATGGGCGCGGTGCCGAAGGCGAAGCCCCAGAGGGCGACGAAGCTGAAGGCGGTGCCGCTATGCGTGCCCCAGAGCAGCAGGGCTAACGTTGCTGCAGCCAGGGTGACGCCGGTGACCACCAGACCGACGCGCACATTGGCATCGGCCATGCGGCCACCAGCGATATTGCCGATGACGCTGGCGACGCCATAGCCCAGCAATGCCCAGGCGACGGATGTGGTGGGAAGCTGCGTGACCTGTTCAAGGAAGGCGCGGACATAGACGAAGCCGGCAAAATGCCCGGTGACCAGCAGCAGCACGGCGAGCATGCCGAGCTGGACGCCACGCCGCCGCATCAGCCCGAAGATTTCGCCGAGGCTGGTGGCTTTGTCAGCGGGGAGAGTGGGCAGGCTGACCACTTGCAGCAGCATGGCGATGGCTGCCGCGCCCGCCGTTGCGGCCATCGCGGTGCGCCAGCCGAACCAGTCACTGACCACGGCGCCGATCGAGGGCGCGGCGATGGTGGCGAGCGATACGCCGACAAAGATGATGGACATGCCCCGGCCCAGCGAGCCGACGCCGACCAGCCGTGCCACGACGGCGGCGGACAGTGACCAGAAGGATGCCAAGGCAATACCGAGACCGGCGCGGCCGAGGAGTAAAATCCAGAAGTCAGTCGCCGTGGCGGCGACAATATTGGAAATGATGGCGAGGGCGCTAAGGCCGACCAGTACGGTCTTGCGGTTCAGCTTGCCGATGGCGACGTTGGCGAATAGCGCGGCGACCGCGCCAACGCTGGCGGTGGCGGTGACCACTTGTCCGGCGGTGCCTTCGCTGATGCCGAGATCGGCGGCCATCGGGGTGAGCAGGCCAGCGGGCAGGAACTCGGCCGAAACCAGCGCGAAGGTGGCGACCGCCATGGAGACGACGGCGAGCTTGGTGCTGGTGCTCCAGTGGTCGTCGGCAGAGGCCGCGCCGTCCAGCGGAAGTGTTGTGTCAGTCATAGAAGAGCCTCCAACGTTTGGAGGGCTTTCATAAACGAGCTTTGTCGGACGATATGTATCTTAAAGTCCGAATTCTATGACCGTTTGTCCGGAAGGTTCGCGCCGGACCGCGCCGGGCGAGGTCCCGGTGGTGCGCTTGAAGGCGCGGGCGAAGGAGGCTTCGGATTCGTATCCCAGCCGGGCGGCGACTTCGGCCACCGCCGTGCCGCTCTGGCCGAGCCATTCCTGGGCCAATTGCATTCGCCAGCGCGTCAGGTAATGGGCGGCGCCTTCGCCCAGCAGCGCGCTGAAGCGTTCGGCGAAGACGGAGCGTGATTGCCCGGCGACGCCAGCGAGGCTTTCCACCGTCCAGTTGTTGCCGGGATCGCGATGCATGGCGGCCAGAGCCCGGCCCACATGGACGTCGCGGATGGCGGCCAGCCAGCCGGTGGTCGAAGAACTGGTGCAATCGACCCAACAGCGGATCAGCCGCGCGGTCAGCAAATCTGCCATGCGCGACAGAATGGTGGCGCCACCCATGCGGGGCTGCGCGGCTTCCGCGGTCATGGCGGCCAGCAAAGGGCCGACCATAGGATCGTTAGCGGCTATGTCGCGGCTCTTGATGATCGAGGGCATCAGGCTGATCAGCGGATGCAGTGCGCGGGCGCCCAGCGCCATCGAGCCGACAAACAGAGTGCTCGTGGGCCCGGGGCCGTCCTGCACCATCTCGCAGACATTGCCGCCGAAGCGGGTCACCTGGCAGCTCTTGAGCGTGTCGCCCGCAACATCGGGGGCGCTGGCCAGGCGGTGGGCATTGCCCTGCGGCAGCAGTACCAGATCGCCGTCGTTCAACTCCTGCCAGCCAAATTCATCGGTGTGAATCCAGCACGGACCCTTGCTGACAAAGTGAAAGCGCAGAAGCGGCTGTTCGGCAAAACCAATGCCCCATGGATGCTGCAACTCGCAGCGCCCATAGCTGACGCCGCTTAGGCGGAAGTCCTGCAGGACTTCGCTCAGCGCATCCATGGGGACAGCGGACGGCAAATACGGGGCGGACGAATGGTCAAGCATCAGAGTAATCTAGCTACTGACCGTCCGGCGATCAAGCCACGTATTGTCGCCAGTTGTGCTGTTCCTTGAAGCCGAGCACGTCGCGGATTTTGCGGTTGGAGATGGGTGCTTCATATTCGCCCATGGCACGGGTGATCGGCGAATTGGGGGCCCATTGCTTGAGGAAGCCCTCGGTCGGCGCGTTGGCGGTGATCTGGTCATTCACGGCGTTGAACACCTGATAGCCGAGGCCATCCTTGGCGATGCAGAGATCGACAATCTGGCCGAGATCGCGGGCGTCGATATAGCTCCAGGCATTGCGCTTGCGCGACGCCGGATCCGCGAGGAAGCCGGGAAACATGGTGTATTCGTGCGGCTCGATAACGTTGCCGATGCGCAGGGCATAGACGTCGATGCCGCTGCGCATGGCGAAGGCGCGGGCGGTCTTTTCGTTGACGACTTTGCTGAGGCCGTAGGAGTCCATCGGGTCGCTGTCATAGTCTTCCTCGAGCGGGAAGCTATGAAAGTCCTTGTCGCCCTCGGCAAAGCAGACGCCATAGGTGGTTTCGCTGGAGGCAATGATGACCTTCTTGATGCCCAGCTTCACGGCGGCTTCGAGCACGTTGTAGGTCGAGGTGACGTTAGCGGTGAAGGTGGTGTTATCGGGGCGCAGCAGCACGCGGGGGACGGCGGCGAAATGCACCACGGCGTCAATGGGGGCGGGACCGATGCCGGTGGCGAATTCCTCAAGGCCGAAATGCATGGAAAGAGCGTTGAAGGTTTGGCCGCTATCGGTGAGGTCGGTCACTAGCGTGTTGACGCCGGGGTGGTTGAAGGGGACCAGATCGAGATTGAGCACTTTGTGGCCCTTGTCGAGCAGGTAGGGCACGACATGGCGGCCGGCTTTGCCGCTGCCGCCGGTGAAGACGATGCGCTTGGTCATGAAAGATCTCCGATAGTCAGTTGGTTTTGGCGGCGGGTAAGTCCACGCCGGTGATCTGGGCAATGAGGCGGGCCGGGGAGGCGTCGTCGTCGCGCCCCATGCCGGCGGCGGCGGTCGCCAGGAACAGTTGCAAGGCCGAAGCGGCGATGGGCAGCGGGAAGGTTTCGGCGCGGCCGATATCGCTGACGATGCCGAGATCCTTGGTGAAGATATTGACGGCGCTCTTGGGCGCGTAATCGCCATCGAGAATGTGCGGCACGCGGTTTTCGAACATCCAGGAATTGCCGGCCGAGGCGGTGATGACCTCATAGACCTTGGCGATATCCAGCCCGAGCTTGCTGGCGAAGGTGATGGCCTCGCAGGCGGCGGCGATGTGCACACCGGCGAGGAGCTGATTGACGATTTTAAAGGAGGCGCCGATGCCGGCCTCGTCGCCCAGCTCGTAAACCTTGCCAGCCATCACATCGAGGGCGGGACGGGCGGCGGCGAAAGCCTCGGGCGTGCCGGAGGCCATGAAGGTGAGTTCGCCGGTATTGGCGCGGGCGGCGCCGCCGCTCATGGGGGCGTCGAGATAAAGCAGGCCGCGTTCGGCGCAGCGGGCGCCGAAGGCCTTGGCGGCGGCGGGCGCCATGGTGGCGCAGGAGATGATGACGCTGCCGGGCGCCATGGTCGCCACGATGCCGTCAGTGCCGAACAGCACGGTTTCGGTTTGGGCGGCGTTGACGACGACGACCACGGCGATGGTGGCATCGCGGGTGGCGTCGGCGGGGTCGGTTGCGGCGCGGCCGCCTTCGGCTGCAAGGGCGGTCACTGCTGTGGCTGTGGGGTCATAACCGCTCACGGTGTGGCCCGCGCGGAGCAGAGATTTGGCCATGCCCAAGCCCATCGAGCCCAGGCCGATTACGGCGATAGTGGCGGTCATGCCCGGTGTCCTTTTGCTGCGAACGAGGCCGCATAAGCGGTTGCGGTCGATTGGTTTGGCGTTTATGTTAGCGCTGTCATTTGGCGGCGATCATGACCACGCTCGGCCCGCCAAGTCAACAATTTTGCCGAGGACAGACTTAAAGCCATGGGCGCCAAACGGCTGGCAGGACGACAACGCGGGGTGACGCTGGCCGATGTGGCGCTGCTGGCGCAGGTCAGCGAAATAACCGTGTCGCGCATCCTGCGCAATCATGGGCCGATCGGCGCGGACACGCGTGAGCGAGTGATGGCGGCGGTGCGCGAGACGGGCTATGTGCCCAACCGGCTGGCTGGCGGGCTGGCGTCGTCGGGCTCCAAGCTGGTGGGGGTCATCGTGCCGTCGTTGACCAATATCGTGTTTCCCGAAGTGCTGGGCGGTATTCGTTCGGCGCTGGAGGGGACAGGGTTTCAGGCGGTGATCGCGGTGAGCGATTATGACCTCGATACCGAGCAGGAGTTGATCGCCTCGTTGCTGGCGTGGAAGCCCGAGGCGATGGTGATTGCCGGGCTGGACCATACCGATATGGCGCGCGCGATGCTGGTGGGCAGTGGCGTACGCATTGCCGAGGTGATGGAAATCGACAGCCAGCCCATTGATCTGGCGGTGGGCTTGTCGCACCGGCAGGCGGGGTTTGATACGGGGCAGTATCTGCTGGGGCGTGGGTATCGGCGGTTTGGTTATGTGGGGCATGACTGGACGAGCGATCATCGCGCCAGGCTGCGCCATGACGGGCTGGTGGCGGCGCTGGGCGAGGCCAAGGTGGAGCTAGTGGAGACCTGCCGGTTCGAGGGGCCGAGTTCGATCGGGGCGGGGCGCGATATGCTGGCGCAGATTTTGGCGCGGCGGCGCGACCTCGATGTCGTGGTGTTTTCCAATGACGACATGGCGACGGGTGGCGTGTTTCATTGCCTGGGCGCGGGCATCAAGCCGAAGCAGGATTTGGCGCTGTTCGGGTTCAATGGGCTGGACGTCGGGCAGGCGCTGCCGACGCCGCTGTCCACGGTGCGCTCCAATAGGTTTTTGATCGGCAAGACGGCGATCGAGAAGCTGCTGGGGCAGCGCGAGCGGCCGGAAACGCGCGAAATCATCGATACCGGCTATGAGATCATTACGGGCGCGACTGCCTGATTTTTGGGATTTTAAGCATGCTGCTTGGAGCTATCGCGGACGATTTGACCGGGGCTACCGACCTGGCGCTGATGCTGGCGCGTAACGGCATGAAGACGGTGCAGTATATCGGCGTGCCGCCGGAGGGCGCCGATTTTGGTGATGCGGAGGCGGTGGTGGTGGCGCTGAAATCGCGCACTATCGCGGCGGGCGAGGCCGTGGAGTTGTCGCTGGCTTCGGCGCGGGCGCTGCTGGCGGGCGGGGTGGAGCAGATCGTTTTCAAATATTGCTCGACCTTCGATTCTACCGACGAGGGCAATATCGGGCCGGTGGCGGAGGCGCTGTTGGAGCTGTTGGAGGCGCCGATTGCGGTGGCGTGTTCGGCATTTCCGGCGGCGGGGCGGTCGATCTATATGGGGCATCTGTTTGTGGGGCAGGTTCTGCTGTCGGAGTCGCCGATGAAGGATCATCCGCTGACGCCGATGCATGATGCCAATCTGGTGCGGGTGCTGCAGCGGCAGTCGCAGGGCAAGGTGGGGTTGGTGCCGCTGGCGGTGATCGAGCAGGGTGCGGATGCGGTGCGGGCGGCGCTGGAGGCGGCGCGGCAATCGGGGCATCGACTGATGATTGCCGATGCGGTGCGGGACGAGGACTTGCGGGTGCTCGGCGCGGCGCTGGAGGATGCGCGGCTGATTACAGGCGGCTCGGGCATTGCGATGGGGCTGCCGGACAATTTCCGGAAGCAGGGCCGGATTGGCACCACGCAGTTGCCGGTGCGGATGGCGGCGCCTGCAGGACGAGCTGTCGTTTTGGCGGGATCGTGCTCGGTGGCCACGCAGGGGCAGGTCGCAGCCGCCATCGCGGCGGGGTGCCCGGCGCTGCGGATCGTGCCCTTGGACATCGCGTCCAACACGCAGACTGCGGCGGCCATTGCGGAGTGGGTTATCGCTAGCGCCGGTGGGCAGCCGCCGCTGGTCTATTCCACAGCCGATGCCGAGGCGGTCAAGGCGGTGCAGCAGCAATTGGGTCGCGACCGCGCGGGGACGCTGGTGGAGCATCTGTTGGCGGAGGTCAGCGTGATTTTGAGGGACCGAGGATTCTCCCGGTTCATCGTGGCGGGTGGCGAAACTTCCGGGGCGGTGGTGGAGGCGCTGGGGGCGCGGGCGTTGCAGATCGGGCCGGAGATTGCGCCCGGCGTGCCGTGGACGCGTAGCGTAGGTGGGGCCGATCTGGCGCTGGCGCTCAAATCGGGCAATTTTGGTGCTCCGGATTTCTTTGTGACCGCATGGGATATGCTCGATGACTGACTCGATCCGCCATGCGGAAAACCTGGTGCGCGAGGAGATTGCCAAGGTCGGCAAATCGCTGTTTGAGCGGGGGCTGACTTTTGGCTCGACCGGCAATATCAGTGTCAAACTGGGCGATGGCGGCTGGCTGATGACGCCGACAAATGTCTCAATGGGGGAACTCGATCCGGCGCAACTGTCGCGGTTCGATGCGCAGGGCCAGCATATCGGCGGCGGGCAGCCCACCAAGGAGGCGGTGCTGCATCTGGCCATGTATGGCGAGCGCGCGGATGCGGGCGCGGTGGTGCACTTGCATTCGACCCATTCGGTGGCGGTGAGTGTGATCGAGGGGCTCGATCCGGATGATCTGCTGCCGCCGCTGACGGCGTATTATGTGATGCGGGTGGGGCGGTTGCCGCTGGTGCCGTATCTGCCGCCGGGGGATCCTAGCCTGGCGCGGGCGGTGGGCAAGCTGGCGGGCGCGCATCATGCAGTGCTGCTGGCCAATCACGGACCGGTGGTGGCCGGCACGACGCTGGCCAATGCCCAATATGCCACCGAGGAACTGGAGGAAACGGCCAAGCTGTTCCTCATGCTGCGCGGCATGCCCATCAGGCCGTTGACGCCGGAACAGGCGGACGAATTGCGGCAGCGCTACAATCTCAAATAGGCGACAACGGAAGCGTTGTCGGTGCGATCTGGCGGCGCTTGACGCGATCTCGGGATGGCTCCGGCTTGCGCCGGGGTGACCGTGGGTGGGGAGGGTGACGTAGCAGGCACCGACGCCCGCGGCCTATTCCGACGAGCGTAGTTGCCGGACCCGTTCGAAGGCTACGGCGATGATGATGCAGCCGCCGATGAAGGCGCCTTGCCAGAAGGCGTTGATGCCCAAAAGGCCCAGGCTGTTGCGGATAATTTCGATCAGCGCCGCGCCGATCAGGGCGCCGATGGCGGTGCCGACGCCGCCGACGAGGCTGGCGCCGCCGATGACGGCTGCGGCGATGACCTGCAACTCCATGCCGGTGCCGATATTGGTGGTGACGGCACCCAGCCAGCCGGTCTGGATGATGCCGGCAATGCCCGCCGACAGGGCCGAGATCATATAGACCGCCACCTTGATCAGCCGTACTGGCACGCCGGTCAGGATCGCGGCGCTTTCATTGCCGCCAATGGCGTAGAGATGGCGGCCAAACTTGGTCCAGCGCAGGATGAAGCCGACGATGATGGCCAGCGCGATCATGTACAGGACCGGATTGGCGATGCCGAACAGCCAGGCGCCGCCGCCCAGGTCGAGCAGGCGCGCATGATCGGGGCCGAATTCGAACACCACGGTATTGTTGGACGCCACCATGGCGAGGCTGCGCGCGATCGACAGCATGCCCAGCGTGACCACGAAGGGCGGAAAGCCCAGGTAGGCGATCAACACCCCGTTGAAAGCGCCCACCGCCAGCGAGGTGACGATGGCGACGGTAATGCCGATTTCCAGCCCGTAGCCGGCATGCATCGTGATGGCCAGCATCATCGAGGAGAGGCACAGCACCGAACCCACCGACAGGTCGATGCCGCCGATGATGATCACCATGGTCATGCCCAGCGCGATGATGGCGGTGAAGGTGACGTTGCGGGTGATGTTGAAGATGTTCTTGGAGGTGGCGAACGAGTCCGTCGCGAAGGACAGGAAAATGCAGGCCGCGACGATGGCGACGAAGACCCAGAACACCTGGCTTCTTAGCAACAAGGCCAGCGGCGTATGGGTCTTTTGCGCGATTGTCTGATCGAGTGTGATTGTCATGTGCCTAGACCCGTTCTATTGCGCCAGTGATGAGGCCGGTGACCTCTTCGGGTGAACTTTCGGCAATTCTGCGATCCGCCACCATGCGTCCGCGCCGTAGCACGATGACCCGGTCGGCGACGTCGAACACGTCGGGCATGCGGTGGCTGATCAACACCACGGTGACGCCCTGGTCGCGCAGCCGACGGATCAGGTTGAGCACTTCGGCCACCTGGCGCACCGAGATGGCGGCGGTGGGCTCGTCCATCAGCACGACCTTGGCGTCGGAGAGTCTGGTGCGGGCGATGGCGACTGCCTGGCGCTGGCCGCCGGACATGCTCTTGATCAGGTCGCGCGGCCTTGTTTCCGATTTCAATTCCGCGAAGATTTCAGCGGAGCGTTTGTACATGCGGGAATAGTCGAGGACGCGCAGCGGGCCGAACCAGCGATGCACTTCGCGCCCGAGGAACACATTGGCGGCGGCCGTCAGGTTGTTGCACAGCGCCAGGTCCTGGTGGACGATTTCGATGCCATGGCGGCGCGCATCGACGGGGCGGTGCATGTTGAGCGGTTGGCCGTCCATGCGCATGGTGCCTTCGCTCGGCGAGAAATTGCCGGCGATCATTTTGACCAGGGTGGATTTGCCGGCCCCGTTATCGCCCATCAGGCCGACGACCTCGCCCGCCTCCAGCGAAAACGACACGTCGTTAACCGCCTGGATGGCGCCGAAATGCTTGGAGACGTTTGCCAGTTCCAGTATCGCCACTCTGTATTCCTCTGCGCGCACGCCACCGATCCCGCTCAAGACGGCGGGTTTGGCAGGCGACTAAGCTGTCCGGCTTCTCCTCCCAGGACGAAGACGTTGCCCAGCTTATGCAAAGGAGCTAGCGGGCGTCAACTTAACGGTTAGGAAATAAAGTCATTGTTTCGTTGACGGCGATAGCGGGGCGATATTAGCTGTGCGCCGGAGACCGAGGAGGCCGCGAAGACGAATATTTTCGTTCCGCGGACGGTTTCTGCCAATCATCGGGAGGAAACATGAAAAAGATCGTTCTATTTATGGCCGTGGCCGCGCTCGCCCTGAGCGGCAGCCAGGCCTTCGCCGCCAAGAAGCAATTGGTCATTGTGGTCAAGGGCCTCGACAATCCGTTCTTCGAAGCCATCCACCAGGGCTGCCTGAAGTGGAATTCGGAAAACACCGACAGCGAATATGAGTGCTTCTATACCGGCCCCGCATCGACATCCGATGAAGCCGGCGAAGCCCAGATCCTGCAGGACATTCTGAGCAAGCCTGATACGGCGGCCGTCGCCATCTCGCCCTCCAATGCCCCCTTGATCGCCAATACGCTCAAGAGCGCCGCCCCGACTATTCCGGTCATGACGCTCGACGCCGACCTGACCAAGGCCGATGTCGCCCTGCGCAAGACGTATCTCGGCACCGACAACTACCTGATGGGCCAGAAGATCGGCGAATACATCAAGGCCGCCAAGCCGACCGGCGGCACGATCTGTACCATTGAAGGCAATGCTGCTGCCGACAATATCCTGCAGCGCGCCCAGGGCATGCGCGACGCCCTGACCGGCCAGAAGGGCCTTGCGGCTCTGGCTGGCGAAGGCGGCTGGACTGAAGTTGCCGGTTGCCCGGTGTTCACCAATGACGATGGCGCCAAGGGCGTTCAGGCCATGAGCGATATCCTGGCGGCCAATCCCGACCTCGATGCTTTCGGCATCATGGGCGGCTGGCCGCTGTTTGGGGCGCCGCAGCCCTACCGCGACCTGTTCAAGCCCTTGGCTGACCGGATCGCCAGCAACGACTTCGCCATCGGCGCTGCCGATACGATCGGCGACGAAGTTGCCATCGCCAAGGAAGGTCTCGTGACCGCGCTCGTCGGCCAGCGTCCGTTCGAAATGGGCTACAAGGCCCCATCGGTGATGATCGACCTGATCGAAGGCAAGCCGGTCGAAGATCCGGTGTTCACCGGCCTTGATGAATGCACCAAGGACACCGTCGACACCTGCATCCAGAAGTAAGGCATAGCGCCGGACTTCGAGGGATTTTGTCAGGGCGCGCCAATGTGGCGTGCCCTGATTTCGTTGGTGCGGCCGCATTCATCCTGCTGGTGCAAATCGAATATTGATCATTGGCAAATGGCAGGTCGGTGATCTTTCCAACGCGGCACGCTCGGCTTACCAATAGAGGATGTCCGATATCCTGACCCAGCGCGAAACTGCTCCGGCGGGCCGTCAAGGTGGACCCGGTCTCGAGGCCCTGCGGCAGGAGGCCGAAATTGGCGTGCCCTATGATGTGGGGCTCGACCCGGACGATCCGGCATCGGTGTTTCAATTACTCGATATGGGGCGGGCGCAGGGCATTGCGGGCGCGCTGCTGACGATTATCGAAATATCGGGCGGGGCGCCGCGAGCGCTCGGGGCGCAAATGGCTGTGTTGGCCGATGGCCGCTATTGCGGCTATGTGTCGGGCGGCTGCGTCGAGGCGGCGGTGGCCGGCGAGGCGATCCGCGCTATCGGCGCCAACAAGGACGAGGTGCTGCGCTTCGGCACCGGCTCGCCGTTCCTCGATATCAAGCTGCCCTGTGGGGGTAGCATCGATGTGCATGTGCATGTGCGGCCCAAGGTTGAACTGGTTGATCTTGCGCTGTCTCAGCTGGCTGCGCGGACGGCGTTTTCGGTGGCGTTGAATCCGGGGACGGGCACTGCGCATTATCTGGCAGGGTCCGGCAATCGCGATCGGAGCGAATGGCAGGGTTTTGATTTTGTGCGGCATTATCATCCGCTGACCAAGCTGATCCTGATCGGGGAGGGCCCCGAACTGGTGGCCGTGGCTCGGCTGGGCCGTGCGGCGGGACTGCCGGTGTGCGCTTATATGACCGCCGATGCGGGCTCGGCTGCCGCGGGACAGGTGGGGGCGGAGGTGACGGTGCTCAATGGCGCCACCATGCCGGCGCTGCCGGTCGATCCCTATACGGCGGTGATTTTCCTCTTGCATGACCGGTTCAAGGAAAGCCGGTTGATGGAGAGCGCGCTGAGCTACGACCCGTTCTATATCGGCGCGCTGGGGAGCAGGCGCACGCATGCGGCGCGGGTGACGCGGCTGCATTCGGCGGGCGTGGCCGATGAGCGGATCGAGCGCCTGCATGGGCCGATCGGGTTTTTTGGCCCAACGCGGACGTCGTCGTCGTTGGCGCTGTCGGTGCTGGCGGAAATCACCGATGCGCGCATGCGGCTGGACGGCTAGTGGTCGAGCTGGGCGGCACGGCGCTGCTGGTGCTGGCGGCCGGGCTGTCGCAGCGGTTCGGAGAGGGCAGCAAGCTGATGGCGCCGCTGCGGGGCAAGCCGCTGGCGCTGCATTTTGCCGATACGGTCGCGGGCGCGGCGTTTGCCCATAAGCTCGTGGTGTGCCGGCAGGGTGATGCGGTTTTGCAGGCCGAGTTCGCGGGCAGGGGCTTTGAGGTCGTGGTCAATCCCGATAGCGGGCGGGGGCAGGCATCGTCGCTGGCCTTGGGCGTGACGGCATTCATGCGGCGGAACCCGCAGGCCATTATGGTGTGCCTAGCTGATATGCCGTTCGTCACTGTGGCGCATTTAGAGGCTGTGGTTGGCGCACTTGGCAATAATGTGAGCGTCGTTGCGTCGCGTTTGCCAGCGGGGCAACCCAGTCCACCGGCGGCTTTTGCGCCGGTTCATTTCGATGCGCTAACGCGGCTTGAGGGGGATAAGGGCGCGCGGTCGTTGCTGGCAGGGGCGTATTTGATCGACGCGCCCGCAGACGTACTGGCGGATTTCGATACGCCGGGGGATTTTGCCAATCTGGGCTAGCGGCGAACCGCGGGCGTTTCGATGTTCAGTCCTTGGCCGCGCCAGCGTTCGAAAAGTTCCAGGTCGACGTACTCCTGCGATCCCGCTGGATAGGGCTCGGCCCGTACAGCTTCGTTGCACCAGGCAAACATGCGGTTGGTGGAGCCCATGGTTTGCCAGAGGGCGCGGTAGATGGGGAAGCCGTTGAGCTGGCCCTGGCTGATGGATTCGCCGCGCAGGTGGTCGCCGGCGTGTTGCTCGTGGCAATTGGCGCAGGAGAGGTTGAGCTGGCCGCGGCGCTGGTAGAAGAAGGCCTTGCCGCGTTCGAAGCTTTCGGCGGCCGGGCCGACGATCGCCACGGACTGTGGTAGGCCCTTGGACTGCGTGGAAACGAACGCTGTGATCGAGAGCAGGGGTTCGGATTCGTAGGGGAAATCGGGCTCGCCCTGGCGCTCACGGCGGCATTGGTTGATCTGCTGTTCGAGGTTGATGACGTGGCCGGCTTCGGCCGAATAAGCGGGATAGCGGGTGGCGACGCCGCGCATGGCGGTGGTGGCATCGCCGTGGCAACTGGCGCAGGATTTGCCGGAGGCGACCTTGGTGTCGTCCCAGATGGTCTGGCCTTCCTCAACCCAGAGCAGGCCGGGATTGGCGAAATCGTCGTCCTGCAATTGCTGGACTTCGGTGGTCATGAAGTCATAGCCCGAAATGGGCTTTTGCGCCGGCACCTGGTCGGCCGCGAACACCGCGGCGAAGGTCGCCACGATGCCGGCACAAGCCATGATGGCGACGAGGGCGCGGTTCATGTCACTTCGAGCTGCTCGGTGGCAGTGGTTATCGTGCCGTCCTGATCGACCCAGCGGAAATCCACCGGGCCGGATGTGGTCGCCTTGAGGAAGAATGAGAAATACGGATTGGCCGAGAGGCCCGGCTCCAGCTTGACGCTGAACACTTGGCCGCCGTCATAGGAACAGGAGAAATCGGTGATGATCTCCACCGGAATGGCAGTGCCCTGGCTATCGAGCCGGAAGCCGTTTTCCATCGGGTGCTGGATGATGGCGCGGATTTCCACGGCATCGCCGGCCTTGGCGGTTTTGGGAACGCGGATGCGGGTATTGGGCATGGGTGTCTCCTAATACCGCAATTGCAGGCTGTCGCAGGCGCCGACGGTGACCAGCACGCGCACCTGCGCCTGCCAGATCGTGCCATCACTGAGTTCGGCCATGGCGATGACGTCCTGTGTGCCACTGAGGCGCATATTGGTGCTGAATTCGGCGGTCGCCGCCTTGGGGCCGAACATCATGGCAGCGATCAGCGGGCGCGGATTGCGATTGGCGAAGACGACGACGCGCTTGACCCGCTCGGTGTCGCTCATGGGGCTGTCGACGGTCACGGTCAGCGGCACGGTATTGCCGGTTTCGGCGAGGGGCGGCAGCTTGAGCGCGATCTTGCCATCCTGGCGCGGGGTATCGCCAAAGGTGTCGCTGATGGCCTGGGCGACGCTGGCGTCGTCGGCGCGCACCGGCATGGCCAATAGCATGACGCCGGCGCCGATGCCGGCGAGAACGCCGCGGCGGCTCCAGTTCGCGCTATTGTCGTATTCCATCATCTCAATTGCCTTTCAGGGTCAGCAGGAAGGCGATCAAATCTTCCACCTGCTGGGCGCTCAGAATGGTCTTGCCGGCATATTGCGTCTGCACTCGGGTCAGACCCTCGGTGGTGAAATAGGCCGGCATCAGCGTATCGGGATCGAGTGCCTTGGGATTGACGATGCGCTGGCGCAGTTCGGCGGCGGTGAGCCTTGAGCCGACGCCATCCAGCGGTGGCCCGATATCGCCATTGGCCCCATCGGGGATTTCGGCCACCGGAATGTGGTGGCAGATCGAGCAATTGCCCAGGTCCGAATTGACCGCCACAGCCTTGCCGCGCGCGACGTCGCCGGGCACATCGGTCAGCGGCTGGGTTATGCCGGCCTGTGCCAGCGCCACGCCGGGCGCCAGCAGCATGGCCGCCAGCATGGCGGCTAGCCGAACATTTCGGCGGTGATGTTCTCGTACCATGAATGGGCGTATTTCGCCTCGCTTTGGTGAACCTCGTCCGATGCGCCCTCGGGGGTGAACCGGTTGTCGTCGAACACCAGATTGATGGTGTCGCCCGCCACTTCGAACACGTCGACCACCTCGAAGGCATAGTCGGCCTTGGCGAAGCTGTAGCAGACATTGATCAACTTGGCCGGGGTGAACTCGGTTCCCGCGATATCGGCCAGGATCGCTGCGCCGCAGGCCTTGGCCTGATTGTTGGCGCTGAACCCCGATTTCGGCATGGCGCCGGCAATGGTGGCGTCACCGAGCACATAGATGCCCTTGTGGACGGTGGATTCGAAGGTCGCCGGATTGATCGCGCAAAACCCCTGACCGGCGTCGAGGCCAGCGTCGATGGCGATCTGGCCGGCGCGCTGGGCCGGAATGATATTGGCGACGGCCGGCTGGTAATCGTCAAAGCTGGTGGAGACGGTCATGGTCGACGTATCCACCGACATGACGATGCCGGATTGCGAGCCGGGAATCCATTCCACCATGCCCGGATAAAGGTTCTTCCAGGCTTCCTCGAACAGAGGCTGCTTGGCAAAACTCTCATTGGCGTCGAGGATCATGATCTTCGACTTGGGTTTGCTCTGGGTCAGGTAATTGGCGATGAGGGTGGCGCGCTCATAGGGGCCGGGTGGGCAGCGGAACGGCACGGCCGGCACGCCGATCACCACGAGGCCGCCATCGTCCATGGCTTCGAGCTGGTTGCGCAGCAATGTGGTCTGCGGGCCGGCCTGCCAGGCATGCGGCATGATCTCGGCGGCCTCGGCGCTGTAGCCCTCGATGCTGTCCCAGACGAATTGAATGCCGGGGGACACCACCAGGTAATCGTAATCCAGCACTGTGCCGCCAGCCAGGGCGACGGTCTTCTTGTCGGCGTCGATGGTAGTGGCGGTATCGTGCACCACGGTGACGCCGGCAGCAGCGATGCCGTCATAGGTGAAGGTGACGTCGGCAATGGACCACAGCCCGCCGATGACGCCGTTGCTGAACGGGCAGGTGGTGAACTGCTTGTCGCGCTCGACCAGGGTCACCGACAGGTCGGGACTGTTGCGGCGCAGATAGCGGGCGATCGAGGCGCCACCAAAGCCCCCGCCGATAACCACCACCTTGGCGGCCGTAGCGGCGCGGGCGGGGCCGGACATCAGCAGGGGCGCGGCAAGACCGGCAGCGGCTGCGGCAACGAAATCGCGGCGCGATAATTTGATCATGGTGTGGGGCTCATGGCGCTGAAATAGGCGGCCAAAGCGGCGATCTCGTCGTCGGTATAGCCGCGGGTAATGCGGTTCATGATGGTGGCTTCGTTGGGGGCGTCGCGGAAGGTTTTGAGCAAGGCCACCAGGTCCGCCGCGGGTCGTCCGGCCAGACTGGGCACAGCGCCGAGGCTGCGACCCTGCAGGCCATGACAACTGGTGCAGGCCTGCGCCAATTGTCCGCCGGGGGAGGTTTCCTGCGCGCTGGCGGGAAGCGCCCCCAACGACAAAGGCGCCATAAAAATCAGAGCTATCAAGGCTATGCGCATACCGATGCCCCTCCCGAGGCAGCGAAACCCTAGCCCAAATGCGATTGGGGACGCCAGGGCTTATGACTGTTGCTCAAAGACCGATATATTCGGATGAACATATCGAAAGTATTCAATCAATAACGCAGTCTACTCCCCAAGTCATCATCTGCAAAGAGGGCCATTCCCACTGACGCTTATTGGTAAATCAAGGGACCCTAATCTGGATTGGTTCTAAGAATGGTTCTAAGCTTCGAACAAAGTATGACCTGCGATGTTTGCCTGTTGAGGAGGTTTTTATGGCTGTAAATTTGATGATCAACGGTAAGGCGACCGAGGTCGACGCCGATCCGCAGACCCCGCTGCTGTGGGTCTTGCGTGACCATCTGGGGATGACCGGAACCAAGTTCGGCTGCGGCATTGCCCAATGCGGCGCCTGTACCGTGCATATCGACGGCGTGGCGACGCGCTCCTGCCAGTTTCCGCTGGAAGCCGCCGAGGGCGTCAAGATCACCACGATCGAGGGCCTGAGCCCCGATTCCAGCCATCCGCTGCAGAAGCTGTGGGTGGAATTCAACGTGCCGCAATGCGGCTATTGCCAGTCGGGCATGCTGATGGCAGCGGCGGCGCTGCTGGAGGAAATCCCCAACCCGACGGACGAGGATATCGACCAGTACGTGTCCAATATCTGCCGGTGCGGCACCTATACGCGCGTCCGGGCGGCCATCCACAAGGCCGCCGACATGATGAAAGCTTGAGGGTGCGATCATGAACGAGATCAAGACGACGCGGCGCAATTTTATCATCTCTTCGCTGGCTTTGGGCGGCGCCCTGGTTATCGGCACGCGCGCCCAGGCAGCCACGGTCGATGTCAGTCCATGGGACCTGCCCAATACGACGGGCAGCGCTGAATTCACCCCCTGGCTGACCATCAATGCCGATGGCAGCGTCATCGTACGCGCTACGGCGGTGGATATCGGCAACGGCACGCTCACCCAGATTGCCGCTTATATCAAGGAAGAGCTCGATCCGGTCTGGGACCAGATCAAGCCGCAATACGCCTCCACCAATCGCGACTATCTGGAGGAGAATGTCTATTCGGGCCCCAAGGTCGGCGGTGCTTTGGCCTATTTCAGCGGCCGTTCGACCGGTCCGGCGCGCATGGACACGTATCTGCAGGTTGCAGCCAGTGCGCGTGAGCGGCTCAGGGCTGCTGCTGCTGCTGCTTGGAGCGTTCCGGCTAGTGAAATCACCATCACCGAAGGCATGCTGAAGCATGCTTCGGGCAAGTCGGGTGGCTTCGGCGAGTTCGTAACGGCCGCCGCCGCCATTCAGCTGGCCGAGGAGCCCAAGCCCAAGGACCGTTCGCAATGGGTGTTTCTGGGCAAGAAACACCCGGGCAAGGTGCAGCTTCCCGAGATCGTCAATGGCAGCCTGATCTATGGCGTCGACGTCATTCAGCCCAATATGGTCTATGCCGCATTGCGCCAGTCGCCGGTGATGGGCGGCACGCTCAAAAGCTTTGACGCCGATGCGGTCAAGTCCATGCCGGGCGTGCTGGCCGTGGTTGCGGTCAAGCCGGGTGACAATGTTCCCACCGATCTCAAGCCGCCATTCCCGTTTGGCGTGTCGACGGCCCAGCATGCAGTGGCGGTGATCGCCGAGCATTATTGGCAGGCGCGCACGGCGCTCGATGCGCTGCCGGTAGAGTGGGATGACGGCCCGGGCGCGCAGTGGAAAACCACCCAGCAGATGAACGACGCGGCCATCGCGGCGCTCGACAAGCCGGGCGAGAAGGTGGAAGTCAGCACCGGCGATTTCGAGGGGGTGTTCAAGGCCGCCAAGAAGACCGTCGAGGGGACTTATCTGACTCCCTATTGCGAGCAGGCACCGATGGAGCCGCTCAACGGCACGGCCATGGTCACGCCCGAGCGGGTGGATTTCTGGCATCCGTCGCAGCATTCGCAGATGGCCTATATGGTGGCGGCCGACGAGACCGGGGTTAAGCCCGAAAACGTGTTCTTCCACCAGACCTTCGTGGGTGGCGGGTTCGGGCGGCGCGTGTTCTCCGACGATGCGCGCATGGTTGTCGCGGTCGCCAAGCACTTCCCCGGCCGACCAGTGCATGTGATCTGGTCACGTGAGGAGGCTACGCGTCAGGGGCGTTATCGTCCGTTGATGGCTGGGCGTCTGTGGGCGGCGCTGGGCGATGATGGATATCCGACGGCGCTGCAGGGCCGGGTTTCGGGTGGTCCGGGCTTCTTCGTCTCGGGCATCAACGATACCGCCATCACCTCGATGCTGCCCAATGTGCAGATCGAGTCGCAGACGGTTCCGTTCCATATCCTGACCGGCCCGTATCGCGGTCCCGGCTACAATTCCAACGCCTTCTTCGTCGAGACTTTCCTCGATGAATGCGCGGTGGCGGCGGGCATCGATCCGATGGAATACCGGCTGAATATTTTCGGCAAATGGGCCGATATCGGCTGGGCCAAGTGCCTCAACGAGGTCAAGGCCAAGTCCGGTTGGGGTGAGGCTTTGCCCAAGGGGCAGGGCCGTGGCGTGGCCATCGCCAATTGGGGCATGGGCGGCAAGGCCGACGCCGGCACGACGGTGGCGACGGTCGCCAAGGTCGAGGTTAGCAAGGAAGGCGTGCTCAAGATTTTGCAGATCGACCTGGCCTTCGATACCGGCCGCATCGTCAACGAGGACGCGGTGCGCACCGAGCTTGAGGGCGGCACCATGTTCGGGCTGAACATGGCGGTCAATGAAGGGCTGAACATCAAGGACGGCCAGATCGTCGAGGGCAATTTCGACGAATATCCGATGCTGCGCATGGCCGACATGCCGGCGCAGATCAACGTACATTTCGGCGGCCTCAGCGATAATCCGCGTTTCAACGAAATCGGCGAGCCGCCGGCGGGCGTGATCGGGCCGGCAGTGGGCAATGCCATCTTCGCGGCGACCGGCAAGCGCATTCGCCAGATGCCGTTCCGGACGCAGGACATGAGCTGGTCCTAAGCTTGCGATAGATGCCGGCGGCCTGGGCGGCCGCCGGTTTGGTTTTCATCACGGCGAAGGGGATACCGTGAAAATCCTGCGTATTATCGGCATTATTATTGTCGTCGGCATCGTGCTGTTTGTGGGCCTGGCGTTCCTGCTCAACCAGCGGCCGTCCAGCCCGTTCGATGGGGTCGCGGCGGTTACCGCGCCGCAATATCCGGTTGAAGAGGCCAGCTACGTGGCTCGGCTGGCCGATTGCGTGGCCTGCCATTCGCTGCCAGGGGAGGCGCCGTTCGCCGGGGGCCTGCCGATGGGCAGCCCGCTGGGCGTGATGTATGCGACCAATATCACCCCCGACAAGGCAACCGGCATCGGCAATTACACGCTGGCCGATTTCGACAATGCGGTGCGTCGTGGCGTCGCCAAGGATGGGCATCGCCTCTATCCGTCAATGCCTTATCCTTCCTATTCCAAGATGACCGACGAGGACATCAAGAAGCTCTACGATTACTTCATGTTCGCCGTGGAGCCGGTGGCCAAGCCGAACCAGGAAACCGGCATTCCGTTCCCTCTCAACATGCGCTGGCCGCTGGCGTTCTGGAACGTCGTTTTCGCGCCGACCAAGGTTTATGAGAATAAGCCGGAGCAAAGCGCGGAATGGAACCGTGGTGCGTACCTCGTGCAGGGCGCAGGCCATTGCGGCAGTTGCCATACCGAACGTGGTCTGGCGATCCAGGAAGTGGCGCTGGACGAGAGCAGCGATGCGTATCTGTCAGGCGCTTTGCTCGATGGCTGGCATGCCTCCAACCTGCGCGGCAATCAGGCGACGGGCCTGGGGCGCTGGAGCGAGGACGATATCGTGCAACTGCTCAAGACCGGCCGCAACAAGCATGCCACCGTGTTCGGCACCATGCTGGAGGCGTTCAACAACAGCACGCAGTTCATGACCGATGAGGATCTCAAGTCCATCGCGGTTTATCTGAAATCGCTGCCGCCGCGCGGGGCCGATCCGCAGTGGACCTATGACGATGCCACCAAGGTGGCGTTTGCTGGCAATGACATGACGGCGCCGGGCTCGTCGCTGTACCTAACGCAGTGTTCGAACTGTCATGGACGCGACGGGCTGGGACGTGGCGCCTTGCAGCCGCCACTGGCGGGCAACCCGACGGTGATCGGGCAGAATGCGGAGTCGATCATCAATATCCTGCTCAACGGGGCTGGGCGCATGGTGGTGGACGGGGTTCCGGACTCCTACCGCATGACCCCGTTCCGGGTGTTGCTGCGCGACGATCAGATCGCCGAGATCGCCACCTTCATTCGCTCGAGCTGGGGGAATGATGCGCCGGCGGTGACGGCGGCGGAGGTCGCCAAGCTGCGTGAGGATACCGATCCCACCAGCGACCACGTGATTGTTCTCAATATGCGGTAATTGGCAGCGTGGCGGGTGGCGGCACAGCGGCCGCTTCGCTTCCCCACCCGGCGGGTGGGGGAGTTACGGCTGTGAACGCCGGCTACCCTACCCGTGCACGAGGCCGGCCTTGAGCCGGGCGAGGCCGGCCAAAGCGGCGGGTAATTTCACGTCGTCATAGGCGCTGCGGACGGCGTCGATCATGGCGGCTTCTGCCTGTCCGTCCAGCAGTGCGGAGAGCTGTTTCAGCATGGGATCGGCGGCATCGTCACCGCGGGCGACCAGCGGCTCGACGGTGGCGATCAGGGCGAGGGCGGTCTCGCGCTCGACGCCCGAATGGGGCTGGGCGTCGAGCGCCAGCTTGGTGCCAATCGTGTCGAGCACGGCTTGCAGATGCCGGCGGAATTCCAGCGCCAGCGTGTCGATATCGCGGTCGCCGTCGCGGGCCGCCTGTTCCAGTTCTGTAGCGGCAGCCGTGAGCTGGCGTGCCTCCAGCGCGGCGGCGGTGGTCTTGACCAGTTGGGCCAGCGCTTCGGTTTCGGGCAGGTCGTCGGTGCCGATAAGATTGCCCAGCTTGGCGGGGATATCGGCGAAGTCGCGCACGAAGCCGCGCATCAGGCGCTCGAGGCGGTCCGCATCGCCGTGGAGGCGGCGCAGGGCGGTGTCGAAATCGGGCGCCACCACGGAGGCGACCGGCTTGGTGCCGGCGAAGATATCGGCCAGGACGCGATAGAGCCGCGTCTCCTCGACCGGCTTGACGATGTGGGCGGTCATGCCGGCCCCGCGCCCGGTATCGCGGT
This sequence comes from Devosia sp., assembly GCF_028290435.1. Lineage (GTDB taxonomy): Bacteria > Pseudomonadota > Alphaproteobacteria > Rhizobiales > Devosiaceae > Devosia. The sequence goes on along the minus strand of NZ_JAQGJV010000024.1, from coordinate 7,213 downwards.
CTTCGAGACCGTCTTCGCCCGTCAGCGCGATGATGGGCAGGCGCGTCCAGGCCGGATTGCGGCGGATGCGGCGCGTGACTTCGCGCCCGGCCATGTCGGACAACGCCATATCCATCAGCACGGCGTCATAGGCGCGGCGGGCCAGCCGCTCGAGCGCCTCGCTGCCGCTGGCGGCGGTGTCGACCGTGACCCCGGCCAATTCCAGGAGGTCGGTGATGGCCTCGCGGGTCGGGGTATTGTCGTCCACCAGCAGCACGCGCCGGTCGGTCAGGGCAGCCTTGTCCTGGGCGGCGGCGGTGTCGGCCGGTTGCAGGCCATTGCGGGCGCCCGTGCCGGCCGGCGAGAAAATATCCGCCATGACGTCGAGCATCATGGATTGTGTCACCGGCTTGACCAGGAGGCCCTGCAGGCCAAGCTGATCGACCCGGCGCAACACGTCCTCACGGCCATAGCCGGTCGCCATCAGGACGACGGGGAGATTTTTCAGCGCCACGTCGGCGCGCAGGCGGCGGGCCAGTTCGAGCCCGTCCATGCCGGCCATGCGCCAGTCGATCAGCGCGAGATCGAAGGGCTCGGCCCCCTCGGCCGCTGTGTTCAGGGCGGTGAGGGCATCACTGCCCGAGGCCACGGTCTGCGGGGTCATGCCCAACTCATCCAGCATGTCCGACAGGATGGTGCGGGCACTGGCATTGTCGTCGACGATGAGGACGTGGCGATTGCTCAGCGCCAAAGCGGGAGACGCGATGGCTTCGTCCACCGGGCGCAGAGCGATGGTGAAACGGAAAGTGGTATCGCGCCCCGGCTGGCTTTGGACGTCCATCGTGCCGCCCATCTGTTCCACCAGCCGCTTGCAGACGCTCAGGCCCAGCCCGCTGCCGCCATGGCGCGGTGAGCTGCGCGACGCGGCCTGCTCGAACGGGCGGAACAGGCTGGCGATCTGGTTGGCATCGAGCTCGATGCCGGTGTCGCGGATGCTGAACTCCAGCAGCGGGGTTCCACCATCACCGAGCAGGCGATCCACCGAGACCACGACTTCCCCGGTTTCAGTGAACTTGACGGCATTGGCGACGAGGTTGACCAACACTTGGGACAGCCGCTGTTGATCGCCCTTCAGGCTGCGCGGCACGTCGGCGTCGACCGCAAAGGCGAGCTCGAGGCCCTTTTCCTCGGCCCTTGGCGCGGTGGCGGCGGATACGGTATCCAGCACCGCCTCAAGGGTGAATGCGCTATCGTCCAGCTCCAGCCGTCCGGACTCGATCCTGGAAAAATCCAGCACGTCGCTGACGATCGCCTGCAGGCTCCTGGCGGCGGTGTCGATCTTGTCGAGGTAGTTCCGCTGCTTGGGCGCCAGTTCGGTCTGCAGCGCCAGCCGGGTCATGCCGACCACGGTGTTCATCGGCGTGCGGACTTCGTGGCTCATGGTGGCCAGCAGGTCGTCCTTGGCCTGTTCCATGGCGACCATCTTCTGCTCGGCCTGCCGCAGCGCGTCGCTCGATTGGCGTTCCGTAGCGATGTCGCGCAACACGCCATCCCAGCCGGTGGTGCCGTCCGGGCGAATATGGGGCACCGCGCGGCTATGCAGCCAGACGGTGGTACCATCGGGCCGCACGATATTGAAGCGGCAGTCGAACACCTCGCCGGACTGCCGTGCGCGCTCGAATTCGGCCAAGTAGAAGCGGCGCTCGGATTTGACCATGGTCTTGGGGAAGGCATCGCGATCGGCCATCAAGGTTTCGGCGGATACGCCGATCAGGGCCTCGATGCCGGCACTGGCATCGGTCAGCATGAAATGAGCGTCCGTCCATTCGAAACTGTAGATCGCGCCGAGCGGCAGGGCCTGCGCCAGGGCCGCGACGCGCGCACTGGCCTCTTCGCGTTCCGACATGTCCTGCAACGTGCCGACGACCCCGATAATGACACCCCCGGCGTCGCGCTCGGCATGGCCGCGCACGCTGGCGAGGAAACTGGTGCCGTCAGGCCGCAGATATTGCACATCCAGCGCATAGGGCTTGCCGGTCTTGAGGCAATGCTGGACCGCGTTAGTGGCGCCATCCTGGGATTGCGGCGAGAGCAATTGTTCGAGGTCCGCCTGGGTCAGCGCCGGCGCGTCGGGGTCGCTGTCATTGAGCTCATAGAGCATGTCGGAGGCGAAAAACTGCTGGGTGGCGCGGTCGAAGCGCCAATTGGCCAGCCGTACCAGCTTTTCGGTGTCGTGCAGCGCCGCCTTGGTGCGGTTGAGCGCCTCATTGGCGCGTTGCGCCTCGGTCACGTCCAGCACGAAGCCGCGCAACCGCTTGGGCAATAACGCACTGGCCTCGCTCAGGTGCACGGTGCAGGAGACCCAGCGGATTTCTCCGGTTGGGCGCACGACGCGGAATTCCAGCTCCCGCGGCTCCTGGATGCGCTGTGCCATGGCCTTGAAATCGAGCAGGTGGCGGTCCTTGGAATGCACCCGACTGTGGAACGCATTGGCGCCGGTCAAGCTGCCGGCCTTGACGCCGAAGATGGCGCAGAGGCTGGCGTCGCCCTGCAGCGTGCTGGTATCGATATTGAATTCCCAAATGCCCAGCCCGCTGGTTCCGGCGGCGAGTTGCAGGCGTTCGCGGACGTCCTTGATGACGCCCTCGGCCTCGAGCAGTGCCACACGGCCCTGGCGCAGTGCCGCATCGGTCATGTGGCTATCGGTGACGTCGACCATCACGCCGACGGTGCGCGCCGGCGCGCCATCCAGCACCCGCGCCGAGGAGCGGACCCAGCGGGTCTCGCCATCGGCCCGCATCAGGCGGAAAACCACGCTGGACGCTGCGCCGCCGGCATCCTCGGTCAGCCCGAGCAGGTTGGCATCGGTGATGCGCGCCTTGTCGTCGGGGTGGATGAGGCGTTTGAAATCATCGAGGGAGGCGAGCGGCTCGGCGCCGTCGAGCCCGAGCAGGCGATACCAGCCAGCATCGCCCAGCAGCAGGTCGGCGCCGATTTCATAGTCCCAGGCGCCATAGTCGACTATGTCGGCGGCCAAGAGGCCGATTTCGCGTTGGCGCCGGCTTTCGCCCGCCATCCGGGTGCGCTCGGCCAGGACGGCGATGTTGCGCAGATGGTCATCGATATTGTCGCGAACCTGGGTTGCCAGCCGCCGGTGCAGCGAGGTGAACGGCCGCAGTTCTGCCGTCAGAACCTCGATGACCCCGAATAGGGTGCCGTTCGGCCAGGTGATGGGTAGGCCCAGATAGTCCTTGATGCCTTGGGCGGCCTCGGAACTGCCCGACCATTGAGGGCTGGCGACGTCCAGCGTCGAGCGCTCCCGCACCACGTCCTGATACAGCAGCCGCGAGCCCTTGACGGCCACCCGCATGCCTTCGCCGGGCAGGGGTGATCCGTAGGCGATGATGACCTCGGCTTCGTTGCCCGACAGGCTCCAGATACGCCCGTCGCACATGCCCATGGTTTCGGCCAGCGTGCCGAGCATGCCGCGCCAGCGCGCCCGCGTGGCGGCGTCGACCGGCGGCATGGCCTGTGCGTCGCGTTCAGCACTGCTCCACTGTTGCATGCTCCGCTGGCCCTCTCCATTGAGTGGCTGTTGGTGGGCAATCGTGTGTCCGCCATCGCGCGGACGAAGAATCAATACTTCTGCTGGTGTGCCGGCTTTGGGTGTAGAGGGCGATATCGCGTTATCTTGCATCATTGGATGGACGGGGTCAGGGCGCTGTTCCGCGAGAATCGCAGGCGATCAGGCGGTCTATTGAGTCATAGTCCGGGGTTCCGCCAGCGAAGACAAGCCGCCCCCACCCAAGCATTTCCGCTTGTACACCTCAAAAAACGCAAATATTGCAAGAGCAGCATTTGTTCGGAATGGACAGGTTGAGTGAATGGCCCCGACGCGGCGTGCAAACCAGGCAGATATAGCTGAGCGGCTGGGCGTGTCGGTCAGCACGGTCTCGCGGGCGCTCGCCAACGAGATCGGCATCAGCCCGGCGGTGCGGCGCGACGTGCAGCGGATGGCGCGCACCATTGGTTATAAAAGCAAGCATGCGGTTGGGATCACCGCTGACAAGCGGGCCGTGGCCCTGGTTCCGCTGGGCAGCGCCACCAGCGGGCTGTCGGGGTTCTATTTCGGTATCCTGGAAGGCATGAAGACGGCGGCGGCCGACGCCGGCATGATGCTGGACGTGCGGCTGGTCAATGAGTCGGTGGTGACGCTCGACCTGATCAAGCGCCAGATCGCGCAGGCCGATGCCAATGGCGTGCTGCTGGCCGGGATTGACGCCTGGGACGGGCTGGCCGCCTGGTGCGCCGAGGCCAATGTGCCGGTGGTGCTGGTCAATGGCAGCGATCCGCAGATGCGGGTCAGTTCGGTGGCGCCGGCCAATTTTTACGGCGCATTCCTCGCGACGCGGCGCCTGCTGGACGCGGGGCATCGGCGCATTTTGCACTATACGCACCAATATCGGCCCACAATTTTGCAGCGGCAGCGCGGCTTCGAGGCAGCTATTGCGGCAACGCCGGGAGCGGTGGGCAGTATCGTCAACACGGCGGAGCGGGCGACCGCGGACCTGTTGGCCGACATCCTGGCCGGCAAGCACGATGTGACGGCGCTGTTCAGTTGGAACGACATCGCGGCCGTGGAAATGCTGGAGGGTCTTTATGGCAGCGACAGTTCACTACCGGCCAATTTCTCGATCATCGGGTTTGACGACTTGCCAATCGCCGGCATGGCGACCCCGCGGCTGAGCACGGTCCGCGTCGACCGGGAGGCCATCGGGCGGGGCGCGGTGCGATTGCTGGCCCAGCATATGGAAGGCGAGGCGGCGGTGCAGCAGCTTGAGGTTGGGGTGTCGATCGTGGCGGGGGAGACGGTGTTTCCGGTTTAGAGGACTATCCTCGCCGAAAGCTGAACTCTGCCTGGGCTGTCAAATACACTCGATGCCACCGCGGCGTAGGGCGGGGCCCATCTCAAGATCAATCGTCACGCCGCCAGCTCGAGTACCCTCACAACCACCTTGCGGGTAGGGGGCCAAATCGAGATGGGCCCGGTCTGCGCCGGGGTGACATCGCGAACGTGGAGACGGTGATTTCCGCTCAATATTCCGATCAAAAATTCCGCCTTCCGAATCTCTCTTTATCGCGTCGCCATTCCCATCCACACCCTATCCTCCTGACTCCTCAACGCAAATCATGCAAATTTGCGTAAATTGCGTGATTTGCGCAAAATACTTGCGAAAGCGCAAATTGGCGGCTAACTTGCTCGGCGTGCCACAAGGCGCCGGGCCGGGGAACAGACGGCCACGAGGGAGAGGATTTCCATGATGAACAGCCGACTTTGGCCACGCGCATATGCCGGCCGCGTCGTTACCGGCGCACTCACCGCCGTTCTGATGCTGAGCACCGTAGCGCTGGGCCAGCAACAATCGCCGATACTCGATCCATTGGTCGCGGACGGCACGCTGCCGCCGGTCGCCGAACGCCTGCCCACCAATCCGCTGGTGGTGACACCGGTGGAAAGCGTCGGCAAATATGGCGGCACCTGGCATTCGGGGCTGCGCGGTGGCGGCGACAATGCCTGGATCGCCCGCACGATCGCCTATGATGGCCTAGTCCGCTATGACCGCGACTGGAACAAGGTCATCCCCAACCTGGCCGAAAGCTGGGAGATCAGCGAGGACGCCAAGACCTATACCTTCCACCTGCGCGCCGGGCTCAAGTGGAACAACGGCAAGCCCTTCACCAGCGCCGACATCGCCTTCGCGGTCGACCTGCTGCATGAGGCGACCTATGCGGGCGGCGGCGGTTTCGTGAAAAACCCGCAGAACCCCGTCACTATCGAAGTGGTGGACGACACCACGTTCAAATTCGTCTTCGAAAAGCCCAATGGCGTGCTGCTCGACGAATTGGCCAGCGTCAACGGCCTGACCATCGTGTCGCTGAGCAAAGATTATTGCGGGCAGTTCTATCCCAAGACCAATCCGAACGCCGCGGCTGATGCCAAGGCCGCTGGGTTCGACACCTGGGAGCTCTATATGCAGGACCGCTGCTCCTGGGCGACTGAAACCATCCGCTGGGCCAATCCCGAATTGCCCTTCATGAATGCGTGGATGGTCAAGGAGCCGCTCAAGGGCGACAGCGCCCGCGTCACCTTCGAGCGCAATCCCTACTATTGGAAGGTCGATACCGCGGGTAACCAGTTGCCCTACATCGACACGCTCGAAATGCGCGTTTCGGACTCGCTCGAAGAGCTGACGCTGATGGCGCTCAATGGCGAGATCGATTTCCAGGATCGCCACATCAACACCATCATCAACCAGCCGATCTTTTTCGACGGGCAGGAAGCGGGCGGCTATCACTTGGGCACGGAAGTGTCCTCGTTCTCCAATTCCATGGTGCTACAGTTCAACCTGAACCATCCCGATCCGGCGCGCCGGGCCATTTTCGGCAACAAGGATTTCCGCATCGGCATTTCCGAGGCTATCGACCGCCAGGAAATCGTCGACGTGGCCTTTACCGGCCAGGGCACGCCATCGCAGGTGGCGCCGCGTCCCGAATCCCCGTTCTATGACGAAGAGATGAGCACGCAATATACCGCGCTCGATCTCGAGGACGCTGCCAAGCGCTTCGAGGCGGCTGGGCTCGGGGCCAAGAATGCCGATGGCTTTTATACCATGCCCGACGGCTCGCCTTTGGTGGTTACTGTGGACACCATCGCCGCGCTGCATCCGGAATGGGTGGATATGCTCGAAATGATGCAATTGCAGCTCGCTGCGGCAGGCATCAAGCTCGAGATCAACAGCATCGACCGCACGCTCTATTACGACAAGCGGCCGACTGGCGATTATGACGCCCAGATATGGACTGGCGACGGTGGCCTCGAGGTCATGCAGGAGCCGCGCTACTACTTCCCCTACAGCCCCGAAAGCGTTTGGGCCTTCCGCTGGCAGGCCTGGTATAACGGCACCACGCCCGACATCGCCGAAGAGCCGGCCGATTGGGCCAAGAAGCAGATGGACCTCTATACCCAGCTGCGGGCCGAGGGCGACGCCGCCAAGCGCAGCGAGCTGATGAAGCAGATCCTGGCGATCGCCAAGGAGAACTTCCCTGTCATCGGCATCAACCTGCCTGGCGACGGCTACTACCTGGCCAAGAACAATCTGCACAATATTCCGGACACGCTGAAGCAGGCTTACCTGTTCCCGTCGCCGGCACCCTATGATCCGTTCCAGTGGTA
>NZ_JAQGJV010000008.1 GCF_028290435.1 Devosia sp. | reverse complement strand
ACGCACCCTGTCGCGCCAGCCCACCTAGATCGGCTGTTCCAGCGCAATTGCGCCCTCTATGCTGATCGCATGCATATCTTTCTCTATTTCGAAGCGTCATAGCTGAACAAGCAGAGCTATCCGATCGAGGTTTGCTGGGTTTTGGAGGACGGCACGGCAGAAGGGCATCTGATCCGGCGCGCGCCCAATTGGACAGATTGGGAGGATACGGCGCAGGCGGTGCACGGCATTTCGCGCGAGCAATTGGACCGTGACGGCGAGGCGCATGACGTGGTGTGCGCGCGGCTGGTGCAGGTGTTCGAGGGCAATGTAGTCTATGCCAGCGCCCCATCCTGGGACGGCCATTGGCTGAGCATGCTGTTGCGCGCTGCGGGCCGGCCACGCCATCTGTTGCGGCTCAAGGATAGCGAGGAGGCATTCGTTACAGCGGCGCGCCAGCACGTTGGAGCGAAGATCGCGGCCGAGCGCATCGCCGAGGTGCGTCAGCGGGTCAACGCGCTCCCGGTGATGCATCGGGCGGTAGACGATGCGCGGCGGGAATGGTCTATCTGGCGGCAATTGTCCAAATGGCGTTAAACCTTCGGTGCTGGCCGGAACGCCCGCCTCAGGCGACCTGCGGCGGTCGAAATGCGATGACGCCTTCGGTTCGCGCCCGCACTTCGGGCGTGGCGAGGGACGTGGCGACCGCCTCATAGCCAGGCGCACCGGGATAGGGCGCGACGCGGCTCGGTGGGCTGTGATTGGCGGGGCAAAGGATAATCGCCTCGTCGGCACCTATCGCAGCCAGATCCAGAATGGCACTCGATCGCGTCATCAGGAATAGCGGCCGGCTGCCCGAACCGCGATTGCGCAAATGAGCGATCACCGCCTCCTGCGTGGCGTGGTTCAACCCCTGTTCCACAGTATCGACCACCACCACGGCAGCGTTTTCGGATTCCAGCCCAGCGAGCAGGGCCGTCAAGGCATCCGAGGGCGTTGCACCATCATCCACCAGCCACTGCTGGGTTTGATCGACTCGGGCCTTGAGGGCCTGGTTGGCCTGTAATTGAGCCTGTGCCGCCGCGCTGCCATGCTCCAGCCGATCAAGTCCAAGGAAGACGGCGCCGGGCAGGGCGTCGGCCAGCGCCATGGCCAGCCGCGTCTTGCCGCTCCCCAAGGGGCCGATGATGTAGTTCAAGGGCCGGATATCGCGCAGCTCGAAGCGTTCGCCGCCCCACGGCCAGGGGAGATCGAAGGCCACAGCAAGCTCGGTCTCCGGGACCAATAGCCGCGCCAGCTCTCCGGCAGCGGGGGATCTGCCTTGGGCGAGGTCGGCACGGAGCTGGCGGACATTTTCTACCGTGGCGGCCAGATCGCGAATGCGACTTTCGAGCGTAATTTGATGCGCGGCTAAAGCCGGCTCCAGACTTTCCGGATCGCCAGCCAGCACGCGGACCACTTGGGCCAGACTGAGGCCGAGAGCGCGGAGGGCGACGATTTCGCCGGCGCGGGCCATCTCGTCGGGACCATAGGTTCGGTAGCCAGCAGCGGTACGGCTTGGGATGATCAGGCCGCGCTGCTCATACAGCCGCAGGGCCTTGGCAGAAACGCCGAGCCGTTGCGCGGCGGCGGCGGGGTTCAGGAACTGACTGGAAGAGCTCACGACTCACCTCGTTATGGCTGCCCGTTAGCCTTATCGGGGCAGCCCCAAGGGCCGGGTCAAGTGAGTTGCTGGGGAGGTCTATTTCGGCTTCTGTGTACGCACGTACTTTTCCGCCAGCGCGATCCAGTCGCGCAACGTCTCGTCGTCCTCGGTCTCGTCGGCATCGACCCAGATGAAGCCGCGCATGACCTTGTCGCCATGCACCATCTGGCTGGCGCCCGGACGCGACAGGGCCTCGTCATTGTCGTCTTTGCCGACATGAACCATGACCTGGCCGTTCTTCTTGGCCGAGATCAGCATATGGCCGTTCATCAGGAAGGTGATACCGCCGAACATCTTCTTTTCAGAGATGCGCGGGTCGCCATCGAGCAGGTTACGCAGGCGGTCGGCAGTGGCATTGTCCAAAGGCGACCCCCCTGCTTTCCCGATTAGCGCTTGCGGGCCTTGCGGGCGGCGTAGCGGCGATCGCGTTCGGCCTTGCGCTCTTCTTCGCTCATGTTCAGGCGCAGCTCTTCGGCGATCTTCTGGGCCTCGGCTTCGGCAGCCTTGGCTTCGCGATCGGCAGCATCGGCCAGGATCTTGGCGGCCTTGGCCTCGGCATTGGCGCGATCACGCTCGGCGCGACGGGCCTCGCGGGCAGCGGCCAGCGCTTCGCGCTCAGCGCGCTTGGCGGCCACTTCTGGGTCGTCGAGCTTGGGCGCCGCCTTGAACTTTTCCAGCAACAGCTTCTTGGCCTCGAGGGAATTGTTCCGGCGCTCGGCGAAACCGGCTTCCTTGGGCTGCTTCATTATGCGTTCGTTCCTGTTCGTGCAGTGCGTGAGACGCGGTGCCTTAGCCCATCGGGGGGCGAAGGACAACCTTTCCTTGTGGCTGGCAGCTCACCGCCAGCCGGGCGTCTCGGCGACTTGCCGTCGTATCTAGAGCAGGGTCACGTTGATGAAGTCGTCATAGACATCGACACAGATATCGGGCGTGCCGCGGACGATGGCACGCTCGGCATTGCGCGAGATATCGCCATTGCGCAACATCTGTTCGAGGCGCGCGCGGTTGGCCTTGCGGCTGAAAATCGAGTCGTTTTCGTCGCTGGGATCGCGCTTTCCGAACTGATGGAAATTGGCGCGATCCTGCCGGATGATGGCGGCGGCATTGTCCAGCGGATAGCCATCCGAAGCAAAATGGTCGGCCCGGCCCAGCGTGGCGCAATAGCTCTCCACCGGATCGGCCTGCGCAAAGGTGGGGGCGGCAAAAGTGATCAGCGCGGAGGCGGCGAGCAGGGCGCAGGCAAGACGTTTCATGGCAGGCTCCAGTGGTTGGCCTCATCAAGCATGACTATGAGGCCAAGTCTACTTGCCGTGGATAAGTCCTGCGCATGGCCGAACAGATTTGATCATGCCGGCACCAGTTGGCCTTCCGGCTCTGTCGGCACCGAGGGTTTCGGGAAGGTCAGGGCGACTGCCGCAGCGCCAAGGCCAATGGCGGCGGAGGCGATATAGAGCCAGTGGTAATCGCCGAACGTATCGAAAATCCAGCCGCCGCCGATCGGCCCGATAGCCATGCCGATGCTCGACATCATCGTAATGCCGCCCAGCACGGTGCCCATCACCTGGGGCTTGAAATAATCGCGGGCCAGCACGGCGTAGAGCGGCATCACGCCGCCATAGGCCATGCCGAGCACGCTGGCCAGCATGTAGAAATGGCTCAGCTCGCTGACATAGATATAGGTGTAAATGCCGGCTGCCTGCAGCAGGAGGCCGGCGATGATGACGCGCTTGACGCCCAGCCGGTCCCCCGCGAGACCGAATAGCAACCGGCCGAACAAGCCTGCAACGCCCTCGACGCTATAGATGCTGGCGGCGGCGAGCGACGAGGCGCCGCACAGCATGGCATAGCTGACGGTGTGGAAAATCGGTCCGGAATGGGCGGCGCAGCACAGGCAGAACACCGCTGCCAGGACGATGAACTGGGGCGAGCGCAAGGTGGTCGACAGCACGGAGCGTGGGGCAGGACCGCCGGCAACGACCGCTGGAGCGGGCGCGGGGGCCGCCAGCGCGGCAGGCGCACGGCGGATCAGGAAGGTGGCGGGGATGAGGATGGCCCAGCAGCCGATGGCGACGATCAGCATGGCGCTGCGCCAGCCGTAGGCGGATATCAGCACACTGGCCAGCGGAGTGACCACCATCGGGGCGACGCCGCCGCCGATCGACACCAGCGATACGGCAAGGCTGCGATGCTTGTCGAACCAGGCCAGGGTCGTGGCCATGATCGGGGCGAAAAACGCGCCGACCGAGGCGCCACACAGCCCTCCATAGGCAATCTGGAAGACCAGCAGGTTCGGCGCCCGGCTGGCGACGAACAGCCCGACCCCGAGCATCACCGAGCCGATCAGCACCACGGGCCGCGGCCCGATCCGGTCGGTCACCGCGCCCCAGCCGAAGCCCGCGACACCCATGACGATGAAGGCGAAGGTCATCGCCAGCGAAATGCCGGCATGGCCCCAGCCGGTATCGTCCGACATGGGTTGCAGATAGACGGGCAGGGCGAACATCGCGCCCATCGCCACGCAGGTAATCAGCGCCCCCGCTGCCACGATAACCCAACCGTACCGGTTTTCCATTGCCCGCTCCTCAACGCGTTTGCACACTATAGACGAACGGTAGACGGGCAAACCGACACGGCGGGAGTAACATTTTTGGCGGTCGGCGAGACCTGCCTCCTGGGCTCGTCGTAAAATGCGTCATCATTGTCGAATGCATGACCGCTCAATCGACGAGCAGAGTGGCCATGAGCCAATTAGTGGAAGGAAACCGCATGAAACTGGATGCCATCGAAGTGGTGACGCTGTTCGTCTACGATATCAACGCGACCAAGGCGTTCTACGCCAAGGTCTTCACGGCCGAGGTGCTGTTCGAGGACGCCGTCTCGGCAGTGCTGCAATTCTCGGGCACAATGCTCAACCTGTTGCTGGCGAGCGAGGCGCCGGAACTGGTCACGCCAAGCGCCGTGGCCGTGCCTGGGGCGGGCGCCGCAATGCTGCTGACGATCCGGGTGGATAATGTCGATGCCACCTGCGCCGAACTGGCCACGCTCGGCGTGAGCCTGCTCAACGGGCCCATGGACCGTCCCTGGGGCCGCCGCACGGCCGCCTTTGCTGATCCATCGGGCCATGTCTGGGAGGTGGCGCACGAAATCGGCTGAAGGGCGGCATGCCGCATCGCGCGATTGAGCCGCCGGGTTGTTCCTGAAGCGGCCGGCAGCGGCTGCTGCCGGCTGGGACGCCGGTGGTCGAGTTGTGAGTGAGGGGAGGCTTAGGCGGAACACCAGACACGCCAAAACGCCGCCCGGCCTTGCGGCGTCGCGGTGACACGGTGGGAAGCGGCTTTCGCCCCGAGGGCTTGCGCCCCCTGATTGGTTAGTTGAAGAGGCGAAAACCGCTTCCCACGTCGAGATTGTCTTGCATGCGCATCGAGCGGCCGCCCTTTCGGGTTGGACGATTACGTCCGGCCGGTTGTCAGCGTCCACGCATCGGCCTGGGCGACCCCATGCAGCCTCGCTTCCCGCCCGATGCTTCGTCGGCACCGCGTGTGTGACGGGAATGCGGTGATAATGGCATGGTGCAAGGCGGCGGGGATAAGTTCTCGCCGCCGTGGGTGGCAACGCTAGCCGCGACGCGCTGCCTCGATGGCCGCTACGTCGATTTTTCCCATCGTCATCATGGCATCGAACGCGCGCTTGGCTTCGGCGCCGCCTGCGGCCATCGCGTCGGTCAGAGCGCGTGGCGTGATTTGCCAGGAGACGCCCCATTTGTCCCGGCACCAGCCACATTGGCTTTCCTCGCCGCCGTTTTGCACGATGGCGTTCCAGTAGCGATCAGTCTCCGCCTGGTCGTCGGTGGCGATCTGGAACGAGAAGGCTTCGCTCTGCTTGAATGCCGATCCGCCATTGAGGCCAAGGCACGGAATGCCGAAAACGGTGAACTCGACCGTGAGCACATCGCCCGCCTTGCCGGACGGATTGTCACCCGGGGCCACACTCACTGCTCCAACTGTGCTGTTGGGGAAAGTCTTGGCGTAAAACCGCGCTGCCGCCTCGGCATCCTTGTCATACCAGAGGCAGATCGTGTTCTTGGGGGTGGCCATGTCCTGTTCCTTTCACTTGGTAGATAGAGGGACGACGTTTGACCCTTCTGAAATCCGACAGGTGTTCGAAAGGTTCATGATTGTCGTGCGTAGGCAATCGAACCCAAGTGGGCGGCGCAGGATTTCAAGCTAGTCCTCTGTCCGCCCCGTGCTTTCGCGGTTGTGAGGGTAGTGATGTGCCAGCGGAAACGGCGGCAACCAGCTTTCGCGGCGGATGGTCCAGAGTTCATAGGTCGGCATGAGATGGTTGGGTTCATCGAGCGAGCCCAGGTTCACCTCGATCTCATCGCCGCTGCGCGAAAAGACCGACGACCCGCAGCGCGGACAGAAAAACCGTCCTTCATAGTCGTGCGTCTCCCCTTCGATCATCACCGCCGCCTGCGGGAAAATCGCCGAGCCATGAAACAGCGAGCCGGAGTGCTTGCGACAATCGAGGCAGTGGCAGAGGCCGACGCGGTAGGGTTGGCCGGTGGCAACGATGTGAACATCGCCGCAAAGGCAGGAGCCGGTGAATTGGGGCATTGTGAGGCTCCCTGAAAGATCAAGCCTGGGGAAATGGGTACGACGAACGACGCTGACATTGCAATTGCGGGCAGCTGGCGCCACCAACTTCGTCGAGCGGACTGATGATGGCCTGACGCGGTCCGGACGGCTCGACCACACCATCGTCCGCAGGTCTTCCGGCGCAATGCTCGGATCAGCATAGTGAGCCAGGATCCCGGCAATCTCTTCAGAGCCAGGGGGCTTCATCACGACAAGCAGCGCTTTACCCTGTCGGCTGATGGTCTACGCATTCGGGCGGCGCAGGGCCATTCAATCGCTATCCATGGAACAGGACTTGCGGCGGCTCACTCGGTGCCAGACCCAAATCGAGCACAGCGCGGCATAGTCTGGATGAAATATTCGCCAAGGGGCTCGTGGCCGGCAGACGGCGGCACGTGCACCTGTCGCTCAACCAGGAAACCGCAATCAGGGTCGGCGGCCGGCATGGTACGCCGGTCGCGCTGCGCATTGCAGCCAGGTTGGCCGTCTGCACCTGGTTGCGTTGCGGATAACGGCAGGGCATCCAACCAGCAGCGGGTTACCCAAATTTGCAGCTGATAGCAGAAATGGGCTGGTTTGCGGACAGGCGGCTTCTGGATCAACCGATAGGGAATTCAGTCATCCGACGAGTGGCGATTTGGGGGCCGTAAGCGGACTGGCAGTTTGGGGGCGACCTGAACAGGATAGTTGCAACCGCCCTGGTTCGCACTCCACGCCCAGCCCCGGTCGGACCGCAGATAGCCTTCACGAAAGTTCGGCCACCAGGTGTCCATCTCCAACATCGCGGTAAATGGCCGTAGGCGGCTCATAGGAAAGTGGCCGCACAGAGCTGGGAATGTCGCCAGTGAGGCGGCTGAAGCGTTTAGGCGCCCGCTCCGGATCAGGCACGGGCACAGCCGCTATCAGCGCCTTTGTATAGGGATGCTGAGGATTGTCGAACACCTGGGCGCGGGTGCCCACTTCGACGAACCGGCCGAGATACATCACCGCCACACGGTGGCTGATTTGCTCGACCACGCCCATATCGTGCGAGATGAAGAGATAAGCGATGCCGGTTTCGTTCTGGATATCCTGCAGCAGGTCGAGCACCTGCGCCTGGATCGATACGTCCAGCGCCGAGACGCTTTCGTCGGCAACAATGATCTTGGGAGATAACGACAGCGCGCGGGCGATGCAGATGCGCTGGCGCTGGCCGCCGGAAAACTCGTGCGGATAGCGCTCCAGCAGATCGGCAGAGAGACCGACGCGCTTGAACAGGTAGGCAACGCGATCGGTTAACTCGCTGCCGGTGGCCAAGCCATGGATGCGCAGCGGTTCGGCCACCAGATCGCCAACGCGCATGCGCGGATCGAGCGAGGCGAACGGGTCTTGGAAGATCATCTGGATATCGCGGCGGACTGGCTTCATCTGGTCGGAGCGCAGGCCTTGGGTGTGAGTCCCGGCAATGCGCACGTCGCCGGTGAATGGCACGAGGTTGAGCAGCGCCTTGCCGGTGGTGGACTTGCCGCAGCCGCTTTCGCCGACCAGCGCCAGCGTTTCGCCCCGGTACAGCTTGAAGCCGATGCCTTCGACGGCGTGGACACGGCGCTCGACGCGACCGAAAAAGCCCGAGCGGATCGGGAAGCGGACAGTGAGATTGTCGACATCGACGACCTCCTTGGGTGCTGTCTGCTCCCAGGTCCGGACCGCGCGCTTTGGCATGGTCGTGCCGGTCATTTCGCCGAGGCGCGGGACGGCGGCGAGCAGGGCCTGCGTGTAGGGCGCTTGCGGCATGGCGAAGATATCGCGCACCGGGCCGGCCTCGACGGCGCGACCGTCCTTCATCACTAGTACCCGGTTGGCCATTTCGGCGACGACGCCCATGTCGTGGGTGATCATGATGACCGCCGTGCCGGTCTCGGCTTGCAGCTTGCGGATCAGGCTGAGGATTTGCGCCTGCACGGTGACGTCGAGGGCCGTAGTGGGCTCGTCGGCGATGAGAATGTCGGGGTTCTGGGATAGCGCCATGGCGATCATGACGCGCTGGCGCATGCCACCGGAGAGTTCGTAGGGATATTGCTGGAGGCGCCGCGCGGCCTCGGGGATTTGGACCTGGTTGAGCAGTTCCAGCGCGCGCTGGCGGGCTTGGCTGAGGCTGGTGGACTCGTGAGCGGTGATGGTTTCGATCAATTGCCGGCCGATGGTCAGCACCGGATTGAGTGAGGTCATCGGCTCCTGGAAGATCATGGCGATGTCATTGCCACGGACCTGGCGCATCGCCTCTTTGGGCAGCGTGAACAGGTCACGGCCCTTGAATACGGCGCTGCCCGAGGCAACGCGCGCCATGGGCTGGGGCAGGAGCTGCATCAGCGACAGCGCGGTCATCGACTTGCCGGAGCCGCTTTCGCCGGCAATGCAAAGCGTTTCGCCGGGCGCGAGATCGAAGGACAGGTCATCGACCACCGGGCGGGGGCCGGTCGCAGTGCTGACCGTGGTGACGAGATTGCGGACGGAGAGGAGGGGTATTTCGATGCTCATCGGGGGCAGACACCCTCACCCGTCTCGGCTGCGCCGATCCACCCTCTCCCCGACAGGGAGAGGAATAGAAAGCGCGATGCCCACTGTCCTTCTCCCCGGGGAGAAGATGGCCCGAAGGGCCCGATGAGTGTGTCTGCCGGAATGACGTTCATTCGAATACGATCCGTGGGAAGTAAAAGCTCACCACCCAGTTGGGCATGTCGACGATTTCGGAAATGCGCAGATCGCCGCAGACCGAGCACAGCATGTAGGCGTCTTCGGCGCTGAGGCCTTGTTGCTGGCCGAGCAGGTCGATCATCTGCGAGACGGCGATGCGCGCGCCTTCCATCAGGTCGGAGCCGATGCCGGTAGTGACTTCATAGCCTTTGGCATCGAGATGGTTGGTGACCGGCCCCGAGGTGGTGAAGCGCGGCATCCTGAGGTTGGCGCCTTTGACCAGATCGAACTTGAGCGAGACGTTCATCTGGCTCTCAATCGCCGTGCCGCAGACTTCGCCGTCGCCCTGGGCGGCGTGGGTATCGCCGACCGAGAACAGCGCGCCTTTGACCTCGACGGGAAGGTAAAGCACCGTGCCGGTGGTCAAATCCCTGATGTCGAGATTGCCGCCGACGCGGCGTGGCGGGACGACCGAGTGATTTCCCAGTTCGGCCGGCGCGACGCCGATTTCGCCGGTAAAGGCCTTGAGCGGCACGCGACCGTTTTTCGAGAACAGCGCGGGCGCCATAGTGTTCTTGTCATAGGTCCAGAGCGTCAGCGCCGGGTCCTTGAACTGATCGGCCAGCAGGCCGAAGCCGGGAATATTGGCGGTCCAGCCGAAGCCGGACGGCTCGAAGCCGTCGAAGGTGATCTTGAGCGCGTCGCCGGGCTCGGCCCCATCGACATAGATGGGACCGGTGACCGGATTGACCTTGGAGAAATCCAGCGTCGAGACATCGGCGACGGTGCTGCCGGGCGTGAAGTGCCCGGCGCCGCTATCGAGGCATTCGAAGAATACCGTCGAGCCCGGCTTGATCGTCTCCACGGGTGAGAACGAATTGTCCCACCCGTGGTGATGCTTGGCGCTGTGGATCGTGTAGTCGCAGTTACTGCACATTCTTGGCGAACACATAATCGTAGTTGACTGGGACGTGGACGGGATCGACGAACAGCGCGTCGGGGCCGCCCATGTTTTCCGAGCGGATGGTGAAGCGCTGTTCGTTGAACACCGGCACCCATGGCGCATCGTCCATGATGGCGAGGTAGATATCGCGCCAGGCCTGTTCGCGCTCGGTCTTCTTGGCCGGATCGGTGATCGAGTCAGCCGCGGTCGCCTTGGCGTCGAGGTCTTCGTTGCAGTATTTCGACCAGTTCCAGCCGCCTTCGGCCGCACCGGCGCAACCCAGGATCGGACCGTAGAAGTTGGACGGATCGGGGAAATCGGCGATCCAGCCCATGCCGCCCGACCAGATCATCGGCGCCGAGCCATTGCCGCCGGCCTCGATGACGTTGGCCTGGGCCAGCGACTTGATTTCGGCAGTGATGCCGATGGCCGAGAGATCCTGCTGGATCGCCTGGGCGATACGCGGATTGGGATCGGTATTGTAGACGTAAAGCTCGGTGGTGAAGCCATCGGGCAGGCCAGCCTTGGCGAGCAGTGCCTTGGCGCCCTCGACGTCATAGACATAGCCCTTATAGTCCGGCGCATAGCCCGGCATCGATGGGGGCAGCGGCTGGTTGGCGACGATGGCGCGGCCGTTGACGATCTGGACGATGCGGTCCTTGTTGATCGCCATGTTGATGGCCTTGCGGACATCGACGTTGTCGAGCGGCGGCGTGTGCACGTTGAGCGTGATATAGCCGGTCTGCAACTGGCCACCTTCGATGATCAGCGGCGCATAGGTCGGATCGTCCTTGACCTGCAGGAACTGGGCCGGCGGAATGCCATCGCCCGGAATGTCGACTTCGCCCTTCTGCAGGCGGAGCAGCGCAACGGTCGGATCCTGGCCGACTTCGAAGTCGATCTCGTCGAGCTTGGGCACGCCCGGCTTCCAGTAATCCGGATTGCGCTTGAACACGAGCTTCTGGCCCAGTGTCCATTCGGCCAGCGAGAAGGCGCCGGTGCCGACAGGATGCTTGCCGAAATCGGCGCCGAATTCATCGACGGCCTCTTTGGGCACGACCGAGGCGAAGTTCAGCGCAACGACATGCAGGAAGGTTGCGTCGGGGCGGCTGAGCTTGATCTGCACGGTGTAGGGGTCGACGACGGTCACGCCGGAGAGGCTGGTCGCGGTGCCATCGGCCATGGCGGCGAAGCCATCGATGGAGCCGAAGAAGCCGGCGCCGGGGCTCTGGGTGACCGGGTTGGTGACGCGGTCGAGCGAGTACTTTACGTCTTCGGCGGTCATCTCGCGACCGTTGTGGAACTTGACGCCCTTGTGCAGCACGAAGGTGTAGGTCAGCCCATCGGGGGAGATGGTGTAGCTTTCGGCGAGATCGGGCTTCAGCGTCGAAGTGCCGGGCTCATAGTCCATGAGGCCATCGAACAGCGACTTGATCATCGACCAGTTCTGCCAGTCGTAGCCGATGGCGGGATCGAGCGTCGAGACGTCGTCCTTATAGGTGACGATCATCGAGCCACCCTGCTTCTCCTCTTGGGCGAAGCTGGGCGCGATGGCGGTGAGAAGGGCGGCGGCGGCCACCCCGGCAAGCAGTGCATTACGCATGTGACTAGTCTCCCGGTTGAACATTATGGTTGGATCACCGCAGCTTGATGCGCGGATCGATAAGCGGAGCGACGAGGTCGGCGACTAGATTGCCGATGACGATGGCGCAGGCAGAAACCAGGGTGACGCCCATGATGATGGGAATGTCGATGCGCTGGATGGCCTGCCAGGCAAGCTGACCGATGCCGGGCCAGCCGAACACGGCTTCGACCACCACGATGCCACTCATGAACATGCCGATATCGATGCCGATCATGGCGATTATGGGCAGGATGGCATTGGGCACGGCGTGGCCGAACAGCACCTTCCAGCCCTTGAGCCCTTTGGCATGGGCCGTGCGGATATAATCCTGGCGCAGCACGTCGAGCATCGATGAGCGCATCATCCGCGCGTACCAGCCGGAGCCGAGAATGCCGAGCGTCAGTGCTGGCAGCACGAGATGACGAAACGTGCCGTAACCACCGATCGGGAACCAGCCGAGCTGCACGGCGAAGACATACAGCAGCAATATGCCGATGACGAACTGCGGGGCGGAGACGCCGACGAAGGACACGACCATCAGCGAGCTATCCACCCAGGTGCCGCGGCGCAGGGCGGCAACAAGGCCCATGGTCAGGCCGATCAGCAGTTCACAGACGATGGCGCCGGCCATCAACAGCAGGCTGGCGGGCAGACGCGAGGCGATCAGCTCGGACACTTGGGTTTTCTGCAGGTAGGACCGCCCGAGATCGCCCCGGGCGAGGGCGGCAACATAGCGGCCATACTGCTCGTAAAACGGCAGGTTGAGGCCAAGCTGGTTGCGGATGTTCTCTACGGTTTCGGCCGTGGCCGAACGTCCGGCGATCTGGCGCGCTGGATCGGCGGGTACGAGATAGAGCAGCACGAAGGTGACGAGGCTGATGCCGACGAGGATCAGCAGGGCCTGGCCGAAGCGGCGGGCGATATAGGCGGTCATGCCGAGCGCCCCTGCTGGGTCGGATCAAGAATGTCGCGCAGCGCATCACCGAGGAAGTTGAAGGCCAGCGCCAAGAGGATGATGGCGGCGCCGGGGATGAACACCAGCCAGGGTGCCGAGGCGAAATACGTCTGGTTTTCGAAGATGATATTGCCCCAGGACGCGGTCGGCGGCTGCACACCAATGCCGAGAAAGCTCAGCGTGGCTTCGAGCAGCACGGTGGTGGAGATGCCCAGCGTCGCCCAGACCACGATGGTCGAGACCAGATGCGGCAGGATGTGCGACCACAGGATGCGCGCGGAACTGGCGCCGAGCGAGCGCTCGGCCTCGATGAAGTCGCGTTCGGCCAGCGAACGCGTCTCGGTATAGATGACGCGGGCGACCTGGACCCAGTTGACCATGGCGATCACCATGGCGACGATCCACAGGCTCGGCTTGAAGATGGCGGCCAGCACGATAGCCAGCAGCAGCGCCGGAAAGCTCATCATCAAATCGGTGAAGCGCATCAGGATGGTGCCGATCCAGCCGCGGAAATAGCCCGCCACGATGCCCACCAGCGCGCCGATGAACACCGCGATGCCATTGGCGACAACGCCGATGACCAGCGAGGTTTGGGCGCCGAAGATCAGGCGGCTCAGCAGGTCGCGGCCAAGCAGGTCGGTGCCGAAGAGGAACGCTCCGTTAGGCGGCAGCGGCGCCCCTTCCAGCGTCAATCCGTCGAAGAACTGCTCGCCCGGATCATAGGGCGCGACCCAGGGTGCGAACACCGCCGCGATCACCACGATGGCGATAATGACGAGGCCGGTGACAGCCAGCGGCCGGCGCAACAGGCGTCGGATGACAGTGCCCGCCCGGGTCGGACGGCGTGGCGCGGCGCTAGGCGCGATCAGTTCGGACATGACCGCTCCGCAACTGTTCGACGATCTGGAGAGCCATGGCCTCGATGCTCTTGCGTTCGGTCATGGCGGTACGGCGCAGCCGCTCGTATGCGGCATCGGCCGAAATATTGTCGAGCATCATCAGACACGCCGTGGCTTCGGCCAACACCTGACGGCCGGCCAGCCTCTCGCGCAGGTCGCTCAATTCGGCTGCTTGCGCGGCGCGGCTCTCGAAAGCCTGGCTGGCGATGACCAGTGCCGCGAAAATGCCGCCACTGCCAATGGGCTTGAGGAGATGGGCATCGGCGCCCAGCCGGATCGCCCAAGCCAGCCGGCCCGGCGCTTCCGAGCCGATCAGGGCGATGGACAGCATCGGCGCTTTGCCCGGCGCCCAGGGGAACTGGCCGTCATGGCCCATGTCGGCGTCGTAGAACAGGTGATTGAAAGCGGCCGCGTCGAGGTCGGCAGGAAGCTCGGGCCAGTGGGTTTGATAGCGCACGCCAAGCTGGGTGAGCTGACGCGTGATTGCGTCGACCACGGGATGGGGCCGGTGCAGGATCAGCGCACACTGGCCGTCGAATTTGGGCGTTGTTTTGAACTGGCTCATTTGATCACCCGAAGGTGGGAGACACGCGGCGATGGTGCCGCCGGATCGCTCGCGACCGCAACCGGCGAATATGCCAGGTACGGATCGGGGCGGATCGCCGTCTCCATGTCGCTGACGATGTCGAAGCCCCCGACAACGGCACGGGCAATGCGCGGGGTCAGCACTGCATGATTGGTGGCATCATCGATTTCAATCGGCCCGAACGGCGCCGTCATCGACACGAACTTGGTGGCTTCGCGCACTGCGTCGGTTGCATCGGTGCCGGCGCCAGCGAGCCCGGCCGCCAGCAGATGCACCGCGGCATACGCCTGAGCGAAGAACGCCGAGATATGGACCGCATCCGGTGCGAATTGCTTGGCCGTATCGAGGAAGCGACGATTTTCCGGCGTCGCCAGCGATTGGAAATAGGGCGAGATGGCGTATTGACCGGCGGCGACCGCGCCCAATTGTGCCACTTCGCTTTCGGCGAAATTGCAGCTCAACACGGGCCGTACATCCTGGCTGAAAGTCTGATCGGCCTGCCCCAAAGCGTGATAGGCGGCGAGGAACGCATAGGACGACGGCCCGATCAGCGTATTGACCACGAAGGCCGGGCGTTTGGTGCGGATTTCTTCGATGATACGGCCGATATCGACGTCACCGAGCGGCACATAGCGTTCACCTGCGACCGGCCCGCCCGCAGCCTCGATGATATCGCGGGCGATGCGGTTGGTTTCCCAACCCCAGATATAATTGGAGCCGACGAGGTAGCCATTGGTGCCGAAGCGGGGCAGGGCGAAGGCGAGGAGCGGCAGGATATGCTGGTTGGGGCAGGCGCCGAGATAGATGACCTGGTCGTGGGCTTCGAAGCCCTCATAGGGGCATGAGTACCAGAGCATGGTGGCGCTTTTTTCGAGCACGGGAATAACTTCCTTGCGGCTCCAAGACGTGGTGCAGCCCAGGATGTGGCGGGCCCCGGTCGTCCCGACGATATCGGCAGCCATGGCTGCATATTGCTCGGTCGAGCCGCGCGGATCACGCACCTGCGCCGCCAGCTTTAGCCCGTATTGGTCGTCGGCATTGATCTCGGCAATCGCCAGCATTGCTCCCGCCAGGCCCTCACGGCCAAGGGCAGCATAGGGCCCGCTGGTGGAGAACAATACACCCACCGGAACTGTTTGTAGGCTCGACGTCATCAAGTGCGGATCCCAAACGAAAAGACCTCACCGGGAACGGCGGGATGCGTTCCGAAGTGAGGCCCAAATGCCTGCTGCGAAGTCAGTTATGTGGTGGAATGATTGCAATCCACCATAGGAGTGTCAAGTCATATTACGCCAAAAACTTAGGCTGGCGACGCAATTGCCCACGAACTATGCAGCTGATGCGCGCGGCAACCTGTCTCCCAATCGCAGCTTTCCTACAATTCCCACTGCAATATGATCGCGGTGGAGAGGCGCCCCATTTCAGTCGTTCGGACCAGACTTGCGATTTCCGAAAAGCGGACATCGCCATACGACCCAGCCAACGGCAAGATTGGGGTGGTTTCCTGCCTGTCCGTTATTAGTGCAACTGCTCGAAAAGCTGACAAGCAGATCGGCGAAAGAGGACCGTTTGCAGCCAGCAGTACACCGTCTTAGATCAGACATTTCGCTCGCCAGGCGGCCGGCAGTTCTCGGGACGTTGAACCGGGGCAATGGCCCCCTTGGCCGCCTATAACTTGCCCCTCAGTATCTCCCCGCGACCGTGGCCGATGCAGCGTTGTCGCTGGCGCGATTGGCAAAGCTGCCGACATAGGCGAGGCCGATGGTCAACGCTTCGGTGAGGTTGAGGTCTAATCCGGTCGAGAGCAGGGCCGTGTCGGATGGGGTATGACCGCCGGTAACTGTGAAGGGCGTGCTGCCGGCAAAGCTCATGGTGCTGGCGGGCGCAAGCTCGCCGATGCCGTGGCGCCAACCGGCCATGGCGCGGATGGTGGTGAGCACGGTGCCCATGGCGACCTGGTGGCTGGCGCGGAGACCAACCGTGGTGAAGGTCGACGTGGTGGCATCGGCAGCGCTGGTCAAGGCGGCGGCACCGCCGGTTTCGCTGTAGCCGTCGGTATCAACAAGCAACTGGGTCAGGTTGGCGAACGGTTCGATGCTGGTGGCATTGGTGAGGTCGAGGCGATAGCCCAGTTCGGCGAAGGCCTGCAGCGAGCGGGCCTTGTAATCGGCACTCAGGTGATCGGTGAAGCCGGGAATAACCACGTCGCGGCTGGTTGCGAGACTATGGGCCGAGGCGGTGAGGCTGGAACGGAAGGCCAGCGCACCCCATTGCGTGCCGCCATAAAGCCCCAGCGAATAGCTGTCGCTGGAACCGGTCGAGGAGCGATCGGCGACCTCGAAGGCGGAGCCGGCATAGCCTGCCATCAGGCCAAGCCGCCAATCGCCGAGTTCTCCGTCGATACCGCCGGCCAGACCGCCGCCGTGGGTCGAAAGACTTGCGACATCAGCATCGCCGTCGAAGTGGCCCCAATTGCCAAAGGCACTGCCCCAGACCACGGAGAGGGGGGTGTCGGACCCGGCCAGTTCCGGACCGCCGGGGCCATAGGCGAGCACGGGGGCGCTGCCAGTGTGCCCGGAGACGCCGAGCAGGCGATCATTGACCGCATCGGCCATTTTCTGGGCGGGCGCGGTCAGCGTGCCTTTGGTCGCAGCACCGATCTCGCCTGACAAGGCATCGAAGCTGGCACGCACAATATCGCCATCGCTTTGCATGACAATGGCATCGTAGAGCGGGCCTGAGCCCAGACTCTCGATGGCCCGCGCGGTGCCAGACTGGTTGGTTGTGCCGGCCATCCTGGCAAAATCGATATCATTGCGAGCGAGCAGGAGCCCCACATCATTGCCATCGCCACCGGCATAGTCGAGGCTGGCATCGAGGAAGAGCAGTTGATTTAGATCGCTGCTGCTGGCGAACTGGCCGGTGACAGCATCGGCGCCGTCATTGGCAATGATGGTGTAACTGAACGGGTTATGCGCAATATCCCAATCGGCCACGCTAGTCGGCGTTAGCAGCAGGTTCAAATTGGCCCCGGCAATATCGACAGCGCCATTGACCACCAGCTTGTCGGCACTGGAGGGATTGGCCTCGACGACGAGGGTGCCGTGATTGATATAGTTGCCATTAATGATCTGGGTGCCGATCGAATTGCCGGGTGTATGCGTGCCACCAGCGGCGATCGTCGTCGTGCGCAGGGCACCAGTGCCGCCCAGCGTAGCGCCAGACAACACGTCGATCATGCCGCCGAGACTGCCTGTACCGGCCGAGCCGACGATCAGCGTGCCGCCCGAGACCGTCGTGGTTCCGCCAAAGCCGGAACTATCGCCGGTCAGGATTGTGGTTCCGGCAAGATGCTCGATCGCGCCAACGCCCGAAATCCCTGGATCGAAGCGCAGGGCCGAGCCATCCGGCATTCCGGTATGGTTGAACACCAGCGTGCCGGTCCCGTCGCCGAAGTCCAGTGTCCCTGCATCCAGAGTGCCAGCTGCTGCGGCCGCATCGCCTGCCGCGGCGCCAACATTGATCGTGCCGATGGACCCGGAAAGTAAGCCGACATCGACTTGTCGCGCGCCGCCTACAGAGACCAAGCCGCCGTCTGCAATGGTCAACGTGCCGGTGCCACCATTACCGACCGTCAAGCTGCTGGTAGTCCAGGACGATCCGGCGCCCGTCACCGTCGCTGTTCCTGTTGAGCCGGAAGCAAAGCCCAGATAGCCATCGTAGCTGCTGGCATATCCGGCATCTTCGACATTCAGGACGCCAATGCCCTGTTCGCCAATATGGAGCGCCCCGAGGATCTCCCAGGACGATCCGGCGCCCTTCACCGTCGCGGTTCCTGTCCCGTCGGACTGGTAGCCAAGATCGGCAGAGCTCCAGGCAACCACGTGTCCACTATCCTCGATATTCAGGATGCCCGTACCCCAGTAGCCAACATGGAGTTCCCCGCTGAGCCAGGATCCAGCGCCAGTCACCATCGCGGTTCCTGTCGAACCGGACTGGTAGCCAAGATAGCTAAGGCCACTGAAAGTCCGTCCGCCATTCTCAACATTCAGGATGCCAGTGCCATAATTGCCGACAGTGAATGAACTGTAGTTGTCCCAGGAAGATCCGTAGCCAGTCACCGTCACGGTTCCTGTCACGTTGGGATCAAAGCCGAGATAAGTGAGGCCGTTGATAACCACCTGCCCACCACCATCGACATTAACGGCGCCGGGGGCGCTATTTCCGACGATAATGAAAGAGCCGTTCCAGTTAGGACCATCCATCACCGAGCCCGGATATATGTCATCAGTAAAGGTGACACCCTGAGCCTGGGAGGGTGTTATTGCCGCGAGCAGCGCCAGCGTGGCGACGCCGGTCAGCCGTCCGATCGATCGCGGCCAGCCGAAACAACGCCATTCGCCCGTGCGGTCCAAAACTGCCATTGCCCATCTAATCCCCTGCGCGAATCGCGCGGTCAGGGCAATCTGTCACGCGATGGACGAAATGTCCCGAAGACGTAGCTAAAGGCCTCGGAACCTTACAGATTTTTCGCCATGACAGCAGAGGGCCCATCGCGGATGTCTTGTACCTTGCCGCATTCGGGTAGCGCTTATCAGCAGGGATGATTTGAGCTTGGGGAATGAGAGCGCACCCTCCTGAGGGGGCGCCGAGGCCAACAGATCACGAATCCATCTATCTAGTTTTCAGAGATCGGAGGCGTGGGCATCGGGCAGAACGTTTTTGCCAATGCATCGGGCCACCGCGCACCCACCTGCAGGTTCGGGCGCGCCAAAGTCCAACCTCGGAAACGAGGTGCACAGCTATCATCGCTCTGAGCCGACGAATGGCAGCTTTCGGGAATCTGCGAGTTAGCTCCGAATGGCTGAAACGGGGTCGATTGCCGACGTGCCGCTTCGGGGTGGATTTCGGACTGTCTGCTTTTCGATGGACGGTCAGGAAAAGCAGACAATGGGCATCAGCCAATTTGGGACGGCCGAAGACGTCCAGCCTTTGGCGCGCCACATTAAGATAGTGATAGTCCCGCTCGACAAGCCGCTACTTTCAAAATAACCATAACGTCGATGAGGGGCAATGGACCGTCGGCGATCTGTTAGGGCCGACCGAGCAGCGGCTACCGGTCAGACGGGGACTCCGGCCTCCGATAGGCGACAAGAGCAACTTCGATTGCCCGGGCAATGGCGAGCAAGATGGCATCCTGCCCTAATCGACCGGTGAGCTGCAGCCCCACCGGCATCCCTTCACTCATCCCCGCGGGAATGCTGACCGAGGGATGTCCTGAGACATTGGCAAATCCGCTGGATAGCATTTCGCCCTCTTCGCCTTCCTCAATGCGCGGGTCTTCGGGCGGAGCCACGAAGGGGACGCTGGGACTGGCGAGAACGTCAACCTGGGCAAAAGCCGCCTCCACTGAGGCCCGGAACGTCTCGCGATAGCCCATGGCGAGGAGATAATCCGCCGCAGTCGTCCTGAACCCGTCTTCGAGTTGCTGGCGCGTCACCTCCGCATAGCCGGCCGGGTTCTGCGGCAGCAGGGCGCGATGGATCACCGAGGCTTCGGGATGCAGGATCGTCACCAGTTCCGCGTTGACCCGCGCCAGGTCATCGATGCCGACTTGGACCAGCACCGCGCCCTTGGCCTCGAGCTTGGCCATTGCGACGCCAAGCGCCTCGCGGACGCCCGGTGTGATCTCGTGCGAGCCGAAATGCCAGTCGATGAGGCCGATCCGGAGGCCGGCAATATCGCGCTGCGGCGCGTCGCCGATACCTGCAATTGCCATCAGCCCGATCATCGCATCCGCCACGTTGCGCGCTAGTGGTCCGGCGTGGTCGAGGGTCCATGAGAGTGGGAAGACGCCATCCAGGCTCACTATTCCAAAGCTGGGTTTCAGCCCGACAATGCCGCAATAGCTCGCCGGAATTCGGATCGAGCCGCCGGTGTCCGTGCCGATGGCCAGTGGGACAATCCCGGCCGCCACGGCCGCCGCCGAGCCGCCGCTTGAGCCGCCCGATGTGCGGCCGGTATTGTGTGGATTATTGGTCTGCCCGATATCGGGATGCGCCACGCCATAGGCGTATTCGAGCAGGTTGGTCTTACCGAGGATAATTGCTCCGGCCGCGCGCAGCCGCGTCACCAGTTCCGCATCGCGGGCAGGCATCTGCGGCGCCCGCGCCCGGGTGCCGAAGCCGGTCGGCACGTCGGCTACGTCGATGAGATCCTTGATGGCGACGGGGATGCCATGCAGCGGGCCGAGATCGAGGCCGGATGCCAGCTCGGTGGTGCGTCGTTCGGCGTCGGCCAGCGCCATCGCGGCCATCGGATCGGCGAAGGCATTGAGACTGGGCTCCAGCGCCTCGATGCGCGCCAACGCGTGACGCACGACATCGATCGGGGTCAATCGGCCGTCGCGATATCGCGTTCCCAGTTCGGCAATATCGAGGAAACCGATATCCTCTCTCATCCCTGGGCGCCCAGCCGCTCGATCAGGCGTGCCCAGGCGGTGAGGCCGATGCGCAGATTGGCGAGGCGGAAGAACTCGTTGGGGGCGTGGTAGTCCTCGTCCGAGGTCGAGAACGAAAAGAAGATCATGCCGACGCCCAGGTGCTTCTTCATCACCGCGCCGATGGGAATGGTGGCGCCCATGGCGACACGCAGCGGCTTCTGGCCCAGGACCTCGCCAAAGATGTCCTCGGATATTTTCAGCGCCGGCAGGTCGGGATCGAGCGCGAACGCCGTGGTACCGGGACCGTGGCCGTGGACATCCAGCTCGTAGCCGCTTGGCAGGTGAGCCATCAGATGCGCCTCGATGGCTGCGATAACAGCCATTGGATCCTGTCCGGCCACCAGCCGGCAGGTGATCTTGGCGGATGCCTGGGCCGGAATGACCGTCTTGGTTCCGGGCCCGGCATAGCCGCCGGAAATGCCGTTGAATTCCAGCGTCGGCACCAGCCATTGGCGCGTCAGCAGCTCTTCGCCCGTCGGCAGCGTGGCGGGGCGCCGGGCGCCGATCTCGTCGAAATAGGCGCCGGAGTCGAAGCCGATGGCCTTGATCGCCTCGATGATCGCCGGATCTGGCGGCAGGGCGCCGTCAGCGAAGCCCTCGACCGCGACGTTGCACTCCGCGTCATGCAGGGAGGCCATAAGGTGCGTCAGCACGCGGATGGCGTTGGGTGCGCTGCCGCCGTGGCGGCCTGAATGCAGGTCCTTGCCGGCGCCGTGCACCACGACATCCAGCGCGACAAGCCCGCGCGTCGCTACCGTCACCGAAGCGATATCGGGGCGCCACATGGCGCCATCGGCCGAGACAACGAGATCGCAGGCAAGGCGGTCCTTGAGCCGCTCTACAGTCGGCTCGAAATGTGGGCTGCCGGATTCCTCTTCGCCCTCGATCAGCATTTTGAGATTGATCGGCAGGCCGCCGCTCAATTTGCCGAACGCCTCGGCCACGATGATGGGCAGCAGCAGAGGTGCCTTGTCGTCTGAAACGCCACGCGCATAGAGCCGGTCATTGCGTATTGTCGGCTCAAAGGGTGGCGTTAGCCACTTGTCGAGTGGATCGGGCGGCTGTACGTCGTAATGGCCATAGACCAGCAAAGTCGGCGCACCCGGCGTCTCACACCATTCCGCGATTACTGTCGGATGCCCACCGGTCGGCACGATCTCAACTTTTGGAAACCCGGCCTTGCGCATGCGTTCGGCCACGAACTCCGCGGCCGCGGAGATTCCCTCGGCAAAGGCTGGATCGGTGCTGACACTGGGAATGCGGCAGAACGCAATCACATCGGCCAGCGCTTCTGCTTCCTGGTCCGCTAGATAGGTCTCGATCTCGCTCACTTGCCGCCGTCCACGCTCAGCACCTGGCCGGAAATCCAGCCGGCTTGCTCGGAGGCAAAGAACATCACGGCATTGGCGATGTCGTCAGGCGTGCCCAAGCGCTTGAGTGCGATGTTGTTGAGCAGCTTTTCCTGGCCCTCCGCGCCCATTGCATCCCATTGCCGCTCGGTAGTGGGATTGGAGCGCACGAAGCCGGGGGCGACATTATTGACCGTGATGTTCCACCCACCCAATTCGTGGGCGAGTTGCCGGGTCAGGCCGATCTGCGCCGCCTTCGCGCTGGCATAGGCCTGAATGCCGGTCAGGCTGATGCCGAGCCCGGCGCCGCTGGAAATATTGATGACGCGGCCATAGCGCTGCTTTTTCATCCCCGGCGCCACCGCCTGGGTCATGAAGAAAGCCCCCGAAACATTGGCGTCAAAAATGGTCTGCCAGTCGGCGGCGCTGACCTCCTCGATCGGGCGCCCGACCTGTCCTCGTACGCCGCCGGCATTGTTGACCAGGATATCGACAGCGTGACCATCGGCCTCGATGCCAGCGATTGCAGCCTGGACGGCAGAGTGGTCGCCGACATCGAGCCTCAAGACCTTGACGGCGCCGAGGCGAGCCGTTTCGGCCAGGCCATCGGCATTGACGTCACAGGCATAAACCGTGGCGCCGTGCGTGGCGAAGGCCAGCGCGATGGCACGGCCGAAGCCATGTGCAGCGCCGGTGACGACGACAGTTTTGCCGGCAAATTCGATATTCATGTCACGCCACCGCTGCCGTTCCGACGCTTGCAAGCGTCACCATATTGTCGGGCGAGAACGTGCGCTGCCCGGTTTCCATTTCGCGGATCATCTCGATCAGCCGTGCCGTCAGCGGCGTCGGCACGTTGTTTTTCTTGCCGAAAGCGACGATGGGGCCGAGCTGGTCCTGGGCTTCAGTCTGGCGCTTGCGCACTGCGAGATCGCGCCAGATGCCGGAATGGGATTTGGTCGACTTGCGGTTATGCGCGACCATGTCGTCGAATGAGCCATCAACCTGTGCCTGCGAAGCGCCGGGCACGAAAGCGCCGGGATCGAAGCCATTGAAGGCTTCTGTGACGATGCCTTCGGCCTTGGCGACTGCGCCGACTTCGCGACCAAGATCGGTCAGGACCGCGCGATAGGCCGGGTCCGCCAGCGCGTCGGCAATGCTGTCATTGGTCAAGGCGGTGGCGAACAGCAGCGCGCCATAGACCAGCTTGCCCCAGAGGTAGCCCCAGATGTTGGCGGTCAGCACCGCGTTTGGCTCGAAGTCCAGCAACAGCTTGTGCAGGGCGGTGACCCGCTCGGTCGTGGCGCCGTCGAGTTCGCCGATCACGACTGCCCCGCGACCGCCGAACGTGACGATGCCTGGCTCGAGGTAATCGGCGCCGAAATTGACAAAGCACCCCATGGTGCGCTCACGCCCGATGATGTCGGCGATGACCAGTTCATTGAGCCCGTTCTGTGCCGAAACCACGACGCCATTGCGGGCGACATGAGGCAGCAGATCACGCGCGGCGGCGTCGGTATGCAGAGCCTTGACGCAGAGGAAGATGGTGTCGAACTGGCCCGTTAGGTCCTTTGGCAGAAACGCCTTGGCGCGGACGGTGTCCTCGAAGATCGGGCCGACGATGCGCAGGCCGACTTCGTTGATCTCGGTGACGTGCTCGGGGACGTTGTCGACGAAGACGACCTCATGGCCTGCACGGATGAAGGCCGCGCCCAGGGTGCCGCCGATAGCGCCGGCGCCCCAGATCAGGATCGGGCCAGTCATGACCACGGCCCCTCCATCAGCGCGCGCGTCTCGGTCACGGCAATATCCCAGATCGCCTGCATTTCGGCGTCGTCACGCTCGTAATAACCGCCGAAATTGCCGTCGCCGAGATAAGTCCGCACGCCAGCCGGGTCCATGTAGCGCATGCGCGTCAGATCGATCATCGGCTTGCGCTGGGTCGGCTGGGTCACGCCGGGCAGGCGGGTCCAGGCGAAATTCTCCATCCACGAGGCATGCGAGGCGACGGTGTCGATTTCCTGCACCTTGGCGAAGGTCGCTGGCGCATTCCACCAGTTGTGGAATTTCACCGGAATGCCCGGATTATCCGCCATCCACTCGATGGCAAGGCTGCCTGCCGGTGAATTGCCGCCATGCCCGTTGACCAGCAGGATGCGCTTGAAGCCCTGAATTTTGAGGCCATCGAGTATGTCGCGGATGATGCGCGTATAGGTGTCGATGCGCAGGCTGATCGAACCGGGGTAGGCGAGGAAATAAGGCGTGATGCCGTAGGGTACGACCGGAAATACTGGAATGCCCAGCGGTTCCGCTGCGTCCAGCGCTACCTTCTCGGCGAGGATAGAGTCCACCGAAAGGGACAGCCCCGCATGCTGTTCGGTACTACCGAGGGGCACGACGCAGCGGTCGTCGCGCTTCAGATAGTCCTCGACCTGGCTCCAGTTCATCTCGGCGATTTTCACGATGCTTCCTTCCGTTCAACTGGAGCTTGCTGGCTGGCGGTGGTTATGAAAGGCATCACCACGCGTTCGATATCGCCGGGGTCCGGCGTATGGCGGTATTCGATGGCGGCCGTGCCCGGCTTGGCAATTTCGGCGGCGGCCTCCGCGCCCGTCGAAAACACCACGACGTCGGCAGCGGCGAGGACTGCGGCGATGTCGGCGTCGTTGATCGTCGCCGCGGTAATGTCCTGCACGTGGGCAGCAAAGCGCTGCACGCCGGCCTTGATGATCGGCAGGAAATCGGGGAACAGCGAGACCACGGCCACCCGCGCCATCGGGTCGAGCGCCGCCAGCGCCATGCGCGTGGCTTCGGCTGGAATGAACCGGATCGAGACGACCTTGGTGTTGGGCAATAGGCTCGACACTTCGCGATGCCGGTTGGCGAACGTGACCACCAGGTCTGCCGAACCGGCGCGATCCTTGGCATCATCATCGCGCAGGATGGCGTCGATGGTCATGGGCTCGACCGTGGCGTTGCCGCCAAGCTGGGCGGCAATGAAGCGCGCATAGCTGGTCGTCGCCTCGGGAAACAGGCCGACCATGACTACGCTGACGCGATGGCCCAGGCTGATGCGATAGGACAGGCGCGCATTGAAAAGCGCCGCCAGATCGCTGGTGCGCACGCCCATGCCCATGGCGCTGTCGATCAGCGTATCGATCTGCCGGTGTAGCGCCACGATATCGGTGCGCGCCGCCATGCGGGCCTGCGAGCTATCGGCGACATAGGTGCCCGAGCCGGGCCGCGAGTCGATCAGCCCATCCTTCTTCAGATCACGATAGACCAGGCTTACCGTCATCGGCGCCACGCCGACCTGCTCGGCCAGTTCACGCACCGATGGCAGGGCGTCGCCAACCAGCAGATCGCCGCAGGCGATGCCGTATTCGATGATGCCCTTGAGCTGTTGCCGGATCGGGACCGGAAGCTCGCGATCGATGAAAAAATCCATGAAACTACGTCTGCCTGTGTGTCCTATTTGGCTATCACAGCTTCCGATCCTGCGACAAGCCGTTATACCGTAGTATGTCAAAGTTGGGGGATAAGTCTGAATTTGGCGCGTTGACGTCCTCAAAAGCGCATGCAACGTTACAGTCCAGTAGAACAGTTATCCTGCACTCAGAAAGGCGAAAGCATGAAGATCCTATCCATCGCTGCCATTGCGGCAGCGCTTCTTCTTGGCGTCAGTTCGTCGGCCATGGCGGTCGAGCGAGGTGGCATCATGACCTATGCCCGCTATGCCGATAGCCTGTTCCTCGACCCGGTTCTGAACGACGCCAATGTGGACATCTGGATCCTGTCCAACCTATACGACACGCTGCTGCTGCCCACCGATGACGGAAAGGGCGTCCAGCCAGGCCTCGCCACGGAATGGAAAGTGTCAGAAGACGGGTTGACCGTTACGCTCACCCTGCGCGACGGCATCAAGTTCTCGGATGGCTCCCCGATCACCGGCGAAGACGTCAAATTCTCGCTCGAACGCGCCGCAGTGCCCGATACTACCTGGCAGTTCCTCGTCGCTTCTATCGCCTCGATCGCGACCGAAGGCAAGACGGTCACCATCACGCTGGCCCATCCCGATCCGGCCTTCATTTCGGCGCTGACCGTGTTCAACACCGCCATCATGCCCAAGGCGCTGTTCGAGGCCGAAGCCGGCGCAACCGATGCCGACAAGGCCAAGGCCTTCGCCGAGCATCCCGTGGGTTCGGGCCCTTTCATGTTCGCCTCCTGGGAACGCGGCTCGACCATGAAGCTCGTGAAGAACCCCTACTATTGGGACAAGGGCGAGGATGGCCAGCCATTGCCTTACCTCGATGGCGTGACCTTCGAAGTCATTCCCGACGACGCGACCCGCATTCTTCGCCTGCAGTCTGGCGAAGTCGATGGCGCCGAGTTGATCCCCTATGCGCGCGTCGACGAGCTGAAGGCCGACGACAAGCTGAACATGGAAATGTATCCCTCGACGCGTGTGCAGTACATTTCGATGAATGTGCGGCCCCAGGTCAACGGCGCCGATAATCCCTTGTCCAATCCCAAGGTGCGCCAGGCGCTGAACTACGCCACCAACAAGGAAGCGATCATCCAGATCGTGACCCACGGCGTGGGCACGCAACTGACCTCGTTCATGTCGAGCGCCACCCCGATGCATACCGGCACCGCTCCGCTCTATCCCTATGACCTTGAAAAGGCCAAGGCACTGATGGCGGAAGCTGGCTTCCCCAATGGGTTCTCGACCAGCCTTCTGGTTCTCGCCGGCAATCAGGACGAAATCGGCATCGGCACGGCCGTGCAGCAGATGTGGGCGGCCATCGGCGTCAAGCTGGAACTCCAGCAGGTCGATAACGCCACCCGCACCCAGCAATATCGCGATGGCACCATGAATATGCGCGTCGCCGCCTGGACCGACGATATCGCCGATCCCAATGAAATCACCTCATATTTCGCCTATTCGCCGACGATCGACGCCCTGCATTCGGGTTGGAAGAGCGAAGAAGCCGATAAGCTCTACGTTGCCAGCCAGAGCGAGATCGATCCTGCCAAACGGGCCGAGGAATATGCCCGCATCCAGGAAATCTTCAATGCCGAAGGCCCCACCGTGCCGCTCTACGAAACGCCCTATCCGGTGGCCCTGAGCAAGACCACGATGGGCTTCAACCAGATCCCGCTGGGCAACAACATCTTCCGCGCCGCCTGGCTCGATAAATAGGCCGATTTGGGCGGGGGCCTCCCTCCGCCCAAGCTTTTCCTTCCTGGGATGCGGAGTGAGCTTTTTGTTGCTGGTCCCCTATATTTTTCGCCGCGTCCTCCAGCTGATCCCGACATTCGCCTTCATCATCATTGTCGTCTTCGTACTGGTCCGCCTGCTGCCCGGTGATCCCGCCAGCGCCATCCTGGGCGACCGCGCCATCGATGCCAACGTCGATCGGATCAATCACGAACTGGGTCTGGATCAGCCGGTCTTCGTGCAGTTCCTGGTCTTCGTCAAATCCATCGCCACCGGCAATCTCGGCAATTCCATCGTGCTGAAAATCCCGGTTGCCGACCTGATCGCCCAGCGCATGCCCGTGACCCTGATGCTGACGGTGATGGCGGCCGTGATCGCCTTGATCCTGGCGCTGCCACTGGCCTTCCTCGCCGCTCTCCAGCGCGACAAGCTGGCCGACAATGCCATTCGCGGCGTGTTTCAGGTAGGCTTGTCGATGCCGGTGTTCTATCTCGGGATTATCCTGCTCACCGTCTTTGGCGCCAAGCTCGGCTGGTTTCCCGTCGGCGGCTATGGCGAGGGTTTCCTCGATCATGTGCATCACCTGATCCTGCCGGCGCTGACCCTGGCGCTCAGCCTCGCTGCCATCCTGATGCGCAATCTGCGCGCTGCCATCATCGGCGTCGTCGGCGCCGAATATGTCGATTTCGCCCGCGCCAAGGGTCTGCGTCCCCGCCTCATCATGATCCGCCACGTGCTGCGCAATGCGCTGATTTCAACCGTGACGCTGTTCGGCCTCTCCATCGGCACCCTGCTCGGCGGCGCGGTGATTACCGAAACCGTGTTCGCCATTCCGGGGGCAGGGCGGCTGATGATCGACAGTATTTACGGCCGCGACTATCCAGTGGTGCAGGGCATGACGCTGGCGCTCGCCGTCTGCGTGTCGCTGACGTTCCTCCTCACCGATATCGCCCAGGCCTGGCTCGACCCGCGGGTGGCCCGATGACCCTGGTCGCAACCGCTCCCGTCGCCAAACGGCGCGCCCGTCTCCGCCTGCCATTCACCCTGGTCTTTGGCGGCACCATCATCGGCCTCAGCACGATCGTCGCGTTCTTCCCGTCGCTGTTCGCCCCTTATGACCCCGCAGCCATGGACTACAATGCGCTGCTGCAGCCGCCGACCATGGCGCATCCCTTCGGCACCGACAGTTTTGGCCGCGATGTGCTGACCCGCGTCATTCACGCCTATACAGTGGACATGCAGATCGCCGTCTTCGCGACGCTGTTCCCCTTTGTCTTCGGCACCTTTATCGGTGCGCTGGTCGGCTATGCCGGCGGCTGGGTCAATGCGCTGTTCGGGCGCGTGGTCGATGCCATCATCACCTTCCCGTTCCTTGTGCTGGTCATCGCCATCGTCGCCGTCTTGGGGCCCGGCCTGATCAACATGTATGTGGCGGTCAGCGTCGTCGGCTGGGTCTTCTATGCCAGATTGGTGGCGACCGAAGTGCAGGTGCAAAAGCGCCTCGATTACGCGCATTCCGGCCGCGCCATGGGGTATCGCCCGCTGCGCATCATTTTCCGCCATCTGCTGCCCAATGCCATCACCCCGGCTTTGGTCTATTGGATGACCGACATGGCGCTGGCCATCCTGCTCGGCTCCAGCCTCGGCTACCTCGGCCTGGGCGCCCAGCCGCCCACGGCCGAATGGGGCGTGCAAATCGCCGACGGCAAGAATTTCATGAACACCGCCTGGTGGATTTCCGTGTTCCCCGGCGTGGCTATCGTGGTCACGGGGCTCGGCTTCAGCCTCGTCGGCGACGGTCTGGCCGAACTGCTGAGGACCAAGAAATGATCCCGGCCCTCGAAGTTCGCAACCTCACCACCAGCTTCCGCACGCAGAATGGCTGGGTCAAGGCCGTCGATAATGTCGGTTTCGAAGTCATGCCCGGCGAAGTCGTGGGCCTCGTCGGCGAGTCCGGCTCCGGCAAGAGCGTGACGCTGCATTCCATCCTGCGTCTCGTCCATGCGCCGGGCACGGTGGCTGGCAGCGTCAAATGGCAGGGCCGCGACCTGCTCACCATGCCGGAGCGCGAATTGCGCAAGGTGCGCGGCGGCGAAATCGCCATGATCTTCCAGGAGCCGATGACGGCGCTCAATCCGGTGCTGCCGGTCGGCATCCAGATCGAGGAAAATCTGAGTGCCCATACGGCGCTCGATGGTCGCCAGCGCGCCGCCCGCGCCCGCGAGCTGATGGATTTGGTCGGCATTCCCGAAGCGGCGCGCCGCCTCAAGGATTATCCGCACCAGTTCTCCGGCGGCATGCGCCAGCGCGTCATGATCGCCATTGCGCTGGCCAGTGGCCCCAAACTGCTGCTGGCCGACGAGCCGACGACCGCTCTCGACGTCACCATCCAGGACCAAATTCTCAAGCTCATCCTCGACCTGCGCGACGAGCTGCAGATGGGCGTCGTCCTCGTCACCCACGATCTCGGCGTCGTCGCCGCCACCTGCGATCGGATGGCGGTAATGTATGCCGGCCGCATCGTCGAAACCGGCAGCGTCGTCGATGTCTTCGCCGAGCCGCACCATGCCTATACGCGCGGCCTGCTTGGTTCGGTGCCGCGCGGCGGGGCAGGGCGCACCCTGCTGCTGTCAATCGAGGGCACGCCGCCGGGATTAGCCTCGATCCCGCCCGGCTGCTCGTTCAACCCGCGCTGTACTTTCGCTACCGACATCTGCCGCAAGGAGACCCCCATGCTCGCCGAATTTGCCCCGGGGCGCCTCGTTGCCTGTCACCACCACCGTGAAGTTGCCGCCGCCGGATCGCCCGTCGTATGAACGCCGCCCTGTCCCAAACGCTGATCGCAGCCGAGGAAGTCAGCAAGGAATTCCACATTCCCCACGGCCTTTGGCGACGCCTGACCGGCCAGCCACGCCTGGCCGTACACGCCCTAAATGGCGTCAGCTTCCAGATCAATCGCGGTGAAACCCTGGGCATTGTCGGTGAAAGCGGTTGCGGCAAGTCCACGCTGGCGCGCTGCCTCGTGCGCCTGTTTGATTGCGACGACGGCCGCGTCCGCTTCGAAGGCGAGGATATCGCCGATCTCAAAGGTGCCGATCGCCGCGCCTTCAATCGCCGCGTCCAGATGATTTTCCAGGACCCCTATAGCTCGCTTAATCCGCGCATGCGGGTGCGCGAAATCCTGGGTGAGGCGCTGGCCGTCCACAAAATGCGCCCCCGCGCACAAATCCCCGCTCGCATCGCCGAACTGCTCGATCTCGTCCGCCTCCCCAGCGACGCCGCCGACAAATTCCCGCACGAATTCTCCGGCGGCCAGCGCCAGCGTATCGGCATTGCCCGCGCTCTGGCGGTGGAGCCCGACGTGCTTGTCGCGGACGAACTGG
Organism: Devosia sp.; assembly: GCF_028290435.1. Taxonomy (GTDB): domain Bacteria; phylum Pseudomonadota; class Alphaproteobacteria; order Rhizobiales; family Devosiaceae; genus Devosia. Next base: position 23,100 of record NZ_JAQGJV010000008.1, on the reverse strand, counting down.
TCTCGGCGCTCGACGTTTCGGTGCAGGCGCAGGTGGTAAACCTGCTGCTGCAATTGCAGGAACAACTGAACCTGACCGTGGTTTTCGTCGCCCACGATCTGCGCCTGGTCCGGCATATCTCGCACCGCGTCGCCGTGATGTATCTCGGCAAGATCGTCGAGATCGGGCCGACCGAGGCGCTATTTTCCGCCCCACGTCACCCCTATACCAAGGCGCTGCTCGACGCCGCGCCCGAGCTCGATCCCACCAAGCGCACCCGCACCGTGGCGGCGCGCGGCGAACTCCCCAGCCCGATCAACCTGCCCAAGGGCTGCCTGTTCAACACCCGCTGCCCGCACGCTTTCGACCGCTGCTTTGCCGAACGGCCGCTGCTGAGCGATCGCACTCCTGCCCACAAGGCCGCATGTCATCTGACCGATTTCGGCGCGCCGTCCCTCCAGAACCTTGAAGCCATTTCATGACCTATTCCGCCTTCCAAGCCGCTATAGCGCAAGTCAACGACATCCTCTGCACCGTCAACCTGCTCGCGTGGGACTCGCGCACTGTCATGCCGCCTGGCGGCGTTGAATCGCGTGGGGCACAAGTTTCGACCTTGACCAGCCTCGCCCGCGAATTGGCCACCGGTGACGCCATGGCCCGCGCGCTCGACGGGGCCCGCGCTGAACTGGCGACAGTGCCCGCCAGCGATATCCGCCACCGCGCGGTCGAACAGGCGACCAAGGAAATCGGCATCCTCAGCCGCGTCCCCGCCGCACTGATCGGCGAAGCCGCCGAACTCAAAACCCGCGCCAACATGGCTTGGGTCGAGGCCCGCGCCGCTAACGATTTTGCCGGCTATGCCCCGGTGCTCGAGCGCATGATCGCCATCCAGCGCGAGACCGCTCAGGCCATCGGCTTCGCCGCGCATCCCTATGACGCCTTGCTCAACGGCTACGAGCCGGACATGACGCTGGCGCAGTTGCAGACCATCTATGGCAGCCTGAAATCTGCCCTGGTGCCGCTGATCGAAAAGGCCACCGCTGCCCCACCGCCGCGCACCGATTTCCTCCGCCGGTCCTACCCCATCGAGAGCCAAAAGGCCTTCGGTCTCGCCATGGCTCAGCGCATGGGTTACGATCTCAATCGCGGTCGCCTCGACGACACCGTGCACCCCTTCGAAATTTCCTTCACCCGCCATGATGTGCGCATCACCAGCCGCTTCCGCGAAAGCTGGCTGCCGGGTGGGTTCTTCGCGCTCTGGCACGAGGCCGGCCACGGCATGTACGAGCAGGGCGTTGCGCCCGACTATACCCGCTCGATCTTTGCTACCGACCTGATCAATCTCTACGCTGTTGGCGGCACCAGCTTTGGCATGCACGAGAGCCAGTCGCGCCTCTGGGAAAACCGCGTCGGCCGCTCGCGTTCGTTCTGGGACCTGCACTTCGGTGAGTTGCAGTCCCATTTCCCCGAGCAGTTGAGCGACGTGACCGCCCACGAATTCTGGCGTTCGGTCAACCAGGTCCGCCCCGATTTCATCCGCGTCGAAGCCGACGAGCTGACCTATGACCTCCACATCATCCTGCGCTCGGAAATCGAGGCGGGCATGATGGCGGGCGAGATCAAGGTCGCGGACCTGCCCGGCATCTGGGCTGAGAAGATGAAGACCTATTTCGGCCTGACGGTGCCCAACGACACCTTGGGCGTGCTGCAGGACGTGCACTGGTCACACGGCTATGTCGGCTCGTTCCCCACCTATACGCTGGGCAATATCATGAGCTCGCAATTCTTCGCCACCGCGCGAAAGAACCCCGCCATCGCCGCTGGTCTCGACAGCGGCGACTACGCCCCGCTCAAGACCTTCCTGACGGACAATATTTATAGCTATGGCCGCTCCTCCTCACCTGCGGAAACCCTGCAACGTGTGACCGGTCGCGGCCTCGACACCGCGCCTTACATCGCCGACCTGACCCAAAAGGTCGCAGCGCTCACGGCCACATCGTGACCCGCCCCGTCATCGCCATCCACGGCGGCTGCGGCGTCATGGCCAAGCTCGACCTCACCGAGGCCGACTGGGCCGATGCCCGCCGCGACCTGGCCGAAGCCCTGCGTGCCGGCTGGCGCGTCCTGACCGCCGGCGGTTCCGCGGTCGACGCGGTCGAGGCGGCCATCGTGGTCATGGAAGACTCGCCCCAGTTCAACGCCGGCCACGGCGCGGCGCTCAATGCCGCGGGTATTCACGAACTGGACGCCTCGATCATGCGCGGCGCCGATCTGGGGGCAGGGGCAGTCGCCCTCGTCCGACGCATCCGCAATCCCATCCGCGCCGCACGAGCGCTGCTGGAACAGGGCGGCCCGGTCATGCTGGGTGCCACGGAAGCCGACAATTTCGCCGCCCGGTCCGGCCTCGACATGGTCGAGCAATCCTATTTCACCACCGAACGCCGCGTGAAGTCGCTCGCCAGCCTCAAGGCCAAGGCGCTCGAAGGCACGCTCAAAGCCGCATCCGAAGCCGAAAAGCATGGCACGGTCGGCGCTGTCGCGCTCGATAGTGCCGGCCATCTGGCGGCCGGCACCTCCACCGGCGGCTACAACAACAAGCCTGAAGGCCGTATCGGCGACACGCCGATCATCGGTGCCGGCACCTATGCCCGCAACGGCGTCTGTGCCGTCTCCGGCACCGGGGCAGGCGAGTTCTTCATTCGCCACGCCGTCGGCCACGAGATCGCCAGCCGCATCGCCTATCTCGGCGAAAGCCTAGCCACCGCTGCCGACCAGGTTATCAAATCGGATCTGGCGAGTTACGGTATCGGCGCCGGCATCGTCTCGATCGATGCCTACGGCAATATCGCCGCTCCCTTCAATACCGACGGCATGTTTCGCGGCTGGATCGATGCCGATGGCAATCTTTCAGTGGGCACCCATGCCGAGGTCACCACGGTCTCCCTCTGATGCACCAGCCAGCCATCGTTACCGCCGACATTTACGACGTGCACCACGCCGCCCTGCAGGTCTGCGAACTGCAGTTCCGCTCCTTCGGCGCCAATGCCTCCTTCTTCGGCCCCTGTGTTACGCTCGCCACCTTCGAAGACCACACTCCAGTCCTTGCGGCCCTGCAGCAGACCGGCAACGGTCGCGTCCTCGTCGTCGATGGCCAGGGTTCGCTGCGCATCGGCCTGATGGGCGATCGCCTCGCCAAATTCGGTGCCGACAATGGCTGGGCCGGCGTCGTCATGAATGGCGTCATCCGCGATAGCCTAGGCATGGAAGATCTCGATATCGGCGTCAAGGCACTCGGCACCACTGCCCGTCGCGGCTGGGTCCCGATCGTGCCCACCAACGACATCGCCCTGACCATCGGTGGGGCGACGTTCAATCTCGGCGACTGGGTCTATGCCGACGTCGATAGCGTCATCGTCAGCCGCACCGAACTCGATCTGACCATATCGCCCGCCGCGCCCCTCTCATATCCGGACCCGCAACAATGAACGCACTTCCGTCCTTCCGCACCGGCACGCCGCGGCTCGAACAGGGTTATGTCCAGCCCCTACCGGGCATCGATATTCCGTTCACGGTGATCGAAGGCACCCAGCCCGGCCCGGTCCTGCTGGTCACTGCCGGGGTGCACGCGTCCGAATTCTGCTCGATCGAGGCGGCGATCCGCCTGCAGCAGACCAAGCCAGAGAGCCTTAAGGGTACGCTGGTCATCCTGCCCATTTTGAACATGCAGGGCTTTCGCAAGCGCAGCATCTACATCATGCCCGAGGACGGCAAGAACCTGAACCGCCAGTTCCCTGGCAAGCCTGACGGCACGCTCAGCGAGCAACTCGCCTTTTGGCTGAGCGATACCGTGTTTCCGCAGGCCGACGCCTATCTCGACCTGCATGGCGGCGATCTCGACGAGTCGCTGCTGCCCTTCACCATCTATCCGCGCGGTGACGCCGGCTCGAAAGCTCTCGCCACGGCCTTCGGCATCAAGATCGCCATCGCCTCGGACGGCAAGACCAATTCCATCAACGGCGCCGTCCAGCACGGTATCCCCAGCCTCTTGCCCGAAATGAGCGGCAATGGCCTCTGGGATAATGCCTTGGTTGGCGAACTGACGGATGGCATCGCCCGCGTGATGCTGCATCTTGGGATGATTGACGGCCCGGTCAAACCCGCGCCGCAGGTAACGCCGGATTTCGTCACCATGTGGGTGCCGACCGCGCCGATGGATGGCCTCTGGTATTCCGCCAAGCAGATCGCCGAAACCGTTGAGACCGGTGAAGTCCTCGGCGAAATCCGGGACGTCTTCGGTGTCGTCCTCGCCACCATTCGCTCCGAAAAAGCCGGCATCGTCGTCTACCGCATGACCAGCCTCAGCGTGAACCAGGGCGAAGCCCTGCTCGGTATCGGCTCGCCGCTGGTGGAGTGAGGGACTGATCTTGACCAGAGGAGGAGAGTCGGCATGAATTGTCCGTCTTCACGAGAACGCCCGAGCGGGCGCAATGCCTGATATAGCGCACGAAGCCGACATTGCCCTGCGGCAACGAAAGACAGCTTTCGGGAATTGCTGAGTTATCCTCGAACGGCGGGCTGGGGGGCGACTACGGCCGGTCACTTTCGTTCATCCCGGTTAATGATTGGGGTGGATACCGATCTGTCCGCTCTTAGACGGGTCGGGGCTAACGGCATGAAGTACCTGAGAGACCAGTTATCTTCCTGAATGAGCCGTTTGTCTGAAAGTGTCGGCTGCCGCCCGCCAAGCACCTTGCCGCATGACGACGAATTCTGGAGACAGGTCAAAAATCGCGCGATCGAGACGAAGAACGTCTGGATCGGGCCGGAAACTGAAATGGGTCGGTATCGGGCTCCGGGCCATCGGGCGGCACGATGCTGGCGGGGGCGGAATATCACTCGGCTCAAAATCCACGGTAGGAAGGCCATCAGCGTTCTCCGTACATTTAACAGTCCCTCCGCCACTACAGTTCCAACTGGTGGCTTTCCGCTGCCGGAATAGATTGAACTGAGTTGTCGCTTCGAGCCTCAGGCGAGACGGATAAGAACGTGAAGGAACCATAGCATTGGTTTTGCATTGTTTTTTTACCGTCGGTTGTTGTCACGCCCTTCCTTTCGGTGCCCCTGGCGCGCTTCATGCGGCCAGGGGCTTTCTTGCGTCATGGCTGTCGGCGTTGCCCAGCGGCAGGGCTGTCGTCGACTTTAAGCCTCGGGCCAGGCCCGTCGCTTTGCACAGCCCGGCCCAGTCGAACCCGATGCCTATGCGAGGCGTGTCAGAGGCAATTGCCAGGCCGTCGGGCAGTGGCATTGGGCGGGTCGCGTAGGTGTTCAGATCGAAGCTATGTGCCTCCACCCAGCCTCTATTGGGCTGTGGGGACGACGCTGACATGAAGCTCCTGCATGCCATGGCTGCACACTGGCAGGCCGGCCTCGCGGGCCGGCGCCGCGACGCGCAGGAAGCCGGTGATGCCGCCGCAGTTTGAAGCGTCGGGCTGGATATAGAACGCGCCTTCGTCTATCGGACAGGGATGCGTAAGTTCCCGCTGGCGCTGAGCGATTTCTGCGAGGAGGCGCCCAAGCCGTCGTAAGTGGCGGACAGACCCAATGTGGCCCCGCCACCGAAGCCGAGCGTCAGGTTGGTTTCGACGCGGCCATAGGGTTGGTTGGCACCCAGGTTGGCGATATCGGTCAGGTTGAGCACGGCGTCGAGGCGCAGGCCGGTATCCAGGGTGATCTGGCCGTCCGAAACGAAGCGGTAGCTGACGCCCGGTCCGACAGCGATTTGACCCATGCCGACCGTCGAGCCCGGGACATCGATGCCCAGCCCGTCGGTATAGCCGGGCGCGGTTTCTTCGAAATAGCTCAGTTGCGCACGCGGCATGACGGTCCACTGGTCCCATTCGATCTGGCCCGACAGTGTGGCGCTGAGCAGATAGCGGGTGGAATTGAAGGTGTCGCTATAGGTGCCGAGCGGGCTAACGCGGTTGGTGGCCGCGCCAAAGCCGGCCAACAGATCGAGGTAGAGCTGTTCATTCAGCTTGGCGGTCACATAGGGGCCCGCCATAAAGCCGCTGGAATCGGCGGTCGCGGCGCTCACGTCAGAGCGTTGCGACGCGGCATCGAACTGCACGAAGCCACCGACGAGAAAGTCCGGCGTCAACAGGTAGTCGGCGCCCACGGTTGCAACCGTTGAATTGCCTTTGACCGCGTTGGCCTGCAGCAGGCCGAAGGTCGCGTCGATCCAGACGTCGAACTGGTTGGGCTGGGCATTGCCGGCCGCCGCTTCGATGGCGGCGAGCGATGCCTGCACCTTCTGCTGGCCGCCGCCCATCAATTGCGGCAGGTAGCCCATCAGGGAATCCACCGGATTGCCCGCCGACGCGGTGGCGTTGAAGCGCGCGATGCGACGCGACAGGTTCGGCTGGTTGGCCAGCAACACGGCGGCTCGGGTCTCGATGAGCTTTTCGACATATTGCTGCGTCTCGGCGGACGAATTGGCGGCGGAGAAGGTGCAGACGACATTCTCGGCGATGTCGAGCTGAATGGTAGCCGTGCGGCTTGCCAGATCGACCGAACCATTGGCGTCGGTGCAGCTCAGGCTGTTCAACGTCAACCCCGCCCCAATCATATCGGCTGCCGTCACCGAATAGGCGCCGGGAAGGAGCGCGATGGCCTGCGTTTGGGCCGTGCCGCCACTTGTCGTCAGCGACACATTGAGCTCCGGCGTTGCCGAGGTAAATGCGAAAGTGGCGTCGCTGCCGCCGGTGACCTGTCGGAGTGTCACGCTTGCGGTGTTGCGGAAACCGAAGCTGATCGGCGCCGATTGCGCCGGCACATAGGTGCTATCGCCGCCATAGTTGGCCACGATTGTGTGCGAGCCCGGCGACAGTTGGGGCAGGGTGAAGCTTGCGCGGCCGTTGGCGTCAATGTTTCCCGCCGGGGATTGCGCCACGCCATCAAGTTCGAAGGTGATCTGCCCGGTCGCGTCCGACTGCGTCATCTGCGCGGTGATCAAATCGCCCGAGCCAACTTCGCCGGAGGGCGCGGTCAAGCTCACGGGTGTGACTATGCGGCGGATGACAAAATCGGTCGCTGCCGATCGTACCGGCGCATATATGCTGTCGCCGCCATAGGCCGCGAGAAGGCTGTGCGAGCCGGGCGCCAGTTGCGGCAGCGTGAAGCTGGCGCGAGCACTCCCGTCCAGGGCTTGGGTTGGCGATTGCGGCACGCCGTCGACCTCGAACGTCACTTGGCCGGTTGCATCCGCCAGCGCCATCTGCATGTCGATAATGTCGCCGGGGCTGACTTCGCCGGGTGGCGCGATCACCGTCGCCGGAGCGTTGACGCGTCGGACCACGAAAGTGATCACCGTGGATCGCGCCGGCAGGTAGGTGCTATCGCCGGCATAGTCGGCGAGGAGGCTATGCTGGCCCGGGCTCAATTGCGGCAGGGTGAAGCTGGCGCGGCCATTACCGCCCAAGGGCTGGGCCGGTGATTGCGGCACGCCATCGAGTTCGAACGTCACCTGGCCGGTCGCATCCGCCTCCGCCGTTTGCGCGTCTATCGCGTCGCCGGGACTGACTTCGCCGCTGGGCGCAATGACTGCAACGGGTGTGTTCAAGCGGCGGATGACGAAACTGACTGCCGGCGAGCGCGCGGGGACATAGGTGCTGTCGCCGCCATAGACCGCGACAAGGCTGTGCTGGCCGGGCGCCAATTGCGGCAGGGCAAAGCTGGCCGCGGCAGTGCCATCCAGCGTCTGAGCGGGAGATTGCGGCGCGCCATCAAGCTCGAAGGTAATCTGGCCGGTCGCGTTCGCTTGTGCGACCTGCGCGCCGATCAGCTCTCCCGGACCGACTTCACCCGATGGTGCCGTGATGCTCACCGGCGCCGTGCCGCGATTGACCGTGTGAGGCGTACTGAGCGTACTGCTGGGCAGATAATTACCATCGCCGTTGTAGCGCGCCTTGACCGTGTAGCTACCGGGCTGCAGCGCGGCAGTCGTGAACGATGCGGATCCCCCCGAGATTGTCGCATCGGGCTGCCCAACGTCATTCAGCCAAAAACTGACTGTACCTGTCGCGCCGGCTGGCGTGACGGAGGCGGTGAAGGTGGCCGTATTGGCGATATCCGTCGCCGCGATGGCTGGCAGGCTGAGGCTGGTCGCGGCCTTGTCCACCGAGATACTGTAGCTGCGGGTGCCTGAAAAAGGCGCTCCGGTGCCGGTGGTGGCGTCGCCGAGCTGGGCGGTAAAATTGAACGTCCCGCTTGCGGTCGGAATGCCGCTGATCAGTCCGGACGTTGCGTTGAGCGACACCCCTGGCGGCAGCGCGCCGGCGCTGACGGTATATCGATATGGGGTCACTCCGCCGGCACCCGTCAATTGCAGCGAATAGGCCGTCGCGACAGTGGCGCCGGCTGGCGTCGGGGCCGAAAGCACAAGGCTTGGCGGATCGATCGTTATCGAGAATGGCGCGGTCGCAGTGCTGCGCTGGCCATAGATATTGCCGCTATCCAGGACGGACGCAGTAAAATTGAACGTGCCAACCTGGGTCGGCCGACCCGACAGAGCGCCGCTGCTCGACAGACCGATGCCGGACGGCAGCGCACCCGCGCTGACGCTATAAGTCAGCGGCTGCGAACCGAATTGGCCGGGAATGGTGCCGCTATACGCCACGCCGGGCGTGCCGTTTGCCAACGGACCCGAGACCAGCGTGACATTGGCATAGTTACGAATCTGATAGGTCAGGACAGGACCGCCCGATACCGTGGCCGTCACGGTGAAGATACCGACGGTCGAATTGGTCACCACGCTGCAACTGCTGGACGCTGTGTACCTGCTGATGTTCTGGCTCGGACCATTGGCGCAGGTAATGCCTTCCTTCGGGCCCGCACCATTGGGATAAACGGTCCACGAGACCCCGCCCCGGTCCCACTCCAGCCCGGCTTCGTAAAAAAAGGTGGCGACCAACGTCGTTGATTCGCCGAACGCGACCTGGAAGTCCGAATAACCTGGAGGAGTCGATCCTCGGATCGTTTGCGCCAGTGATGGAAGGCAAAACGCGGTTGCCAGGCAAAAGGCAAGAACGCACACGCGCGCTATAGAAGCGAACCGAGTCAACAACCGCACGAAACTATGCCCCCAGGAGGTCGATGCCGCCCAGTTCGTTAGCACGCCGAGAAGTTGCTACGGACCGACCTCAGGCGCCGATTCATCCCAGACTTGCCGTGTTTCGTCTCAGACGCCGTTGCTCGAGGCGCCGAGGCCGCCTAGCCAAACCTGCATCCAGTTTTCGTCGGCATCGACGATATGGCGTTTTTCGGCCGCCCGGCGTCCCGCCTCGGCGATGGCGTCGCTTGGCGTCATGCCAAAGCGCTGGCGGAAAGCGCGGGAAAAGGCGGCTTCACTATTAAATCCGTTCATATAGGCGAGCTTGGACACGACGCCCCGTCCGCCGCCGACCGAGGATAGCTGCAGGAAGGCGCGATTGAGGCGGCGCTCGCGGATGTAGTCGGCAATGCCGCCAAGGGGTTCGAAGGTGCGATAGAGCGCGGATCGCGACAGGCCGAAATGGCGCATGATCGACTCGGGCGAAAGACGATCGTCGGCGATGTTGCGCTCGATGAACATCTGGATGGCCTGCAGCGCCGTGCCGAGCAGGTCGGCCTCGGAGGCGCGGCCCGTCGCTGCCGCAGACAGCCCGGCGGAAATCATCACCGCCGCCACCTCGGTGGCGAGCGCACCGTCGGGTTGCGACAGACGCGGCGCGACTTTGGACAGGGACAACAGATGCTCGCGCAGCAGGATGCCGAGCGTGCTCTCTCCATCCAGCACCGCACCATGCAGACTATCGAAGGTCGAGGGCTGCAGGCGGACCAGTTGCCGGGGCAGGACGATGCTGACGGTTTCCAGGTTACTGGTGCGCGACCGCATCTGGCGGGACAGATCGAAACAGACGATGTCGCCGGTCTTGCCACGCGACTCATAGCCTTCGACATTGAAGTCGCAATCGCCCGAAACATAGAGTTGGATCAGCAGGTGATCGATGCCGACGGCAGAGACCAGGCCGCTATCACGCGCGAACGTCTGCGGCGAAGCGCGCGAGTTACCGAGCAGGAAATTGCCAAGGTTGAACGTCTTCAGGTCGGCACTGAACGTATCGAGGCTGTCATCGAGAGGGCGAGCCTCGAACAAACTGGCTAGCCCGGCCCGCCATTGATCGTAGTTGTCTTCGCGCGTCAGATCGGCGGCACGGATGGTCTGGCTCGGCGCCGCTTCGTCAGTCATCGCGACAACTCCTGGATTTTGGGGTCTGGCGCGAGGGCCGTCTCGTCGGAGGACAAGATTGCAAAATTGGCAGATGTACGAAAGGGGTTCACGTGGATTTTGGCAGAAAGCGGTGTTCAATTCTTTCAGTCTGGATCAGCAAATACTGCGGCTCGGCGATGAGCCATCGCGGGTGGCGCCAGTATTTTCCAAGAGCTGCCAACCAACCAGACGCAGGTGATAGCCGATATGGGGGTGGGAGGCGGTCTGTCGGCTCTTGGCGATGGCATCACCACTGCGGACGCTTGGTGACTTTCTCGTCCGGAGCCGTAAGCTGGTCAGCAGCTTTCGTGGGTTCACCTAAGATTAGCTGTCGTTCAATTGCAGGTAGCCCCCGACCGCCGTGAAAGAGATCTGCTTCTAGAATTTGACATTCAATGCCAGACTCGCCTGTCCGGCTGAGACATTTCCTGACGATATGCTGCCCTCCAGGTCAGCAATGAGCGACCACCTGTCGGACACCTGATGCTCGAGTTGGGCACCGGCCGACAGCTTGAGGCTGGGGCCTGAATTGCCAGCGAGACTGATGGGCGTGCCCGCCAAGGTGCCCGTCACAATCTGGTCGCCGAACTGCGTGGTGACGTCCACACCCAGTCGCGGCGTCAGGCGAGTGGTGATATCGGCGTCGCTATAGACAAGCAGCGGCAGGGCGATCGAGGCCTTTGCCGTCACCTGCTGGGCGCTACGCTGGTCCAGGGAAAGTGCTCCCACCGATCCGGATTCGGTATATCCATCTACGAACAGGCCGGCATATTGCAGTGCTCCGCGCACCGCGATGGCCTGTCCGTCTACGTCGAACTGCCGTCCCAGCCCGATCTCGGGCGAAACGAAAAAGCCATTGTAGTCGGCGCTCGCCGTGGCAACGCCGCCAGGCGCCGTGCTGTCCAGGATCGAGCGGGTGCTGGTATAGTGCGTGCCGCCAAAGACCAGCGCCATGTCGAGCGCATAGTCATCGAACTGATGGCTGCCATAGAGCCCGGCAAAGCCGGACTCTTCCCCGATATCCGTGCTTCCGGCCGAGGTCTGGCCCTTCGCCGCGCCGCCAAAAATGCCGACCGTATCGGACTGACCCAATGGCACGTCGACCCCCACTGCCAGCCCGCCCAAGCGGCTGCTGGCTTGCGTACCCGCGTTGAGGGATGCCGTGCTGAGGCCGCCGAAGGCATTCAGCCAGGCGCGTGGTCTGACGACGCTTTGCGTCTCATCGAGAAACGCGAAGGCTTCCGGCTCCGCTGGGCGAGCAAAATAGGCGGCGGGTTCAAGCGGAGCGGAGTGCGAACTGCCGCTCCTGTTCTGCTGCAGGGCGTTGAAAACGCCATCGATCATGGCGCTCAACCCGACGCCACTCGCTTGCACGGCGGAGACATCGGCGGTGACGACCCTGAGGCCGGGCCGATCGACGCTGGTCACCATGCCATTGGTGTTGACGTTGGCCGGCACCGCGCCAGAAAAGGACAGGACGGTGCTCAGTCCATTGGCGACATTGAGCGTGCCGGAGCTGGCAGCGCCCGGCGCGTAGCCGATCAGGCCCTCGATGGATGAACCCTGCAGCAGGTTGAGGGTGCTGTTGGCGCCCTGGAAATCCAGAGCAAGGCTGCCCGATCCCTGCGCGGAAATGGTGCCGCTATTGGTGATGATGTCGCCGTTGCCGTAGGATTGAAGAGCGATGGCGTTCTGGCCACTTGCGGCAATCGTGCCGGAGTTGAACACGCGTGAATTGAAGGTGTTAAAATCCAAGAGAACGCCGACTGTATCGTTACCTGTCGTTCTTATGGAACCTGAGTTCCAGATTTCGCCGTCGTTGGCCGCCATCAGCACGCCATAGTACGTCCCGCTAACGGCAACAGAACCAGTATTGATGAACTTGAATCGGTCCCCCGATGCGGCGACCCCCCTGAGAAAGGTGGAGACGCCTTTGATGTCGCCGTTGTTGACAAAAACAGTGTCGGCTCCCTCGACAAGAACGATATTGGCGTTCGAACTTGTGGCGGACAGCAGCCCGTCATTGACGATAAAAGCCCGGTCGCCGGCGCTATAGATCGCACTGGCAAACAATCCAGCCGTGCTGATCGTGCCATAGTTGGCGATTGTGGTGTCATTGCCCGTGCTGGTGACGCCATTTCCGTAATCCCTGGCCGTGGTGATGAGGCCGAAATTCTCGATGGAGCTGTTTGCGCCATTCAAAACGAAAGCCTCGCCCCGTAATTTTGAGGTCGACACCGTCCCGAAATTGGTGACCTTGGCGCCAGCACCAGTGACCCTGACTGCGCGGGCAGCGGAACCCGTGGTGGAGATCGTCCCGTAATTGGTGATCGTGGCATTCACGCCGCTGGAAACGATAGCAGACTGAGAATTCACGGTGGTGCTGATCGCGCCACCTTGTTCGACGATGCCAACATCAGACGGCCCGGCCATCGTCTGCGTGGTGGTCGCAGTTTGGCCATTCTGAATGGTGAAGCTCTGAGCCTGTGCAATCGCGGGTGCTGCGATCAGCAGAACTGCGGCAACTGGTATCGAAAATAGTGCGGACATAAACTAACCCTCGCCACGCCTCTATGCGTGACAGCAATCAGGACGGATGCGCGGCTTTTGCGCGAGAACAACACGCAGATCGGTGGACACTGCCACCTCGTATCACGCCGACAAGAGTCGACGGACTGACTTTGAGCGCCGATTCGTCCCAGAGTTGCCGCATTTTGTCTCTGGCGTCGTTGCCGACGTACCGAGCCGCCAGTCAGTTGCATTCCGGAGCAATCGGCATCGAATACATGGCGTTACTCGGCCGTTCGACGCTCCGTCATTGACGATTGCAAGGGGCGTCATCCCCCGATCTGCAGACCGCGCCACGTTTCCCCTTCTGGGATTCGCACGGTTCGGATGAAAGACCGCAAAGGCGCGCAGAGCTTCAGTTGAGGGCCGGAGGCTAATGGCTGCTTTTGGGATACTGCAACCTGACAGCTAATGACTGAGATGGGGTCGAAGGCAGTCCGACAGCTAGGACGTGGGAAGCGGGCTGGCAGCTTGCTGCCCGAGCCTGCAAATGCCCTATCCGTTGTAGGCGTAGATCACCCAAAACTCATCCGGACGAAGATTATCAGGCCAATTCGTCCGTAGGCGTAGAAGTTGCCGGGCGTAGATAAGGCACGATTGGCCAAAGTCTCCCATCGAGGTTCCAGAGGAACGGGGAAGCCGTACTTGTTGAGGTAGTCGCCGATACCCGGGGAGGTCCAATACCTCTGTCCTTCATAATAAGCAGAGCCCCAGTCGTTATCCGTGATCAATGGTGTTTCATGCCAGTCGGTGTACCTCCCGTGCCATCCCTCTCGAGTGTTTTTGGGCAGCTCTTCCAGCTTTGCCGGAAGCGATCGCACCTATGGCGCCGGTGGGGTCTGGCACGACGTGCTGGCCGAAGGGCTCGACGCCGGTCTGCATCGCATCGAGCGGCTGAGCGCCAAGGCCTGCGGGCGCGGCCGCGATGGCGCGGACTGCCCAAGGATGGTGGGCAGCACCACGCGGTCTCGCCCAACATCCTGGACCGGTCGTTCGTGGCGTCGGCGCCGAACCAGAAGTGGATCGCCGAGTTCGCTGCGCGGCCCTTCGGGTCACCGACATCTGGACGGCCCAGGGCTGGCTCTATGTGGCGGCGGTGCTCGACCTCTACTCCCGCCGGGTGGTGGGCTGGTCGATGAGTTCATCGATGGCCGCTCAACTGGTGACCGATGCCCTGATCATGGCTATCTGGCGTCGCGGCAAGCCGGACAGCCTGCTGCACCACTCCGACCAGGGTAGCCAATACACATCCGGGCAGTTCCAGCGGCTGATGGCCGATCACGGCATTACCTGCTCGATGAGCCGGTCCGGCAATGTTTGGACAACGCGGCGATGGAGAGCTTCTTCTCCTCGCTCAAAACCGAACGCACCGCCCGCAAGGTCTATCGCACCAGGGACGATGCCAAGGCCGATGTGTTCGACTATATCGAGCGCTTCTATAACCCGAGGCGCCCACACTCGACACTGGGCTACCTCAGCCCCGTGGACGACGAAGAGCAAGCTAAGCAAGCCTAACCGCCTGTCCACCGAACCGGCAGCAGCTCAGACACAGCGGTTAGCCGCGTAGTGGATTGTCGCCCTTCCACCAATGCTCAAATGGATTGGAATTGAGGATCGCATCCATCGTTTCAGGCGTGACGCGGGGCAGGTTGGTGCCTTCGACCTGGTTGTTGATGGGATCTGCAAAGCGACAGCCTCAAGGCATCTCCGCCGAAGCAAACCTTCTACCAAAGGCCGGTGGGCTAACGCCCCACCGGACCCACCAAGTGTGATCCTGGCAGCTCTGATCGACCGGACATATGACCGAGAAATAGCTCCCCGCCATATCTCTGATCCGAGATGCGAGCTTCGGCGCCGCGTATCCCAGGCCATGAGGCTGCCTGGATAGTGGCCCGGGCTCGGCGTTGCTGCCGTAAGCACCACAGGTCTTGGGGCGCCGCAGTGGCTTGGCGGATTCGATCCCGCTTACCGCAACTGGCGGCCATCGACCCAGACCCGGGCAATATTGGCGCGGCTGGCGCCATAAAGGATTTTCTCGAAGATCGCGGCCGGTTCGTTCATGTCGAACAGCCTGATATTGCCTCCGCGAGCCGTGCTGTCGATCAGGATCGCGTCGAATCGATAGCCGGGCGCCAGCACGCCGATCGGCAAATCGAGCGCGATACCGCCGCCGGTGGTAGCGAGGTAGAAAGCAGTGACGAGATCGATGCGGGATCGCGGCCGGCCACGAGCGGCGGCGGGCAAAGCCGGATCGACGCCGTCTTCGAGCAAGCGCGAGGCCTGCACGGTGCTGCGGCAGGCTTCGAACATGGAGGCGCTGGGTCCGCCGGAAATGTCGGTACCCAGGCCAACATGGAGGTGCTTTTCCAGCGCCAGACGGAGCGGAAAGACGGCATTGGCAAAGTAGATATTGGATAGCGCGCAATGTGCCACGGCCGTTCCGCGCGCCACCAGCCGGTCCATATCCGGCTCGGTCAGGAAATTGGCGTGCGCGAGGACGGACTTGCGCGTGAGGAGCCCAAAGCCGTCCAATGCTTCGGCATCGGTCACGCCATAGCGGGTGAGCGCATGGCCATGCGCCCAGTCGCTTTCCGAGCAATGCGTCTGCACATGGCAGCCGCATTCGGCGGCAAGCTGGCCCAGTCCAGCCAAGGCTTCGTCCGTGCAGGACGGAATGAAGCGTGGAGTGATGACGGGCAGCACGCGGGCGTCGGCATTATCCTTCTGGTTGCGGATATAGTCGATGACCTCGCGGGTATCGGCAACAGCGGCGGCGGCACTGGCATCGCGATAATCGTCGGGGCAGGCGGCGGGATCGTCCATCACCACCTTGCCGACAAGGGCGCGCTGGCCCTTGGCGATGCAGATATCGGCGAGCAGCTTGCTTGCCTCGCGGTCCTGTGTGGCGAAATAGAGCGCGGTGGTGGTGCCGCCGGCAATGAGGTCGTCAACCAGCACTTGGTAACGCTCGCGGGCGAAATCGAGGTCGGCATAGCGTGCTTCGAGCGGGAAGGTATATTTCTGCAGCCAGATTTCCAGCGGCTCGTCGAGCGCCAGGCCGAGCTGGGGATATTGCGGGGCATGGACGTGCAGGTCGACAAAGCCGGGCACGCCGTAATGACCTGCCGGCAAGCGGATGATGGCCTCGCCGAGGTCTGCCACGGCTCTGGCGTAGGCGGGATCGGTGGGGCGCAGCACGCTGGTAATGACACCCCCCGCATCGACCTCGATCAGCACATCGCTCAGAACCTCCAGCGCGACCGGCGTGGGCGCGTGAAAGAATGTTCCAAGGATAGCGCGGCCGCGCACATCCATGGCGCTACCAGACGATCGGGTGTGTGGCACCCGTCTGCACGTTGACGAAGCCGTTCGGCGCAAGCTTGGACGGCGCCACCAGCACCCAGCGCCAGGGCGAACAGGTCAGCGTGGCGAAGATCAGGAATTCGGGGAAGCCGGGCTTCCAGCGGTTCATCGCCGCCGGCTGGTACATCCAGGTGGCCTCGTCAGCGCGGCGCAGGAAGGCGGCCATTTCAGTGTCGAGTTCATCGGCCGGTCGCGCCGTCATCAGCCCGGCGATTTCGAAGCGCACGGTGGCGACGACTTCGCCCTTGTGCACCAGCACCCAGCCGCCATCCATGCCTTGCAAGTGGTTGACGGCGAGCGCCATGGCTTCATCCGACGAGCCGATGCACCAGACATTGTGGCTATCATGGGCAACCGAGCAGGCCAAAGCCGTATCGGCATCCTCGGGGCCGCAGCCGATCCAGAACATCGATGCGATAGCGCCATCCCCGCGATAGCGGTCGACCAGCGACCATTTGGTGATGGTGCGGGCGGCATCGCGCTGCACCTCGCCGTTTGCCACCGGCAGGGTTTCGACCAGATAGTCCGCGTCCCAATGGAACGGCTTGAGGATCGCGGCTTCCATGGTTTCGCGCCCCGGCTCGGCCTTGATGGCGAAATCGGCCGGCGCAAGCACGCGACCGATATTCATGGTTTTGCTGGCCCAGTCCGGCCAATCGATCTTCGGCATCGGGCCGGTGAAGTCCATGCCGGTCGAGGCCAGTTCGCCATCGGCATAGACATGGGCGATGGAAATGGACGGCACATCGTCCAGCAGCACGATATCGGCATACCGGCCGGGCGCGATGGAGCCGACCCATTGGTCGATCCGCATGTGGCGCGCCGGGTTTATCGTGGCGCATTGGATGGCGATTTCGGGGCTCATGCCATAGTGGATGGCGAGGCGCACATTGTGGTCGGTCGCGCCGTCCTTGAGCGTGTCCCAGGCGCTGCGATCGTCGGTGGTGAAGGCGACGTTGGACCAGTCCTTGAGGCCGCGCTCGATGAGGCCCGGAAGGATCGCATCATAGGAGAAGGCGCGCAGCTCGGTGAACAGGCCCAGCATCAGCCGGTCCCAGGTTTCGTCGAGCGCCCACACTTCATGGTCGGAGCTGAGGCCGGCCGCCATGAAAGCCGAAATATCATGCAGGTCGGTCAGGCCGTTGCCATGGCCCTCGACCACGCCACGCATCTCGAAGGTGGCGCGGATCATGCCCCACATGCGGGCATATCCGGGATTGGTTGGGTCCCAGACCGAGGGCCAGTCCATCACCTCATCGAGGCCGGTGACGGAGAGCTCGTCGCGCAGGAATTGCTTCTGCTCGTCGTACCCGTAATAACCGCCGCTTTCCTCCCAGGCGCTGGGGGGAACGGCGCTGCCGGGTTGGATGAACACCTTGAGCGGCGAGCCGGCGAGGCGGGCCTTCTGCCAGAACTCGGTATTCCTGCTGCCGCTGACATTGGCGAATTCGTGGCTGGCCTCGCAGGTCCAGGTATTGCCGCGCGGGATGACCAGAGCCGCCTCGAATTCGGGCGTCAGATGGGTGGATTCGATATGCTTGTGCACCTCGCCAAAGCCGGGCACGGCGGACAGATGCGGATATTTTACCCGTTCCCCGACGGTGCCGCGATATGACCCGATGGGGCCGACATAGGCGATGCGGCGGCCGGAGATGACGATCTCCTGATTGTCCAGCCAGTGGTTGGCGTGGACGGCGAGCAGGCGGCCCACCTCGATGACCCGGTCGGCCGGCTCCTTGCCCAGAGCCACCAGCAGCAGGTGCTGGCGGATCGTCACTTCATCGGCGGCATTGAGGATCAGATCATCGGGTCGGCTCATGGCTTGCTCAACGTCTTGAGTTGGCGCGCCCGTTGCGCGCGATAGCTGAACAGGACCAGCGCCAGGATGGTGACGACGAATGGAATGGTCTGGATCATTTCGCTGGGGATCCAGTTGAACAGGTTCGGCATGACGATGGAGAGCGCCTCGAACACGCCGAACAGCAGGGCCGCGAGCATCGCCCCGACTGGGTGACGGGCGCCCAGCAGCACGGCGCCCAGGGCGATGAAGCCGCGACCGGCGGTCATGTCGCGGGTGAAGCCGATATAGTTGAACATGGCCAGTTGGGCGCCGCCGATGCCAACCAGGGCGCCCGAGGCGATCAGGCTCCAGGCCCGCACCTTGCCGACGGCAATACCGGCCGCTTCCGGCGCCGCCGGATATTCGCCGACGCCGCACAGCCACAGCCCATAGGGCGTGCGGTAGAGGAAATACCAGATGAGGAACACGGTCAGCGCCCCGAGCCAACTCAGGATCGAGTGGCCCGAGAGCAGTTGGCTCAGCGTTGGGCCAATGGCCGGAATGGCTTTGAGGAAAGACAGATCAACACCGGGAACCGCTTTGGATACCAGGTTGATCGAGGTCCCCTTGTCGCCGCCGGTGGCCATGGATAGGGCGAACACCGTGCCGCCCGAGGCCAGGATATTGACGGCGAAACCGACGAGGATGATGTCGGCCTTGAGGCGGAGATGGAAGAAGGCCATCAGGCTGCCCAACAGGGCACCGGCCGCCATCGCGGCCAGCACTGCGACATACCAGGGTGCATAGGCCGAAACGATGACGGCGGTCAGCGCCGCGATCAGCATGATGCCTTCGAGCGCGACGTTGAGTGCGCCGGACAGGTCGGAGATCAGCCCGCCCAAGGTGGCGAACAGCAATGGCGTCGTGGTGCGGATTACCGTGACGAAGAAGGTGGCGGAGAAGACCGTCAGCAGGAGTTCGATCATTTGGCTTCTCCCGGCATTGCGGCAGCGGGGGAGCGCTCGCGACCGAACAGGCGGCCCAGTGCCTTCTTGCCCGGCAGGCTGAACGAGGAGGCCACGAGCAGGATGATGATGGCCTGCACCACGCCGATCATTTCGCTGGGCACATCGGTGCGCAGGCCCATCAGTTGCGCGCCCTGCCGCAGATAGCCGTAGAACAGTGCGACGATCGGCACCGCCAGCGGGCGCGAGCGGGCGACGATGGCGATTAAGATGCCCTCAAAGGCCAGGTTGCCGTCGAAATCCACCGAGAGATTGCCGAAAGCGCGGCCTTCGACAAATACAGCACCGAGCAGACCGCCAATGGCGCCTGACGCGGTCATGGCACTGACCATGATGGCGTTGGCGCGAATGCCCGAATATTCCGCGAATTTCGGATTGTGCCCGACCAGGCGCAACTTGAGGCCCCAGGCGGTGCGGTAGAGCAGGAACCAGACGATCACCACTGTGACCAGCGCGATGACGATGCCCAGATCGAACCGCGTGCCCGGGATTATGGATGGAAAGATCGCGGCGTCAGGGAATTTCTGCGTCGCCAACTGCCCGCTGCCGGCGGGCGCGAGATAGGCTCGGACGAGGAAGTTCACGATCAGGATGGCGATGTAGTTGAGCATCAGCGAGGAGACGATCTCGCTGGCGCCGAACTTGGCCTTGGCATAGCCCGGAATGATGCCGTAGGCGGCGCCGGCGATCATTGCCGCGATCATGGCCAGCGGAATGG
This sequence comes from Devosia sp., assembly GCF_028290435.1. Classification (GTDB taxonomy): domain Bacteria; phylum Pseudomonadota; class Alphaproteobacteria; order Rhizobiales; family Devosiaceae; genus Devosia. Next base: position 3,361 of record NZ_JAQGJV010000008.1, on the reverse strand, counting down.
CGAACGCCGTGCCGCCCAGCGGCGACATGGCGACGAGCGCCGCGAACAGCCCGCCCATATAGACCTGGCCCTGCACGCCCATGGAGAACTGGCGAGCCTGGAACACCAGCGAGAAGGCGAGGCCGGTCAGCGTCAGCTTGGCGACATCGTCGATCCACAGGCCGATAGTGCGGTTGGATGAGAGCGGACCGGTCATCAGCGTGGCGAAGGCCTTGGCCGGCTCGGTCGAGGTCAGGAGGATCACCACCAGCGCCACGATCAGAGCGATGACCAGGGCCAGCGCGGCGCGGCCGGCCTCCTTGCCGATGGCGGTCCAGCGGGAAGGGGAGGTGGTGCTCATCGTAGCGCTGCCCTCATGGTTTCAGGCTCTTGCTGGGCGAGGCCGAGCATATAGGTGCCCAGGGTTTCAGCGCTGAGCTCCTCGGAATTGATGAAGGCGGCGACAATTCTGCCGCGATAGAACACCACCAGCCGATCCGATAGCGCCAGCAGTTCGGACAGATCGGCGGAACTGAGCAGCACCGCCGCACCCCCATCGCGCGCATCGGTGATCGAGCGCCAGATGAACTGGGTGGCGCCCAGATCGACGCCGCGCGTCGGCTGGTTGACCAGCAGCAGCTTGGGCTGCTCGGCCAGTTCGCGGGCCACGACGACCTTCTGCATATTGCCGCCAGACAGCGTGCCGACGGCGAATTTTGGTCCGCCGACGCGGATCGAGAATTGTTCGATCAGCTTTTCGGCATGGGCCTTGATCGCCTTGAGATCGAGCAGGCCATGGCGCACGAAGCGTGGATCGGCCAGCTTGGTGGCAACCAGATTTTCAGCCACGCTGGCGCCGGTGGCTAGGCCCTGCGCAATGCGGTCCTCGGGAATGCTGGCCAGGCCCTTGGCGCGACGCTGCAGCACGCTCATGCGGCCCAGGCTCTCCGCGTTGAGATAGGCGACGCCATCGGCGATGGGCCGCAGGCCCGCTACGGCTTCGAGCAGTTCGGCCTGCCCATTGCCCTCGACCCCGACGAGGCCGAGAATTTCGCCACCATGCACCTTGAGGTTCAAATCCTGCGCCAGCGTGGCGCCGTTTTCACCGACGATTTTCAGCGCCTTGACCTCGCAGACCAGCTCGCCCTCGCGCTTGGCGCGATCGACCCGCAGCGCCACCTCGCGGCCGACCATCAGGGTGGCCAGACTCTGCTCGGTGACGTCCTTGGCCATCACCTCGCCGACGGTGCGCCCGGCACGCATCACGGTAATGCGGTCGGAAATCTCCAGCACTTCGGGCAATTTGTGGGCGATGAAGATGACAGTGCGGCCCTGTTCGACCAGCGAGCGGACGGCGACGAACAGTTCGGCCACTTCCTGGGGCGCCAGGACTGCCGTCGGTTCATCGAGAATGAGAATGCGCGCGTCACGATAGAGCGCCTTGAGAATTTCCACGCGCTGCTGTTGACCGACCGGCAATTGACCGACTGGAGGCAGTGGATCGACGTTGAGGCGGAAGCGCTCGGAGAGTTCGCGTACTGCCGCGATGGCCTTGGCCCGGTCGAACTTGATGCCGGCCTTGGGCTCGGAGCCGAGCACGATATTTTCGTAGACGGAGAACGATGGCACCAGCGAGAAATGCTGGAACACCATGCCGATGCCAGAGTCGATCGCCTCGCGCGGATTGGCGAAACGCACTGGCTTGCCGTCAAGCAGCAATTCGCCCCGGTCCGGCTGTTCCATGCCAAACAGGATCTTCATCAGCGTGGATTTACCGGCGCCGTTTTCCCCGACGACGGCGTGGACTTCGCCAGCCATCACCGAGAGGTTTACGCCGTCATTGGCTACGGTGCCGCCGGGATAGGTCTTGCCGACCGAAACGGCTTGAAGGAGCGGTGCCATGCTGTTCGATCCCCAAAGGCAAATGGCCCCGTCGCAAAGACGGGGCCGTCTGGCTTATTTCATGCCAGTATCGACAACGATTTCGCCCGAGTTGATCTTGGCTTCCTCGGCATCGACTGCGGCCTGCACATCGGCGGGGACCAGCTTCTTGTAGTATTCGTTCTTGGAGATGCCCACGGCGCCATCGGCCAAGCCCAGGATCAGGTTGGTGCCATAAGGCGCCGTGCCGGCCAGGGTTTCCTTGAGCGCGGTATAGAGCGAGTCGCCGACCTTTTTCTCCACCGAGGTGAAGATGACCTCGGCCTGGGCCGGATCGGTCGGGGCAAAGATGGCGGCCTGGTCGCTGTCGACGCCGACTGCGAGCTTATGCTCGTCACGCGCTGCCTGCAGCGCGCCGATGCCGGTGCCGCCGGCGATCGGGAACACCACGTCGATGCCCTGGGCGAACTGGGCCAGTGCCAGTTCCTTGCCTTTTGCCGGATCATCGAAGCTGCCGGCGATAGCGCGGGTCACCTGGATATCGGGGTTGGCGGCCTTGGCACCCTGCTCGAAGCCGAGCGCGAATTCGACGACCGTGGTGCCTTCGACGCCGAGGATTTCACCCAGCTTGCCGGTAGTCGAAACCTTGGCCGCGGCATAGCCCGCCAGATAAGCAGCGGTGGAGACGCGATAGTTGAGCGCCAGGATATTGGGGAAGGCGCCGCCGGAGAAATCGGGAGCATCGTCGAAAATGATGAACTTGGTGTCCGGATATTCGGGCGCCAGTTCGCTCATGAAGCCGGTCATTTCCCAGGTGCCGGCGATGATCACGTCATAGTCCTGGTCGGTGGCGTCGGCCAAAGCAGGCTGCCAGCGGCCGCGATCGTAACCAGCTTCGATCACGGTGATCTTGACCGGCAGTTCGTCCTCGGCCTTTTTGAGGCCAGCAGCGGCGCTGTCGAAAAAGCTCTTGTCGCCGAGATTGCCGTGCACAACGAGGGCGACCTTAAGCGGATTTTCCTCGGTATATTCCTGCGCCATCACGGCCTGGGCGGAGACCGAAGTCATCAGGCCGGCGGCGAGGACAAGGCCGGTAAAGGATCGGCGGGAGAAGGTTCTGGACGACATGGACGCACTCCTGTTGGGATTTGTTTTCAAGGCTTGTTGGGGATGTAGGCGATAGAGGCGGCGTAAAGCGCGATGAGCCGGTCAAGATCGGCGGTTTCCACCAGTGTCACCATCGGTGTGCCGAGGCGTCCGGAAGGGTCGACGATGGTCATGCCGCGTGCGATACCCGGTGCCAGGGCGACGTCGACCGAAGCGCGGATCGAGCCGGTGACGATGCTCGGATCGATCACGACGGCAGCGGCCAGTGGATCGACGAAGCGGAAATTGTCGCCGCCGCCATAGCCGGCAATGGTCTGGCGGGCATGCCGCGCCAGCGCCTGGGAGAAGGCCTTTTCCGGGCCATCGGCCAACGGCGCGAACAAGCCGTCGACCT
>NZ_JAQGJV010000075.1 GCF_028290435.1 Devosia sp. | reverse complement strand
CTTTTCCGTCGATGATTTGAGCTGTCATGGCCACCTCTGCGGCGGCTATTTCACAACGCGGCGCGTATCTCAACCCCCGCGATGAACAGCCCGGCCTTGACCGCCCTGGCGATCGCCACCGCATCGGGGGTATCGCCGTGGATGCAGAGCGAGCGAGCCCGGGTTTTGACCAGGCCGCCGTCGACCGCGATGATTTCGCCGTCCTTGGCGAGCCGCACGGCGCGTTCGGCGATTGCCGTCTTGTCGTGCAGCACCGCGCCCGGCATCTGCCGCGAGACGAGCAGGCCGCCCGGCTGGTAGGCGCGGTCGGCGTAGGCTTCGCGGATCACCCGGAACCCCAGTGCCTCGGCCACTTCGGCCTGGGCGGAATTGTCGATGGCAAGGATCGCCATGTCCTTAACCAGACCTTCGACCGCCGCGAAACAGACCGCCGCGATCGACGGCTCCTCGGCCGCCATATTGGCGAGCGCGCCGTGCAGTTTTACATAGCGGACCGGCGCGCCCTCCGCTTCGCCAAGCTCGACGAGTGTGCGCACCTGCGCGCGGATCGTCGCATCGAGGTTTTCGGGCGACAGCAGCATGCGCGTGCGGCCGAAATTCTCGCGGTCGGGGAAGCTCGGATGCGCGCCGACCACCACCCCGTTCGCCTTGGCCGCCCGCAGCGCCACCCGCATCGATGCCTCGTCGCCGGCATGGCCGCCGCAGGCGATGTTGGCGGACGAAACGATCGTCAGCATCGCGTCGTCGTCGCCGACGCCTTCGCCGAGGTCCGCATTGAGATCGATCGTGGTCATCTGGCGTGCTCCAGCGTCACCGTCCGAAAGCGCACCGCCGTGCCCGGACGCAACTGCGCGAAGCGATCAAGATCGGCGCCGACGATGGTCGCGATGCGCGGGTAGCCGCCGATCGGCTGGTGGTCGCGCATCAACACGATCGGCGTGCCGTCGCCGAGAATCTGGATATCGCCGGGAAGGACGGCATCGGACACCAGCGATAGAATCGCGCTGTCAGTAAAGACGCCCGCTGGGTCCTCCAGACGAACACCCATGCGATCCAGCCGCGAGGAAATTCTGAACGGCGTCGAGACGAAACGGTCCCGCGCTGTCGGGAAAAGATCGGCATGAAGTCCCCAGATGACGCGGATCGGTCCTTCCGCAACGGGGGCCGAGGCGGACGCCAGCTCCGGCGCGTATCCATCGATCAGGCCGATACGGTCACTGGCAACGAGCGCCCTGCCCTCCAGCCCGCCAAGCCGGGCGCGGCTATTGGTGGCGATGCTGCCCATAACGGCAGGCACATCGATGCGGCCGTCAAACCGCAGATAGCCATAATTGCCATTCGCGCCCGGACTGACCGAGATGGTGTCGTCGGCGTCCAGCGCTAGTGTTCCCGGCCATGCAACGGGCTTGCCATTGTGCCTCACGGTAAAGGCGCCGCCGGCAAAGCCCATCACGCATGGACCGGTTTCCACGTCGAAATCCAGACCGGCCGTTGTGATCTCAATTGCCCCCGGCGGCGCCACGGCAAGACGCCCCGCCAGATTATAAGCCGCTTGATCCATCGGCCCCGAGGCGCTGATGCCATGCGCCAGCATGCCAAAGCGCCCGGCATCCTGGATCGTCGTCAGCGGCCCAACGCGCCTGATAAGCAAGCTGGCGCTCATGACGCGGGCACAAATCTTATCGTGTCGCCAGCCCGCATCTGAGTTGGCGGGGTCGCCCGGGGATCAAAATTGCGGAATGTGGTGCTGCCAATCACATGCCAGCCGGTGGGAATCGCTGTGGCCGCGATGGCGGTTTGTCCGGCCGCGAATAGCACGCTTCCCGCCGGAACTGCGGCGCGCACTTCGGCGCGGCGCGGCAAGTGCAGTTCAGGGGGGTGGAACCCGCAATAGACGAATCCCGGTGCGAACCCGGTGGCAAGGACCCGCAGTGCCGACGCGTTATGCGCACCCGTGAAAGCTGCTGGCGTCAACTGCAGCAACGCCGCTACGGCGTCGAAGTCGGGGCCGGCTTCACCGCCAAACGTGACAGCAATGGTGTGGTGACTCGCAGGCGGCAGCGTCGCGTTATCGCCCGCATAGAGCCGCAAGCGCAATTCACCGCTCAACTGTTCCAGCTGCACCATGCGAGGATCGTAGCGCAGCAACACCGATACTAGATTGGGAACAGTCTCCACGATTCCGGCCAGCGGCAATTCGGCCAGACTTCTCGCAAAGGCGATGGCCGCGCGGTTGGCCGCCCCAGAGAGCGTGGCGCCGAACCGCACCAGCAAGGCCCCATCACCCAGCGGCATGATCGTCGGCTGCATCGGCGCAGTGTCGTTGGTCGTGAAGATCATTGGACTGCCCCGCTCGGCATCTGTGGGGCGCTGCAAGAGCACAGCGACACAAGCTGCACGGCGATCACCGTGTCCGCAATTTCCGCCCCGGCTGCGGACCTATTGCCACCGCAGCCGAGGGTTCACCACGCGTCAACCCGGCCTAATTGGGGTCTTTGCCATCCTGTTCGACGACGGCGTCGAACAACTGCCTGGCTTGCCCGGCGCCGATCGCCTCGATGGCGACAGCGGCAATGGCAGCGAACAGCTCTGCGATTTCCTGGGGATCGGTGATTTCTGCGTCATCATCGGCGTCGGCGTTAATCAGAGTGAACAAGTTGCGCCTCCTAACTGCCTGGGAGACGATTTAGCAATTCGCTCTGACGGGTCGGATGAAGAGGCCGACAGAGTAGAATTCCCAAACAGTCTCCTACACCCACAGTGTGCTGCGATTCTTGTTACAGAACAAATAATGGAATGTTCTGTTCCATCAAACTGAGGCGATTGCGCCACACGTCAGCAAGGCTTACTCTTCGCCCGCGTCCTCATCGCCATACATCTTTTCCAGATACGCCTCGACATCGTTTAGCGTCGCGGTGAACGGCAATGGGCTATCGCCAAAGATCACCTTGAAGCTTTCGTCGTCGCGGATGGCGTGGCCGCCCTTACCCATTTTTGATGTCAGCTTCTCGGCCGTCAGGATGGTCAGCCCATGCCGCCCGGCCAGCCGGCGCATGCGTCGCATTCTGGAAACGTCGAAATCGCGTCTGCTCACGGCAAGGTCCTGGGGCGAAGGATTGGAAGCGCAGACCTAACAACCAATGGGCCCGGCTTCAAGGCCGCAGGAGCGGGCATTGCCGCTCCTGCCCCGCCCTGTGGTCCGATTAGTTCATCGTCACGCCATTGACGAGCAGTTTGGTGGCCTCGAGCGTCACCGAAATGGCGGGCACTGCCAAAATGGAATTGGTGGCCGAGAACGAACTGACTTTGGCATCCGTCAGCTCATAGACCAGCTCGCTCTGCTTGCCATCAGGATTGGTCACGCTGGTGGTGACCTTGACGTTGCGCAGTTCCTTGCTGTCCGGATTGCTTTGTGTGGACCACGCCAGAAAGGCAGCATCCACCGGGGTGATCGTGGTCAGCGACAGAGACAGGCTGGTGGAGGCAGGTACGTCGTCATAGGCGGGGTTTGACGACAGGTAGACCGACACGTCGGTGACCTGGTAATTCGTTGCGGTGCCGTCGGCTGCCGTCACCACGACCGTGGACGGCGCCAGAGTTTCGGCTTCCTGCGCCGCAACGGCGACAGGCGCCATCAGCACCAGACCAATTGCGAAAAAGGCAGTGCTCTGCTTGGCGGAAAAAATGCGGTCTAACATGGTCGTTTGCTCCCTAAGTGCCTGCCGACATGTGTCTTTAGGCCGATGGGAGTCAAGCCACTTTCAGGCTTCAGCAGAAATGGCGGGCAGGGAGGGATTCGAACCCCCGGAACGCTTTCACGTTCGCCGGTTTTCAAGACCGGAGCAATCAACCGCTCTGCCACCTGCCCAGCGCGTCTCGTTTAGCCACTTGGCCCGAAGCTGTCCAGAGGCGCCCGCAGGCGCCCCTGGAGTTCGCATCAGGGGA
>NZ_JAQGJV010000079.1 GCF_028290435.1 Devosia sp. | reverse complement strand
TCAAGCGGCGCGGCCTGCCCATCGTACTGATTTCCCACAACATGCCGCATGTGTTCGAGGTCGCGGACCGCATTCACATCCACCGATTGGGCAAGCGGATCGCAGTGATCAACCCAAAAAATCACACTATGTCCGACGCGGTAGCGATCATGACCGGCGCCATGCCGCCACCCAACATCTGAAACCACGGAGCGCGGAAATCCACTTTCCGTGGACGAAGGAATGGATTCCCGCCTTCGCGGGAATGACCGGTGAGTTAGAAATGCTCACCTGCTTGCCCAGCCTTATGCCATCCGATGCCCAGGATATGACCGTGACTAAGGTGCATGCCCCTCGAACGCCAGCATGGCCATGCGGGAGATCGACATGCCTCTGGGCATGGTCAAGATCGCCATCCACACGGTGGGCGTCTGCGGTTCGGATGTGCATTACTATACGCACGGCAAGATCGGGCCGTTCGTGGTCAATGCGCGATGGTGCTGGGCCATGAGGCCGCCGGGACCATCATCGAGGTCGGCGCCGGCGTGACCCATCTGAAGGTCGGTGACCGTCTCTGCATGGAGCCGGGTATCCAAATTCGCGCGCCAGCCGGCTCGGCATGTACAATATCGATCCCGCCGTCAGCTTCTGGGCGACGCCGCCGATCCATGGCGTGCTGACGCTCGAAGTGGTGCATCCTTGGGCAACTCCTTCGCCCAGAACGGCACCAGCCACCATCGCCCCGGAAGGGGCCGCCATATTTCCAGAGCAGGCCAGGCGCTACCCGGATTTCGGATATATCCGGAAAAAACAACTCGCGTGATCATTCCGACAGTTGAGCTTACTCGGCCTAAGGCGGGCGCTGCCATGCAGTGCGGCCGCGCGGGATAAAGCAGAGCCGCCATTCGACCTCCCACCTTATCGCAGAACCGGGCGGCTCTAGGCTGCCTAGCATGAGGCCGGCCAAGCGAACGGTTGGATGCGGCTAACGGCAGCTTTCAGGATTTCGACTTGTCATGTCGAATGGCAGAAATGGGGTCGGCCCAGCCATCTGTGACCACACCATAGTCGTTTCGCCCACGGCCGCTTTGGCCGAAGGAGAATTTGTTATGGGAATCTCACAGTGTGATCCTGCTGCTGCAGGAGACCCGCTTGGAATGCGGCAAGCAAATCGGCGTCAAGCGCGCTTTAAAAGTCAGACAGATTTGGTCAATCCGCTTCTTTCTCGACCGTGAAAGCAAGATGAGAGACCGGGCGCCATTTGACCTTGCGATCGATAGCAAGCTTCGAGGTTGCGACTTGGTGAAGATCAAGATTGGCACACTCGTCGCCGGGACCGCCATGCGCTCCAGAACGATGGTGATCCAGCAGAAGACCGACAGACCCGTTCAGTTTGAGATCACCTCGGACACAAGGGCCAGCCTGCTGGCTTGGCTCGAGCGACGGGGCGGTACTGTTGATGATTTCGCATTCCCGAGCCGTGTCGTAGCAGACGGTCACCTGAGTACCCGCCAATATGCAAGGCTTGTCGACGAGTGGGTGAACGCCATTGGTCTGACGCCACAGGAATATGGTACTCATTCCCTGCGCCGAACTCAGGCGTCGACTATTTACAAGGCTACGGGCAACTTGAGAGCCATTCAGATCTTGCTCGGCCACAGCAAGATCGAGAACACAGTTCGGTACTTGGGCGTGGAAGTCGACGACGCCCTCTCGCTGTCAGAGGCCACCGAAATCTGATCCTCAGCGACTTCGCCGGTAGTCAATGAGCCGTCGGCGAAGCGCCCCATTTCAACCGTTAGTCGAACCTTCGCAATTTCCTGAAAGCGGTCGATTTCGTGGAGGCTTAGCCAACGACCAGACAGGGCAGACTCCGCGCCAAAATTCGCCAAATAACCAAAACCGACTTGCATCGAGCGTCTCATGCCGATCGGATGCGGTCAGTTTTGGTCGTTCGCGGCCAAATAGCGCATTTACACAATTAGTGTGTGATGTGCGCCTGAACATCGGCACCACCAAACACGAAGCTCTTCACCAGCGGAGTGAACAGCGACGTTGGGTAGCTGGCGACAGACGCACTGGCCTGATCGAGCTGGCTCACCTGGTCCTGGCTCAAGATCACCTCGAGCGCGGCCACATTGTCGAGCACCTGCTGCGGACGGCTGGCGCCGATCAGCACGGACGACACGCTCGGCCGGGCGCTGAGCCAGGCCAGGGCCGCCTGTGCCGGCGTGCAACCGCGTTCCCTGGCCACAGCCTGCAGCACGTTGAGCACGGCCCAGTTCCGGTCGGTGAACTTGCTGTCGCCAAATGGATTGGACCCCGACAGCCGATCCCGGCCGCCGGCATCGGCTTCCGGCTTACCGTCCGGGAGGGAGACGCCGCGCTGCCCGGCGACATTGGCCGGGTCATCGCGCCGATACTTGCCGCTCAGGAAGCCGCCGCCTAAGGGGCTCCACGGCTGGATCCCCATGCCGAATTCGGCGGCGAGCCGCACATGCTCCTGCTCGATGCCACGTTCGACCAGCGAATATTCGAACTGCATGGCGATCGGCGCCGGCAGGCTGCGGACCTGGGCCAGCGTAGCCATTTTGGCTGCGTACCACGCCGGCGCGTTGGAAAGGCCGTAGTAGCGAATTTTGCCGGAGCGGACGAGGTTGGCCATGGTTTCAAGCACCTCTTCGACGGGGGTCACCATGTCCCAGACATGCAGCCAGTAGAGATCGATGAAATCGGTGCCAAGGCGCTGCAACGAGCCGTCCACCGAGGCATGGACATGCTTGGCGCCATTGCCGCCGGAATGGGGGTGATTGCCGGTGCCGAAACCGGACTTGGTCGCAATGACCAGGCGGTCGCGGAGATCGCCTTCGGTGACGAAGCGCCCGAGCATGCGCTCACTTTCTCCGCCGGAATAGACATCCGCCGTGTCGAGGAAATTGCCGCCCGCCCCGACATAGGCATCAAAGATTGCGCGCGAGCCCGTCTCGTCGGCGCCCCAGCGCTGCGTGCCGAAGGTCATGGTGCCCAAGGTCATCGGGCTGACAGCAAGGCCGGATCGGCCAAGGGTACGGAAACTGGTGAGGTCCATGTCAATTCTCCTGATTGGTCACCCTAAGATGGACATGGCGATTGCTGAAGACTACCGCTGTTTACCTTGTAAGGCTTATGAATGGAGATCAGCAATGGATCGGCAGACCTGGGGCGATCTGGCGATATTGGCCGCGATCGTCGAGGCTGGTGGGTTCAGTCGGGCCGCCCCCGTGCTGGGCGTATCGGCCTCCGCGCTGAGCCATCGCATCAAGGCGCTGGAAAGCCGGCTGGGTGTTCGCCTGCTCAATCGTACCACCCGCAGCGTGGCGCCGACCGAAGCGGGGGAACGCCTGCTGGCACGCCTGCAGCCGGCCATCGCCGAGATCGACCAGGCCGTCAGCGACCTCAAGACCGATCGGGGACGCCCGTCGGGGCGAGTTCGCATCACCGCCCATCGTTCGGCGGCGTTCGAACTGGTGCAGCCCAGGCTCATGCAGTTCTCGCTCGACCATCCGGAAATCAACGTGGAACTGGTGATCGACGATGGCTTGGTGGACATCGTGGCCGCCGGGTTCGATGCGGGCATCCGCCGGGCGCCGTCGCTGGAACAGGACATGGTCTCGATCCGCCTAGACGACGGCGACACGCTCGATATCGTTGCCTCTCCCGACTATCTCCGAACCTATGGAGTACCGCTACAGCCGGAAGATCTGTTTGCCCACAACTGCATCAACTATCGCTACCCTTCGGCGCGATCCATTCACCGTTGGACCTTCGAGCGGGAAGGGCAAACCCTGGCGCTGGCTGTATCGGGCACGTTCGTCACCAATGACATCGACATGCAACTGGCCAGCGCACGCTCCGGACTGGGGCTTGCCGTCGCGCTGCACCGCCACGCGGCGCCATTCCTGGCTTCGGGCGCCCTGGTCTCGGTGCTCGATGATTGGCAGTCCCGAGTCCCACCTAACCATTTGTATTATGCGGGCCGGGTCAATCAGCCCCCTGCATTGCGCGCCTTCATCGACGCGATGCGAGCGAAATAAGCACTATGGAATTCGCGCTGGCCCGATCCTCAAGTGGGCCCGTTCGAGGGCATACTGGCCGCAAAAAGGTTGAAACCGGTTGTGACCGATCGGACACTCCGGGGTAGGAAGAAGACGGTCTGCTTTTGGACATGAAGTCTCCCAAGCGGGCACCTCCAAGTGCCTCGCTTGAGGCCGATGCCTGCCCATTCACCTATTGCGGCACGGTACGCCCGCGTGGGAGGGGTGAATGCCTTTTGCCACCGCGGGGGGTCTACATGATCGAACTTGAACCAGCCACGCCCGGGAGAGACTTGATGTTTGCACCAGACATGGTCGTCGTTTTCGACACCGATTGCGTGCTGTGCTCGTCGTGGGTGCATTTCATCCTGCAGCATGAGCGGGATCATACGACACGGTTCATTTCTGCCTGGTCCGAGCAGGGTGCGGCGCTTGCTGGGCGGCACGGGCTGACGTCCGCTGACCTGCAACTGACCTATCTGGTGGTTGAGGGGGAGCGGGGACTGACGCAATCAAATGCCGGGTTGGCTATTGCGCGGCACCTTAAGATGCCATGGCGTCTGCTAGCGGGATTAGTGGTGGTACCGCGCGCGATCCGCGATGCGATCTACCGGCTAGTCGCCCGAAATCGTTATCGCTGGTTCGGTCGAAAAGACAACTGTTCATCCCGCCCGCGGGGCAGGGTCATCGCTTCCCCGACCTCAAACGCTCATTGCCGCCGGCTCCAGACCGTGGGCAGGCCCGACAGCGGGCGAAGTGACTGCCTACCCGCTTTCTCGCTATCATGTCCCAAAGCCGCCATTAACTAGTCACTCTCAATGGCGTCACACATCACAGACGAAATGGTATCGAAGGGCATTAAAAAGCACTGGAAGTGGGCCTTTTGTAGTTACCGCCGATGGTTGGACTTCCTTGGGGAGGGCGCCAGCTCTACAGCAGGGACCAACACCTCAGTTTCGTTCCAGAAGCGATGAACGTTTCCAATGTCGTGTATGTCTCCGAACAATCCTGGGGCTTCGGTCCGGGCGGCAACGAAACAGGTATCCTAGTCTTCGAAATGCCTGCCTCCGTTGCTGCCGAGCTGAAGGATCGGGGCATAGATTATCTGGAAGAGCTGCCCAAAAACACTCAAGAGGGATGGCCGTGCGGCCGCTAAATGCCTTTTGGCCGCTTTGAACCCCGTTCCTCGCCCATCAATGCGGGATTCCGTTCGTATTGAGGCGGACTTTTCGAAGGCCAGGGAGGCGGTATGCAGCGCCTGTACCTAACTTAGTGATTGTTTGATCGGTCAGATTCCTAGCCTTCGATGGAAGCACGGCTTGAATGCCCTTACGGGTCGTCCCGGGCATTGACAGCCGAACCTGATGTGATATCCACTTCGCACATTATACATTATGTATAAAATCGTTTCTCGTGGGAGGACCATATGAAGACGACATTCAATCCCGGCAGGCGCCGGGCGACCAAAGCGCTGGTGGCGCTGTCTGCGGCGCTGATGCTGTCGACGACGATCGGCGGCGTCATGGCGGCACAGCCTGACTATTATCCGGCCGATTATTCCGGCGTGATCGAGGCCTCGCGCGCCGAAAAGGGCGTGCTGGTTTATTCGAACATGGGCGAAATGAACTGGAAGCCACTGATCGATGCGTTCAACGCCGAATATCCATGGATTCAAGTGCAGACGTTGGATCT
>NZ_JAQGJV010000072.1 GCF_028290435.1 Devosia sp. | reverse complement strand
GAGGGACCGATCCGCATTCTATGGGGGTTGCATGCCGATTTGTTCGATGCATCGATCCGCGGCGCTTTTGCCGGCACCCCCTTCACGATTTCGTCGAGCCTCGACCGCATGGGCGTGCGCCTCGCCGACGTCGCCGGCATCTTCCGGGCGCAGCGGCGGCTGACGCTGGTGTCGGACGCGATCGTGCCGGGCGACATCCAGATCCTCGGCGACGGCACGCCGATCGTGCTGATGCGCGATCACCAGCCCACCGGCGGCTATCCGCGCATTGCCACCATCATCACGGCCGATCTGGATCGGTTCGCGCAGTTGCGACCGGGTAGCGCAGTTGCTTTTACCAGCGTGAGCGTGAACCATGCGCAGAACGTGTTGCGGGGCTTGCGGCCATGACATCGATCGATTTGAACGCTGACCTGGGCGAAGGCATGGGCACGGACGATGATCTGCTGCAGATCGTCTCCAGCGCCTCGATCGCCTGCGGCGGTCATGCGGGCGATGCACCAACCATTCGCCACATCCTCAAGGTCTGCAAGGCGCGTGGCGTGCGGGCCGGCGCGCATCCCGGCTATGCCGATCCCAAGCGCTTCGGCCGCTTTCGCGTGGTGATGCCGCTCGATCAATTGCTCGGGCAAATCCGCTCGCAACTGTTCCTGGTCCGCTTCATTGCCGACGAGGTCGGCGTGCCGCTGGCCTATGTGAAGCTGCATGGTGCGCTGGCCAACCAGACCGCTGAGGAACTCGCATTCGCCGTCGGCATTTTCGCCACTATCCAGGCGATGGACCCCCATGTCGCAGTGCTGGCGCTCGACAACAGCCAGCAGGTGCGGGCGGCCAAAGCCGTCGGCATGCCACTGATCCGCGAAGCCTATGCCGACCGCGCCTATAGCCCTGATGGCCTGCTGGTGCCGCGGGGCCAACCCGGCGCGGTGCTGCATGACACCGAGATGATGATCGAGCGCTGCCTGCGGCTTGCCAAGGACGGTGAGATCGTGGCGACGGACGGTTCGGTGTTCAAATCCACTGCCCGCTCGATTTGCCTGCATGGTGATACGCCGGGCGCGGTCGACCTGGCGCGCGACATCCGCGATGCACTGGAGAGCGACGGGATCACCATCGCAGCCGACGCGCCCGAGTTGCCGGTCTGAGATTCAATCATGCCCTGGGTCGGGAATGTTGAGAATATGCCCGCACGCCTTGCAGTGCACGGCATCCGGATCGTGCTTTTGCAATCCGCATTGCGGGCAGGGGAAATGCACCTTGTTGGGCCGGAAGATGGACTGCGCCAGCCGTACGAACAGCGAAATGCCGATAATCATGATGACGATCGAGGCCAGCTTACCCCAGGTGCCGGGCAGCGTGATGTCGCCAAAGCCCGTCGTGGTGACTGTCGCCACGGTAAAATAAAGTGCGTCGACATAGCCGGCGATGCCGTCGCTGCGGTTGGCGAAGGCCGTGTACACAAAGCCGGTGACGATGAACAGGAAGACCAGCAGGTTGATGACGGCCTGGATCGTGTCCTGATAGCCGCCCAATCCGCGCTTCTTGAGCGGGCGCCAGATATTGGCACTGCGCGACAGTGTCCACAGCCGCATGATGCGCAGGAAGCCGAGGTTAAAGAACAACGTCGGCGCCAACAGCGTCAGCAGGATGAAAATATCGATGATGACCGGCAATTGCCGCAGCCAGCGCAGAATATCGGTCGAGGCCAGCGCGCGGGCGCCGAAATCGAGCAACAGCAATCCTGCGATCGAATAGTCGATCCACAGGAAAGCAGGATTATCGCGCAGCAATGGCGTGACCACGAAAAAGGCGATGATCGCCAGATCGACGATCAACACCGCAAACTGGAAGCGCTGCGCCTTGGGGGACGGGCTGTGATAAAACAGGCGAAGGGTCGAGCGGAGGCGGGCAAAGTGGCCGGCCGGGGGCGGGCTCTGTTCAGTTTTATTGACCATCGCGGCCCGGCAACTCCCTATGCACGCACGCTCAACGGCTTGCTTGCCTGGCTGTTCCGGCGCACAACATGCTGGCCGTTCGGCACACCAAAATCAAGGCATCTTTCCAATGACTATTTCCATGTATGGCGCATCTGTGCCGGTCTATACCCGCATGCTCACCAATTTGCTGACCTGGCTCGACAAGGCCGAAGCCTATGCGGCGGAGCGCAAGATCGATCTGGCTGTGCTGGTCAATGACCGCCTGGCGCCCGACATGCTGCCGTTCAAGAGCCAGGTTCAGATCGCCACCGATCATGTCAAAGGCAGCCTGTCCCGGCTCGCCGGCAAGCCGGTTCCCTCATGGGATGACAACGAAGTTACGTTCGAGGATCTGCGCGCCCGCGTCCGCAAGGCGCTCGATGTGTGTGCGGCATCAACTGCCGCCGAGATCGATGGCTCCGAAGACAAGCCGATCACCCTGAAGAACCGCGCCGGCGAATATGTCGAGCTCGGTCAGGCTTATCTGCTTCACCGTGCCATGCCGAACTTCTATTTCCACATCACGACGGCCTACGCCATCCTGCGCCACAACGGCGTTCCAATCGGCAAGACTGACTTTATCGGCTAGTGGCCGGTTCGAGGCGGGGTTAGGTGCCGGTGGTCCGGGTATTCCCCGTCTGGGTCTGACCGTTAGTTCCCCCCGTCTGCCTGCCGGTGGTAGGCTCATCATCCGGTGAGAACGTCGGCCCGATCGACTCCGCAGGCGCGGCGGCTGAAGGGTTCTTCAGGCACTGCGCGGCGCCGTTGACGCGGAACTCGCCCATCAGCGGCGACTGGAAATGAGCGTAGTAGAACCCGTCCGCCAGTGGCGGGCGCTTGGGATCGTTGCGGGTGAACAGGTCGGCTTGCCTTGCCGAGGACAAGCCGACCTCGCAACGCTGGGTGACCTGTTCGCAGTCGGCGCCCGATGAACATAATTGAAGCGCGCCCTCATAGAGCATGACGCGCGTATCGGTTGGCGTGACCAGGATATCGAATTCGGTGCCACGCACCGCGATCGCCGCAGTGGGCGTGTTGATCTGGTAGGCCGGCTTGGGACTGCGTCCGGTGATGAAACGGAAGCTGCCGGCCAGCGCATTGACCGCCAGCTTTTCGGCCGTTCCGTTGTTGCGCATCAGATAGGTCTCGATTCGCAGCGCGCTGTTCGGGCCAACCACCATGTGGGTGTCGTCGGCGAAGATGATCTGCACCTGACCGCGCGGGCCGGTTACCAGCGTTTCGCCCACCGAGATACCGGAGCCGGCGATCAGGACGCGGTCGCCGGTATTGATCCGCGCGACTGCATCTGGATTGACGCCAACCGCCGTGCCCTCATTGACGGCCATGGCCGCCGGCATGGCGAGCAAGCCAACAGCAACAGCGAAACCAGCAAAGATCAGGTTCTTCATCATCATGCCTGTGTAGTTGCGCAATTTGGCTGAACCAGCGATGAACAGCAATGCTTTCGCGCCACCATGGCATATATTGATGACTTATTGAATTCCCCAAAACCGGCTTAGGAGTAACGCTGTTCACGCCACGGATCGCCGTGATTGTGATAACCGCGAACCTCCCAGAATCCGGGATGATCGCTCGTCGCGAACTCGATCCGCCGCAGCCATTTCGGGCTTTTCCAGAAATACAGATGCGGCACCACGAGACGCATGGGGCCGCCATGCTCAGCGGTCAGCGGAGCGCGGTCCCAGCTATGGGCCAGCAACGCGTCCTCGCTGAGAAAATCGGCCAAAGCGAGGTTGGTGGTATAGCCGTCGTGACTGGTCAGGATGGCGAATTGCGCCTCCGGGCGGATCACAGCATGGGCGGCAAGTTCCTGTGTGGAAACGCCATTCCAGCGATTGTTATAGCGCGACCACGAGGTCACGCAGTGGATATCGGAGGTGTTTTCGACCTGCGGCAGCGCCGTAAAAGTATCCCAGTTGAGAGCCATCGGCGTATCGACTTCGCCCCCGACATCCAGCCGCCAGCTTGGCAGGGCGATATCGGGCTCGATCCCGAGATCGAGCACCGGCCAGTTCTTGACCAGATGCTGACCGGGGGGAAGGCGGTCTTCCTCAGGTCGGCTGGTGCGACCGGTGATGAAGCGGCCTTGCGCGGCCCAGCTCTGCTTGGTGCGGGTCAGTTTGGAGTCTGCGGGCAGCTCGTCGGGCATTGTCGTACTCCCTGGTCGCGGCACAAGGGTGGTCGCGAGCGCGCCAGAGTGCAACAGAAAAGCGTGCCATCCGGTTGCCCAAGACTGTCACACAAGCTATTGGCACACGTCGCAAGCCCATGGTGTGGGCCAAAAGAGGCAAGCATGAAACTGGCATTCGTCATTCCCGCCTATAACGAGGAAGCGCTGATCGGCAAATGTCTGGAATCGGTGATTGCCGAAATCGCGCGCAGCAAGGCCGACGCCCAGATCATCGTGGTCAACAATGCCTCCACTGACCGAACCGGCGAGATCGCGCGCAGCTTCCCCAGCGTGCGCGTGGTCGACGAGCCGAAAAAGGGCCTGGTCAATGCCCGCGACGCCGGCTTTGCCGCCTCCGAAGGCGTCGAGCTGGTGGCCAATATCGACAGTGATACCATCGTGCCGCCGGGCTGGCTGGATACCGTCTTCCGCGAGTTCGAGCGCGATCCCAAGCTGGTCTGCCTCAGTGGACCCTATGTCTATTACGACATGAGTACCTGGAGCCGGATCCTGGTGAACGCCTTCTATGGCCTGACCTACCTGATCTACATCCTCAACCGCTTCATCCTACGCGTTGGCTCGGTAGTGCAGGGCGGCAATTTCGTGTTCAAGCGGGCATCCTGGGCCGCCGTTGGCGGCTATGACCGCACCATCCAGTTCTTTGGCGAAGACACCGACGTGGCGGTCCGCCTCTCCAAGGTCGGCGCGGTCAAATTTACCTTCGCGCTCAAGATGATGACCTCCGGCCGACGGCTGGAAAAAGAGGGCGTGTTCAAGACCGCGGGCACCTATACGCTCAACTTCTTCTGGGTCACCTTCCGCGGCAAGCCGGCGACGAAAGATTACACGGACATTCGCCCCGACTGATCGGGACTGTTCAGTAACCGTCGTTAGGCTAAGCTGGCGCACCCGCATGGTGCGGCATGGGCTGGCAATCGATGGCGATTCCCACACAGCTTCCGTCCCCCGCGCTGGCCGTCCGCTCAGCCGCGTTGCAGGCGCTTGTCCTGCAGGCGGGGCAGGTGCTGGAAGGCAAGGTGCTGGGCGCCGGGCCAAACGGCACGACCCAGGTGCAGATCGGCAAGCAGGTGCTCAATCTGACACTGCCGGTGTTGCTGGCGGCCGGATCGACGCTGAACCTACAAGCGCAAGGCAGCGGTGCGCAGCAAAAGCTCGTGCTGTTGCCCCAGCCGACGTCAATACCAACCGCGCCGCTGCCGACGCAGGCAAGTGTCGTCACGGTTAGTCAGCCAAGCATTCCGACGCCGCAGCAAGTGCCCGTTCCGGCTCCGCAATCGCCTCCGGTGCCGCTCCCCACGCGTCCCAGCGCATTGCAGCCGCTGGCGTTGCAACCGGGTCAGCGGGTGGACGCCCGTGTCATCGGTCCGGCACCAAACGGCATGACGCAGGTGCAGATCGGGCGGCAGACGGTCGAGGTCACATTGCCGACGCCCTTGCCACCGGGCGCGACTTTGCCGCTCCAGCTCGAGGGTAGCGGGGCACAGCAAAGGCTGGTGCTGGTGCCGCCTCCGGCGCAGGGCAATGTTCCGCAAGCTCCGGCTAATCCGGCCGCTCCTTCACCCCCGCCGCCAGCGAATGCGGGCACCACACCGGCACCGCAAGCCTCCGGCACAACCGCGCCGCAGCCTTCGGCTAATCCGGTGGCGCAGACGACGGCGCCAACGAGCCAGCCCTCCGCACCGCTCCCGCCGCCCTCTTTGCCGCCGCCCGGAACCCCGCAAGCGGCTCTGACGCAGATGGTGCAGAGTGCTGTGCAGCGGCAGGATAGTATCGGCAACCTCACCACGGTCCTCGCGGCCGTTGTGGGCAAAGTGGCGCTGCCGCAGCCGGTACTGCAAGCGGCCCAGCAGGTCCTGGCCGCCAGCCTGCCGCTCGGGCCGGCGCTGGATGGCGCAGCCATGCAGCGGGCAATCGCTAATTCGGGCATTTTCCAGGAGGCGGTCCTGGCGCAGGGCGCGCCGCAACTGGCCAAGGGCGATTTAAAGACGGCACTGCTGACCCTGCGCAGTACGTTGGTGACATGGCTGGGACAGACCGCGGCACCTGTCGTGCCGCCCGGTCCACTGCCACCACCGGTGCGCGGTGCCCTGCCACGGGCAAGGTCGGCCAATACCGGCCCGATCGACATTCCCGAAACGCCCATCGAGGTTGGCAAGGTTATGTTGGGCCGGGCGGAGGGCTCGCTGGCGCGGCTGCGGCTGCATCAGCATGCCTCGCTGCCCGAAACCGGCACGGCTGGAGCACCGGCCGATTGGTCGACTGATATTCCGGTGCTGATCGGCACCTACCAGACCGTGATGCAATTGCAGATTCACCGCGATGCGACTGGTCCTGAGCAATCTGTCGCCGAGCGCGGCTGGCAGATCCATTTCGCTATGGACCTGCCCAAGCTGGGCGAGGTCGGCGCGCAGGTCGGCCTGCGCGGCGGCGTTACCTCGGTCCGGCTCTGGGCCACCAATGGTCTCACTGCAGCGCGGCTGGAGGAGGCTTTGCCTGAGTTGAGCCAATCGCTGGCGGCTGCCGGGCTGCGGCCCGGTATCATCGTCGTCCGCGCCGACGAGCCGGTGCCGGCCCCTACGGCTACGGGCCATTTTGTGGATTCACTGACATGAGCGACACGCCCAAGGAGCGCGCACTGGCGGTCGCGTTGCAATACCAGAAGGGCAGTCGCGAGGCGCCGCGCGTGACGGCTATGGGCAGGGGCCTTGTCGCCGAGCGGATCGTGGCGCTGGCTGAGGAGAACGGCGTCGTCATCGAGTCCAATTCATCGCTGGCCGAAGCACTGAGCGGCGTTGAAATCGACGATACCATTCCGATCGAACTGTATGAATCCATCGCCGTTGTCATTGGCTTCGTCCTGCGGCTCGGCACGAAATAGCCGCGCCCATTGCAACGTCTGGCCTCCCATCCCATTTCAAAGCTGTTCAACCCCGAAGGAGTGGGACCGTGCTGAAACCTGAAGATCGCGACGCCATTGAAGGCCTGTTCGCCCGCATCGAGACCGTTGCCGCCAAAAGCGGCCCGCGCGATGCCGACGCCGAGGATCTGATCCGCCAGCGCCTGCAACAGGCGTCCGCCGCGCCTTATTACATGGCCCAAACCATCCTGGTGCAGGAGCATGCGCTGCAACTGGCTGAGCGGCGAATTGCCGAGCTAGAAGCCGATGCTGATCGCCGGCCCGCTGGCGGCTTTCTTGGCGGCCTGTTCGGCGGCGACAACGAGCCGCAGCAACGAGGCCGTCAGCCGGCGCGAACTGCCCGTGGTCCGTGGGGAGATCGCGACGAAGGCGACGATAATCGCCAGCGTGGCAATGGCGGCGGCGGATTTCTTGCGGGCGCAGCGCAGACAGCTTTAGGCGTAACCACCGGCGTGCTGCTGGGCTCGGCCATTGCCGGCATGCTCTCCGGGCAAGCCAATGCCGGCGAATACAACGCCGATCAACCCGCAGACCAACCAGCGGATGAGCCCGCGCCAGACGACC